>CAZWDL010000083.1:0-33301 GCA_964632995.1 uncultured Saprospiraceae bacterium
GCCCAGGCTTTGATGGGCGTAAGGTGGGCGGGCGCCGACTCGTCCTTGATGTCAATATTGATCGTGCCGAACCAGGGAGCCGGCCATTCCCCGCGCTCCGGAAACTCCCAGTGGTGCTTGGGTTGTAAAAAACCGGAGCGGGCGAGCGGCACTACGATGGCCATGCCCACCAGGGCGCCCAGTAAGGAGGGAAACTCCGGACCGAGAAAATAGCCGGTCAGCGCATAGGGAACGGTGAAGGCCAGTCCGCCGAACAGGGTAAAGGGCAATATCTCCAGCCCTTCCCGCCAGGAGCGGTTGGGACCAAAGAAGCGCGTCATCATCACCACCATAAAGGTGGGAATCACCATGCCGGCGATGGCGTGCAAGACGACCACATTGTTGGTCACCAACTGCAGGTAATCCGCAAAGTCGAGGCCCATCGCCGCCAGCTTGGCTTCGAGTTCGGGATGCTGCAGGCCACCGCGGATGCCTACCAGCACCGGCGTGCCTACCGCACCGAAGGTGACCGCCGTGCTTTGTATCATCATCCCCAGCATCACGGCGGCCATAGCGGGAAAACCCAGGGCCACGAGCAGGGGCGCCACAATGGCGGCGGGCGTACCGAAACCGGCCGCCCCCTCGATAAAGGATCCGAACAACCAGCAGATGATCACCACCTGTATCCGCCGGTCGGGGCTGATCGACCGGAAGCCGCGCCGGATAACCGTCACGCCGCCGGAGTAAGTCAGGATGTTCAGCAATAATATGGCCCCAAAAATGATGTAGAGGATATCGAAGGTGATAAACAAACCCTGAATCGATGAGGCAGCTATTTCCCGGAAGGGATACGCCCACCCCATACAGGCAATGGTCACCGTTACCAGAAAGGACACCGGCATGGCCGTGCGGGCGGGCATACGGAAACCAACCAACAGGACGCCGGCCAGCAGTATGGGAATGAAGGCCAGCAGGGCGAGTAAGGCTAGGGACATAGGTATTTAGTTTTAGGCGCTGAATATTCCATTAAGATAGGAGGGTTTTGGAAAAAGAGGAAGGATCGAGAGTAAAACGGCTTTTCGAAGTACGCTGTTCGCAGGCAGGCAGGGCTTGGCAGAGGAAAGGTAGTTGATAGCGGGGGTTGGCTTCTTTCAGCAAGCGGGACATCCTGCCCTTGAAAGCCGAAGAGGTGCGTTAGAAAAACGGCGCTGAGCTGCGAAAAGAGAATGGCGGTTATTTAGTCCCCACCCGCTCGCACATCCGCAACAACCACTCCCGGTCGGTCAGCAGTTCGGTGGAGCGGATCTCTTCTTTCAATTGCTTCATCCTGGAGGGCGATCGGCGCACGATCTGGAAAAGAAGCCGGCAGAAATTGAGATAGGTGTGTTTTAACTCGCTGGACACCTTCTTATTCCGCTTCAAAAATATGGTGAACGAGGAAATCAGGGAAAGTAAGGGCTCTTCCTGATCCGTCTCAAAATAGATCTTAGCCAGCATCACCCGGGCGCCCAGGTAGTAATTCAAATCGGAAAAAACGACCTGATTTAGATGCTCCTGGGCTTCCAAAAGGCGATCGGTGTAATAATAAAGTTCCGCCAGGTTGTAGTGCAGGGCATTGTCGCGAAAGTCTTCCGGTAATTTCGGCGCATAGTCCCGGATGAATGTTTCTATCCAGCCATAATGCTGCAAGCGCAGGGAAAGCTTAACCACATTGGTAAACGCCCAGGGAGACAATACGCCTTCGTCAATCAGTACCGCTGATTCGATGCCCGAACGATAGAGCGCCAGCGCTTCGGTGGCGTAATGCTCCTTGCCCTGCCGGATCTTCCGGGCGCAATAATTGATAGTGAACAGATAAATGTCCTTCAGGTCCCGGGAAGCGAGGGACAACGCACCCTCTTGCAGATAAGCCTTCAGCGTGGTAAAATGCTGTTCTTCCTCTTCGTTCTGCAGCGCCTGAAATATCGCGTAGTAAACCCGGATGATGGGCTCGTTGAAAAAAGATTGTTCTTCCAGGTGCCGGATCCATGCCGGTGAAAGGTTCAGCTCGTAATCCGCCTGCACGATCGCCTGACGGTCGAGCATGGCACAGGCCAGTTTCAGGCGATGCAGGAAGTAGAAGCGATCCAGGTTTTCCGCAGCCTGCTGAATACTGGGATCAAACCTTCGGAGGCGCTGTCGCTGAAAATCACGCTCCCGGAGCTCCGACCATTCCAGCCGGATCAAAAAATAATCACTGCTGTCCACCCTTGGATTTTCCAACTCCTTCTTCAGGTTCCGTGCCACCTGACGATATCCTTTGTCCAATCCTTTTGCCGAAAGGCGCTCCAACTGAGCGAGCGTTGCCCGGTAAGGAGTCTGTTCCAATTCCTGCACCCCTAAAAACTGTTCGGCCAGCTTGTTGAGGTCACTCATCAGGTAACGCAGCTGTTTGTCGTCGTAAGTCTGCCCCGGAAAAACCTTTTGGAAAACGGATTTTTTGTTCAGTTCCGGTGCCTCGAAAGCCGGATAGAACCTCTTCAACAGCCGGAACAAGCGCAACACCGGCTCTTCCTGGTTGTAATAGGGAGAGTCGACGAAGCGTTCCAAAGATTCCAGTTCGGAAGCATCCAAGGACCGTAACAGATGAACGACTTTACTTTTTTCCATTTTCCCCGCTGTTTCTTTTTTGACAATCGAGTAATTACACCGACAAAATATTATTTCAAATTAACAAATTTAATAAATTGTATGAAAAAACGCATGCTTTTAAGGTGTTTTCACTCCAAACATTGGCTTCGACAGCTAACAAGAAGATTTTCGCCTGTGACAATATCGAAAAAATGTATTTGATAGTCACCATCCTGACCCTTATGTTTGTATTGTGATCATAAAGAAACACAACACGATGAAAGCCCACTACCTCGCAGCCGTCGTTTTCGGCCTCCTGTTTTTTCAGCCCCTCGCCGCCCAGTCTGTCTGGCCCGGCGATGTGAATAACAACGGCATCGTCAATGGGATCGACCTGCTGTACTGGGGAACAGCGATCGGGAGTACCGGCCCGCAGCGCGTCGAAGTATCCGGCGAATGGCAGGCGCAACCCCTACCGCCCCTGTGGTCACAGAGCTTCCCCGACGGCGTCAATTACGCTTACGCCGACTGCGACGGAAGCGGTGTAGTTGATGACGACGACTTTGACGACGCTATTGAGGATAACTTCGGCCTGACTCACGGCACGGTTACCCCCGACACCTACGACAATGCCGCCCCCGGTACGGCGCCCCGCCTGCGCCTGCAGCCCGATGCAGAAATCGTGCAGGAAGGCGCCATCGTCAACATTGGGCTGAGCCTGGACGACAGCCGGCAACCCATAACCGACTTTTACGGCATCGCCATGCAACTCAGCTATACTACCGGATTGCTGGAGGGCGACGACGGGCCGGACTTCGACCTGGTAGAAAACAGCTGGATTAATGCCGACGGCTCGACGGTGCAAGAAATATTTATTGATGACGACGGACAAGGAATGGCAGAACTCGCCATCACCCGTACTAATCAACAGACAGTACCGGTAGGGCCCGGGGAATTCGGTCGCTTCTCCATCGTTATCGAAGATATTATCGTCGGGCTGGAGATCGACACCTTTATCCTCCGCATCGATAGTGTCCGGCTCATCAATGCCAACCTGGAGTCCACTCCGGTGACGCCCGATACGGCCCGGATTATCATTAGCCGGGATGAAATCGTTTCCACGAAGACTCCTGCCTCCGAACAGAGCTTCCGGGTCTACCCCAACCCCGCCGGACGGGAGCTGTACGTGGAAACACAGCAACCTATACAAGCATTCCGCCTGATCAATAACCTGGGAAAAAGCATCCCCATAGAGGCCCGGCAAATAGACCGGAACCTTTATTACCTCCAGCGACCCAAAATGCCCGCCGGCGTCTACTGGCTGTCGGGTAACACGAACGAAGCGATCATAATCCGAAAAATCATACTGTTTAACCATTAACCATTTAATCTTAAACCATTTTTCCATGAGACTATTAAAGTTTTCACTGCCCTTGCTGGCCCTGTTGATCACCTTCTCCAGCTGCGATATCTTCGGCGACGATGAGGATGACTTCCGGCCCAACATCTCCCCGAGCGATCTGCCGGTAGAGGCCCGGGATTATATCGACGACAATTACGACGACTACGACATTGAGAATGCCGAACTGGAAGACTACTGCGACGATATTCCCGCTATTGAAGTAGAACTGGAAGACGGTCCCGGCCCAGATGTGGACCTCTACTTCGACCTCGACGGCAAGTTTTTGTTCGCAGCCGTCGAAATCACCCTCGACGATCTGCCGGATGCCGTTATCGCCGCCATCGAAAATGACTTCGCTGATTACCGCATCGGCGACGATGACGACGACGATATCGAGCGCTTCGAATTCGCCGACGGCAGCCTCCGGTACGAAGTAGAACTGGAACCGCTGAACGGCGACGGCGACGACATCGATATTGTGTTCAACGCCGACGGCACCATCTTCTGCACCGACGACGATGACGACGACGATAGTGAGGATGACAACGGTAGTAACGACGGTGCCGGTGACGATAACCTGCCGCAAAGCGTTCGCGACTTCATCAACGACAACTACGGCAGCTACGACATCGAAAGCGTTGAAAAAGAGGATATCTGTGACGACCAGGAGTTCTACGAGGTGGAACTGGAAGACGGCAACGGCCCGGACGTAGACCTCTACTTCAGCCTCGACTGGGAATTCATTTTCGCCGCCACCGAAATCTCTGAGGACGACCTGCCCGACGCCGTCATCGCCACCATCGAAACTGATTTCTCAAGCTACGACATTGACGATGATGACATTGAGCAATACGAATTCGCCGACGGCAGCCTGCAGTTTAAAGTAGAACTGGAATCCGACAGCGGTGACGACGTAGAGATCGTCTTTGACGAGAACGGCGGTACAGTGTGCCGGGAAGACTGATTCAAAGTCGGAAGGGGGAAAGCGGAAGTCGGAAGGGGGAAAGCGGAAGTCGGAATTCCGCTTTCCGCTTTCCTTTTTCCTATCTTATGGGCTTCACTAAAATTTCCTATCGCATGAAGACTATTTTTACCACTACGCTGCTATGTTTAGGTCTGCTCCCGCTTATTTATTCCCAGGATAAG
The DNA here is from genome assembly GCA_964632995.1 of uncultured Saprospiraceae bacterium. Taxonomy (GTDB): domain Bacteria; phylum Bacteroidota; class Bacteroidia; order Chitinophagales; family Saprospiraceae; genus CAZWDL01. Next base: position 5,138 of record CAZWDL010000083.1, read on the forward strand.
CTGCCTTTCGGCAAAAAGAAGCAGGCCGTGATTACTTCCATTGAAGAAAAGTCTGATCAACTTACGGATCTGAGCGACAAGATCTGGTCCTACGCCGAGATCGCCTTTCAGGAAAGCCAGTCGGCAGAGGCACTTTCTGATTTTGCTGAAGCCCAGGGTTTTCGCGTCGAGCGGGGCGTAGCTGAGATGCCCACCGCCTTCGTAGCCGAATATGGCTCCGGTTCGCCGGTGATCGGCATTCTGGGTGAGTTTGACGCCCTGCCGGGGCTGTCGCAAAAGACGGTACCGACCAAAGATCCGTTGGAAGCCGGCGCGCCCGGCCACGGCTGCGGGCACAACCTCTTCGGGGTGGCTTCACTGGGCGCCGCCACGGCCATCAAGGAGCTCATTGAATCGGGTGAACTGAAGGGCACCATCCGTTTTTACGGCACGCCGGCCGAAGAGAAATTCTTCGGCAAGCTGTGGATGGTGCGCGCCGGCCTCTTCGACGATGTCGACGTGGTGATGGACTGGCATCCGAGCGACGAAACCAAGGCCGATGTGCAGAGCAGCCTGGCGCTGGTCGACTTCATGGTCGAGTTCTACGGACAGGCGGCCCATGCCTCGGGCGATCCCTGGAATGGCCGCAGTGCCTCCGACGCCCTCGAGCTGTACAGCACCGGCATCAACTACTACCGCGAGCACGTCAAGCCCACCGTGCGTATTCACTACCACATTCAGGATGGCGGCCAGGTGGTCAACGTGGTGCCCGACTACTCTCGTATCTGGGTGCGCGTGCGCGACACCAAGCGCGCGGGGATGGAAAAAGTGTGGAAACAGGTGGAACGCATGGCCGAAGGCGCCGCCATCATGGCCGATGTCGATCACAAGGTGTCGCTGATCTCCGGCATCCACGAGGTGCTGGTCAACCGCACGGGCGGCGCCCGACTGCAGCAGAACCTCGAGCACCTGGGCCCTATCGAATACACGGATAAGGAGCAGGCTTTCGCCAAAAAAATCCAGGAAGCCACCGACAGCGAGGTTGTGGGCATCGAATCGGTCATCGAACCGCTGGAAGAAACGCAGGAGCACCCTATGGGCGGCTCGACGGATGTAGGCGACGTCAGTTTCGTCGTGCCCGTTATACGCCTGGGGGCTACCACCGCTCCCAAGGGCACACCTTGGCACTCCTGGGCGGTGGTGGCCTGCGGCGGCATGTCGATCGGCCATAAGGGCATGCTCTACGCCGCCAAAGCCCTGTCGATGACAATGGTCGACCTGTTTGAGGATGAGGAACTGCGCCAAAAAGTGAAAGCGGAATTCAAAGAGCGCAAAGGAGACTATGAATACAAAGGCATGATTCCCGAAGGCCCGCCGCCGATCGAGGGACTGAAGACGGGCGTGCAGGGGAATTGACGTGCATGTACCGCGTACCGGCGAATTTATTCGCCGTCAAAAACGTGCACTTACCAGTCAGATACAAAAAAGGAGGTTTCAGCGGTTGTCTCATCAGTCACTTCACCGCCAAACCTGTTAAATTTTCTACCGCAAAGGACGCAAAGGGACGCAAAGACAGAAACGCTTTGCGTTTCCTGGCGGCCTTTGCGGTAGATTCTTCTGCTAACCGCTTTGCGGTTTTAGTTATGTGACATCCACTCGGCTGTCATATTATCCTGTGGCGGCGAATAAATTCGCCGGTACGAGATCACTCCGAAGCAGATCGGATAAAGCCCGCCACGTCCTCCTTGAACTGCTCCAGTGATGGCTGATGGGTATACATCATATGCCCCGCCTCGTAGTACTTCATGATGATATTGTCCTTGATTTCCGGGGACAATCCGAGGTGATTGATGCTGTGCTCCACGCCGTAGAACACCGTGGCGATATCGTAGTAGCCGTTCAGGATCAGCACTTTTACATTCGGGTCCTTCGTCATCGCTTCCGCCATATCGATGCCGGTGTTGATGGCGGCGGAGGCATTCCAGAAGGTATTGCCCTGATGGCTCCAGTCCCACTGAAATCCTTCCCGGCGGCCGGCGGTGATGGTGTAGTTATGCTTTTTATCCACGCCCAGGTCATTATGGAAATAGTGCAGAAAACCCGTAATATAGGCCGGTGATATCGCTGAGCTCTGAGGGTCGTAATCAGCCGACTGCCCCAGCAGGTCCTGGTTGATGCCGATAAAGCGGGAATCCAGTCGCCCTACGGTCATTCCTTCATCGCGAAGCAATTCCTGGAAGAACTCCCCGTTTGTTACTCGCAGATCGGCCTTATGCCAGTAGTCGGCGCTGAGGCCGGAATAGGCAGCCAGTTGTTCGGCCATGCTTATTTTCGCTTCTTCGGTCAGTCCATCTCCTTTGAACAGGGCCGGCATGTATTCTTCCTCGGTGAAGGTGCGTACCTCCGTTAGGAAGACCTCCAGATCGGCCGGCTTATCAGCGATTTTATCGTGGTACCAGGCCGCAGCGGCATAGGTGGGAAAATGCACGATGTAGGGCAGATCGTCGTTGGGCGGAAAGAGCAGCGTACGCAAATCAAAGACCGCCGAGACCATGATCACGCCGTTCAGGGCGATCCCCTGGTTAAGCAGGTAGTTCATCACGCCGGCGTTGCGGAAGGTGCCGTAGCTTTCGCCGAGCAGGTACTTAGGCGAATTGAGCCGCCCGTATTCGATCAGGTACTGGGTGATGAAGCGACTGACGCTGCGGATATCCTGGTCGACACCCCAGAAATCCTTGAATTCGGCCTCACCCACCGGCACGCTCAGGCCGGTGCCGACGGGATCCATCATCACCAGGTCGGCTACGTCGAGAATGGAATATTCGTTATTAACCAGATTGTAGGGCGCGGCCGGGGTATATTCCGGATCTTCAACCACGATCCGCCTGGGCCCCAGCACGCCCATGTGCAGCCAGAAAGAGGAAGAGCCGGGCCCGCCGTTGTAGGCAAAGACGATGGGGCGGTCCGGGTCGCCGTCATCCTTGGTATAGCTCGTGAAGCCGAAAAGGGCGACGGGCTTGTTGTTTTCATCGCGCAGCTGCAGGGTGCCGGCGCGGGCAGTCAGCCCGATGCGCTCACCGTTGATGGTGACGCTTTGCTGAGTGAGGGAGACTTCTGCTTCTGGGATATTTGCTGTATCGGAAGAGGATTCCTGGCCGGTTGCAATGGCGGCAAAGAATAGAAAAAGGATTGGGAGAAGCAAAATTCGTGGCATGGTCATTCGTTTTGTTAAAAAAGTAAAGGTCAGAAAGCTAAGAAAAATTTAGGTATTCCCCTGGTCAACACTCACCTCGCTCATCGGTATCACCCTGGTGACCAGCTTCTTCGTCACCTCCTCCGACTCCGGCTCCCTGGTCATCGACAGCATCACCTCCGGCGGAAAGCTCGACGCGCCGGTCGGCCAGCGCATCTTCTGGGCCCTGTCGGAAGGCGGCGTCGCGGCTACCCTGCTCATCGGCGGAGGGCTCGGCGCCCTGCGTACGGCAGCGCTGACCACCGGCCTGCCTTTTACCATCCTGCTGCTCGTGTTCTGCTACAGCCTCTACCTCGGGCTGAAAAAAGAATATGAGGACATGGAAACACGCCGGCAGCTTAAAGAAAAGCGCTCTTACGAAGAGGTGATACAAAAGGTGCTGGAAAAGCGAAAAGATAAGGTGGGATAGCTTTAATTAATCGTTACTTCACATAATATTACGTACCTTTACAGTCGATTATAAATTTTCAGGCTTAATCTGGTATTTTGACAAACAGACTATCCGCTTAACTCTGAATCTGACGCATCTATTTATTTATTTAAAACACTAATATGGCGGATAGCTTCCAGAAGAAAGAACGCGAAAAGAAAAAAAGAAAGAAGAAAAAAGAAAAAGCCGAAAGAAGAGCCCAACGGAAAAACGAGGGCAAAACAAGCGAAGAATTCATGTACCTCGATGAGAACGGCAACCTCTCTCCCACTCCACCCGACCCCTCCAAAAAGGTAAAAGTCAAAGCTGAAGATATCGTCATCGGCATCCCCTCCCAGGAAAAGTCTGATCAGCCCAACTTCCTGCGCTCAGGCGTCGTCAAGTTTTTCAACGAAGACAAAGGGTACGGATTCATCGAAGACAAAGAGACGAAGGAAAGTTTCTTCGTGCACGCCAACAACCTGGTCGATGAGATCAACGACAACGACCGGGTGGTCTTTGAGGTCGGAAAAGGGCCCAAAGGTCCGGAGGCCAGGGAGGTGAAACAGGCGGATTAGAGCGTCGAATGGGCGCTCCCGGAATTTTGGGCAGGAACTGCTGGCGGCGCCCACTACGCTTTCCCAGATAAGCCTACCAATTCTTCCTTTCCCGGATAGACGGCAAAACAGTTTTCATCGTGATTTCCAAGAGGAATATGCTCTGCCTGGTAATAGTAAAGTATTCCTTGACAGTTGGGAACTGTTGCAACTTTAGCAAGGGTTCGCTTTTCAGCGACGCCTATGCATCTTACGCAAACGAGCTGTTAAAAACTTAGGCGGCTATTGACTACTTCCCATTATTCTGTTATCTTACTGAAAATTGCCCAACCAAAGATGAAAAGGCAGGCAGACTTGATGCGTTTCGCCCCGAAAGGGCGCCATCAAGCCCCCTGTCTAAGTTTTAAGAGGCTTCCTTTTGGGAGCCTTTTTTGTTACGCCAACACCCTTTCCAGCCGCTCCTTCCACCTCCTCCAATCCGGCATCTCCTTCGTCTGCAATTCAAAAAAGGCGGCGCTGTGATTATGGTGAACCAGATGACAAAGCTCGTGTACGATCACATACTCGATGCAGCCCCTGGGCGCCCGCATCAGTTCCACATTCAGGATAATTTTGCCTTTGGGGGTACAACTCCCCCAGCGCTTTTCCATCCACTTGATGACAAAGGCGGATGGCTTGACACCGTATTTTTTAAACCGCTCGATCCACTTTTCGGCGATTTCCGGGAATTTTATTTCGGCTCGACGCTTATACCAGTCGAGCACCAAGGGCTTCGCCTGTGATTTGTTCCTGGTGTAGACTTCCAGGAAGCCCCGTTTTAACTTGACCGCCTCTTCCCGTGATTCATAAATCTTCAACCGGTACTGCCTGCCGAGGTACAAGTGAGTTTCCCCGCTGATGTATTGACGGGGCGGCGTCAGCGGCTCGAAAGACAGGAAAAAGCTTTGTTGCTTCAGTATCCAGGGAGCGCGTTTGCGTACCTTGGACAGGATTTTGTCCATCGCCGCATTCACCGGGGCCTTGACGGTGACGCTTCTGTCCGGATGGACCGTGATGCCCAAAGATTTTCGTTCCTGGTATTTCAGGTCGAAGACGATTTCCTTCGATCCGAATTGAATCCGGTGCTCGCACATAGGGGGAATTATTTGTACCTCAACTTAGCTACCTCAATACTCTTCGAAGCAATTTCATCGATATCGCCGAAGGAGAGGCTGACCTCGTATTTATCGCGAATGTGGTCCATCATAAAATCGCCGATGGCGATTTCCAGGCGGCCGATGAGGTTGGAGTTGTCTTTCCAGTCAACGATCGGCCGGCCATTGTCCAGGACAATTTCACAGACCAGGTCGTCAATCCCCACACCGGCGTCCGCGGCGACGGACCGGGCCAGTTCCTCCTCCGCTATTTTCGATTTAATAGATTCGAAGGTGATCCCGTAAAAGGCCTGGGCGATTTCCCGGCCCTTCAGTTTCCGGGGGATATCGCTACCGGTCCGGTTGCGTACCGATTCTTCGATTTCCTTGGCCCGCTTCAGATACTCGGCTTCCGAAATCCGCTTTTGTTCGTAGGCCTTGATGGTCTCTTTGAGCAGTTCCGAAAACTTCTTGTAGAAGGCCGGATCTTCCTCCATCTTTTCGTTGATGTGTTTGTCGGTGCGGTGGGCGATGGTGTCGGCCCTGGCGGCGGCGCCGACGATCTTTTCCACCTCCTCTTCGAATTTTTCCTTGTCGAAGATGTTGACCAACTCCGTGATCGGCTTCACCTCGTGGGAAGTGACGTGCTTATCGATCAGCTTTTGAATCTGCTTTTCGTAAGATTTGAAATCCACCGCATCGGCAAAGCGCTGCCGGACGGATTGCCGGAGTTTGGAAAAGAACCCGAGGTCGTATTTGTAGCGGTCCATTTCTTTTTCCGGCGTAGTATTGTGCCATTCGATACTCGACAGGGCCAGCTTCAGCAGACGGGCGTATTTGCTCAGCTTATCATAAAATACGATCCGTATGGCTTCGTCGCGGAGCGCTTCCTCGTAGGCCGGCTCGTCGTATTTATTGGAAACGCCCTTGAACAGGTCCCAAAGCTCCGAGTGGGCCTGTGGCAGCTTTTTGATTTCTTCTGAAATGTTCACCACGGTCAACTCCAGGTCTTCGGCGTCAAAATCCTGGAAACTGGAATAGGTGCGCAGGGCTTCGTCCAGTTGTTTTAATACGCCGTAGTAATCAATGATAACGCCGTAGTCCTTTCCGGGATGAACGCGGTTGACCCTGGCGATGGCTTGCAGCAGGGTGTGTTCTTTCAGGTTCCGGGTAAGGTATAAAAAGGTGTTGCGGGGCGCGTCGAACCCGGTCAGCAGCTTGTCGACGACGATGATGATTTCGGGTTCGTCGTCGTACTTGAAGCGGTTGATCAGGTATTTCTCATACTTTTTGGGGCTGCCGCCGAATTCATCCATTTTGCTCTTCCAGAAACGCTTGACCTCATCGCTCGATTCGTCGTAGGCGCTTTCTTCTCCCTCCCGCGTATCGGGCGGCGAAATTAAGACTTCGGAGGATACCCATCCGATTTCATCCAGGTACTTTTTGTATTTGATCGCGGCGGCCTTGCCCGGCGTTACCAGCTGCCCTTTCCAGTCGGTGCCGGCGGACGCCTTCCGGTAGTGTTCGCTGATGTCCCAGGCGATGGAATAAATTTTCTGCTCGGCTTCGTTCAGCTGATCGGTGCGGCTGTATTTTTTCTTCAGATCGGCCCGCTGGTATTCGGTGAGCGGCTCCGCGACCTTCGAAAAATAAGCGTCGACCGGACGCTCGTTGACCTCCTGCAGCGAATGACGGCCCTCGTACAGAAGGGGCACCACGGCCTTGTCCTCCACCGCCTGATCTACCGTGTACTGATCGATGAGGCCGCCGAATTTCTTGGCGGTATTCTTTTCTTTTTTCCGCAGCGGCGTCCCCGTAAACGCCACAAAGCAGCCGTTGGGAAAGGTCTTTTCCATATTGATGTTAAAAATGCCGTACTGCGACCGGTGCCCCTCGTCGACCAGCACGAAAATATTGGGCGACTCGAAAGGCTTTTTGGCCCGGTTGACGGCCGTATCGAACTTGTTGATGATGGTGGTCACCACTGCATCGCTCTTGTTGTTCAGCAGTTCGATCAGGTGCTTGCCCGTCCTGGCCTGCATAACGGGAATCTGACATTTCATAAAAGTGCGGTAGATCTGATCGTCCAGGTCCACCCGGTCGGTGACGATGACGATCTTGGGGTTCCGGATCGAGGGGTCGAGCGCGACGGCCTGCGCCAGCATGACCATGGTGAGCGACTTGCCGCTGCCCTGGGTGTGCCAGATGACGCCGCCTTTTCTCCGGCCGTCTTCCAGCACCCGCACCCGCTGCATGGTCTTCTTGATGGCGAAATACTGCTGGTAGCGGGCGATCTTTTTGATACCGGCGTCGTAGACGATGAAATTGAAGATCAGGTCCAGCAGCCGCCTGGGACGGCAGAGGGCGTAGAGGTATCGGTCCTGCTCCGTGATGACCCGCTCAAAGGCCGCCGCTTTTTCATAATTGCGCCGGACGTAAGCCATCCGTTGCTCGAAAAGCTGCTGCTTTTGCCGGTCATCCAGGGGCTTGTTCTTTATCTCGGCGACAGCCGTCTCGAACTGCTGCTTTTCCGGTTCCGTATCGAACTGTTCTTTCCATTTCGACCAGAATTTTTCCCTGGTGGCGGTGGTGGCGTAGGAGGCGTCGTTGACCGCCAGGCTCATCAGCACCTGAGAGTAGGCGTAGAGTAGCCGGATACCGTCCTCCTGCTGGTTACGCAAATGCTGGGAGATGGCCTGGCTGACGGGCTGCTTGATATCCGGGCGTTTGCACTCAATGACCACCAGCGGGATGCCGTTGACAAACAGGACGACATCCGGTACGTAGTGCTCCCGGCTGCCGGCCCGCTGCACCTTGAATTCCTCGGTGACATGAAAGGCGTTGTTGAACCAGTTCTTCCAGTCGATGTATTGCAGCGTATAGCTCTTTTTGTCACCCTCGATGGTCTGCTCAAAGGCCTTACCCAGGGTGAGCAGGTCGTAAACGGCCTCGTTGGCGGCGATCAGGCCTTCCTGCAGGGGCACGTCTTTCAGCGCCGCAATGCCGGCCTGTATATTGCTTTCGCTAAATGCGTACTCCGCTCCTTTGTATTGGATGCGATTGATGTGCTGCAGCTGCTTCCGGAGCACACCTTCCAGCAGCACGGGAGAAGTTTTGCCGCCCCGCATCGCCAGGGCTTCTTCCGGCGAGAGGTAGGTGTAGCCCAGATTCTGCAGAAACTGCAAGGCGGGGATTTGGGAGAGGTGGTCTTCCTGGAAGCTGGGTGGGTGCATGGCTCAATGATTACATTCGTATCCTTGGAGATCTTTATCCAAGCTCCAGATTTTTACGATATAGGCTACAAATTTTTTACACTGTGCTTACCATTGGTTTATGATTAAATGATCAGCCAATCCTTTTTCCTGCTGGGCACTATCGGGAAAATCACCTAACCATTGTTTTACATCTTCCGGTTTGGGGAACTCCAGTGGTCTCCAAGGAGATTCGCCTTCCAAAGACTTTCTTACTTCCTCGGAGAATTTTTGGGCAAATTTTCTTCTTTGATTTCCATTATTGATCTTAGCAATATGATTCCCGGTTTCAATTATTGAAGCGAACGGCAACAGGAAGGTATCTTCGTTTTTGATGCGGTCCTTCAATTCTTGTAAAATGGTAACTCTTTCCTGGTTAAATTGAGGGACATCCAAAACGTTGAGGAAAACAGACGTATCTATGATCCAGATGACTGGTTTGGTCGAGGACATGGAATTATACTATTTGATGGATTCGAGCCAGTCTAAAGCCTTTTGTTTTTTCTCTTCATCACTAAGATGATGCTTTACAAATCGATCTATTACTCCTTTTGTGAGCAATTGTCCTAGACTCCCCTGCGCAACCAGCTCCGGATAATCCGGTAAATCCTGCATCCGCACCAACTGGCTCTGCCCGGAGTCGACTTCCCGGTAGCAAAACACGACATCCGGCACCGCTTCATCGGGAAGTGCGTCTAATAATGCCGGATTATGGCTGCTAATCAAGACAGCCAATTGTTTTTCCCGGGCTACTTCATTAATGGATTCCAACAGTTTAGATGCGCGGCTCGGATGTACCCCATTGTCAACTTCTTCAATAATAACCATGCTTCCCGGCTGCGCTGAAAGCAATGCCGCCGCCAAGGCCAGTACACGCAAGGTGCCATCGGATAACAGTCCTGCATCGCAATAGCGATCCTCACCGCCGAAGGTTTCCTTCAGCCGGACCATGACTTCTCCGCGAGGACCTTTTAGGAAATCCATGTCCGTAATATCCTGCTCCGGTAAACTGCTGATGAAATCCAGGATAATTCTTCTGTTGTGCTGCTTCTCCTCTTCACTATTCCATAAGTGATATAGCACAGTGGATAAATTGCTACCGTCACCAAACAGCCTTTTTTCTGACAGGAAGCTGTAATCCCGCATTTTTTGGGGAACGGGATCCAGGAATAGGATGCCTGCCAAGTGCTCTTCAAAACTTTTGGCGACCTTAGGAATCAACCGGCTGGCTTTGGAATGCCCGTTGGCGAAACGGGCGGCGCTTTCCAACTGGAGGAAAACTCCTATTTGATCGGTGCAAGGAATCTGTGGTTTTCGCCCTCCCCGGGCGAAATTATTGTACTCTACGTAGATCTGCGTGTTTTGTCCCCGGCTTGGACCTGTGCTTTGGTACAATATGTTATATCCCTCTTCGTCGGGATTGTACACTTTTTCGTAGTCAATATGCAATTCGTCATTTTCCCGCAACCCAATTCCTATTTCCAGGGTATCATATGCTTCAGCGCCTTCTAAAGTACATCCCAACCCAAACTGGCTGGCGCCTCGCCGGGGTAAGTCTGCAATCCTTCCCCGCACGACCCGGTCATTGTCGTTGACTAAGTATTGCAGCGAAGACAGCTTTTGCCCCTGCGCCATCCAGTTTAAAAAGCGGATCGCCTCCAGGGCATTGCTTTTGCCGGAAGCATTGGCGCCCACCATTATCGTGAGCGGCGCCAGCTTGAGCTCCGCCGCACCGTAACTCTTAAAGTCCCTGATGGCTATCTGCTTGATCATATCTTGTGTATTTGACCCGTTTTGAAGGTACGGCTTTTTGTGGAAGCTTTCATTTTGCTCTGCATGAAATCCGACCCCAGGCAGGTCATTGAAGGGCATCCTTCTTAGTGTAGTAGCGGGCGTATTCTAAGATAATTCCTTGTGGCTTCCCTGACACTTCTTTATTGACGATTTATTGATGAAGAAGCAATTATTTCAAAGTTTTTCGTCAATAACTGCGCCTTCCAACCATCCATTCGTACGAAGTTTTGCCTACCGACATTGCCCAAACCTCTCTGTGAGGCAGGTAGGTATGGCCCGGGTTTAATAATTCCCTCAGGACGGGATTTTTCAAGAAATGGCTTCCTGCGAAGCTGAGTGTCAATCATAATACCTCAGTTTCTTTTCTGTGACAAAACCAATCCTTCGCGCTCCAAGTATCTGGTCTAACAGCCCTATAAAATTCACAAAGAGGATCATTTTTCTCTTTTGGATTGATATTCGTATGTCTAATCAGGTTTTCTCCAATTACTTCATACCACTCTTTTATGACGTCAAGTTCTCCATGATAGTTCTCCGAGCAATTGTAAACAGTTAACTGAAGATATTTATTGACAACAAATGCACCCAAATCAGCAACCTGAATCAAGGGAGAAATATGCGACTTCGAAAAGAATGGAATGTCAATAATTTCCTCCAATCGTGGTGGAATTTTTTTAGATCTTTTTGGCAATACGTACTTGGTATATCTATCTGTGTAACTTAAATCTTCATCAAAAAGTGCAGATAAATTTTTATCGTGCTTTCCTTGTTCATCAAATACAACTAGTGTCTTTCCCTTATTCTTTTTTGTCCCACTCTTGTCTCTTTGAACTGCCAAAACAATATTGAAAGCACCTGCCTCATAGGGGAACCGTAATTTTTGGGCAATAGGGCAATTGTCCATTTTTCTTTCGAAGAATTTTTTGCTATCGATTGGAGAAACTACAAACTTACAGGAACGCTCTACTGCCCAATTCAATAGTTCGTTAATGAATTCACTTCTTTTTTCTGGCGAGACTCCTCTCCAATTTCCACGCCCCCTGTAAATATTGGAGGATTTTACTTCGTTAGCAGGAATTCCTTCTTCTTCTAAAATTCGAAGCATTCCATTATGCTCCCTATTTGTTTTAAAAAGCTTGGTCAAATCTGTAACAACTCCACCTAATACTTCCACCGGTTGATTGGGATTAAACCTTTCACCACAATGTCCACTTTCATCGATGTAGCATGCATACATAGAAAACAATATTTATTCATTGGATTATAATGTTACTCTTTTCCTTCCTTTCAGCAACTGCTGCATAAGCCCCTTTTTTTCATTTCTGAAAAAACCGAGCCTTTTTTTAATAGTGCGATTTCCTGATTCGCCAGATCAAGAACATTGCTGATCGCCCGCTGCTCTTCGTAAGATGCTGGAATATGAACCTTGACCTTAGCAAAGCTCGGATACTTGCAATTCAGCGTATCATCAACCAATCCTTGAGAAAATCGCCAAAACAAATGAATCGTCCTCGGCAACTGAAATAGGCCCCCCATGAAGTTGACGTCAACTCCTGGTTTGGGAGTGACTATTGTGTACGCCGGACTTACTATGCCCACCAGCTCTGAAACGGCAGACCTGCCTTGCCATAGTCTCATTGTGTTGTAGCCAATATCCCCCGGGCAAATCCTTTTATATCTCGACTTATCACTGTTGGAGGTATCCTTCTTGTCCAGTTCATCCCGGTAAATAACTCCCTTCTCAGCGGTAATTGCCAACAGAGGTAAGTCTTCATATCCAGTTTCTTTTCTTTCAGAAAATATCTCTCCCAGGTGGACTTCCTTCCATGGCTCTGTAAACCCCCGCAACCGCACCTTGCCCGTCAACAACCGCTGCATCAGCCCCTTCTGCTGTTCCTTTTTGGCTTCGATGAGCGCCTGCGTCCGTTCGATGGCCCGGTCCCTGGTGGAGAGGATGGCGGCGATTTGGCGTTGTTCGGGGAGGGGGGGAGGGGGATTTTGAATGTTTTTAAAGTCGACGTTTCTATTTTTCCAGTACCATGACTAGACCTGTTTACTAATCCTAATAACCGGTTCTTTCGTACGATAATGGAATAAGCAAGGTAATAAGTATCAAACCTGCTGTTTTGGGATTAAGGCTTTAACATCTTGATTGAATGATGCTTTGGATGTAATAATACCAAGTGGCAAACCCCTATTAAGCATCATCCCTCTTACCAAGATTAGTATTGTTCCTTTCGGGACTAATTTTGTTCCATTTTTTACACCTTTGTCAGTGACGTGATCTTGAGAATCCCTTAGAAGAAAACTTTTTAAATCCTTAGCAGAATACCATGGAATCTCTCCATCCCAATACTTCTTTTCATTTTTTCTTGGAGTTCCTCCGGATAGTAATTCCGAACATTGTCCAATACTCGAAACCTCCCACTCCACCGGAATCCACCCCAGTTTCGTCTTTTTGTAGCCCGGCTTTTTCGAATCACCGAAAGATGCATTCCCTTCGGACTCCAGGACGGCAGACCGTTCCTCCTTTATTTGCTCATCAGCCATATGTTGTTCCTCTTTATTCATTGCCAAAGCGGTTCGTTTTTTAGTGTGGGGCGAATCCCTGCTGTTTCAGGCCACACCCCAAGGTGAAGGTTTCTCGGTATTTGCGTAAAGCAATTCAAAGTCAAAAGATTGGCGCGTCTAAGCAGATCGCGGACGTTCTCGGTGAACACTGTCAGGCGATTACTTGCTGAGCCTTTCGTACGTGATGCGGGTTGAGCTGCGCCGGAGGGGCGTTTTGTTACACAGCCTGTGAAATAGAAGACTCGCCCTGGTACGCTGAGCTGACGGGAAGCGTGGCGAGTACTGTTACTGTAAAAGTAAGATAAATAAGAGGGGCGGGCAATACGCCACACGGGATTTTTGCAATTTTCAAAAATCCATTTCGAACTGAGTCTTATTATTTCTAAAAGTTGCCTGATATTCCTACCAACATACCCCATCATTTCCCTTTTTTCAGTTTTTTAATCTCTTTATCAAAATCAGATTCATAAAGCCGGTCCTGCTCCTTTCGGAATTTCTCGTATTCTTGTTCAGCCAATTCTTTAGCTACTGCGGCGGAAATCTTCCCGGCATCCTTTAGCACATCGTATTCGTTAAATTGCAGGAAAGCGTCCAACCTGATAATCCAATCTTTCATTGCCATAGGTATCTGTCTTTCAGCCTGATTTTCGGCATAGTCCAGATACATACTCACGATTCTGTTGAGTTCACTTATTTCTGATTCAGTTAAATAGTTTTTGGCAATTGATATGTCAGATTTCAAAATCTTACCTTCCGGAGAATTCTTCCAATTCGTGAGCCCCATATGAGGTTTGGAAGCATCGGCGCGAGCAGCAACAATTTCCGCAGCTGTTTGACCGGTTATGGCCCAGTGTAACTTATTTTGAACAGTTTTATAGAATCGCTGAGTCATAGGGGCCTTTGGGGCGTAATCGATACTGCATTGCGCATAGATATCGGTGATCTTCTGGTAAAAGCGACGTTCAGAAGCTCGAATCTCCCGAATGCGCTCGAGCAGTTCCTCAAAGTAGTCTTTCCCCAGGCGCTTCCCTTGCTTTAAACGTTCATCATCGAGTACGAAGCCTTTGATAAGATATTCCTTCAATACTCCCGTTGCCCAAATGCGAAATTGTGTAGCTTGGTAGCTGTTTACGCGATAGCCGACAGCAATAATAGCGTCCAGATTGTAAAAGTTGGTCCGGTACTTTTTACCATCGGCCGCAGTTATTCGAATTTTTCGAATAACTGGATCCGGGTCCAATTCGCCGCTTTTGAAGACCTCCTTCAGGTGGTAATTGATCGTATTCACCTCCACGCCGAATAATTCCGCCATCCGTTTTTGGGAAAGCCAGAAAGTTTCATCCTCAAAGAGGATTTCAACCTTGATGTTCCCTTTAGGCGTTGCGTAAAAAATAATTTCACTTTCTTCCATGTCTTTAATTTGGAATGGTGTAATCTGGCTACATCACAAAGAAAACACGATCGTTAAAATGAAGATTCATAAAAATGGTATAAGTTTTCCACACCATGTGGAAAGCCTCAGGTTAAAGCTTTCTATTTCAAATAAAAGAGCCCCTTCACTATTTGATCAAAATTGTTAGTTTACTCTTCATTCGTGTGGAAAACTTATAATTAACACTCACGTTCCCCGCCTCTTTCCCAATCCCAGCTCTTCGAGATAGACCCGCATTTGCGCCTGCACACTTTCCAGTTCCTCCTCGATGTTTTCAATTTTCTCCTGCACCGCTTCCATATCCACTTCCGGTTCCTCTTCGAAGGTATCCACGTAGCGGGGGATATTGAGGTTGAAGTCGTTCTCCTCGATTTCATCGAAGGTGGCGACGTAGGAAAACTTGTCTTCGATCTCGCCGGGGTCCAGTGCGCCGGCGTTGAAGCGGCGGTAGGTGTCCACAATTTTTTCAATGTCGGCTTCGCGGAGGATATTCTGGTTTTTACCCTGTTCGAAGCGCTGACTGGCGTCGATGAACAGCACGTTTTTGTTTTCCCCTTTTCCTTTGTTAAAAACCAGGATGGCCGCGGGGATGCCCGTGCCGAAGAACAGGTTGGCCGGCAGGCCGATCACCGCTTCCAGCAAGTTGTCTTCGATGGTCTTACGGCGAATTTTCCCCTCGGAGCTGCCCCGGAAGAGTACGCCGTGCGGCACCACCACGCCTACTTTGCCTTTTCCTTCGTAGGCCGTTTCGATCATATGGGAGATAAAGGCCCAGTCGCCCCGGCTTTTTGGGGGCACGCCCCGCCAGAAGCGGTTGTAGGTATCGGCGGCGGCTTCCTCCGCGCCCCATTTATCCAGGCTGAAGGGTGGATTGGCGACGACCGTATCGAATTTCATCAGCTCATCGCCCTCCTTCAGTTTGGGATTGCGGATGGTATCGCCCCAGCGAATGGTAGCGTTATCCATGCCGTGCAGGAACATATTCATGACGGCCAGCGCCCAGGTGCTGCCGTTGGCCTCCTGGCCGTAGAGCGAAAAGTTGTTGGAACCGACTTCCCTGGCGGCTTTGATAAGCAGCGAGCCGGAGCCGCAGGTGGGATCGCATATACGCGCGCCGGGTTGCGACCTGGTCAGTTTGGCGATGAGCGTAGACACCTCATTCGGCGTGTAAAACTCTCCCGCTTTCTTCCCGGCATCCGAAGCAAACAGGCCGATCAGGTATTCGTAAGCGTCCCCGATCACATCCTGGCCCGCCAGCCGCGAAGGGCGCAGATCCAGTTTTTTATCGCTAAAGTCGATCAGGAGGTTTTTCAACCGGGTGTTTTTGTCCTTAACGTCCCCCAGGTTGCTCGAATTGAAGTCGATGTTCCGGAAAACGCCCGAACCGTCTTCCCCGGAAAGCTTGTCGGGATTGGCTTCTTCCAGCGCCTCCAGGCCTTGGTTAATCAGTTCGCCGATATTGGGTTCGTTTCTGCGCTCGTACAGGTAGTCGAAGCGGGAGGGTGGCGGCACCTTGAAGCGTTCCCGTTGCATAGCCCAATCGGCCCGCTCCCGGTCGCCGTTGTATTTTTCCAGGTACTCTTCCCGTTTGTCTTTCCAGACGTCGCTCACGTACTTGAGGAAGAGCATCGTCAACACATAATCTTTATACTGCGCCGGGTCGATGACGCCCCGGAAGGTGTCGCAGGCCCGCCAGACTACTTTGAATACATCTTCTTTGTTTGTCTTATGCATCGTTCGAATCTGATTTTGCCAGGTCAAGTAATAGATTTTGGTAATAAACGTCCTTGCATTTCAGCAATTCCAGGGAAAGCTGCTTTTCTTTTTCCCAGAGGGCTTTTATGCTCAGAATTTCCAGCTGTCGCTGCAGGGAGGGAACATACACTTGAACTTTCATTAGAGCTTTTTTTGAAAGTGACAGAATATGGGTGCCTTTGGAAAGATTGGTCAGCATGGACTGCACGAAGGAAGTATTGAGATACCACTGCAGGTACTCCGGATCGACCTCCCCGTTTTCCATGCGGATGACGAAAAAGGCCGAGGAAGCCACCGCCTGACCGATGGATTCCCGGTACAGACAAGCCTTGTTGCTTTCCCCTTTTGCCATGAGCAGGAGGTCCCCATCCTTCAGCTTGTGTTTTTCAAGCCGATCATCCAGAATGACTTCCGGAGCTGGGATAGCATCCGGCAAAAACCGCCCTCCCTCGTCAAAGTGCTTCGCCTGTAGATAGTAGGTGTCCCCGGAAGGAGCAGTCTTTTGGTAGACGCCGGTGAAAACACTCGCTATGTCCTCTATTTTCTTATCCATCTGTAGGTCATATACATTTCAACCGAGACTAATTTATAATTTTTAATTCGCTGTATCACGAATACAAAAATAATATCGATTAGGGAAAAATCAAACAATTAGAATAACTTTTTTTGCTGTACGAAGGCTACAAAAAGAGGTTATCGTTTTTAACTCATTGATTTACAGATGAGTTTTCTAAACTCAAATGATTAAGAAAAGGCAAGGGAAATTTTCTAAAATGAATTGTCAATTCAAATGAACGAATTAGTAGAAGGGAAATTGATTCAAGTCGTAACCGGCTTAAGTTGAAGCGAAACTCATTCTCAATGCTGTCAACTTTGGCCAAAAAAACCAAGTGGTCTGGAGACCAGAAAAAGGGTGATTCTCCTCCTCTCCATGTCTCTCTATTATTTTTCTTAAGTTGACGAGATTACTCTCACTCCCCCCGCTTATAACTAACAGACATCCCTCGCCCCGAATAGTCCACCGTCGTCTCAAAATTATCCAGGCTTTTCACGTAGTTCAGAAACTCCAGCGTGCCGGACATTCCGTAGCGGCCGCTGCGTTCTGTGTTTCGGGGAATGTTGTGTGCGGTAAAACAGCCGCCGGTTTCCAGCTTGGGCGCCAGGTCGACGAAGTAATTTTTATACCAGTTTTTATCTGCATCGCTGAAGACGAAGTCGAAGGGCCCTTTCAGTTCTTTGACCAGCTGGTGGGCGTCGGCGAGGCGGGCGTCGACGTAGTCTGACAGGCCGGCTGCTTCGAAATTGGCCAGGGCTTCGCGGTAGCGCCTTTCGTCAATTTCGATAGTAATCAGCTTGCCGCCGGTCTTACTGAGCGCCCAGGCGATCCAGATGCTGGAGTGACCGGTGGAGGTGCCGATTTCCAGGGCGCGGGTGTAGTTGTTTTCCACGATGATGTCATAGAGCAATTGGCCGTCGGCGGGAGGGACGTTCATGTCGCGCCAGTCGCCGCGTTGATCTTCGAGGAAGGCATGTACACGTTTATCAAGGTCCGTTTTCACCTTTTGGCCGATGAGGAAAGAAGGTTGGAAAAAGAAAACCAGGAGTAAGGCAGCGTACCAACCGGAGAGATAAGATAGATTCATGGCTTGTTGTTTTTGATTATAATGCATCCGGCTCCAAAGCCGAGACAGGAAGGTCACGACTTTAATATAAAACATTGGAAGCCATGCCCATGTTGATCACTGGCAATCCCCTAAGTTCAAAGACCAATAGACTCGCCCTGCTTTAAAAAGGCTTACGGCAGCACACCGAATACACCATCGGTATTTTATCCTGCAGGTGTTTGATCCGGAATTTACCGTGTTCATATTCAACGGTACGCTTAAAACAAGCGTAGGGGGAATAGTCGTACTCTTCCAGTGCGCTTAATTCCAGGCCACTTTGCAACAGCGCATTTACCACCTCCCCGAGTCCGTGGTTCCACATAACATCTTCGTTAATGACCGGAGCGTTTTTATCGGCATAGGTACCCTCGCTGTTTTCTACGATGGGCCCAGTATTAAAATAATTATACCGAATGCCCTGGAAATCAGCATAAAAAAGACCAAAGCGCTTTCAACTCTTCAATAATGGATACGCACCCGGAGGAAGCTACCGCTCCACGATCACCCGCCGGCTCGTCACGCCCTTTTCGGTATGTATCCGCAAAAAGTAAAGTCCCGGCGGCAGGTTGTTCACCGGTATGGTTTGGCGATCCACCATGAGCGCATCGAGTTTCAACAGCTGCCCGGTAGCGGACAACAGTTCGTAACGGCGGCCCTGCAGCTGATCCAGCTCAATAGTGAAGGATTCGCGAGCAGGATTGGGAAATATACGCACCTGCCGGTCCCAGGCCGGCCGGTCGCTATTAGAGAGCAAATCCTGCAACAGGAGCAGGCGTACGCGGGGATTGGGCAGTCCGAAGGGAATTTCTTCGCCGCCGGCGCTGAGGAGGCGCAGGCGACGCAGGATGAGTTCGAAGGGCAGTTCCGGGCTTTTCAGTCCGCCGATGATATCGGAATTGACGACGAAGCTAAGGCGGGCGATCTTACCCCAGCCGCTGACGCCCTGCCGGTCTTTGCGGCTGAAGGCCAGGTCGATGCCCGACTGATCAAAGGCCCTCAGGTCTTTTTGTACAGAAAGTATTTCTGATTTTTCCCCCAGGAAGGAGTCGCTCAGGTATTCCACCCGAACGGTATCCGGCAGAAGGCTGTCTGCCGGGTAACCGATGTCGAGTGCAAAGCCGTGCAGGTTTTCTACCGGGTTGCCTTCCGTACCGACAAAAAGCTCAGCGACAATTTCGACCGATTCTCCTTGGGTGATATTGAGTTTTTCCGTTTCCAGGCGCAGATATACGGGTGTTGCTCCTTCGGTAGGGGCAGACGGGGAGCCGAGTTCCGGCAGGTAGTTGCGGCGAATAGCCTGAATATCCTTGTCATCAACTACGCCATTGCCGTCACAATCCAGGTGTTTGAAATTAACGCCACCCATCGAGAGGCTCCAGTCTGCTCCGTAATTAGGCGCCCAGGCCGTGGGATCGCCGTAAACGGGAAAGCTGCTGCGCTCCGGACCTTCCGCTCCGTAGCCCAGGCCGATGTACAGCAAGTCGTAGATATTGGCCTTACGGTCGCCGTTGGCATCTCCCGGCCATACGCAATCGCTCGTCTCGCACAAATCCCCTTCCGCGCCTGCGTAGATGGTCTGGCAATACTGAGCCGTGCAGCCCAGGCTGTCTTTCAGCAGAAGACAGGCCTCCGCGACGGATCCGGAGAGTGCGAATACCGCTACCCCTGGCTCTCGTCTGATCAGATCCCCTCCACTTACCTGCCATCCGTAGGCTGCGTATCCCGCTTCGCTGGTGTTGTAGAGCACCACGGTTTGCTCATCTAGAAAACCAAAAAGGAAGGCCGCCTCCACCTGAGGCGTACACTGGGCAAAGCTACCGGTAGCTACAAATAGCAGCAGCCCCGTCAGCAATGCGCTTACCCGAAGGAATGACACTTGGTTCATGGCCTGAAATTTTGTACTACTTACCTATTCACCTGTCACGAAAAAAAGGTTGCCTTAACCCTTTTCGGAGCGTGGATCAACCCCAGGTTAAATAGCTCCTGATTTTGAACAATTCCCCCTTCTTTCTTATCCTACTTTTAGAGAACCGGTTCCCTTTCAGAAAAGACGGAAGCACATCCATCGTTAAAAGTGCGCTGTGTTTTTTCGCCAAAACTGAACAAAAACCTAAATTTGTTCGATCCAAATATCAAATGATATAATTCTTAAAATACTGATCTCCAATTTAAAAGACCTGACAGCAAGCTTCATTTGTTTTACAAACAATCATACGTTTACCAATAAAAAACATGCTAAGCAATAAGCTCATATCCTTACTGGAAAACTTTTCCAAGCACGACCTAAACCGCTTTGACAAGTACCTGCGCTCTCCTGTAATCAACGAAAACCAAGATCTTATCCGGCTCTTCCAAATCGTGGATAAAGCCTTGCGTTCCAAGAAGGAACAATATGCTGAACAGCTGAAAAAGAAAGATGTTTGGAAACAGCTGTACGGGAAGAAGTCCTACAAGGACAGCCGGCTGCGACGGCTCAACTCCGAGCTGACTCGACATGCCTATGGGTTCATCGCCTGGCGCGTCTATCAGTCCGATCCGGTACGCGAGCAAATACTGCTATTGCCCTGGCTGGATAAACATCACCTGAACAAGCATTTCAACGGCGTGGTGCGCACCGCAGATAAGCTGCAGCAGAAAAAGTCACAACGCGATGCCAGCTACCATTACCTTCAATATCAGATTGAAGAGGCCCGGCACACCCACGAGGAAGAAGCCGGCAAAAAAATCGACAAGCTCGAATACCTGGAACAAGCCGACCATCATCTGGAATGTTACTATCTTACCCGCAAGCTCCGTCATTTTTGTGATTCCCTCGATTACAAAAAGTCGACTTCTATCCAGGTGGACATTGACCTGCCCCAGGCTTTTCTCGGACATATCAAGCAGGGATACCTGGGCGTCCCCTCCGTCAAAGCCTACTACCTCGTCGCCCAAATGCTCATGAATCCTGATGCGGAAAACCACTACCGTGAGTTAAAAGAGTTCCTTTCGGAAAATTCAGAAAAGTTTTCCCGCTCGGAACTCAACACGCTGTACATCTATCTGAAAAATTACTGCATCGACACCAAGATCAATGAAGGTCGTCAGGATTACTTTAAGGAGTTGTTCGACATCTTTAAAATCTTACTCGACAAGGAAATCATCCCCGATAACGGGACCATCGACCCACAGGATTATAAAAATATTATTACCGTAGGGCTTCACGTGGAAGCCTTTGACTGGGTAGAACAATTCGTGCGCAACTACACGGATAAGCTGCCGGAAGACCACCAGGACAATGCGGTCAATTACAATCTCGCCAAACTCTATTTTAATCAGGAGAAATACGAAAAAGTCATCGAACTGCTGCGTGAGGTGGAATACAAGAACCTTTCCTACGCCCTGGGCGGTAAGCTCATGCTGTTGAAAACTTATTACGAACTGGACGAACAGCTGGTGATGAACTCCCTGATGGAGAGCTTCCGCATCTATCTGCAACGCGCCCGCACCATATCCAAGGAGGTAAAGGAACAATACCTCAATGTCCTGAAATTCGTCAAACAGCTATCGAAAATTGTGCCCGGCGACAAAAAAGCCATCAAGAAAATCCGCCACCAGATCAAGAGTACCTCTCCCCTGCCCGACAAGCAATGGATTCTGGAGAAGGTGGAGGAGTTGGAGGGCTAAACTATCAGATATGAATAGCCCGGTCCTCCGTAGCCGCCAGGGCTGCTTCCCGGAAGGCCTCCGTGTAAGTGGGGTGGGCGTGGCTCATGCGGGCGGCATCCTCGGCGGAGGCGCGGAATTCCATTAGGGCAACCGCTTCGGCGATCATGTCGGCGGTGCGGGGGCCAACCATATGCACCCCTAGAATCTCGTCGGTTTCCTGATGTGACAACACCTTTACCATTCCTTCCGTATCCATGCTGGCGCGGGCGCGGCCCAGAGCCTTCATGGGGAATTTGCCGGATTTATAAGGTATGCCTTGCTCCTTGAGTTCCTCCTCGGTTTTGCCGACGCTGGCGACTTCCGGCCAGGTGTAGACGACGCCGGGGATGAGATTATAGTGAATATGCGGCTGCTGGCCGGCGATGACCTCAGCGGCGAAGACCCCCTCTTCCTCGGCCTTATGGGCCAGCATAGCGCCACGGATGACGTCGCCGATCGCATAGACGCCTTCAGCAGAGGTTTGCAGGTGATCATCAACCAGGATACGGCCCCGGTCGTCCGTCTCCACACCGATATTTTCCAGGCCGAGCTTGTCCGTATAAGGCTGGCGGCCAATAGCGATAAGGCAATAATCGGCGTTGATCTTGAAGGAGTCGTCCGAATCGCGTTTTTCCACCGTAACCGTAACGCTTTTCTTATTGATCTTCACCTCCGTCACCTTGTGTTTGAGATGGAAGTTGACACCGATTTTTTTCATCGAACGCATCAGCTCCTTGGCGCAGTCTTTATCCATGCCCGGGATAATACGGTCCATAAATTCGACGACGTTGACCTCAGTGCCCAGCCGGGCGAAAACAGAGCCCATCTCCAGGCCGATAATGCCGCCACCGATGATGACCATTTTCTTGGGAACATCGTCGATGTTGAGCGCCTCAGTAGAGGTGATGACCCGCTCTTTATCGTAATTGAATGACTCCGGCGTGATCGGTTTGGAGCCGGTGGCAATAATCACTTTTTCGGAAGTAATTTCTTCCTCCGAACCGTCCTCCTTGGTGATCTTGATCGTGTTCTTATCGACGAAGGCGCCGTGACCGTGGTGCACGTCGATCTTATTTTTCTTCATCAGAAAGTCGAGCCCCTTGACCGTCTGTTCGACCACCTCGTTTTTCCGCTTGATCATCTGCGGCATATTGACCTTGAGTCCCTTGATATCAATACCGTGCTCTTCGAATCGCTTTTCCGCCACGTGGTAATGTTCTGTGGAATCGAGCAAAGCTTTGGAGGGAATACACCCCACATTGAGGCAGGTGCCGCCCAGGGTGCTGTAGCGTTCGATAATAGCAGTTTTCATCCCGAGTTGAGCGGCCCGAATCGCGGCGACATATCCTCCGGGACCGGAGCCGATAACGGTTACGTCGTATTGCATTGGTATATTTTTTTTAAGGATTGAGGGACAGCAGGATCGAATGAGAACGAAAACCTGCCATCCATTCTTCCCAACGGAGAACAGCTAACAAAGCGAAACGTTTGCGAGAAGAGCTGATGTCTGGGCGAAAAAAGTGTTTTGTCTTTCCATCCTTTTTTCCGGGGCGTAAGGTAGCAAGCCCTGTTTAAAAAGCCAAGCGATCAGTTCTTCTTATCCCCGCCTCCTTTACGGCGACCGCGGCGGCCGCGGCGGCTTTTAGATTTAGCTCCTTTGTTATTCCCATCGCCTTTGGATTGTGTATCCCGGCCTTTAGATGATTTATTACTACGGGACTTGTTCTTTTTACGCTTGTTCCTTTTACTACGGCGTTTCTCTTCCGGCAGTTCAACGACGCCGGTCACATCCCCGCCGAAGTCGACTTCTTCGCTTTCCAGGCCTTCCCCCATCAGGGTTTGGAGGTCAACCAGGTCGGTCGGTTTCTCACCGCGTTCGTTCATGGCTTTCACTTCTTTGACCCGGTTGACGTCCAGGGCGTAGATCTTACCGCCGCGCTTGTCATTATGATCGTAGGCGTAGTACATGAGTTTTTTGAAAATGTCGGTCTTGATCAGGGAAGCGACACCGGCCATAGTTTTGAGCCTATCTGCATTTTTCGGGAAGAAGTCCAATGCTTCCAGGTAGGTATCCAGTTCGTAGTTGAGGCAGCACTTGAGGCGGCCGCACTGTCCCGAAAGTTTGGCCTGATTGATGGCCAGGTTTTGATAGCGGGCGGCCGCTGTCGATACCGATTTAAAATCGGTCAGCCAGGTAGAGCAGCATAGCTCGCGACCACAGGAGCCCAGGCCGCCTATGCGGGCGGATTCCTGACGGGCGCCGATCTGCCGCATTTCAATTTTGACGCGGAATTCGCGGGCGTAGTGCCGGATCAGTTCACGGAAATCGACGCGTCCGTCCGCGGTGTAATAGAAAGTGGCTTTTCGCTTATCGCCCTGGTATTCCACGTCGCCTATTTTCATCTCCAGCCCGAGGGTGCGGGCGATGGCGCGGGCTCGCACCATGGCGCCTTGTTCCAGGTTGCGCGCTTCCTGCAGACGTTCGAGGTCTCGCTCATTAGCTTTACGCACGACATTGTGCATGACCTGGTCGAAATCGATCTTCTTTTTGCGCATCTGCAAGCGCACCAGCTCACCGCTGAGCGCCACGCGGCCAACGTCATAACCGTTGCCGGTTTCGACCACCACGCGGTCGCCGGTTATGGGCCGATAGTAGTCAGGCACCTGATAGAAGTCTTTCCGGGCCCCATTTTTAAAGCTGACCTCTACTATATCAAACGGATCGGTATCGACGACGTCCATACTCGACAACCAGTCGAAGGTATTGAGGCGATTACAACCGCCCGATGAGCATCCTCCATTATTCTGGCACCCCTTGGGGGAGCCGTTCTGACTGCTTACTGTACATCCGATGCATCCCATCTTCTTATATTTTTCATTCTTTGACGACCGGTATCATCACCTTTTGTCAAAGACCCGTTTTTAAGGTGGCGGTATTCGCCACGGTCAAATTAATTCTTTTCAGTATTTGGTGTACCCGGATCGACGCGTCAAGAAAGAGCACCTTAGGATTGGCATTGCGCTCCACGTGCTGGACGCAATCAGTAAAGAGGCGAGCCAGGGCTTCGGCCTGGTCCAGCTCGATGACTTTCATCAGATTCCGGGCTGACTTTAGTTCTTCTTGTTGCAAGCGCACCTGCTCGGTGTCGGTCATTTTCAGGATCAGATACTCGCGCAGGAAGTGCAACGCGTAATGCAAAAAGTACTTTTGGTTCTCCCGGCCCAGCTTAGCGAATTGCTCGACCCACTTCACCAGTTCGACACCGTTGCCTATGTAGCATTTACGCATCCAGTCGAGAAAGAGCCGGGTGTTGTTATTTTCCTGCTGGGCGGCCAGTTTTTGTGCCTCGTTAAGATCGCCGCCGGCGAGGTAGGCGACGGTCTGTGCCCGTTCGCCGATGTCGGGGAAGCGCTGCAGCAGTCCGTCCACAATTTCCTCATCGCGGAAAGGCTGCACCTTGACCAGTTGACACCGGGAAAGGATCGTATTGAGGATCTGTTCCGTATCTTCGGCAACCAGCAGGAAGACGGTGTTCTCCGGCGGTTCTTCGATGATTTTCAGGAGGCGGTTGCCTTCCTTGCCCAGTAGCTCCGGCATCCACATAATCAGCACCTTGTAAGGGCTTTCAAAGGTCTTCAGGCTGAGTTTACGGATAATGTTCAGACACTCTTCCTTGTTGATGTTACCCTGCTGATTTTCCGCGCCGATGAGCTGCAGCCAATCGTTGAGCACCAGGTAGGGATTTTCCGCCATGGCGCTGCGCCACTGACCGATAAAACTGTCGCTGGTCACTTTAGTGCCGATGGTGGGAAAGGAAAAATGCAGATCGGGATGGACCAGCTTGGCTGTTTTTGTACAGCTCGAACAGTGTCCGCAGACCTCCTCCGGCTGCGGATCTTCACACAGCACATAGCGGGCAAAGGCAATGGCCAGCGCCAGCTTGGCCGATCCCTGCGGACCGGGTAAGATCATGGCATGGGGAATACGCTCCTGCTGCACCATCTGTCGCAGTTGCGCTTTCGTCGAATCCTGTCCGCTAATGTCACTGAATTGCATAGCTATCCTGCTTCGTTTGCCGAAGGCATTAATATTTTCAGGCTAGCAATAGTACTGGAGAAGACTATAAACTCCACGGGGAGCAGAAGAAAGGAAGAAAGACCGATCGTAACTATCAACGTACAGCATTTCCTGCTGCTGACTGCGTATGCTCTACCACTTTCCCTCCAAAACCTGGAGAAGTCATTCAAGAATAGGGGAACGAGAATGCTTTTCACTGCTGTGAGCGGTCCTTTCCTGGTTCAGGAAAAAGAAAGCTCACCGTTTTTCATTTGTTTTCTCTTGTTACCCATCAGGTATTCCCGATTAAAATGACCGGGAGGGAAAGCCCGGCAAAACATTTTTATCTAAAACTCCTCGTAGAGCTGTTACAGTTACTGATATTGGGCTCCGTAATTATACTAAATACGTTCCGGACCACCATTATCTTAACGCCTTTCGATCAGGCTTTTTATATCCTTATGAAGAAGCATAACGGCCTGAGCCGAATCTTCTCAATGCTGATGTATAGTATTCTCCGGCTATTAATGGAAACAAAAGTCTCCTCGCTAACCATTGCGGGTAAAAATAAGTATTTTATTTCAGAGTTACTACCGTTGAACTGAAATCAGCCGCCAACTCTACTGATCGACTAAAACCATTGCGTTCTATTTTTGTTGGAAAGAGAACAACTTGAATTTGAATATATGAGAATATCGGCCTTTCGAAAAGCACATTTCAATGCGGCGCACCGCCTGCACAATCCCAATTGGTCGGCAGAAAAGAACCAGAAGGTTTTCGGGCTGTGCAATAACCCCAACTACCACGGTCATAACTATGAGCTGGAAGTAAAAGTGACGGGAGAGGTCGACCCGGAAACCGGTTACCTGATCGACCTGAAAACACTGAAAGACCTGATAAGAACGCAGGTCGAAGAACGCTTCGACCACAAAAACCTCAACCTGGACACCGAAGAATTCAAAGACCTCAATCCCACCGCAGAAAATATCTGTCACGTCATCTGGAACATCCTCCGCGAACACCTGGATGAGCGCTATGAGCTCGCCGTACGCCTGTATGAGACACCGCGGAACTATGTGGAGTATCCGGCGTGAGGAAAGAGGAAATAAGAAATAGGAAAATAGAAACAAGGCGCGGAGTAAAATGCCTGCCGGTTTACTAATTAATAAAGTGGTGAGACTGGCCGGCGGATAAAATCAGCCGCGGCGTTTACCTGCTCACCGGCAATGATCTGGATGCGCTGGAGCAGTTGGAGTAAATGGCTTACCGATTAAGCGACACTTACTAATCGCTCGTCTCTAAGCAGGCACCAGGCTGTTATTCAACAGAATCCTCCGAACAGGTATTGGGACAGAAGTGACTTTAGTTGAAGTTTAATCTGTCCGCCTGCTTATTCACTCTACCAGCCTTTTCGATGGCCGCCAATCCATTACCCGCTCGATCCTTACCTGCCCGGAAGAGTTGATGCCGGTCAGCCGTACGTGCTCAATGGTGTTGATGCGTTCTGCATCCTCCGTCACTTCCACCTTGATGTAATTATCAGTAAAGCCGGACATCAGTCCCTTCTCCTTGTGATGCTCGAACAGTACGGGGCGGCGCTCGCCGAGGTGTTGCTCATAGAATTGGCGGCGCTTCTTTTCAGATAGAATGTTCAGCATCCGGTTACGCTCGCGGCGTTCGCCCATATCGACCTGGCCGTCCATTTCGGCAGCGGGGGTATTGGGGCGCTCGGAATAGGTGAATACGTGGAGGTAAGAAATATCCAGTTCGTTGAGAAAACGGTAGGTTTCCAGGAAGTCCTCCTTGGTCTCTCCGGGAAAACCGACGATCACATCCACCCCGATGCAACAGTGGGGCATCAGCGACTTGATTGTCGCCACGCGATCCGCGTACAGCTCCCGCTTATAGCGGCGGCGCATCATCTTAAGCTGCTTGTTGTTGCCCGACTGCAGGGGCATATGAAAGTGAGGGACAAAGCGTTTTGACTGCGCCACGAATTCGATGACCTCATCGGTGCACAGGTTGGGCTCGATGGAAGAGATGCGGAAGCGGTCAATGCCCTCCACTTTGTCCAGTTCGCGGATAAGGTCGATGAACATGGCATCCTTTTTCGGGCGGGTGCCTTCGATCACCTCCGTACCGTTGCCGAAATCGCCGATGTTGACGCCGGTCAGCACGATTTCCTTCACGCCCATTTCGGCGATCTTCCGGGCGTTGGCCACCACGCTGTCTACCGTGTCGCTGCGGCTGCGGCCGCGCGCCAGCGGGATGGTGCAGAAAGAGCATTTATAGTCGCAGCCGTCCTGTACTTTGAGAAAGGAACGCGTGCGGTCGCCGAATGAGAAGGCGTTGACGAAGGTATTGGCCTCGCTCACCTCGCCGGCGCGCACCATGCCCTTGCCGGGCGTGGCGGCCAGGTTATCGATGTATTCCAGGATGCGGAATTTCTCCGCGGCGCCCAGCACCAGATCGACGCCGTCTATATTGGCGATCTCTTCCGGTTTGAGCTGGGCGTAGCAGCCGATGACAATAATCTTGGCGTCGGGAGAATACTTCAGCGCCCGCCGCACGATCTGCCGGCATTTTTTATCGGCAAAATCGGTGACGGAGCAGGTGTTGATG
>CAZWDL010000084.1:0-33097 GCA_964632995.1 uncultured Saprospiraceae bacterium
GCGTCCCGCGACGGGACGCCGCTGCATGGCTGGTACGTCGATCGCCCGCAGCCGCGAGCCCATCTGCTGTACTGCCACGGGAACGGTGTCGACGTCGCCGACTTGGATGAATTTCTGATCGACTTGAGCGACGAATTGGATGTCGCCGTCCTGGCCTTCGACTACCGCGGGTATGGCCGTAGCGGAGGCCGCGCGCAGGAACGCGGCGTGTTGGAAGACGGCGACGCCGCCCAACGCTGGTTGGCGGAACGCGCCGGCATTCGTCCCGAGGATGTCGTCCTGATTGGACGATCGCTGGGCGGCGCCGTTGCGATCGACTGTGTGTTGGGAGGTCGCTCCCTGGCATTGTTCCGCAACTGTTTATTTGAGCGGAATACCGCCTCGCTGCGGGTGGTGAGCACCGGCGGGGCCGTATTCATGCAAGGCAACAGCGGAGCGCAGGTTCAACCCCGCTTTGTCAGCTGCACCTTCCGCGATAATTACTGCGGCAATGACGGCGGCGCCTTTTCCGCTACACCGACCGGCGAAGGTACGCTGCTGGCCTTCGAAATTGACAGTTGCCTTTTCGCTGACAACCGGGCGGCCGACCGCGGTGCGGCCGTCTGGTATCGCATGAGCTCGGCGGGGGAATCGCGGGTCGTCATCAAAAACAGCCGATTTTCCGGGAACCGGGCCGGCGGACAGGGTGGCGCCGTTTTCGCCCGCAGCAGTTTCGGTAGTGTCGCCAACGACACCCTTATCAACTGTCTGTTCTCCCGCAACAGCACCGACGGCAGCAGCAGTATCAACGACGGAGAAGGGGGCGCAGTCTTTCTGCGCGGCTCTCAGGACGGCACCCGCAATCACCACATCATCAACTGTGTATTTGAAGCGAACAGCGCCTCGGAACGGGGCGGGGCTATCGGCGCCACTTCCTTCTTTTCCGATGCCGGGACCTTAAATGCCCATATGATAAATTGTACTTTTTTTAGAAATACAACTCCCGGTGACGGCGGCGCCGTTCATGCCGAAGGCTCGGGCGGCGTCAGCAACATCAGGATTGTCAATAGTATTTTGTGGATGGATGAAGCTGCAGGCGACGGCGCTGAGCTGTTTACCAACGGCGCTTCGATCACTGTTGCTCACAGTGTACTGCAGGACGATATTCCGGAAGGCGTCGCCGATGATGGAAATAATCTGACGGAAGACCCGCAGTTAGTAGATCCCGCTAACGGTGATTTTCGCCTTTCTGCTTGCTCCCCCGCCCGCGATGCCGGACAGAATGCCGCTATTCCTCCAGATCTGACCGATGTCGATGCCGACAGTATGCGTTCCGAAATCATCGATGTAGACTTCCGGGGAGCCGAAAGAATTGTCAATGATACCGTCGATATGGGCGCCTTCGAATGGGATGGTGACCCGCCGGAGCTGGTGCTGGACTTCACCTTGACGGATGTCAGTTGTTCGGGCCTCGGTGATGGGCAGGCCGAGGTGAATCCAAGCGGAGGCATTCCCGGTTATTCCTTCAACTGGTCGGACGGGCAAACAACAGCTGCCGCGACCGCGTTGAGCGCTGGTGTCTATCACCTCACCGTTTCGGATGCTTTCAACTGCGTGCTGACCGACTCCGTGGTGATCCGCGAAAATGAACCGCTGCTGGCTGCCGTCAGCAACGATACGACCATATGCGCCGGCGCGTCGGTGACCCTTTCAGCTACGGCGGCCGGGGGCGACGGCAATTACAGGTTCGATTGGAACAATGGATTGGGAGAAGGCGCCATCCAAGAGATCAACCCCGAAACCAGTATTACATTTACCCTTACGCTAAGCGACGGCAATGACTGTACAGCCGAAGCGAGCGTGGAGGTAATCGTCAACGCCTCTCCGCCGGTGTCGATCGCGGGTTCGAGGAGCTTCTGTCCGGGCGGCGCGACGAGGCTGGAAGGCCCGGCGGGCTTTGCGAGCTACCTGTGGTCGAATAATTCGACGGCCCCGGTGCTGGAGGTGAGCCAGCCGGGCCGCTACGGGCTGACGGTGACGGACGCGAACGGCTGTGTGGGTACGGCGGAGGTACAGGTGGAAGAAAGCGAAGCGCTGCAACCGACGATCGGAGGCGCCTTGTCTATTTGCGAAGGAGAAAGCACGACGCTGGACGCGGGCGCCTTTGTGGGTTATGCGTGGTCGACGGGCGCGGCAACGCAAACGATCGAGGTGACAACGGCCGGGACGTACAGCGTGACGGTAAGCGATGGCGGCGGCTGCGAAGGGGAGGCGAGCGTGGAGGTGATCGTCAACGCTTCTCCGCAGGTGTCGATCGCGGGTTCGGGGAGCTTCTGTCCGGGTGGCGCGACGAGGCTGGAAGGCCCGGCGGGTTTTGCGAGCTATCTGTGGTCGAATAGTTCGACGGCTTCTACCCTGGAGGTGAGCCAGCCGGGGCTTTACGGGCTGACGGTGACGGATGCATCCGGATGTAGGGGAGAGGCTGAGGTTACTGTAACGGAAATTGAACCTCCTGTCGCCAGGGATGATCGCTTTTTTATAGGACCTGATGACGAGCGCATTGCCGTTTTCGATTTGGTTGGGAATGACGATATTCCCTTTTCCGGGAGCTGGGAGACAGAACTTTTATCGGGGCCTGACCTGGGTGTCGTCGATAACTTAACCGATGGGTTGCTGTCCTATCAGGCGCCGGTCAATGTCGCAGGGGAAGCTTTTGTCACTTATATTTTATGTCCTGTAAATTGTCCGCAGCTTTGCTCGCAGGCTACCGTAATTATCGAGCTTGAATCTGCGGTTGTCATCGGAGCGATTCCCAATGCCATCACCCCTAATGGGGATGGAATAAACGATACCTTTTTCTTTGATATCATTGCGAACAATCCGCCGAATACTTTTCCGGATAACCGGCTGATTATCTTTAATCGCTGGGGGGATGTCGTTTACGAAAAACGCGATTACAACAACAACTGGGAAGGGCAAAACCGCAATGGCGGAAAGCTTCCCGACGGGACTTATTACTACGTGCTTTACCTGGATGTAAGCGAAGGTTTGGTTTTTAAAGGCGATGTAACGGTATTGCGATAATGGGGAATTGAACAGATTTCAGTACATTTAGCCTTTAAATTCGCTTTTAATGTTTGCTCTTTTACATCCAAAAGCACCCTGGAATATGCGCTATCTATTACTCCTTACCGTATTCATCGCCGCAACGGCTTTTTCACCCCTTCCCTCAGATCCGCCGGAGTTGGAGGCCGTTATTGCGAAAGATATACCTTACCTGCTCGAATTCTACAAAACCCGCCATCAGAATCCGGAGATCTCGCTGGAAGAAAAAGAAACCGCCACAGCGCTGGCTGCGGAGCTGCGCCAGATCGGCTTCGAGGTAACGGAAAACTTCGGCGGTTACGGCATCGTCGGCATCTTCAAAAACGGGGAGGGCCCGACCATCCTCTACCGTACCGATATGGACGCCCTGCCGATGTACGAAAAGACGGAACTCGACTACGCCAGCGAGCAAACCATCATGTACAACGGCGAAGAAACCGGCGCTATGCACTCCTGCGGCCACGATATGCACATGACCACCTGGCTGGGTACGGCCCGCGCGATGGTTAAGATGAAAGATCAGTGGTCAGGTACCCTCATGCTCATCGGGCAGCCCGCTGAGGAGATCGGCGCGGGCTCCAAGATGATGCTGGATGAAGGCTTGTATGAACAATTCGATGTGCCTGACTACGGCATCGGCCTGCATTGCAGCCCCAGCATTCCCGCCGGCAAGGTAGGATTCGGCAAAGGCTACACTATGGCCAATACGGAAAGCATTGATATCAAAGTGCACGGCGTCGGCGCCCACGGCGCTTCTCCCCATATGTCGATTGACCCCGTGGTGATCGGCAGCATGATCGTCATGGATCTGCAGACCATCGTCAGCCGTAATCTAAAGCCCACCGACTCGGCCGTCATCACCGTCGGCGCCATCAAGGGGGGCATCAAACACAACATCATTCCCGACGAGGTGACGCTCAAGCTTACCGTGCGCACCTTTTCCGAAGAGGTCCGACAAATGGTGCATCGCCGCATCAGGGAAGTCTGTCGCGGCATCGCCATCGCCGCCGGCGTTCCGGAAGACAAGATGCCGGAGGTATATATCCCGGACACCTTTACGCCCGCCAATTATAACGACCCCGGACTGGTGGACCGCCTCGTGACCTCTGCCTCCGCTGTCATCGGCGTGGATAAAGTCGTGGATGCCGAACCGCAGATGGTCGGCGAGGATTTCTCGCGCTACGGACAAACCGAGCACGACGTGCCGACCGTCCTCTTCTGGCTGGGCACCGTACCCGATCAGCGCGTAGAGTCGGGCGATATGCCGGGACTGCACTCGCCTTTTTACTATCCGGAACCGGAGGAGTCAATCGAAACCGGGGTGAAGGTGGTTACGCAGTCCTTGCTGGATATCTTCGCTAAGGAATGATGCGTTTACGAAGCCTCGAAGGTGTATTGATTACTGACATCTTTAGTCGGGGCTGAACTTCTGCGGTTCTTCTGTTTTTCTGTTCCTCTGTTCTGCGGTTCCGATCTGTTTAAAACAGTTTTTTACCTTCTTATTGACTTTCAGAACCGCAAAAAAGTAGAACCGATGAACCATAGAAGTCACCCTAAACCGAACTTATGGGCAATCAACACACCTCCGAGGTTTCGTAAAGTACCACTCAAAAAACCACCTCCTCCTCCGCCTCTCCCTTCGTCAGCCGGAAAAAGCGGCGCTCCTCCCCGTGATGCAGGCTGACCATATTGGATTGGGTGGGAAAGAGCTCCATGAAAAAGTCTGCTTCCACACTAAGCTTGTTCCACTGCGCTGGGCAGGGCATGTCGAAGGTGAGCCAGTAGACGTCGTTTTCCACGCTGCAGTTCTCCAGGGTTGTTTTCACCGCTTTCCCATTTACCAAAAAAAGGAGATGATCGGCGAAATAATCAGCGAGCAGATCCTCTTGCCGGGCGCAGATGTCATCCAGCGGAATCACCTCGTAGTTATCGAAGGCGTTGCGCAGCGCGTTCTGCATGTCGTCCTTGAAAACCTTGACGTTAACTGTCGCCTTAGCTGCCTGTTCCTCGTGTAGAACCTGAATGACGCCGATGTAGATGGCGTGCTCAGATAGCGTGGAGAGTAGCTCGGGGGAGGTCCGTAATGAAAAAGCAAGGAGACAGCTTATGAGGAGAATTCCAAGATTCATAGTTTTAATATCTTAGTGAAAGGGTTGCTCAGGAACCCGGAGTCAAAAATACGTGAAATCCTTTTAATCTGGCCTGCGGTAAAAAGTGGTCACTCTGCCAGACGAAACGCCAAAACGGTCATGAGTCGCATCTTTTACATTATAACCAAAACGCCATTCCCATGAGCAATAATCTGATCCTGCTTATCCTCCTCATCCTGTTATTGGGCTGCCACGGCGAGACTCATCAGAACCGCTTGGACGGCGGTATGGAAAAAGCCGAACAGGAGTACGAAATGCCCCGCAGCGCCGAGGTCCCGGCTCCGCCTCCTCCTCAGTCTTCCGCTTCGGCGTCGAGTAGGGAAGAGGCTGGACAGGCAGAGGGAGAACGGTCCTCGACTGATTCCGTTAAGATCGGCAAAAAGATCATCAAGGACGGTGAGATGCGCCTGGAAGTGGAGGACCTGCCCGCCGCCAAGCAGCAGGTCGATACGCTGCTTGAGAATTTTCAGGCCTATTACGAAAATGAGCAATTCGAGGCGTACGAGTACCAGTCGACCTACGAACTGAAAGTCCGGGTGCCTGCCCGCAATTTCGAAAACCTGCTGCAGGCCATCGAATCGGGACAAGGCAAGGTGCTGTCCAAAAACATCCGCGCCCGCGACGTGACAGAGCAGTACCTCGACTTGTCTATCCGCCTGGAGAACAACCGCCGATACCTGGAGCGCTACAACGAACTCCTGGCCCGCGCCAATTCCGTCGAGGATATCCTGAATATCCAGGAACGCACCCGGCAGATCGAAGCGGAGATCGATGCCCAGACCGGCCGCCTGAACTACCTGGATGATCAGGTGAAATACAGCACGCTGACCTTAACGCTCATCGAGCGGCATGAACAGGTCGCAGAGGGAAGGAATTTCGGACAGCAGGTGGCCGGGGCGTTCCGGGATGGGGTTGGCATGTTTTTGGACTTTCTGCTGGTGCTGGTGAATTTGTGGCCGTTCCTATTGCTGGGCGTATTTTTCTGGGCATTCCGTAAGCGAATTGGAAGACTTTTCAAGAGGGAGAGGCCGGGCTGATCATCACGGCTGGTGACCAGGGCAACTTTGCAGGAATTATTTGAGGGGAACCTTAACCATCATTTTCTTATCTTCATCCGAAAACAGCCCTTCACCCATGCCTGAAACCCGAACCCACTACCGCGCCTGCAACCTCTGCGAAGCCATCTGCGGCCTGGAAGTAGAAACCCGAAACGGAAAAGTATTATCGATCAAAGGCGACCCCAATGATCCGCTCAGCCGCGGCCATATCTGTCCGAAGGCCGTGGCGATGAAAGACATCCACGAGGATTCCGACCGCTTGCGGACGCCTGTTAAGCGGACAAGTTCAGGCTGGAAGACTATTTCCTGGGAGCAGGCTTTCGAGGAAGTTGTCGCCGGCATCCGCAGGGTACAGGAACGCCATGGCAAGGACGCGCTGGGCGTCTACCTCGGCAATCCCAACATACACAATTCGGGCAGCATGCTGATGGGGCCATTTTTTTTGCGGGCCCTGCGCACGCGCAACCGCTTTTCCGCTACCTCGGCCGATCAGTTGCCGCACCACTTCGCTGCGCTCTTCATGTTTGGCCACTACCTGGCGATTCCCGTACCCGATATCGACCGGACGGATTATATGCTGATTCTCGGCGCCAACCCGCTGGTGTCCAACGGCAGCCTGATGACGGCGCCCGGGATGTCGCAGCGGCTGCGCGCTCTGCAGGAGCGGGGCGGCCGCTTTGTGGTCATCGACCCCCGCCGGACGCAGACGGCCAAACGGGCCGGTGAGCACCACTTTATCCGGCCGGGCAGCGATGTTTTCTTTTTACTGGGATTGATTAATACGCTTTTTAAAGAAGACCTCGTGGACTTGGGGCGCCTTCGTGATTTTACGAGGGGCGTGGAGTCCGTCCGAACCCTCGTTGCGGATTATACACCGGCTGCCGTCGCCCTCCGGTGCGGCATTACCGAAGTGGTCATCCGGCGTCTTGCCCGGGAATTTGCTGCGGCCGAATCGGCGGTCTGCTACGGCCGGATGGGGCTGTCTACTCAGGAGTTTGGGGGGCTGTGCAATTGGTTGATCAACGTGCTCAACATCCTCACCGGTAACCTGGATCGCCCGGGCGGCGCGATGTTCACCCTGCCGGCCTTCGACCTCGTCGGGCAGCGGGGCGCCGCCGGCAAAACGGGTACCTTCGGCCGTTGGAAAAGCCGCATCCGGGGGCTGCCGGAATTCGGCGGGGAGTTACCCGTTGCCGAACTGGCCGACGAAATTACTACTCCCGGTCAAGGGCAGATCCGGGGCCTGCTTACCGTCGCCGGCAACCCGGTGTTGTCTACGCCCAGCGGCCGGCGTCTGGATGAGGCGCTCGAACAGCTGGAGTTTATGGCGGCCATCGATATCTACATCAACGAAACCACCCGCCACGCGGATATCATCCTGCCGCCGACGACCGGTCTGGAAGCCGATCATTACGATATCATCTTCCATATTTTCGGTGTGCGCAATACCACCCGTTACAGTCCTGCTGTCTTCGAACGTTCGGCCGAACAGCGGCACGACTGGGAGATTTATCAGGAGCTGTTCCAACGCTTCACCGGAGAGGAAGGCAATAATATGACGCCCGACCTGCTGCTGGCGATGGGATTGCAGTACGGTCCCTATGCCGCCGAAGGGCTCACGCTTGATAAGATCAAAGCCTCGCCTCACGGCATAGACCTGGGCCCCTTGCAGCCCTGCCTGTCGGATCGCCTCTTCACCGCCGACAAAAAGATCCACCTGGCGCCGGAAGAGATCACTAAAGACCTGGCCAGAATCCGGAGGACCGGAGAACCTGAGAACGGACAACTTTTATTAATAGGCCGCCGCGAACTGCGCTCCAACAATTCTTGGATGCACAACAGCGAGCGACTGGTCAAAGGCGGTAACCGCTGTACCCTGATGATCCACCCCTCCGATGCAGGACCGCGTAATATCAAAGACGGACAGACGGTTACCGTTCACTCCTCATCAGGCCGGATTTCCCTGCCGGCCGAAGTGACGCCGGAAATTATGCCGGGGGTGGTGAGCATCCCCCACGGCTACGGTCATGACCTGGACGGTATCCGCATGGAAACGGCCGCCCGCCACGCCGGCGCCAGCATTAATGATCTGACGGATTACCGCCAGGTGGATGAACTGACGGGGAATGCAGCGTTTAGTGGGGTGGGGGTGGAGGTGGAATGAGACGTAGCATCGGTCGGTTCTTTTTTAAAGTCTCTTTGACAGTTATCTAAAAAATATATAATGCCCTACCTCACCGCCAACCACGTCCGCCTCTACTACGAAGATACCGGCGCCGGTCCCGAAACCATCATCTTTTCCCACGGTCTCCTCTGGAGCAGCCGCATGTTTGCCGGTCAGATCGATCATTTGAAAGACCGCTACCGCGTCATCGCCTACGATCACCGGGGGCAGGGGAGGAGTGAAGTGACACCCCGCGGCTACGATATGGACACCCTCACCGAGGACGCCCTGGCTCTGATGGACGCCCTGAGCGTCGAGCGCTGCCACTTTGCCGGGCTCAGCATGGGGGGCTTTGTCGCCATGCGCCTGGCCGCTCGCCACCCGGAGCGCATACAGTCGCTGATTTTGATGGAGACGACAGCACAGCCCGAGCCGGAAGAGAATATTCCCCGTTATCGCATGCTCAATGCCGTTGTAAAAATTTTTGGACCTTGGGCGGTGAAAAAACCGGTGATGAAAATTATGTTTGGAGAAGCTTTTCTGCAGGACCCGGATCGCGAAGCGTCACGTAAGAAATGGGAAAAGGAACTCACCTCCAATAAACGCAGCATCACCCGCGCCGTTCAGGGCGTAATCGGCCGCGCATCGGTGCCGCCGGAAGAACTGGCTCGTATTCAGTGTCCGACGCTGATCATAGTGGGGGAGCAGGATGTCGCTACCATACCCGCCAAATCGGAGTACCTGCGCGAGCATATTCCCAATTCCAGGTTGGTGCGCATCGCCCGGGCAGGACATACTTCTTCGGTAGAAGAACCGGAGGCGGTAAATGCGGCGATTGACGCTTTCCTGAGGTAAAGGCTTTTAAGAACCACAATGAAAAAAAGCGGTAAATTTTATTTCACCACAGAGCACACTGAGATTACAGAGGAAATTTTCTCTGTGTACCCTGTGACTCTGTGGTGAAATATTCTGTGTGATAAGTTGCGAAGTAACTTATGAGACGGTCTCTAACTTTCGAATTGGCATTATTTCCCCGGCGTATGATCCCGTTTGACGACCGGCAGCCGTATCTGCGACGGGAATTCAGCGCTGTGATGAATTTGATTGTTTGCTACCACCCCTTC
Organism: uncultured Saprospiraceae bacterium; assembly: GCA_964632995.1. Taxonomy (GTDB): domain Bacteria; phylum Bacteroidota; class Bacteroidia; order Chitinophagales; family Saprospiraceae; genus CAZWDL01. Next base: position 9,581 of record CAZWDL010000084.1, read on the forward strand.
TTTCTCGTCAAAGTTATTCCCGCCCGTATTCAGGTTGCGCGTAAAGCGTGGGAAGTTACTGCTCGAAATTTCGATGCGGATGCGGTGGCCCTTTTCGAAGTAGTTGCTGGTAGACATGGGTGTCAGGTTCAGTTGGTACACCTCGCCGTCCTCCATAAATACCTCCTTGTCGTAGCCCTCGCGGTAGCGGGCGCGCTGTATGGTTTCGTCCAGGTTGTAGGCGCGGCCGTCGGGATAGACATCGATCAATTTGATGGTGAAATCCGTGTCCTTGGCGTCCGAAGCGACGTAGAGGGTGCTCTCGATAAAGCCCGATACTTCCACCCCTTCTTCCAGCGGTTCGGAGGTGTAGACGAGGATGTCGTGGCGGGTTTCCATGGCTTGCTGATCGAAAGAGCCGCCCTGGATGGCGTTGCCCGTGCAGCAGACGTTGCCGCCGTAGGAGGGAACGGGATTCATCGGATCGTAGGTGAAGCTGTCAGGTGAGCTGTTTTCGCCGGCTTTCGTCGTGCTGAGTTTTCCATCCCCGTAGAGGCTGTTGGCTTGGCCGCCGCTCGATAGGTAGAACGTCGTCATTTCGGCCTCCTTAGGAGGCCACTGTTCGGCGTGCTGCCATTGGTTGAGGCCCATCGTGTAGTACTGTACTCGGGGCGTTTTTTCCTTGAAACCATTCTCCTCGCCTTTCAGCCATAAATCGAACCAGGCGTAGATCTGCTCGTCGTAATTGAGCCGGGCATCACCGACACTGCGTTCGCCGACGATGGTGTTCTCGGTAGCGCGCGTATAGGCGCAGTGCAGGGTAGGGGCGATGACCAGGTACTGGTTGTCGGCCACTTCCGGATCGTCAATGTTGTTGCGCACGTGATTGAAGAGAGCCAGGTTGGGGCTGATGGAGACATCGTACCAGGAGCAGAACCAGAAGCTCGGTACGCCGAAACCCATATCGTCGTGGTAAAGGCCGCCCTCGTACCAGGCCGGATCATTGGGTTTGCGGCGGATCATCTTGTCGTAGATCTCCGATTTGCCGTTGACGTTCTTCAGAATGCCGGAAACGGGCAGATGGCTCAGTGCCTCCGACATGTCCACCGGTGGATTTTCGGGGGCCAGGTCGTAGTAGCGCGAGAGGCGGATCAGGTCTTCCTGTGTCGCTCCGGGGGGAATGCGGGGTTTGAACTTATCGTGCTCCACCCCGTAGAGCCAGGCCGTGAAAAGCATCTGCTGGGCGCCACCGCGGTACCAGTTACCCTGCTCGTAGTAGTCGCCTATGCGACCTACACCGGCGCCGTAGCCCATGGGAACCATGGCGGCGTGTGAAGGATGATCGAGGGCGGCGACAGCCATTTGCCACTCAGCGGTAGAAGAGCAGCCGTAGGTGCCGATCTTGCCGTTGCTCCAGGGCTGGTCTTTCATCCAGCTGAAGGCGTCATAGCCGTCGGTGAGTGGTACGCCGAGAATGTCCCACTGCCCTTCGGAGAAGTAGCGCCCGCGTTCGTTTTGCACCACGTAGGCATAGCCGCGCTTCACGGCCTCGTAGGCGCGCTGAGCGCTGCGGCTTCTGCGCTCGCCGTCGCCCCAGGAATTGAAGTTATAAGGGGTACGTACAAAGATGACCGGTACCGGCTCATCGGTTTTGGGCCGGTAGATATCGGTGGCCAGCCGTATGCCGTCGCGCATGGGCATCATCACCTTTTGATCGATGACGGCGATGGCTTCGAGTTTTTCCCAGATGTCATTATCGCTTTGTGCAGCCAGTTGAGAGAAATTGCTGATGCATAAAACCAGGAGAAGAGGCAGAAATAAGATTTTTTTCATGAAAAGCCTTTTGTGTGTTTGAAAGTTTAACTCACTTCATAATCCAAACCCGTAAAATACAAAAAGGAAAGAAATGGGAAAACAGCAACTGGCTGATCTATCAGGAACAGGGCGCCTAACGCCGGGCGGCGGACCTGCTCGACTCGCTAAGCAACAGCCCGGTATTTCTGCACGAGAACAAACAACTCGGTGAACTGGCGCGCCGCTACCGAAATCAGGCTATTTCCTCGATGACGGGATAGCCCCGTCAATACAGGTACAACTTATGCTCCTTGATAATACCTATTAACTTTTCCCCATAATCGGGATCGGTTGCGTATCCCGAAACCTCCAAGCCAATAGCCTAGCGGTCGAAACGGTGCTTCGGAATGCGGAAGAGCCAGTTGTATCGCTTATTTTCCCTTAGGTGCCGGGCCAGGTCCTTGTAACAAGCCAGCACATTCGGATATTTGCGAAAGCTTGCTCTGTTCAGAGATGCCGGCCTGTCTGTCTGGCTTTCCTCGGTAAAAATCCAATACACCGGTTCCTCTTCCGGGTTGCCTTTGATGCCGAAATGGTTGTTGGCTTCGGTGGCAAGTTCGCTGGTGCCCCAGCCGGATTCCAGTCCGCCCATAGCCAGTATGATGGAATGAGGAATGCCGGAAGATTCTGAAACACGGAGGGCCTCATCCTGGTAATTATCCAGGTAAAGGGAGACGATGGAAGAAGAGTCACGCTCAGTAGTGGCTTTGCCGGTGGCAGTATTCGTTTTCTGAATCCACCAGGCGGGATTGCTGGTTAATACGAGAAGTAAAGACAGAACAACCCATCGGAAAGTTTTCTTTTTTTTTCAGGTTGGAAGGAAGCATGTGTCGGGAGATTATTTGATGGAAATAGAACGAAATCCAACTTTCACTTGTCTGAGGCAGAAAGCGGGTAAAGCTGCTTTACCATCGATCGTTACCCATACTGGCTGTTATATTAAGGCTTTTGTTAACGTATGAAGAGAAGAGGATGTTCTTTGGGAGCGTTATTCTTTAGCTTCGTTGGAGCTGCTTTATGGAAACACTCACCATCACTTGTCACTGTTTGCGAAATAGAGAAGTAGTGCCTGATGACCTTCTCCTGCGGTTCATCGGCGAAGCTGATGTGTGCCTCCATCAGCCAGAATCGGCACCGGTGTAAGTAACTGTATATATGCTATCCACCTCAGGGATTGATTGCATTTGCAATTCTATTTTCACCTGAAGAGATAAGAAGATTAGGAGACACGAAGACCGGGAGATCGACAATGGCCGGCGACCTCCAATGATCAATGGCTGATTCTCTTTCTCCATGTCCCGTGTTTCCTGGTTTTTCCTCCAAACTTCCCAATGATCATTTACTTACTTTCCACTAATCTTTTATCTTAGGCAGGTGCTAAATCAATATAAAAGCCCTGCATTTCATGAAACGAAGGTTCTTTTTGCTACTGGGGATATTCTTCCTGGCCGGCTCCTGCCGGGGGCCTTCCGGATCCGAAGAAAGCACTGAGCCGGGATTTCCCCAACTCAGCGGCATCTACCCCCACCTGGCCTTTTACAACGGCGAAGATGAGTGCGGTACCGGTGCTGTCGTACCCTGGGCCGGCCGCTTATGGGCCATCACTTACGGTCCGCATCTGCCCAACGGCTCTTCGGATAAACTCTACGAAATCACCCCTGCATTGGAGCGCATTGTCCGCTCCGAAAGTGTTGGCGGCACGCCTGCCAACCGGATGATCCATCGCGAAAGCGGGCAGTTGTTTATCGGTCCTTACGCCATCGGTTCGCAGCGACAGGTGCGTGTGATCCCCTACGATCGCATGCCGGGGCGCCATACGGGGAATGCCCGGCACCTGACTGATCCGGAGAATAAGCTTTACTATGCGACGATGGAGGAGGGGTTTTACGAAGTTGACGTCCACACCTTGGAAGTGCATACCCTGTACGAAGACGGTAATGGCCGGGAAGCCGGCCCGACCGACCTGTTGCCCGGCGCCCACGGTAAGGGACTCTATTCCGGCCAGGGGGGATTGGTGTATTCCAACAATGGCGAAGCTTCTCCAGAGGCTCGTCGAAAATTCGACATCGAAGCCGGTGTGCTGGCGGAGTGGGACGGGGAGCAATGGACTACGGTGCGCCGTAACCAGTTCGTCGAAGTGACCGGCCCCGGCGGCATATACGGCAACTCCAATCCCGCCACTGATCCTATCTGGGCAACAGGATGGGACCACAAATCGGTTGTTCTCGGCGTCCGCGACAATGATCACTGGTCCTTCTACCGGCTGCCCAAGGCCAGCCACAGCTACGACGGGGCCCACGGCTGGAATACCGAGTGGCCGCGTATCCGTGACGTGGGCACGCCGGAGCAGCCCGATTACCTGATGACCATGCACGGCATGTTCTGGCGTTTTCCGAAAACCTTTTCTTCCTCCAAATCCGCCGGTATCCGCCCGCGCTCGGCCTACCTGAAGGTGATCGGTGACTTTGCGCGTTGGAACGACCGGCTGGTCTTCGGCTGTGATGATTCGGCCCGCAAGGAATTTCTCAATACCCGGACGATAAAGGGCGATATCGGCGGCCCCGGGCAGTCAAATTCCAACCTGTGGTTCACAAGTCCGGAATTGCCTGACCAGCTGGGCCCCACCACGGCGGAGGGGGCGGTCTGGCTGCGGGAAGATGTGAAGGCAGGCGCCTCCTCCGAACCCTTCCTCTTTGCCGGCTGGCCACTGCGCTCCTGCTGGATATTCAATGAAAGCGATCAGCCGGTAAATTTGACCTTCGAGGTGGACCGGCAAGGCGACGGGAATTGGGAAAGGCTACAAACTGCCCCGGTAAAAGCGGGACAAACGCAACAGATTGCTTTCCCCGCTGATGCGCCAGGAGAATGGATTCGACTGCGTCCTCATGAGGATGGCCGCCTTACCGCCCATTTCTACTACGCCGGCGAGGAGCCGCGATCCACGATGCCTGGTCCCTCGTTTCGCGGACTGGCGCGCGTGGAAAATGATCGGGCGACAGGAGGGCTGCTCTACGGATTAGGCGATAACCGACGGACGCTGGGCCTCGCCGCTGTGCAATTTGACGGCGCTGAGGTCATTCCTAAGGGATACTATGAACTGAATGAAAAACTGGAACTGCGTCGTAAAGAGGATACGGAAAGGGAGCAATATATCCGGCAAAAGCTGGCCATTCCCGAAAACGTCATTACCATCGACAGCGCCTCCGTGCTCATCGTGGATGATCGCGAACGCCGTTGGCGTCTGCCCCTGGGGGCGGAAGCATTCACGGGTCTTACAGATGCCGGAATGCTGCGCATCGCCCGCGAGGTGGCTACCGAGCGCGACCTGCTGCACTGCCACGGCGCCTTCTATGAACTGCCCGCCGAAAATGCCGACGGCTTCGCCAAGCTGCGCCCGGTGAGCTCCCATCCTTTCCGCATCCATGACTACGCCAGTTACCGCGGCCTGCTGCTGATGACGGGCGTCGATCCGGCGGCCGGGGAGGATAATCCGCACATTATCGTTTCCGATGACGGCAAAGCTGCTGTCTGGGCCGGCGTCATTGACGACATTTGGAAAATGGGCAAACCGACCGGCCGGGGCGGGCCCTGGAAAAATACACCAATTGAGGCGGGTGAAGCTTCCGATCCCTATCTCATCGGGTTTTACGACGAACGAAGCCTCTCGCTTTCGCATGATGCTGAAGAGCCCGTCACCTTCCGGATCGAAGTGGAACCTGTCGGACACGGGCCCTGGATGACCTATCGGGAAGTCACCCTGGCGCCGGGGGAAATCTTCGAATATGCCTTCCCCGGCAGTTTCCAGGCGCGCTGGATTCGCTTTCGGGCCGACCGGGCGACACGGGCGACGGCCTGGCTGGTGTATAGGTAGCGGGTAAAGGGATATGCTCGGTATTTCAGCTTCAGGCTTAGAATTGGTGACAAGTAATCCTTGATTCATTTCACCGGATTATTGACGTTTAAACACTGAATAGAACAAAACCTCTGGTAGAATTGTATTTCACAAAACAATACTTATATGAGTTCCAACGCTATCATTCGCATTAAGCCGCTGGGTTTTCCCTGGGAAACCAGCGATCCCTTTATCTTTTGTGTTCATCACGATGATCTTTTTCCGGAAGGCAATGAGCATATGGGCCCCGACGCCTCCTTGACGGGCCGCACCCTGGGCAATGATTTTGTTACCAAAGACGGCTGGCGTATGTATCACGGGCGCACTGTTCCCGGCTTTCCCGCGCATCCGCACTGCGGCTTTGAAACCGTGACCATTTGCCGTAAGGGCTTTATCGACCATGCCGATTCGCTGGGCGCTGCCGGTCGCTTCGGCAACGGTGACGTGCAGTGGATGACCGCCGGCAAGGGCGTGCAGCACTCGGAGATGTTTCCCCTCTTAAAGAAAGACGAAAAGAACCCGGTCGAGCTTTTCCAGATCTGGCTGAACCTGCCACGGGCCAAAAAAAAAGTCGAGCCTCATTTTGCCATGCTTTGGGCGGATAACATCCCAACGTTAAAAACAAGTGATGGGCAGGGCAATACCACCGAAGTGACACTTGCCGCCGGCCGGCTCGGCGAGGTGCAGGCCCCGCCGCCCGCTCCCGATTCCTGGGCCGCCGACCCCGCTAACGAAGTCGCCATCTGGACCCTTCGCATGGCGCCTTATGCCCGATGGACGCTTCCGGCAGCGTCGGAAGGGATCAAGCGTAGCCTGTATTTTTTCGATGGGGAAAAGATGAAAATCGCTGATCAGGAAGTAGCGTCCAATCTCGCCGTTGAGCTGCGGACCCATCGGGAAGTAGTACTCGAAAACGGCCCGCAGGAAAGTCAGTTACTACTCCTTCAGGGCCGGCCGATTGATGAGCCCGTCGTGCAGTACGGCCCCTTCGTAACCAACTCCCGCGCCGAAGTGCAAGAGGTGATGAATGAATTCCAGCGCACCCAGTTTGGCGGTTGGCCCTGGCCCCGCCCCGATCAGGTGCATCCGCGAGAGAAGGGGCGCTTTGCGAAATATCCGGATGGAAAGGTGGTGGAGGCTTGATGCCGGATCTTTATCCTGTGGAATGATCGCCCTGCGAGTTCCACAGGGTAAATCCGGAATGATCGCGCAGCGAGTTCAGAAGGAATCGTGGTTTTATTGTATACACCATACCTGAGAAACTACTGAAAAAAGTACCAAAGAAATATTCGACGGAACTAAATTGAGTTTAAGTTGTTTTATAGACTGACGGATGAATGGATCCAGTTTTTTAAATGGCAATGAGCATCACTTAACTTGCAGATTTTTTCTTCTCTCCTCAGCGTTTGTAAGAACTAAATTTTCCCGTTAAATTTTACTGTTGTCGGATTGGCCCTTCGTTTATAAGGTGCTGGTCTTTACAGCCTTCTGTTTAAAGACAGAAGCGTAATGCCGCTCACTACTCGGAAGGTCCGGTCAATTTTTACTTATTTAATTTTTTGAGATGAACATTTTTGTTGCAAGACTGAATTACGATACCCAAAGTGAAGACCTGCAGGAAGCCTTCGAAGAATTCGGAGAAGTTTCTTCTGCCAAAGTCATTACAGACAAGTTTACCGGCCGTTCCAGAGGCTTCGGTTTCGTTGAAATGGATAACGATGACGATGCACGTACGGCTATTAACCAAATGAATGACACGGAACTGGACGGCCGTACCATCGTCGTCAAAGAGGCGGAACCCCGTAAGGAAAACCGCAGCTCTAATAACAGATGGTAAGCATAAGCTTCCTGTAAAGCGATAATTCTTTCCCGCTGGAGGCAGATGCCCGGTATTTTACGCCGGGGATCTGCCATCCTTCGGGATATTTTACATTTGAGATAAAACGGAGCGCTTCACTTAGTAATAGCGCTAACCAATCGAGGGAATAACATAAAATACTATCTGCTGTCAATACTCTTCAGCCGACTCCTACTGTAGTCATTAACAGATGATTTTAGTTTGCCTTTCCTGGATTGAATCTGATCCATCCGGTTGATGCCCTTCTCATCGCATCGGCCGTTAAATAATATTTAATGAACAACCATCATCTGAAAGAAACCCTCAAGAACTGGCGGGTAATGATAAAAGACTATCAAATACCCAATACCAGAAAAGCTATTATTCAACTGCTCAATTCCTTTCTTCCTTTTATAGGCCTTTGGGTGCTGATGTACTTCAGTCTCAACTGGTCCTATCTGATCACGCTCGGTCTGGCGGTCGTAACGGCCTTTTTCCTGGTGCGCATCTTTATCGTCCAGCACGATTGCGGGCATCAATCCTTTTTGAAATCCAGAAAGTGGAATGACGCCATCGGTTTCGTCGCCAGCTTCTTTAGCACCATACCTTACAAATACTGGAGCCGCTCCCACAGCCACCACCATGCTCATAATGGACAATTGGAACACAGGGGAATGGGGGATATATTCTATCTGACAACAGAAGAATACCGTAATCGCTCCAAATGGGGAAAGATTCGCTATCGCGTTTTCCGGCATCCTATTGTACAGTTCATGATTGCTCCCGTTGTCTATCTAACTATCTCTCTGCGCTATCCTTTTCTCAAACTGAAGGGATGGAAGAAAATCCGGCGTTCTCATATTATCAATAATGTGATGTTTGTTCTGGTCTACGGAACATTGGCTGTGTTGCTCGGATGGAAACAGTTGTTATTGGTACACGTCCCCGTTTTGTTGATCTTCGGGGTAATTGCTTTTTGGTTCTTCTATATTCAACATCAGCACGAGGAGAACTATAATGAAAAACAAGAGGAGTGGGATCATTTGCTGGCCTCTATTCGCGGCAGCACTTACTACAAACTGCCCAAACTCTTCCAATGGCTTACGGGGAATATCGGATTACATCACATTCATCACCTCAATTCACGTATACCGAATTACCATCTCGAAGCCTGCACACGAGATAATCCCATCCTGAATAAGTATGTTACCACGATCACTTTTCGTGAAAGCCTGAAGTGTATGCGACACAAGCTTTGGGATGGAGAACAGCGGCGCATGATTTCCTTTGAGGAATATGAGAGAGTCCGCTAAGATTTTTTCTAAAATGAGGCTGTCTCAAAAGAACTACGGTGAAAAGAGACAGCCTCATTTTAATTCGCATTAAATTCTTTTTCTACTCCTCTTCCTCCATCCACGCTTCCATTTGCTCCGGATCCATATCGGCCTCTGTCCAGGAGCGCAGTAAGTGACGGGTGCGGCGTGCATTCTCTTCGTTGAGAATGAGATCGATCGTCATCTCGTCGATGGGATCGTCAAGACCCTCCAGCTCCGTTTCCTCAAAAGATACGTCGAACTCCGGTGCATCCTCGTCATCGGGATCGTATTGATTGATACGCAGGGATTTGCCATGGGACGGAAAATAGGCATCGAAGATGGGATTGCCGTCTTCATCTTCCTCTTCCTCTGTCTGATAATTCATTTCTACAGGAAAATCATAGGCGTCGGACCATTCGTCGATCTCCTCTTTCCAGAAGTCCTTAGCTTCGTCGTATTGTTCCTCATTGTCCAGAAAGTCAGGGAACAAAGGATCTTTTTCTTTCTTATTTTTCTTGTCGGCCATACTTCTTTTTTTGGTTCAAATTTCTCCTTTTACACAAGATTAACGGGGTAAGATGTTCATTTTCGATGAGTTTTTAATAAAAATATTTCCTGCTGCTGCTTTCTACTCTGCTCATCCTTTATAAATCCGGCTGATCAGGTTATCAATCACATATGTCCTGGAGCGCGAAAAGAAGGTATCTAGGTCTTCCAGCTAGCGGTGATAGAAGAAATTGAGCACCAGGCCGACGAGTAGGGCCACCAGAGTGGTGTCAAAGGCGACGTTGAGCTGGCTGCTGATCCATCGTTCTGGCCGCTTTCGCTCACCGGCATCGCTGTCGCTGCGCTTTTCAGTATCTCTTTTCCGGTGTTTTTCGCTGCAGGAAGGGGCACTCCGTTGGGAGGGGGCGCCGGCGGGCATTCTTCTCTGCCGGGCTTCGGTTCCGGGGGCTTTGTCCGATTTCGTTCCACGCGTTTCTCCTTCTCGAGGAGTATCCCTGCGGGAGTTGGGCGTCCTTGCCGGTGTACCTTTTCTACTCACCGGTGGCTGATTGCTTGTTTCAGTGCTCGTTGCGGGCTGCGACACGAATATTTTTTCCGTTAATTCCAGCAAGGAACAGGCAAGGCGTCTACCTACCCCCTGAAATCAAAATTATACGTCAGCGCCACCTGCAGGGTATGATTATCCTCCCGCCGTATACCGTCTCCTTTGAATACTTGATGGAAGAGATAGCCTAGCTGAAGGTTGCCGTGTTCATTAAACTGATAGCCCAGAGCGCTGTAGAGGCGGTTCTGGTCCAGTATGTTTTTTTTGGAAACATTTTTGCCGAAGCCGAGGAACACTTCGTCGTATAGCCCCAGGAACCAGGCGCCGGGGCCCATACGTAATTGATTGAAGGGGATAGCTACGAACAAGCGGTAGCGGGCCCGGTTCTGGTAGCGTCGTCCGGTGCTGACGGGGTCCCCGCTATCACTGGCTTCCACTTCTTCCAGCCATCGTTGTTCAAGGCGGTAACGGTGTTGGAAATTGAAGCGGCCGCTGCGTTGAGTGAGGATGAGTTGCTGCCAGATGCGGTGTTCGTCACTGGTAAAGTCGATGGGTTGTTGGCCATAGGGGAAGCTGACGATCCAGGCGTAGCCTGCGGTGACCATGGCATTATCGCTGGTTCGGTAATCCATGCCTACGCGTGCCAGAGATTGTTGCCAGTCTTTGATTACATCGGAACGCCGCCACTGGTATTCCGTATGCAGGCTCCACTTTTCAGAAAGCCGGTGATTGCCGAAATACATCCACCAGCTGTTCCACTGAGTGGCGACCTCTTGTTCCTGTGCACGGAGGGTAAAGGCGAATAGCGTAATCAAGAAAAATGTGCTGAATAATCGGATCATCGTTTTGTTGTTGATTTAAAATTAATAACGGGTATTTCGCATCATTGGTTGAATTCGCTTCCAGCTCACTTCCAGGACTATTCTCTAAGTGAAAACAGCAACGTGATAAGGAGTACAAAGCGGTGGGTGTGAAAAGCGCTATATTTGGAATAGCCGAACTGAGCTGAATAGCAACTATACTCGACGTAAATTGGTTTGAGAAACCTCTCCAACTAATTAAGTGGGTATATGCCGACGATAAATGTCGGCATGCTGACCGCAGGCGTCAGTATACCTTTAACAAAGAAACAGCAAGCAATATGTTGCCCAAGATTTTCACCCGCAAACGGATCAGCCCGTTGGATATGTCGCCGGAGGAATTCCGGAATGCCGGCTACGCTTTAGTTGATCGCATGGCCGAATTACTTAAAGCGTTACCCAAGAAGCCGGTAACCACCGGGGAAGCACCTTCCGCAATTCGCGCCGTTCTGGGGCAGGAATCTTTGCCGGAAAAGGGAGCACCAGCGGGTAAGCTGCTGGAGGAAGCGGCGACTTTGCTGACGGAACATTCCTTATTCAACGGTCATCCCCGTTTTATGGGATACATCACGGCTTCTGGAGCACCGATCGGTGCTTTAGGGGATTTACTGGCCTCCATGGTCAATCCCAATGTAGGAGCCTACGCCTTGTCTCCAATGGCGACCGAAATCGAACGTCAAACGGTGCAATGGATTGCGGAGATGATTGGCTATTCCCGGGATAGTGGCGGCTTATTTGTCAGTGGCGGGGCCATGGCGAATTATATCGGATATCTGACGGCCCGCCGTGCCCGTGCCGATCATGATATACGAAAGAAGGGTCTGAAAGATAAGCGCCCGCTGCTCGTCTATTGTTCAGAAGAAACCCATACCTGGGTGCAGAAAGCAGCCGACTTGTTCGGGCAGGGTACCGATGCCATCCGCTGGATTGAATCGGATGAGCAACAGCGTATGGATACTGCTGCCTTAGAGCGCCGGATGCGCACCGATCTTTTAGAAGGGCATCAGCCTTTCCTGGTGATAGGTACGGCGGGTACGGTGAGCACCGGCGCGGTCGATCCATTGGCTGACCTCGCCCGCATTTGCCGGCAGTACAAGCTTTGGCTGCATGTCGACGGCGCCTACGGTGCACCGGCGGCCCTATTACCGGAGCTTACCGAATTATTTGATGGTCTTTCCCTGGCGGATTCTATTGCGCTGGATCCGCATAAGTGGTTGTACAGCTCGCTGGAGGCAGGCTGCGTACTGGTTCGCAATCCCAATCATCTGAGAGATACTTTCGGTTACCAGCCGGTATACTACAACTTTGAGGGTGATGCTGAAGATCCCGGTCTGAACTTTTACGAATATGGATTACAAAACTCCCGAGGCTTCCGGGCCCTGAAAGTGTGGCTGGCTATTCGTCAATCGGGGCGCAGCGGCTATGTCCGTATGATCCGGGAAGATATCGAACTAGCTGATACACTGTACAAAAAGATAAAGAACTCTACTGAACTGGAAGCTTTTTCGAGGTCATTGAGTGTGACAACCTTCCGTTATGTTCCCCCCGGATGGGATAAGGATTCTGTCGAAGGGCAGCAGTACCTCAACCGCTTGAATGGCGAATTGGTGAATCGCCTGCAGGATAGCGGAGAAGCTTTTGTCTCCAACGCCTTAATAAAAGGCAATTACCTGCTGCGATCCTGTATCGTCAACTTCCGGACTTCTCTTTCGGACATTAAGGCGCTGCCGGAGATCGTCATTCGTCACGGAAGAGCCGTACATATGGAAATGCAGCAGGAGAAAGGGCTGACTTAATCCCGGATATCCGGGCTGTCAAAATACAGGTATTTTCCCTCTTTGAGTTTGATGTATTCAGGTTCTACTCCGTAAACAGCCCGGTAGTGGTAATGAAAGTCGACGCGTGATCGGGAATCGATAAGCTGACCCAGTCGTACCGCGCCGGTCTTTGGATCGCGATACAGATAGAACTGGGGGTCGGCCTGGGTCAGGGCGGTGCGCAAGTCCCCGATAGATTGCTGGTAAAGCAGGTCGAAGTAGTGCCGGATGTATTGTGCCCGTTCGGTTTGGCGGTAGTAGCCATAAACCAGGTCCTGCAAGCCCCGCCATACATCGTAGTACTGGATGCGATCACGGCGGTTGACCGTGCAGAGCCGCAGGGCATCCTCGAAAGCCGTCTCGTTAAAGGATCGACCCAGGGTTTGTCTGACTTCCTCCAGCAGATCCTGGCGGTCGATAGCCACGCCGGGCCGGCTGCTGCCGTCGGCCTGTTCTATCCAGCGGTCGTTCCGGTCCCGAAGGGGTTCTACAATCTCGCGAATCGCCTCGGCCGTCCGGATTACCCGGACTTGCTCTTTGGCAAAACGTTGCAGTACGGACATTGCCTCGCACCTTCTCCGGACCTCGGAGAAAATTTCTTCAAATTGATAGTGAACCATGCGTTATGGATTATAGGGTTAACAATGGAAAAATCCTTGCACAGGGTTCATTGCCAGTTGGGGCGTAACCGCCTGGATTACCAGCTGAAGAGGAAAATTTTTTCGAAGGAGATCTTTGTCGAAGCGCTTGAGAATAATTTGTTACAAGGTATGATGTTTACGTAAGAAAGTCAAGGGGTAGATCAAAATTTTTTCACGGGTTTCAAGCTAACAGGATAGTATTCTCCATGGGGAAAATCATAGGCGGTCACTTCCCATTTTGGGGTATGAATTTCCGGTGAAGAAGCCAGAAAGAGTGGAGGCATGGCGGCTGTATCCTGATGGCTTATCTTTTCAGCCTCCATGCCTCCCTGGAACGCGATTCTAAGTTTGTTGCCAGGCGTTACTGATGGAACGCCGAATTATGCGCCAGTGCGGCGCCGCACTGGGAGCAGTTGCCTGAAGCGGCAGCGCCCCCTGAACATCCGTTAGAGCAGATGTAGTGGTATTCCCCGGCGGCATTTTGGGATGAGGCGGCGGGTTGAGCCTGACTGGGGTCTATCGTAGTATTTTGATTAGTGGCGTGGTAAGCCGAGTTGTGTTGATATTCCGTGCCGCAGGTGGGGCAGGTTCCGGAGTTGTCTCCGCCGCTACCGGCGCAGCCTTTGGGGCAGACGTAGTGTTGGACGCCAGCTGTACCTCCGGCCTCAGAGCTTGTTTGAATAGTCGATTGCGACTGATTGGCCTGGGCATCTTTAAACAGCGGACTTTTGTTCATTTGCGTATAGTCGGGCGCCGGTTGAGCCGGCGTATTGCTGGCTGAGTGATAAAGCGCATTGTGTTGGTATTCCGAGCCACAAGTCGGGCAAACCCCGGCTACCGAGGCGCCGCTGCCTTCGCAATTGTTGGGGCAGACGTAGTGCTGTACGCCTCCCGCGTCGGCGCTACTGTTCTGATTGGTATTTAGCAGAGGAACGTTAGGATCAGGTTGCTGACTCTTCTCTTCCGGTTGTTTATCCGGGGAGCAGGAAAAGAGAAGGATAGTCATGAGCGCAAGAAAATAAGTCGTTACTGATTTCATGTTATTATAATTTATATTAGTCAACAATAAAGATAAGGTTATTGCAGGGGTATTGACAAATATCACCAGCATTTAATCTTACTCGTCGTATCTTTTTTAACTAAAAACAAATGATCCGATGGCCCCTGAGGCTTGTGTATGGAATTTTTGGAAAACATTGAATGGGATGCCCAGTTATTGAATGCGATCAAGGAATTACTGATCGTGTTGGCTATAGGCATTCTGTTGGGAGCGGAACGGGAATATTCGAAGCAGCAAAAGGACGAGCGACTATTCGCCGGGGTGCGTACTTTCCCCATTGTGGGGCTGCTCGGTTATCTGACCTTATTCCTTTCTGAAAAATACTCTTTTCTCATTTACGTGGCTGCGTTTGTCGGGGTGATGATCCTGGTAGGATTGTCCTATCACCGGACTCAGCGGCAGGATGCCGGGACGACCACGGAGTTTTCGCTGATCATCACCTTTATTTTGGGTAGTCTGGTATTCGCTAAGAGCTATCACCTGGCGGTTACCGTGGCGGTAATCGTCACTACTTTGCTGACCCTGAAGATTCGGTTGCACGCAGTGGTACGACAATTGTCGCAAAGTGATATCTTTTCCATTATTTACTTTGTGATTATCACTGCCCTGGTTCTCCCGCTCTTGCCAAATCAAGATTTTGGTCCCTACAATGTATTCAACCCCTACAAAATCTGGTTGATCGTTTCCATTTTCGTGGCGCTCAACTTTGTGGCCTATTTTCTCAGTAAGTTTATCGATCACCGGCGATCGGTGATCCTGACCGGAATCCTTGGTGGTTTTGCTTCCAGCACGGCCACGGCCTGGTTTTTTTCCCGGCAGAGCGGCCGGAGCAGTAAGGGAGGAGCAATACAGGCTTCGGCGGTTGTATTGGCCTCTTCCATTATGTTTCCCCGATTACTGATTTGGTTGCTGCTGCTCAACATAACGCTTTTCCAGGCCCTGTGGGCGCCGGTGCTAATCATTGGCTTGCTGGGAATAGGCTTGGGATATTTCGTCGGCAAAAAAGAGCAGGAAAGTGCGCCCGCCACAGAGCATGAGATCAGTAACCCTATCAACTTTAAAGAAGCACTTATTTTTGCGCTCATATATGTAGTCATTCAGTTTGTGGTCGGCTACGCAGAAAGCAGATACGGTGACGAAGGCGTGTATCTGGCGGCCGGCATCTCGGGCCTGACCGACATTGATGCTATCACTATATCTATGGCCAATTACGGAAAGGAATCGGTGGGGCTGTCGGTAGCTGCGGCAGCTGTGATGATCGCCGCCTTTGCCAATACCCTGGTGAAATATGCCTTTTGTCTTATTTTTGGTAACAACAACATGCGCAAGTACGCCAGTTATGCCTTTGTTCCTCTCTTTCTGGCCATAATCGGATACATTGTCTTCCAGTTATTTTTTTAAAAAAAATGGCTGGCTTAAAACAACTCTATTTATCAGTTCATCGTAAAATACTGATCACCCGGTCTACTGCTTGCCGTTCGCCCAGGCGCACCAGCATCAGCCCCATTCGAAACCAGAATTTGGGAGGCCCCAGCACCTTTTGGCCGAAATCAAAAACTCCTTTATCTATTTGCTCAATAGCGGCGGAGCGCTGTTCGGGCGGCAGCGTGCTCAACTCCTCGGCCACGGCCCAGGCCTTATCGCGCGACAGGTCGATGCCGAAGCGCGAGAGCAGCT
Organism: uncultured Saprospiraceae bacterium; assembly: GCA_964632995.1. Classification (GTDB taxonomy): domain Bacteria; phylum Bacteroidota; class Bacteroidia; order Chitinophagales; family Saprospiraceae; genus CAZWDL01. Next base: position 25,565 of record CAZWDL010000084.1, read on the forward strand.
CGTCCAGGTTGCCGGCAACGAGGTCTAATCGGCGCAGGAGTGGCCAGACTTCGGCAAGCTCCTCCTGTACTTCATCGATGAGCTGGTGCAGAATATCATTAATGGTGTTGAAATCATTGCGCAGCGCGGGCAGCTGATTGCCGGGCGCCGTTTCCGCCGCAGCGATGCCCAGGTCCAGGTTGATATGGGCGTTCATCCCCAACAGGAGGTGTTGCAGCACGATCGGCCACCAGTGGCTGCCGGAATTAAAGGCCAGGCGCCAGGATTGAGTGACGGCTTCGCCGGCATGAAAGGCATCGTAGGCCTCCAGATAGCGGTTGGCGAAGTGCACGTCGAGACGCTCCATCCGCGGCCCGTCTTCAAAGCGGCCGGCGGCGATGCCCTCCTTCACTTTGACCGTGACTTTCCGGTACAGCGCAGGAAAATACCCCAGGCGGCTGCGCGTGCGAGCGGTGTCCTCTATGATTTCGTCCAGATGGGCAATGACCTCGTTGATGGTCCGGGCTGTGGGCATACGGTCACTTAAACTTGGTTCAGGGATGAATTTACTCTTTTTTTCCTTTTGTTTTCCGAGGCAGATTTCTACCTGATCCCAAATACCGGTGATTGCAGACAGCAACAAGAATGGTGAATAGGGGGCGATGTTTTTCATGTCGATCCGTTTATTCGGGATTTCGAAAGAACAAACCTACTCCTCCGATCACAAAAAGAAGAACATTTTTGAATCTGTCAGTTTTGACATTTGGTTTAAGAGACTTTACCAAGTTCATCAGGGACTAGAACAGAATGTTAATTTTCTTTAAATTTCCCAATTATAGCCTTCAAAGCATATATTGAAAATATAATGAACGTAATGGATAAAAAGGTGAATGCTACTTTAGGTGGAAACTTCGAAATGCCAAAGTGAAACAAGAAATACAAGGTCAGGCAACAAGATGCAATCAGCATTGATAAGAAGTCAATGTTCTTAAAATTTTCCATAATTGTAGTTTTTCCTTTCAAGAGACAATTTTTATATCAAGGAAATTCAGGAAAGTGCCTAAAATGATTTGAATTGCAAGTTCAAAACCAAATGAGACACTTTCTTTAACTCCTCAATAATTGTATTTACATTGATTCATTGAAACTGCACATTGGAATGGTTACCAATTTTTTATCATTCCGTAAACGCCATATCCTGCGCAGGCTATATCGCTAGCTGCCAGAAACCATCCAACAGGACCGCCGAATGCTGCTTTTAGGCTGCTTTTTAATATGGCTCTTCCGATAGTTGCGAGTCCAGCTCCACCACAATAGCCATCCAAAAAATTTCCTCCGATAAGTGATTGGATTTCCACGGAACTTAACTTTTTCATAGAAAACAATTTTTTTTGAAGCGAATAAATGGGGGTGTATTCAGAAAATAAAGAGATTTGGGGTGACTATGCCGTTGAAGTGTTGGAAGATGCTTTATATGCTAAACCTGCGCAAGTTCCAATAGCTGTTCCAAGTCCCCAACCAACTAGCATCGCAGTGCCAGGAGCAAAAGGACCAGATCCAATTACAGCAGCAGTTCCCAGGCCGGCGACAAAACACGAAAATCCAGCTGCTGTCCACCAACCTTCACCTGAGAGTACTTGCATTTCAGAATAAGTCAGTTTTTTCATAAGTATAAATTTTATATAAATCAACTCCTCCCACCGAACACCAAGCCGTCGATGGATCGGCTACGACGCGCATCGATTCATTCTTCTAGTCAGCTATATTCAAAAAATCAATCCGGTATTAAAATGGGAATTCTACTCACTATCCGTATGAGTATTCCCTGGGCGTTAGAATTATGTGTTCCAAATACCGGATTGATCTTTTGAACAGCCGTAGGATTAAATCTTTTCTCGGTTGGGTTACTTCAAAAATAGTAAGAATCCCAACGCCATGTTGGGACATTTTGGGACAAGTTGGGACAAGTTGGGACATCCGCCAATGGGGAGGTAAATTTTTCCCCGTTTCACTCCAGTATTTTTGGAGTGGGAGCGGTCTTTCGGGCCGGTATTTTAATCCGGTACTTTTCCAAACCAAAACGCCCCGAGTCGATATCGGACCTTTCCGGTCCGCCGGCTCGGGGCGAAATAAAAACGGTAATAAAATATCGATTCGATTTACAGGATATTCAAATCCTGTTTACCTCAGCAGGTAAGATATCAAGACTTTGATGGTGACCGTGCCCTCTGCGTTCAGGGTGACATCGGTAGATTGGCGTATCCTGGTTATTTCATTGGGATCGGCGTCGTTGAATTCAGTTTTGCCGGCCGCCCAGGTATAGCCCCCGCTGAGTCTGAAATACAGCTCTTGAGCGTCGATTTGTTGGGAGAGGAAGGGTAATAGCAGGATCAGGAGCGGCAGGTATCGCATTTTTCTTCGGGCCATAGGTGGTTAATTTTGATTAAATTGTAATAAGGTATTGGTTGTCAGTTGCATACAGAGTATTTCTTTCTTGACGGAGCGATCTTATAAGATGTTTGATCTGGAAAAATCACTCAAACGGAATATCTGCCGGAAGACGTTTTTCCGGAAAAGGAGGGTCTTTAATTTCTTCCTACCTTTGCAGCATAAATAAATCTTATGATCGAATTAGGAAAATACAACAAGCTGCGTGCCTGCCGGGTAGTAGACCGAGGAATGATGCTTTGTGATGAAGATAGCGGAGAAGAAGTATTGCTCCCCGCTCAGGAAGAACCGGAAGATCTGTTGCTGGATGACAAGCTGGAGGTATTTATTTATAAGGACGGAGAGGATAACTTGATCGCTACAATGCATACGCCCAAAATCAAACGGGGAGCGTTCGCTTATCTTAAAGTGGTGGAAGTAACCCGCTACGGCGCTTTTCTCGATTGGGGACTTCCCAAAGATTTGCTGGCGCCTTTCTCCGAGCAGGCCCGGAAAATGACCAGGGACAATTGGTATATCGTCTACTGTTATCTGGATGAAATAACGAAACGGCTCGTCGCCTCCAGCCGTACTGATCGCTTCCTGGAGGATGAACCCGAAAACCTGGAACGGGGCGATGAGGTGGAACTGCTTATCGGACCAACGACGGATCTGGGCGTAAATGTGATTATCAACGACAAGTACAAAGGACTCATTTTTCACAAAGACATTTACCAATCTGTCGAAATCGGGGAACGCCGAAAAGGCTATATCAAAAAAGTTAAACCGGAAGGTAAAATTGATGTTTCCCTGCAGCCGCCCGGTTATCAGCGCGTACCCGGAAATGCTGATAAAATTCTGACCAAACTGGAGGAAAATCAGGGATTTCTGCCCCTGACGGATAAGAGTGACCCGGCCCGAATTCACGATGAACTCGAGATGAGTAAGAAAACCTTTAAAAAAGCCATCGGCGCCCTGTACAAACAACGACAGATCAGAATTGAACCCGAGGGGATTTATCTCGTAAAAGAGGAATGAAAATTAAATCTGCCCACTAGCAACCGGCAAAACGCTTAGTCCCCAAATGAAGTTGTACACTAAAAATTAGTTCAAGCAGATCCTATGAGCGCAAAGCTATTACGTGTTGGCGTTTTCTACGACGGTAATTATTTTTTCCACGTCAGTAACTACTATAATTATGTTCACCGGGTGCGAAGCCGCATCAGCATCGACGGCCTGCACCGTTTCATACTTGAATACCTGGCCGACCAGGAAGAAATCGATGAATGTTATTGCCGGATTACTGACGCCCATTATTTCAGAGGTCGCCTGAGCTCTCACGAAGCCCGGGAGGCCAATCGCCTTTTCTCCGAACGCCTCTTCGAGGATATATTAATCAACGAAGGGGTGATTACTCATTACCTGCCACTACGCTACATCGATGGACGTTACGAGGAAAAAGGTATCGATACCTGGATGGCTCTGGAAGCTTACGAATTGGCTATTCATAAGAAATTCGATGTCCTGGTGCTCATCGCCTGCGACGGTGACTACGTGCCGCTCGTCCAGAAACTGAATACGCTGGGCACTCGCGTTATGGTGCTGGGCTGGGATTTCGAATACACCGACAGCCGCAACGGCCGTCTGCGAACAACCACTACATCCATAGACCTGCTCCGCGAAGCAACCTATCCGGTCGCCATGCATCGTCTTATTAACGGGGAACTGGACGGCAAACGCTTCAACATCGAAGATCTCTTTGTTAACAAAGATCCGGATATTCCGCAAACGGAAGGGGAGCAGGCCCCCGGGCAACGCGAGCAGAGCTTCATCCTCAGCCTGAAAGAAGGCTATGGCTTTATCGCCAAACCACCTAATAATCTTTTCTTCCACTGGAGTGACGTCATCGGAGCGGACTTCAATGAGCTGGAAGCTCATGACCCGGTAGAATTCTCTATCGCTTTCAACGAGCGGGGACAGGAAATCGCCGTTGATGTGGAAAAACTCAAACAGGAGTAGAGGAGACCCCCAGCTTTTAGAAAAATATCTGCGGAATCCGTTTGGCTTTTTCTTCAAAAGGGGCTGCACTACCCGCAGCTACCTCGTAGATACGTTCGTGCGTACGGCGGGCGGCGCGGCGCAAAGGCGCATAGGGGCGCAGGCAGATATCCAGGAAACCGATATTGTAATTCTCGCCGTCGAAGCGGCCGAAAACCGGTTGGTCGTTCCACTGGAAGTAATGCAAGGCGATCACTTCAGGACGTGCAAATCCCTGCTCGGTATAATAGCGATAAGCGATGCCGCGGTCTTCTTGCGTAGCTACCCCCTGTATGCCGGTTGAGGGCAATCCCGCGTCAATGGCGCCAAAGTGGTACTCCCCGATGAGCACCGGCTTGCCGCTGCGGCGGGCGATCTCCTCCGTCGCGGGTGGTCCGGGAAAGCTGTAGCCGTTGATAGAGAAGACATCGAAACGCTCGCCGGCTTTGTACAGCAGGTCGGAGCTTATCCAGGCGTAACGCATGCCCAGGTTGAGGTGGTTGGGGTCAATGCGTTCCACCGCGTCGCAGACCACATCTACATAGCGGGCTACCATCTTTTCGGAGAATGTGCGGAAGTCGGCTTCGGCGCGGCCGCCCGGCATGTCCTGCAGGGTGAGCGTATCGAAGGCCTGGAAAGCGGGAAGGTCCATTTGCCATGCTTCGTTGAGCGCGCTGATCTTTCCTTCGTATTGTTTGCTGATCCATTCGGTAAAGGCGCGGCGGGTGGCCGAGCTGTCAGGGGTGGCGAACATTTCGAAGGCGAGGTTGTGATAGCCGAAGGCCCAGTGCGGCTCGTTGCGTAGAAAATAGCCGATGAGATAGGGGTCATCCCGGTAGGCGACGAGTTGCGCTTCGTAATGCCCGGCATTTTTCTGATATTCTTCCGAGTAGACGTCCGGGAAGTCCCGGTAGAGGAAAACCTTTGTTTCCGGGAAATTACCAAGCGGTAAAACATAAGGCATTCGGGCGTTTCGTGCAAAATCGATATCCGACCAGTTGCCCACTGTATTGAAACGCATGTCGCGCAGCAGCCCCGCCGTCAGCGTATCCCAGTTGCCGCGCCACCGTTCACCGAAAGTCCGAATGAGGTTACTTTTGTAAAAATCGACCACATCCATGCCCCGGCTTTCTGAGTAGGCTTCGGCCATGAGCGTATCTTCCCGTGGAGGCAGCCAGGCAAAAAGATCTTCCTGGTCGCTCAGCACGCCCTCTGCGTGGGGGCGCACGCAATCCATCCCCATACTGAGAAAGGCGTATCCTTCCGGGTCGACCAGCCACCAGCGCCGGCCGTCGTGGTGGGTGCGGAAGAACCCCGTAGCGTCAAATTGCCTGGCTTTCCATCCGCCGTAGCGGCTCCATTGCGCCGGATAGTCCGCCTGCCGGGCAGCCTGATAAAGTTCCCGCATAGTACTGCTAAGCGCGCTTCCTTGCGTCACTTTTCCCGGCCAGTCGCGGGCGGTCCACTGGCCGAAGGAATCGACTACCGGTCCGGACGGTGGAGGAAGGGCTTCCGGCAATTTTTCCGTAAGGCGCAAGGAACGGATCGTTACAGAAGGCCGAAAGCCGGGCTCCTGAAAGGGCGCCGACCGCAAAGCTACCCGGCTGATGTCTTCGGGCGCCAGGCGGCTGCCCAGTACGGTCCCCTTCAGCTGCCGGGGAAAACGGTCGAGAAATATATCCTGCCCGTCGAGATGACTAAGCGGGAAGATGACCTGTGTCGGTAAATGGGGCAGCACTCCAATCTTGGGACTGATGCGGGGCTGATGGGCACTGTGCTGTTCGCCTTGTTGCACAATGGCCTGGCCCTGCGTCCCACGCCGATAGAAATCGATATACAGAATAGCGCTGTATGGGGCGTTGTGTTCTACCTCCATGACCAGATAGGCCGCCTTGGTCCAGTGTATGCCGCCGGTGTCAAGTAATAAGGCGTGGTCGGCGGAATCAGGCTGGAAGCGCAGAGCAGCGTCCTGCTCCGAAAAACTAAGGCCCGGGCCGGCATTTTGCTTAGCCAGCTCTCGGAGGTCGAAGGAAAATTGCGAACTGGAATCATCAGTATTGGAACAGCTTAAAAGAAAGGCGGAAAGCAGCAGGAATAACACAGGTATCTGGAAATAATTCATCATATCACTTTTATTGCAGAACGCGCGTGTAAGGTCGCACCCTGACATTCCCGTCTTTCAACACGAAAACTATCCGGGATCATTTATAGCTTAAACCACTGAAGATGAAAAGAAGAAAATTTATCAAAGCTGCAGCCCTGAGTGGTCTGGCGACTTCCGCAATGGGGGCTACGGTTGCAGGCAATAGCAAACCGGCAGAGGATCAACAATTCTACGAGTTCCGTCGCTATGAGCTACGTTGGGGTGGGTCCGTCAATACCTTAGGCAAATATCTGGAATCGGCGCTTATTCCGGCCCTCAACCGGTATGGGGTGGAAGCTGTCGGGGTCTTCACGGAAATGGCCAAGTCTGAGCCGCCGGTGCTTTACGTGCTCATTCCTTATGCCGGGGCCGCTGAATTTGCAGGTCTGTCTACGGCTTTGCTGGAAGACAAAACATACCAAAAAGCCGCTGCCGAATACAACGCTATCGGTCCCAACGCTGAGGTCTATTTTCGCTACGATACCTGGCTGCTGCGCGCCTTTGAGGGGATGCCGCAAGTGAAACTTCCGGAACAGGAGGAGCGCATTTTCGAACTTCGTACCTACGAGGGGTACAGCGAGGATGCCGTTTGCCGGAAAGTCAAGATGTTTAACGAAGGCGAGATCGATATTTTTCTGGATACCGGCCTGCATCCGGTATTCTTTGGCCATATGCTGGCGGGCCCTGACATGCCGGCGCTGAGCTATATGCTTACTTTTAAGGATATGGCCGAACGCGATGAAAACTGGCAGGCCTTTATCAAGCACCCTGATTGGCAGCGCATGTCCAAAATGGAAGAATACGCCAATACGGTTTCGAAAATACACCGGGTGTTTCTGGAACCGACTGGGTATTCCCAGGTGTGAGGAAGGATAAGGGATTGGGCAAACGGTCCTAGTACACTGTGTACTAAATTTTTCAACATTTTGAAGGGCTCTTTTTCCCTC
>CAZWDL010000085.1:0-32917 GCA_964632995.1 uncultured Saprospiraceae bacterium
GGCCAGCTCCTCGCGGCGCTGCACCCGGCAGTAGCCTGCCGCCTCCGGCCGCTCGACGAGGAGCTGTACGCGGTAGGCGCCTTCAGCTTCGTAAGTGTGGCGGGCGGTAGCGGTACTCGCCGTATCGCCGTCGCCGAAGTCCCAGCGGAAACGCAGGGCGCTGGTGTCTTCGTTCACCGGAATGCGGAAGGTCAGCTCCGAGCCGGGCGAGAGCGGGCCGGTCACTTCGATTTTCCCGCCCACCTGGGGAGGATTGCTGCAGGTAATGCGCAGGGAGGATTCCCCGGTATAGGTGGTATCCTTAACACCGGATTCCAGTTCCAGCCGGATTGTTTTATCCGGACTACTTCCGACCTCCGTAATGGGCAGGGACCAGCGATAGGGAGTGGTATCCGCTGCCATGGTTTCTCCCGCCGCATCGATCAGCGACCAGCGGAAGGAAAGATCGATGGAGTCCACATTTTCCAACAGCGTTTCTACCTCCAGCGTATCCCCCAGGGTTATTTCCGGCGCGTGCCGCAGCCGGACGATGGGCTCCTGTCCGGTCGGCTCGCGTTGCAGCCACCAGTAGATCCCCGCCGCCAGACTCCCCAGCGCGATGACGCCCAGCAGCCAGAAGGCCCATTTAGGAAAGGAGCGGCTCTTCTGCTCCTCCGGTTCAGCCGGTTCCTCTACCAGCGGACTACCCTCCTCCCCTTCCGCCGTCACTTCCCGGTAGTACTGGTCGAACAGCTCATAGAAGCGCTCCTGCTCGGCCGCGTTGCGGGCAACGACGGGCGCCAGGATGTACTTTAGCCGTTCCGGCTTGTGCAGGTACGCGCGGGCGGGGCCGCTGAGCAGGTGCAGCAGGCGGCGGCGGTCGGTCGGCGTCAGCTCGAAGCCGGCGAGCTCGAGGCGCTGGATAAGGGCCTCGAAGGGCAGGGTGATATGTGAGTTGTTGTTGCTTATGACACGCTAGTTTACAAGTTTAGAAGTTTAGTCACCGCCCCGCTGGGGCGGCTGGTTTAGAAGTTTAGAGGTGAGCGGGGGTAGGCTCCGGATTTCGCCGGTAAAAGACCTCGGTAAGTCGGTTTTTTTCGCCGCTTCCTCGGCTAACCGTAGCTGGCCGCTAAACTTCTAAACCAGGCCCCGACGAAGTCGTGGGCCGTCTAAACTTCTACACTCTCTCATTCATCCATTTCTCAAACTCCCCTTCCATCCACCCCTGCACCGCTTCCAGGTCCTCGCGGGTTTTGACGAGGATGGCCAGGTTGTCGCGCAGGCGCCGGCGGTTCTTTTTCAGGTCTTCCAGCGTCGCTGCTGGGCCGACACCCAGCATGCGGAGCCAGGCAATCAGCTCGGCGGTAGCGGGGCGCTTGCGGGGGGCCAGGTCGCGGACCTTGTAGAAGTAGTCGAGTAGAAGATCCAGTAATTTATCGAGACTTTCGGTATTGTCCGTTTCATCCAGGCCGAGCTGGGTGTGGGCGATACGCAGCAGGTCTTCCTTCTCCGGGAAAGGGATGTGGTAGAAGATGCAGCGCCGCAGGAAGGCATCGGGCAGATTTTTCTCCGAATTGGAGGTCATGATGACCACGATGCGCTGTTCTTCACCCCGTTCTACGGGGAAGTTATCCAGTTCCTTGATGCGGAACTGGTAGTTTTCGATCTCGTTGAGGATGTCGTTGGGGAAATCGCGCGGCGCCTTGTCGATCTCGTCGATGAGGACGACCGAGCTGGCCGGGCCGTCGATTTTTTCCTTTTCCTCTTTGTCGAAGAGACTTAGGTATTCCTCCTTTGGGTTGGTCAGTGCGATAGCTTTGCCCAGGGCCTGCAGCTCGATGAAGTCGACCGTTTTAGCCGCGTGTTGTCCGTTTTCCCGTTTGATGTTCGCCGCCTGGAAGTGGCCGACCGCGTCGTAGGTGTAGAAGAGGTCGCGGGCGGCGGAGGTGGTTTTGGTGTTGAAGATGAGCGGCTTTTCGCGAAAGCGGTACGACGTGTCCAGATGCTGGGCCAGTTCGTAGGCCACGCGATCGGCCAGGCGCGTTTTGCCGGTGCCGGGTTCGCCGGTGAGCAGCAGCGGCTGGTTGAGGTCGAGCGCCACCTGGACGGCCTGCAGCAGTGTGTCGTTCATGACGTACTTGTCGGGCCGGAAGGCGGTGGTCAGGGATTTATTGATGCGTAGTTTTGAGTCCATTACAGGCCTAGTTGTTGGTTGTTAAAGGCGTCGATGATTTTATTGAGCTGGAGCTGTACGGTCTCCATATCGAATTCGCGTTCGTGTTCGCCGAAGTATTCCTTCATGAGGGCTTTGCGTTCCACGGAGGTGGGCGCCAATTGGCTGTAAAAGCGGAACCAGCGGCTGATGTCCCGCCGGCTGACTTTGTCCAGTTCGGTAATGGGACGGATGTACTCGCTGTTCTCCACCGTCTCCCGGATCTCTTCGATCAGTTCTTCCTCCTCTTCGTCTTCTTCGAAGATGATGGCGAAGAAGAAAAGGAAGGTCGGGCTGTCGGGCGGCAGTTCCACGCCGCAGAACTCGCCGAAGAACCAGCGGGCGACCTGGGGCGTCACGCGACTGTCCCAGTCGTAGGAACCGACGGGGATGTAGAGGCAGACGTAGTCCTGCTCACGCAGCTCGCCCAGCAGGGGGCTGTGTTCCACGACGTAGCGCAGATCTTTTTGCAGCAGCGGCTCGTGTTCGTTGTAGGAGACCTGCAGGGTGGCGAAGAGGTTTTTGACCAGTTGCTGCCGGAAGATATTCTCCCGGCGGGTGCCCTTGAGCTTAATTTCGTAGGCGAGCGCTTTACAGAGCGGCCAGTCGCCTTCTTCCTGGGGGGTGATCATACCCCCTTCCCGCTCAAGGGCGATGCGGCGGAACATGCCGCGGTGCGACTGCGGTTCCCAGCCGTAGAGGTAGTAGAACTGGGCTTTTTTCCGCTCCCTTCGCTGAAGTTGATACAATTCTTCAAAATCGTCACTCTGATCGATGCGGTCGCAGGTAAACTGGTGATTGGGATGTAAGGGCGTTTGATCCTGCGTATCATTTGCCGAAAGGCTATCCTCCTGCGGTGTATTGAGGTTTCGCTCGCATTCACTGATGAGCTGCAGAACGTGCTCGCTGGTTTTCGTCAACTCTACGCTGTACAGTTCCCGGGTAAGCGTTCCCTTCATCATCTCTTTGTGCGCCCGGTTGAAGCCGGCCAGTTTTAATTCCAGCGCCAGTTTTGTATCTTCCATGCGCTGCGCCTCCGTCCACTGCAGCAGCCGGCGAAGGCAGTCTTCCAACTCGCCTTTGCGCAGGAGTTCGCGGATGCTATGGAGTTCTTGCAGCGGCATTCAGAAAAGGTTGACTACGTTTACGAAACCTTCGAAGGTTTCGTAAACGTAAAACAATTACAACAATAAGATCAACAGCTAAATATATCCAAAATTTCAGGATTAGGAACACAGTAGGGGGAGAGATTTGAAGATACGAAGAAACACTTTACCTTGCAGAGAAGTTAATGACTAATTATGAGCACGAGACCCGAGGACCGCAAGTTCGGCACCGCGCCGGTATTTTTCACCGCCATCGCCACCATTTTGGGGGCGATTATGTTTCTGCGTTTCGGTTTTGCTGTGGGTAATGTTTCTCTGATCGGGACGATTGCCATCGTGCTCATCGGTCACGCCGTGACCATCCCTACCTCTATGGCCATTGCCGAGATCGCGACGAACCAGAAGGTGGAGGGTGGTGGGGAGTACTATATCATTTCCCGTTCTTTCGGGCTGGTAATCGGTTCCTCTATCGGTATTGCGTTGTATTTGTCACAGGCTATCAGTGTGGCTTTTTACATCATTGCTTTCTCGGAAGCTTTTATTACCCTGTTTGACTGGCTGGCTAATACTTTTGTGCTGCCGGAATGGGTGTTGTGGCTGCTGCAGCAAAAGCAAACGGTAAGCATTCCCGCGCTGATTGCCCTGACGGCGATCGTGCTGATCAAGGGCGCCGACCTCGGCGTCAAGACGCTCTACATCGTCGTGACCACCCTGATCCTCTCGCTGGTCGCTTTCTTTCTGGGCACTACGGAGTATGCCCGCACCACGCCGGTAGACCCCTTTGTGCATGTGGGCAATTACGATCCCAGCAAAATGCGAGGCTGGAACGAGGGCACCGACTTTATTTTTGAGGATGCCCAGCAGCCTCCCGGGCAACCAGAGATCCGGCAGGATAACCGAACGGATACGCAAAAGGAACAACTGCCAACCGAACCGGTAGACTTTTTCATCGTCTTTGCCATCATCTTTCCGGCTTTTACAGGCATGACCGCCGGTGTCGGATTGTCGGGTGACCTGCGCAATCCCAGTAAGTCGATTCCCCTGGGTACCCTTTCGGCCACTATTACCGGCATGATCGTCTATATGTTTATCGGATACAAGCTGGCCGACTCGGCTCCCCCTCCCGTGCTGGCCGACACCAGCCGCCTGGTGATGGCCGAGATCGCCTTCCAAGGATGGTGGATCATTCCGCTGGGGCTGGCGGCGGCGACCATCTCCTCCGCCATCGGCTCTATCCTGGTGGCGCCGCGCACTTTGCAGGCCATCGCCCGCGATCGCGTATTGCCGACCACCGGGATCAATTATTGGTTGTCGCGGGGCAAGGGCAAGTCTGATGAACCCTACAACGCTACCATCATTACCATCTTACTGGCCTTCTTTTTCGTCATGCTGGGCGGGCTGGACGTGGTGGCGGCCATCATTTCCATGTTTTTCATGGTGACCTACGGTACGCTGTGCCTGATCTCTTTTCTGCAGCACTTTGCCGCCGATCCCTCTTACCGGCCGACTTTCCGTTCGCGCTGGTACATCTCCCTGTTCGGGGCCATCGCCTGTTTCGGGCTGATGTTTTTCATGAGCCCGGGCTACGCCCTCCTCGCTCTGCTGATGATGGTGCTCTTTTACAATATGATAGCCTACTACAACCCTGAGAAAAAGAACCTGGCATTGATTTTTCAGGGTGTCATTTTCCAGTTCAGCCGGCAGTTGCAGGTCTTTCTGCAAAAGGCGGAAAAAGAACAAACCCGGAGCTGGCGTCCCTCAGCGGTGTGCATTTCGGAGGCCTCTTTCGAGCGGCTCGCCGCCTTCGACCTGCTGCGCTGGCTGTCGCAGCGCTACGGCTTCGGCACCTACATCCACAAGATCGACGGATATTTGTCGAAAAATACGCATCAGGAAGCCAAGGCAGCCCAGGAGCGACTGATCAAGTTGGCCGAGGCCAGCGACAGCAACACCTATATCGATACGCTGGTCAGCCCCTCCTACACCTCGGCCATCGCGCAGGTCATCCAGCTGCCGGGCATTTCGGGCAGCGAGAACAACCTGCTGATGCTGGAATTTTCCAAACACGACCCCACCAATCTGGACGATATCGTCGATAACTTCAAGCTGATCAAATCGGTGGATTTCGACGTAGTCATCCTCGGCTGCTCGGTGCGCGGCTTCGGCATTCGCCAGAGCATTCACGTGTGGATCACCGGAAAGGACTACGACAACGCCAACCTGATGATCCTGCTGGCTTACATCATCCTCGGACACCGGGACTGGGAAGAGGGAGTAATCAAAATTTTCGCCATCTCCCCTGAGGAAGATATGGAAAGCGAACGCCAACGCCTTCTCACGCTCATCGAAACCGGCCAGCTGCCCATCGCTCCTCACAACCTCGAGTTCATCCCTCAAAAGCAAGACCTGGATCAACGCGATATCATCACCGAAAAGTCGAAGGACGCCGATCTGACCATTCTCGGTATCCGGGAAGAACTGCTGCGCCACGGCGGCTCGGCGATATTCAAAGGTTATGATGATATTGGCAATACGATGTTCGTGAATGCGGCGGAGCAGAAGCAGATCAAATGAATCAAAGGAACGGGTTGAAATCCAAATATTATTTCCAACCAACTGTTGGCTGTTGGCTTTTAGCGGTTGGCTACGAGTTTACATATACCGGTAACAACCCCGAGCCAATAGCCAAATTCACAAAATCGATGACATTTGTCACCCCCTGTTCTTTTTCTTGTCATCAGGAAAGCGGCGAACAGTGTTTAACTTTGTTTTTCATAGGAATGTAAGCGTCGCTAGTTCGTAGCGGAAGCCAATTGACAATCCTTTTACACAAGTATTTGTCTTTCCCTGCTACTTTATTGTTCTATTTATCACGACACTCAACAAGCTATTTTGATTAGCTCTAAATAATTTTGTTTAACGTTGTTTACAGTTTCGTGACATAGAACCTCGCACGGCCAACTATTTTTGTAAACGGAACTTGCAGAAAACGGTATGTTGGAAAAATACAAGATCATCACGGTTACGCACAAGCGTATCAACTTAAAGGAGATTGCCCAGTTCGTCGTACAGACCGGCAAGGGGGAATCGGTACGCGGCAGGTTAGCGGAGTTGAAAGAACAATTCGGTCTGGAAGAACTCATGTACCTGTCTACTTGTAACCGGGTGATGTATTTTTTCACTTCGGATAACACGCTCGATGAAAGTTTCGCCACCCGTTTTCTGATGGCGGTTAACCCCCACCTCTCCAACAATACCCTGAACCACATTGAGGAAATGGCGCTCCTGCTGGAAGGGATGGATGCGCTTTCCCACCTCTACGCTGTAGCCGGCTCCATCGATTCGCTGGTAGTGGGCGAACACCAGATCCTCGGGCAGATCCGGGAAGCTTACGAACGCAGCCTCGAATGGGGGCTGACAGGTGACAATATCCGGGTGGCTGTGCAAAACGCCATTCTCGCTGCCAAGGGCGTATACTCCAACACCCGCATCGGCGACAAACCGGTGTCCATCGTTTCGCTGGCCGTGCAGCAGATGTTACGCGCCCACGTACACAAGGACGACCGCGTGCTGATCGTCGGCGCGGGGCAGACCAACCAACTCGTCGGCAAGTTTCTCCTCAAACACGAATTCTCTAACGTGCGCGTTTTCAACCGCACCCTGCTCAAAGCACAGGAGCTGGCTTCTAACCTCCAAGGCACCGCCTTTCCACTGGATCGTCTTCCGGAACACCAGGGCGGCTTCGACTGCCTCATCGTCTGTACCGGCGCCACCGAACCGATCGTGGATGCCTCGCTTTACGCAAAACTGCTCAACGGAGAAAGCGGCCGCAAAGTGGTCATCGACCTGTCGATCCCCCACAACGTAGCGCCGGAAATCAGCGAGCAGTTTGACGTGCAGTACATCGAGATCGAAGGGCTGCGTATTCTGGCCAAAGAGAACCTCGCCTTCCGCGAGCAGGAGGTCACCCGGGCCCAACACTTACTCGATAATTATCTGCAGGAATTTCCCACGCTTTACAAACAACGTCAACTGGAAATCGCGCTCCGTGGCCTGCCCACCGAGATCAAAGCCGTCAAAAGCAAAGCGCTCAACGACGTTTTCCGAAAGGAAGTCGATACCCTCGACGACAATACCCGCGATCTTGTGGAACGCATGCTTGCCTATATGGAAAAGAAGTGCATCGGCATTCCGATGAAGGCGGCGAGGGAAGCCTTGATCCGGTGAAAATTTGATACCTTCCGGGACGAATGGGTAAAACGCAATTTACCATACTGTTTTTCCTTTTGCTCAGCGCCACGCTGTGCGCGCAGAACTGGTCGGAACTGGATCGTTTTCTGGACAAACACCTCAGCCGCTTCAACCTGCCCGGCGCTGCGGTTGCAATAGTGCAAGGCGATAGCCTGGTACACACCTGGACCGGCGGCGACTGGCCCGGTCCTGACCGCCCCTACTACCTCGGTTCACCAAGCAAATCTTTCACCGTGGCCGCTGTTCTGCAGCTGGTGGATGCCGGCCGCCTGAGCATTGACGACCCGGTGCAAAAGTGGCTGCCGGAGCTTATCTTCAACGGCGCTCAACCGGAGCAGATGAAAGTAGCTCACCTGCTTCGCCACCGCAGCGGTTTGACGCGGCGACAGGGCCTCATGCCCGTACCGACCCTGGAAGAGTTGCAGGAGCGCTCCTTTGAATTGACTTTATACTACGCTCCGGGTAGCCGGGAGGAATACTCCAACCTCAACTACGTGCTGCTGGGGCTCCTCATCGAGCGGGTCAGCGGACGTTCTTATGCCGGCTACCTGCGCGACAGCATTTTCCAGCCCCTCGACATGGACAACAGCTACTGTCGCCGGAATGTCGCCGGCGATCAATTAATGCGCGGCCATCAGTTCTGGTTCGGCATACCCGTAGAAAGCGAACAAGCCGGTTACAAGGAAACGGCTATTCCCGCCGGTTTCATCATCAGCAGTCCACAGGACGGGGCTCACTTCCTCATCGCTCATTTGCGCGAAGGCGCCTACAAAGACCGGCAGGTGCTTTCCTCTCCGCATATACGGCGGCTTCGGCACTTTGCTGACGAAGACAGGAGCCGGGTGCTCAACTGGCGCACCGGCAGCTGGAACGGCCGCTCACTACTCCAGTCCGACGGCGCCACCGCTACCTCTTACGCCTATATGGTCCTGCTTCCAAAAGAAGATCTCGGCTTTGTTTTTATGACGAATGTCAACGCCTACAATCCGATCGCTAACAGTGTCCAAGGTTTTCCGGAAGGCATATTAAATTTTCTGACCGGTAGCGAACCCGGCGACTATTTTCCCTATAATTTAATTGTACTACTGGCTTTCGGCCTCGTACTGGCCCTCAATCTCATTGCGCTGGTCCGGCGGGGCTTAAGCTGGGTGAAAGCCGGCGCGCCGATGGACTCCGGCGAGTCGCGCAGCGCCATGCTCAAAATGATATTCTGGAAACTAATCGTTCCTGTCGGGGTAGCCTGGGCCCTGTTGCGTTATTTCGATATAAGCCTCACGAACCTGTTGGTACTCCAGCCGGATATGGGCTGGACGATCGTCGTCAGCATATTCGCCGGTTTTGTCGCCGGCTTCCTGGAGCATTTCACTTCCGTAAAAGAAAACACTAACACGTAAAACCACAATACGATATGAAGACCATTAAAGGACCCGCAATCTTCCTCGCACAATTCATGGGTGATGAACCACCTTTCAATTCACTAGACAGCATCTGCAAATACATGTCCGACCTGGGCTACCTGGGCGTCCAGATTCCCACCTGGGAAAGCCGCCTGATCGACCTGGAAAAGGCCGCCGAAAGCAAGGATTACTGTGATGAACTCAAAGGGCGAATCGCAGCGTACGGTCTGCAGATCACCGAATTGTCGACCCACCTGCAGGGACAGCTGGTAGCCGTTCATCCGGTGTATGACAAAATGTTCGATGGCTTCGCTCCCCCCGAAGTGCACAATAACCCTAAAGCCCGCACCGAGTGGGCCGTACAACAGCTGAAATGGGCCGCTAAAGCCAGCCGTAATATGGGGCTGGACGCCCACGCTTCTTTTTCCGGCGCACTGCTCTGGCCTTTTATGTACCCCTGGCCGCAGCGCCCCGCCGGGCTGGTCGAAACCGGCTTTAAGGAACTGGCCCGGCGCTGGAAGCCCATCCTTGACGCATACGACGAGGTGGGCGTGGATGTATGCTACGAACTGCACCCCGGTGAAGACCTGCACGACGGCGTCACCTTCGAAATGTTCCTCGAACACCTCGACGATCATCCCCGCGCCTGTATCAATTACGACCCGAGCCACTTTGTACTGCAGGCCATGGATTACATTGAATTCATCGATTTCTACCACGAGCGCATCAAGGCTTTCCACGTCAAGGATGCCGAATTCAACCCCACCGGAAAGCAGGGCGTCTACGGCGGCTACCAGCCCTGGATCGACCGCACCGGCCGCTTCCGCTCGCTGGGCGACGGCGATGTGGACTTCAACGCCGTCTTCTCCAAACTATCGCAGTATGACTACGGCAGCTGGGCCGTCCTCGAATGGGAGTGCTGCATCAAGTCGCCCGAGCAAGGCGCGGCCGAAGGCGCCCCCTTTATTCAGAGCCATATCATCGAGGTAACTGAAAAAGCCTTTGACGACTTCGCCGGCGGCGAATCGGATGAGGAGATGAATAAGGAGATTCTGGGGCTGAAGTAAAAAGCTGTTGGCTGTTGGCTGCAGACCGGGTCAGCCAACGGCCAATAGCTTGTTGAAATTAACCCGGATCACTACCTACAAATAATAACCATGAAAGTCTTTAACCTCATCCTGGCCGTCCTCTTTGCGCTCTTCGCTATCGTGCAGCTCAATGATGCCGATCCCTGGCTTTGGTTTACGCTGTATATCTTTGTAGCGGCCGTATCGGCGATGGCCGCTTTCGGCATTTACCGCATGTGGGCCATTATCGTAGGGATGCTGATCTGCGTAGTCTGGATGGGCACCCTCGTTCCCGAATTCATCAACTGGATAGAGATGGGGATGCCGACCATCACGGGACAGATGAAAGCCACCGAACCGCAGATCGAACTGACGCGCGAATTTCTCGGGCTCTTTCTGGCAGGAACGGCGTTGGTCTTTCACTTTTTCCGGGGAAGAAAGGAGTCGAGGGTTGAAGGTTAAGAATTCCCGGTCCGCCGGGTCAGAAATGGCAAGAGCGCCTGGAGAGGGATCTGCAGGCGCTCTTTGGTCTCGAGATGTGGGGATGCTACAATAGCATTACTCGAATAATATACAAAATATTTTTCAGATTGTCCAGTTTATTTTGTGCCGCCGTAATGATGGCGGGTTTCCCATTCGTACAGGGGTTCGCTGTCTTTATCCCGCAGGTCGACATTGACCACGCGCCCCATGAAGAGGATGTGGTCTCCTCCGTTGGGTACGGTTTTTTCCAGCTCGCATTCGAGGTGAGCGATGCCGGTCTCAACGAGGGGCCTGCCGGTGACTTCGCCGTCTTTGTAGTCCATGCCGTTAATTTGCAGCATATTCGGGTTACTCTCTGTGGCGAAGCGGGTGATGAGTTGTTCGTCATCCTTTCCGAGAACGGTCAGGGCAAAAGCTTCAGCGCGTTCAATTGTCTCGCGCAGGTCGCTGTCGTTCTTTATCGCGATAGTGATCATCGGTGGCTCGAAACTACTTTGCATCGCCCAGCTGACGGTGCCGGCCGCGATGTAGTCCTTGTCCCGTGTTTCCAGATCAGTGGCGTCCTTGCGGGCTGTGACGATGTAAAAGCCATAGGTGATTTTCTGGAGTGCTTTGTCTAGTCCTTTCAACTTCGTTTCGGTACTTTCCATATATTTTACTTTTAATTCGTTATTCTAACAGGAAAGACGCTGAAGTGTGCGAATTAACCCGGGTTAAGGTGAGATTTTACCTGAAGATTACTTTGGAGGTGCTTTTGCGAAATCTCGGAGGTGTGTTGATTACCCATAAGTTCGGTTTTGGCTACTTCTACGGTTCGTCTGTTCATCGGTTTTACTGTTCTGCGGTTCTGAATGTCAATAAGAAGGTAAAAAACTGCTTTAAACAGGTCAGAACCGCAGAACAGAAAAACCGTAGAACCGCAGAAGTTCAGTACCGGCTAAAGATATGGGTAATCGATACACCTCGGAGGTTTCCTAAACGTTCAATCCTCTTCCTCCAGATTATATCTTCGCAACACTTCCTGCCAGCTCACCCGGTTGATGCGGCTCACCAGCACGGGATTGACTTGCTGGTGCAGGGGGCTGCCTTTCGGCAAAAGAAATCCCGTCGGTGGTGCTCAACCAGGTCTGAGCACCGGCAGCAGCAATAGCAATAATGAAACTTTCATCCAGTCCCGCCAGCAATTGTCCGAAATAATCGCCTCCCTCGGGTTGAATTTCGTAAACATCACCGAAGGATAGCAGTATCCGGTTATCGCCCGCCGGATGAATATAAAAAGTATTGTTGTTAGCCAGGCCGAAGACGCTTTCAAAAAAGCGGGACTGCAACAGGCCCAGCCCCTGCAGAGAAGACAACCAAAGATTGCCGTCGCTATCCCGGAAGAGGCCGTTGATATTCTGAAACGGCAGCGACTCTACCCGGTGGGGATCATTGGAGCCGAACAACTCCTGGATGGCGATTCCCCAGCCGGGGAATTCGGCGCGAAAGACACCGCTGGCAACCGTTCCTAAAAACAGATCGCCACTCTGGGGGTCGATATTGATCGCCGTCAGTTCGCGTCCGCCTGTATGGTAATAGCGAAGCCGGGTAAGCTTACCGGAGGGAGCAATCCGCGCCTGCCCCAAACCACTGCCCGCAATCCAGAGGGTATCGCCCGTCGTTTTCAGCTCATGAATCCGGTTCCAGCTTCCCGCTATCCGGATGCGCTCAAACCTTTCCCCCTCCTCGTCGAAGCGGTAGCACTGTCCGGTAGGCGCCGCTACCCATAGCGTGCCGGCAGGCCCCTCGGCGAAGGAAAAGCGCGAATCGGAATAGCCGGTGGCGTGATCTTTCCCGAAAGGGTAAAACTTCAGTACGCCCGCTTCCCAGGCGGCTACCGTCCCATTGGGTTGGCTGACCCAAAGGCGGCCACGGGAATCTTGGAAGAGCCGTTTAGGATATAACAAAGTGGTATCTGTGGTCTGCAAGCCGGCCGGAATCAACTTTTCGATACTTGCCGTATCCACCTGATAGTCAATAGTGTAAACGCCGGTATCGTTGGCCAGCAATAAACTCCCATTGCGGGTGAGCAGCAGGTCTTTAATGTGTTCACTATCGAGGTTGCGGCGGTAGTCGGTAAAATACTTGCCATTAAACCGCAGCAGTCCGGCATCGGTGCCTACCCACAGGAAACCCAGCGTATCCTGCGCGACCACCCGTACCTGGTCGGCGGTCAATCCGTCGTTGGCCTGGTACTGGGTGTAAAAAAACTTCTAAGCGAAGCTCCCGTATGGAATCAGAAAAAATAATATGGCGGGGATTAGTTTCGGCACAGGGAGGGTTGATCAAATTGAAGAATTCATCGAATAAGTACTTAAATTGAGGAATTTTCGGGATACCCGGGCTTATTCCTTTTTTTCCACGCCCAAAACGGTCCTCCTGTACTCTACAATATTACGCGGCAGGCAATGGCGACGCCACAGCTTTGGCAGGTAGGCCTTTACGGCCGGCCGCTGCCGGAAGCTCCAGTAGCGGGCGCGGGCGCGCCGGGTGGCCGCATCGTAGTCGACCACCGCTGCGGGATAATCGACAGGGAGGGTACAGCGATACAACTGTTGTTCCATCCGGGTGAGCGTCCAGGGCGTGTGGACAGCGGGAGCCGGCACGGAGCGCAATTCAGGCACATAACGGTGAATGAAGGCGCCTTCCGGATCGTGCTGCCGGGCCTGGATAGTGGGATTAAAAATGCGTAGCGGATGATAGCCGCTCAGGCCGGCCTGCATCTGGAACTGCCCGTAGTGGATGCCCGGCTCGAAGTCAAGAAAGAGACGGGCCAGGTGGATGGCGGCGGGCTTCCAATCCTGCCAGAGGGTGAAGGTGACGAAGGTGGCGAGCATGGCCCGCATGCGGAAATTGAGCCAGCCGTTCTCTCGTAAGCAACGCATACTGGCATCCACCATCGGGATGCCGGTACGTCCTTCGGCCCAGGCTTCGAACAGCAGCGGATCGTAGGTGCGGTCAATGTCATCTAACTCGTGATTGATGGCGCGGCATTCGATCTGCCACTCCGACTCCATCTTTTGCATGTAGTGACTGCGCCACCAAAGGCGATCCCGGAAGTGGGACAGCTGCCGCCCCGGTACGGGGTGATCCAGGTAGCGGCTGCTCCACCGATATACCTCCCGCGGACTGATATTGCCGTAGGCCAGATAGGGCGACAAGCGACTGCAGCTGCGACGGCTGAGCAGGGGCTTGGATAAATGAAAACCATAATTGGCAGCCCTTTCCAGCAGGAAGTTTTCGAGATAACGCCAGGCGTAGCTTTCGCCTCCCGGCTGGAAGGCAGTATGGCGTTGGGTAAAAGCCTTGGGTAAGGAATCTCCTTTCAGTTGTTTGTGAAACGCGCGGGGCAACTCAACGGCGTTCAACCGGCCCAGCTCGGGATGATCTGTTGCGCTGCTCATCGAGTTTTTCCAGTGCTCCCAGAAACCATGCCGGTGACGCAGGCCCCGGATGACCCCGTCTTGTGAAAATTCGTACCAGGGAATATTCCGTTTTTTACAAAAATCCCCCACCGACAGGTCGCGATCATAGGATATCTTAATCCCTGTCTCCTGATGGGAAAAAAGGCCGTTAATTTCGTATTTTCCTGTCAGCTGTTCCAGCACCGGCACGATTTCGCGGTGCAAAATATACAAAGGCGCCCGAAAGGGACGAAGCTGCTGCTGCAAATCCTTCAGACTTTCGTACACGAAGCGCCAGTGACGGGGAGCATGAACCGGAGCGGCCATCAGGCTGGGCTCGAAGCAATACAACAGCAATACCGGCAGCCCATCCCGGATGGCAGCCGACAGCGGCGCGTGATCGCGCAGGCGCAGGTCACGCTTGAACCAGACAATATTGATGCGCTGCTTTTCCATACCGGAAGGGAAACACCGGCCGGCGGGGTTTGTTGAAAGGAGAGCGGATTGACGGAATGTTTTTGGAGCGTCAGGCGGCGCCTCCCCTGCGTTTGACTTTACGACTGCCGCAGGGATGAACAGGAGTTTTTCTAGACGGGATTTAAATCAAATACCTGAATCATGCAAGATACCATCAACGCCTATATGAAAGCGCTGGAAGCCGGCGAACTCCATGATATACTGGACCTTTTCGGTGACGAAGCCGTGGTGCATTCTCCTCTTTACGGTGAACAGCCGGCCGAGGACTTCTTCCGGACGCTGCTGGAGGACACCGACCACTCTATTCTTACCCCCCTTCGCATTTTTACCGATGAGCAGAAAAAGAGCGGCGCTGCCTATTTCCTCTACGAATGGGTGCTGAACAACGGCGCCCACGCCTCCTTTCAGGTCGTCGATATATTTGACTTCGACGAATCGGGCCGGATCAAAACGCTGAATATCATCTACGATACGGCAGCGACGCGGCCGGCATACAGCCGGAAACAGGAGTAGTCAACTGTTCCACAGTTGTAGTGTTTGTAGTTGGACCTACGTAGTATTTCGGTTCGAGATCGCTCGATGGGCAAAGCCTGTTCGAAATAGTTAAAGGTCGTTGAGGACCAACGAACACAAAAGATCCGGAACAAAATCAACCCATCCCGAACTACCAGATGATGCTTACATTGTATCTGAACAAGTATTAACCATGCAACCGTTACTAACCTTCACCGACCGCGGCATCTACTGCCCGGCCGCCGACATTTACATCGACCCCTGGAAGCCTGTCGGGCAGGCGCTGATCACGCACGGCCACGCCGATCACTCGCGCTGGGGGCACCGGCACTACCTGTGCACGCGCCAGGCAAAGCCCGTTATGCAGTACCGACTGGGGAAGGTAAATATCGAGACCGTCGAGTACGGCGAACAACGAACGATCAACGGCGTACAGTTCTCCTTCCATCCGGCTGGTCACATCATCGGTTCGGCGCAGATCCGGGTGGAGTACAAAGGCGAGGTATGGGTGGTCAGCGGCGATTACAAGCTGCAGGACGACGGCGTGTCGGCGCCCTTCGAACCCGTTAAGTGCCACAGCTTTATTACCGAATCCACCTTTGGGCTGCCGGTGTACAGCTGGAAGCCACAGGCGGAGGTTTTCGAACAGATCAATGATTGGTGGCTGAAAAACAAGGAGGAAGGTAAGGTGAGCGTGCTGGGCGCCTATGCCCTCGGCAAAGCCCAGCGCCTGCTGGCCGGATTGGATATCTCCATCGGTCCCATCTTCACCCACGGCGCCGTAGAGAATACCAACGAGGTCATCCGCACGCAGGGCATTGACCTGCCACCCACCGTCCGCGTCACGCGCGATATTGACCGCAAGCGCTACCCCGGCGCCATGGTCATCGCGACGCCCTCGGCCACCGGTTCGGCCTGGATGAAGAAATTCAAACCCGCCTCGGTGGGTATCGCCTCGGGCTGGATGGCCCTGCGGGGTACCCGGCGTCGCCGCGGCGCCGACCGCGGCTTCGTCCTCAGCGATCACGTCGACTGGGACGGCCTCAACACAGCTATCGCCTCAACCGGCGCCGAACGCGTCTTCGTCACCCACGGCTACACCGATATCTTCACCCGCTGGCTGCGCGAACAGGGCTACGATGCCCAGGTCGTAAAGACGGAATACGATGGAGAGGAGGGCAGCGAACAAGACGGGGAGGAATGAAAGGAAAATGGAAAGCAGAAAAGCGGGAAGAACCCTTCAATCTTTTTATTATGAAACAATTCGCCCAACTATTCACTCAGCTCGATCAGACCACCAAGATCAACACCAAGGTGGCGGCGTTGGCGCAGTATTTTGCGGAAGCCGATGATCAGGACAAGCTGTGGACTATTGCGATGCTGTCGCACCGGCGGCCCAAGCGAACGGTTAACACCACGCGACTGCGGGAGTGGGCGGCCGATTACGCCGGTATCCCACTCTGGCTCTTCGAGGAATCCTACGGCGTCGTCGGCGACCTGGCGGAAACCATCGCCCTGGTAGCCCCTGATCCCGAAGAAAAACACGAAGAATCGCTGACCTACTGGGTCAATTTCATCAAGGCGCTGGATAAGTTGGAAGAAGGTAAAAAAAAGGAACGGGTGTTGCACGCCTGGCGAGGCCTGGACAAGACCGAGCGACTGGTCTTCAACAAACTCATCACCGGCTCCTTCCGCATCGGGGTATCACAGAAGCTAATGACGCGGGCACTGTCTCAATACACCGGTATCGAAGAGAACACCTTGGCGCACCGGATGATGGGCAACTGGACGCCGGATGAAACCACCTTTAAGCAGCTGATCCTGGAAAAAGATCCGCTGGAGGATGTCTCCAAGCCCTATCCCTTTTACCTCGCCTACGCCCTGGAAGAGGAGCCCCACGAACTGGGCGGCACCGAAGAATGGCAAGCGGAGCGCAAATGGGACGGCATCCGCGGGCAACTCATCGTGCGTAAGGGCGAGCTCTTCGTGTGGTCGCGCGGAGAAGAGCTGGTAACGGATAAGTTCCCGGAGTACCATCCCCTGGCCGATATACTGCCCGACGGAACGGTGATGGACGGCGAGATCATGCCCTGGAAAGACGGCCGCCCCCTCTCCTTTCAGGTGCTGCAAACCCGCATCGGGCGCAAGAACGTCACCAAAAATATTTTAAAGAAAGCACCGGTGGTCATGATCGTCTACGACCTGCTGGAATGGGAAGGGCAGGACATCCGGCAGAAGCCCTTAGGCGAACGGCGCGCCCTGCTCGAACAATGCCTGCAGGACAACCCCAGCGGCGGCATACTCCTCCTGTCCAAAATCGTACTTTTCGACGACTGGGAGACGCTGCGTGAAGAACGCGAGAACGCCCGGCAGCACCGCAGCGAAGGAGTTATGCTCAAACGCCTGGATTCGCCCTATAAGTCGGGCCGCCGTAAGGGTGACTGGTGGAAGTGGAAGGTCGACCCGCTGATGATCGACGCCGTGATGATCTACGCCCAGCGCGGCAGCGGCCGGCGCGCCAATCTCTTCACCGACTTCACCTTCGCGGTCTGGGACGGCGAAGATCTGGTCCCCTTTACCAAGGCCTACTCCGGCCTTAAAGATGCTGAGTTCCGCCAGATCACCAATTGGGTGCGCCGCAACACCCTGGAGCGCTACGGCCCCGTGCGGGCGGTAGAGCCCACCTACGTCTTCGAGATCGCCTTCGAGGGTATACAGCCCTCCAAGCGTCATAAGTCGGGCGTCGCGCTCCGCTTCCCGCGCATCAGCCGCTGGCGCAAGGATAAGCCCGTTGAGGAGGCGAATACGCTGGAGGACCTGCACCAGTTGTTGAAGGTGTATCAGATGGAGGGGGAGTGAGAAATCAGAAATTAGAAAGGAACGGTCCGACTCCCCTCAATTTAGCTCCAGGTGACACCTGCGTTTTTTGAAAACTGGTAGTTCAATACAACATTAGGAGTATGTTTAAATTACGTTTTCGAGTTCCAAAAGGATGGATTTTGTCTCTGGGCGAAATGTTTTTTCGGGCATAGCAGCGCTGTTGCCCGAAAAAAAGCCACAGCCCAGAAGCAAAAGGCGCCGTTTGGGGCCGAAGGATGAAATTTCAAACATGCTCTAAGCCTCCCACAGTTCTTCCTCCTTATACGGAGCCCCTTCCCTGGTCCACAGGTGGCCGTCCAGGTACCGGTATTCCTTGTCGATGTCATTGATCTTCTCCATGTCCTCGCGGTCGAGATCCACATTGATCGATTTGAAGTTCTGACGAATGTGTTCCGGTGTGGTCGACTTCGGGATAACGGCCGTTCCACGGTGGACGGCCCAGCTGATGAGCACCTGCGGGGCGGTGCAGTCGTGCTTATCCGCAATTTCCTGGATGGTATCGTTTTCGAAAAGATTGGGTTCGTCGGCTTTTTTGGCCGACTCGGGGCGGTCGCGAGAGCCGAGGGGGGAGTAGGCCGTGACGTGAATACCGTTGTTTTTGCAATATTCCAGCAGACGTTTCTGCGGCAACAGCGGATGCAGTTCCACCTGGTTCATCTCGGGCTGTATGTTGGCGTTCTTCTTGACCTCTTGGATCTTTTCCGAATTGAAGTTCGACACGCCGAGGTGCCGGGTAAGCCCCTCCTTGGCGCATTCCTCCAGCGCAGTCCAGGTTTCGCTGAGCGGCGCCTCGTCCAGGGAGATAAAATCATCCGGTGATTTAGGGAAGGAGGTGCCGTGTTTCAGGGCCACCGGCCAGTGGATGAGGTACAAGTCCAGATAATCCAGGTTGAGGTCCTTCAGGGTTTGCTTTAGTGCGGGCATGACGTGCTCTTTGCGGTGGGAGTCGTTCCACAGCTTGGAGGTGATCCACAGGTCCTCCCGCTTGACGACCTGATCGGCGATCACCTTTTCCAGCGCCTGCCCCACTTCAGCCTCATTGCCGTAAATGGCGGCGCAGTCGATGTGACGATAGCCTGCCTTGATCGCTTCGATGACGGCGTCGAATACTTTGCCGGGATCCGATTTCCAGGTACCCAGTCCGATCATCGGCATTTGGTCGCCGTTTTTGAATTCCAGATGTTTCATTGGTCAATATATGTTTTAGTTGGATGAGATCTATTTCCATAAGGGAAAAAGTGAGCAATTGTTTGATTGGATGTTTACCAGTCCTTTTTTAACTATTCATCGCCGCTACGCGCCGATATTTTTTATTTTGCCACCGATCACACGGATTTCCCTAAATAAAAATCTGTAAAAATCCGTGTGATCTGCGGCTTTTTAAAAAACCCTTTCCGCGAAGCCAGGATGGTGAATAGTCTCTTTTCTAATTGCCCGCAGCGGCCCTCCATATAGCCGAGATACCTCATACATTCCCTTTTCTGCCGGCCGGACAGAACAAACAACCTCAGACCACCTCGAACCATCCCAACCCCCTACTCCTCCTCCATCTTCCGCAGCAGTCCCTGCAGCGGAATCTGGGCCAGGCCCCGATCGTGCTTGAATTCGAAGCCGAGTTCGTAGAGGTGCCGTTCCAGGAGGAAGGTATCGAGCAGGATGTTCCAGTCCTCGTCGGAGGGCGGTACCAGACCGGCTTTGCGAGCCTCGGGTAGGTAGCCTTTGAGAAATGCCGACTGCATGGAGTCGTACCAGGCCTCCGCGTAAGGCAGCAGGTCATGCTCGTGAATGGGTTCCGGATCGATCTGCGTACGCAGGGCTGCCAGGGAGACGTAGTACAGGGAGCAGATCAAGCTGGCCAGGTCGCGTACCGGGCTTTTTTTCAGGCGCAGTTCGCTGTAGGAGCGGAATCTTTCCCCTTCGAAGTCGAAGAAAACGAAATCCTTTCCGGTAAACAACACATTTTCCAGATGCAGGTCGCCGTGAATGCGAATTTTGAGCGCCTGCATTTTATGGGAATAAATGCGGCGCAGGCGTTCCTGCATTTCCTTTCGTTGGGCCAGCAGGGTTTCGGCGCCGGCCAGTTGATCGGTATGCTTGCGCAGACGCTGGAAAGTGACCCGCACCTGGGACTGCAGAGCCGAATAGAGCGATCGCTGGTAATGCAAGGAGAAGTCTTCGGGCCGAAAGTCCGGATTGGAGTCATCCAGCAGGCCGACGTGGAAGCGGGCGACGGTTTCCCCGAGCAGGATGGCGCGCTCCAGCGGCATATCACCGAGCAGGCCTTTCCAATCCTCTTCCAGCGATATTTCCACTGCCGGCGGTTTGACCGGCAGTTTGGGCCGGTCGGGGTGTGTCTGTACGCGTTCCAGGTAGCGGCGGGAGACGTCGAAGAAGTACTGCCAGGCCGACCCCTGGTTTTCAACATAAGGTTGCAGCAGGGCCAGAATAAAGGGCGTCTTCCGTTCTCCCTCGAATTCCAGGTGACTGAGATATCCCGGAACGGGCAGATCGTGATGCTCGCCGTACTGATTGATTTCCAGGTCGGGGTTGGGCGTATTTTCCAGGCGGCGGAAGATCTTGAGGAAGTAACGGTTACCGAAGAAAAGACTCAGGTTGTTCCCCCCGGTTACTACTTCCCGGGAAAAGGGCAGGTCATCAAAGATTTCTTCTTCTTTATCCACTCCGGCTCGCCGGCGAAAAAGGAAGCCCTGCGGCGCCCGGCTTCCTTTGGTAAGCATGCGACGCAGGAGAATATTGTGAAATCCCCTCGCTTCGGTAGCGTCGAAAAGGTAAGCCTCTTTCTGACCTTGACCAAGCACTGCGACGATATGATCGACGGGCGGAGCATCCGGATCGATTTTATAATTCCCTTCTCCGTAGGCCAGGGGCAGGAAATACCATTCGGGGAATCCTTCGGTAAAGGAAGCTCTGACAACGAGTAACAAGGCTTGTCCTCCTTCGTAAGTTACGGCTCGTGCGTGTTCGAGTCGCACCTGGTCGAGTATGCGACCGTTGGTGTATTCCTCGTTGTAGGAAAGGTAATCGTACAGAATTTCATCGGTCAGGATAGAAGCCCCTTTACCTCTTATCAGCTGTTTCCATTTGCCGGGCTGCCAATCGATTTCGGGGGGTGCTTCCCGGCCTTTACGACGCTGGTGTTCCGGTTTAAGCACGAACCAGTAGTAGCCGTGAGCACCCAGGGTAAAACGGTTGCCGCTTCTTTCTATGGGTGGGAAATGGTTTTGCCCGAATATCTCTACCGGGGTATAGCGTTCAAATTCCGGCAGGTCGAGCTCTACGGCCTGTGGATGGCGCGACAGGTTGGCCAGCACCAGCAAGTGCTCGTCCTTATAATTGCGGGTAAAGGCCAGCACTTTGGCATTTTCCGGCGACAAAAACTGGATGTTGCCCCGGCCGAAAGCTTTGTAACGCTTGCGGATAGCAATCATACGCTTCATCCACCATAGGAGGGAAGAGGGATTGTTCTGCTGGATTTCCACATTAATCGTTTCGTAGTAGTACTCCGGGTCCTGAATCAGGGGCAGGAACAATTTTTGCGGATGGGCGCGGG
Organism: uncultured Saprospiraceae bacterium; assembly: GCA_964632995.1. GTDB lineage: Bacteria > Bacteroidota > Bacteroidia > Chitinophagales > Saprospiraceae > CAZWDL01. The sequence continues at coordinate 21,380 of CAZWDL010000085.1, forward strand.
AAAAACCTGCGTTGCGGTCGGGGCTCCACTGCATGGGCGTACGCACGCCGTCGCGGTCGCCCAGGTAGACATTGTCGCCCATCCCGATCTCATCGCCGTAATATACGACCGGCGTGCCGGGCATACTGAAGAGCAGGCAGTTCATCAGTTCGATCTTCTGCCGGTTATTGTCGAGCAGGGGGCCCAGGCGATGGCGGATGCCGAGGTTGATGCGGGAGAGCGTATCCTTGTTGTAGGCCCGGTACATGTAGTCGCGCTCCTCATCGGTAACCATCTCGAGGGTCAGCTCATCATGGTTGCGCAGGAACATGCCCCACTGGCAGTTCTCGGGGATCTCAGGCGTCTGGTCGATGATATCAATGATGGGATAGCGATCTTCCATCTTTAGCGACATAAACATGCGGGGCATGATGGGGAAGTGGTAATTCATATGGCACTCATCACCGTCGCCGAAGTAGGCGGCGGAATCTTCAGGCCACATATTGGCTTCCGCCAAAAGCATCACGCCTTCCTTCTTATCATCCACATGCGCGCGCAGCCTTTTGAGGTACTCGTGGGTTTCGGGCAGGTTTTCGCAGTTGGTGCCCTCGCGTTCGAAGAGGTAGGGTATAGCGTCGAGCCGGAAACCATCGACCCCCATATCGATCCAGAAGTCAATAATTTTGAATATTTCCTCCTGCACATCGGGATTATCGAAGTTCAGGTCGGGCTGGTGGCCGTAAAAGCGATGCCAGTAATAGGCCTCGGCGAGGGGGTCCCAGGTCCAGTTGGAGCTTTCGAAATCCTGGAAGATAATCCGCACGTCCTTGTACTTCTCCGCCGTATCGCTCCATACATAATAGTCGCGGTATTTGCTGCCGGGTTCGGCGCGGCGGGCGCGCTGAAACCAGGGATGTTGATCCGAGGTATGGTTGATGACCAGTTCGGTAATCACCTTCAGCCCCAGCTTGTGGGCTTTTTTCATCAGTTTTTTAAACTGCCTGACGGTTCCGTAGTCGGGGTTAATGGTGTAATAATCCGAAATATCGTAACCGCCGTCCCGTTGAGGGGAAGGATAAAAAGGCAGCAGCCAGATAGCCGTTACCCCCAGATCATGAAGATAATCGAGCCGATTGATCAGGCCTTTGAAATCACCTATGCCGTCCGCGTTGCTGTCCTGAAAAGCCTTGATATGCAATTCGTAGATTACGGCGTCTTTGAACCACAGGTGATCGTTATTGTCGAGATTCATTTCGGTTATAAAGTGTTAGAGTTGCAGTAATAGGGCCGTCCGGACGATCATGTCCGGCCATGCTCAAAAATATAAAGGCAGATGATAGCACGAAAGTTTAGGAACCGGCTTCTAATCCGGTATTTGTACCACCACCTTACCCGTTGTTTCACCGGTTTGGAATTTCAGCAGGGCATTTTTCAGTTCATCAAAGGGATAAATGTGGCCGACACTAGGCTTTCCGATATCGAGTTGGCGCAATTGCTTCAGGATATCGTGCAAGAGTTCGACGCGTTCGTAGAGCCAGATCAGGTTGAACCCCATCAGGGCTTTATTCTGCTCGGGCAAGGTCTGAGGATCTATCTTAGGCCGGGTGAGATACAACCAAATTAGTCGCAGGTAGTTGGGACGGTTGCCCACGGAAGCGTAGCGCGCCGATCCATAGATGATGTGCCGGCCCATCGGCGCCAGCATTTCAAACCCGACTTTGAGAATTTTGCCGCCGATACATTCCATGATCAGATTCAGTTCGCGATCGCCCAGGGCTTGGTTCAGGTCCTCGCGGAAGCGGTGCTTGTCCCGCAGAATCCAATCGTGATAGCCCTCTTCTTTCAGATAAGGGATTTTGTGTTCACTGCCGATGGTGCCAATGGTATAACAACCGTACTGCCGGGCAATCCGGCCGGCAAAGGTCCCCACCCCGCCGGCTGCGGAGTGGATGAGCACCGTCTGCCCTTCTTTTACATCGCCGAGATACACGAGGCCATAGTAGGCTGTCAATACCTGCACCAGGTAAGAAGCGCCTTCTTCGAAGCTCCAGTTTTCGGGAAGCGGGATGGCATAACGATAATCGATATTCAGATGAGTCGTATAGGCTCCGAAGCGGGTAACCCCCATCACCCGGTCGCCGACCGCTAGGTCCTCGACGCCCTCCCCTACTGCTATGATCCGGCCGGCGTATTCCAGTCCCGGCGTGAATAGGCCCTCGGGCGTAGCTCCGTACAATCCCCATATGGCGAATATGTCGGCAAAGTTAAGCCCGATCGCACGGACCGCTACCGTTACTTCTCCGGGCGCCGGGGCCTGCAGCTCTTCTTCCCGCAGTTGCATGTTGCTGAGCGCGCCGGCCTTGAGCCGGTAGATCTGGCGTTGTGGCATGGCTTTTAGCGTAAAGGTAAGGGATCGGCGGGAGTTTAAGATCCTTTGGGTGGATTCGATTTTGTTCGGGTTGCTTTATTAAGCTGGAGTAAAGGTCTCCTTTTCATTTTTCTCGTTAATCCCGGTACTAGTTTTGTTTGGTTCTGATAGGTTTCTGCCGCCGTTCTGTCCGGCCGGTGAAGGATGGCCTGCGTACGCAACTATTCAACTACCCTTTTGCTCTTCGGCTTTTTCAATCCGCAGGGTAATGCTATTTACCCCCGGCAAGGGGTTGCGGCGCATGTACTGTTCGAGTTTGAAGGTGTAAGTGCCGGTTTGATTGAAGTAGGCGCCCATTTGGATCGGGATGGTGGTATTGCAGACTTCGCCGCCGCAGTCGCCGATCCAGATGCCGGCCTCATTAGCCAGTTCCAGGGAAACCTGTTTGCTGAGGCTTTCGCCGGAGGGGAAGCTGGTGTGGATGCGCACGTACATGTTCTCGAAAGGGTACTCGCGGCTGTGTTCCAGATCGAGATACAGGTTGTAGATGGAGAGCGTATCGTCAATAGTCACCTCATAGGTCAGCGTATCAGAGTAAAACCACTCCCCGTCGGAAATTTCGGATGTTTTCTCATAGATCGCTTCAGATCCGCAACTGCTGAGTAGAACGACGAAGAGAAGGATGGCGAGAAGTGCAGACTTATTCATATGAGCAATTTTTGTTACTATTCACCATCCTGGCTTCGCCAGGAAAGTTTTTTTTTAAAGCCACGGATTTTCACGGATGATAATCCGTGGCAAAAACAAAAAAAATATTCCGCACAAATGAAACAGCCTCTAAGTAATAGAATAATATATGCTCCCGGTGGGCGGTCCCGGTTTGCTTATTTAAAATAATCACGCATCTTTTCGAAGAAGCCTTTTTCCGACTTACCTGGTTTGGGATCGAAGTTGGGCATTTCGCGCAATTTTTCGAGAAGTTCCCGCTCTTCGTTGTTCAGTTTTTTCGGTGTCCAGACATTGACGTGGATCAGCTGATCGCCTTTACCGTAGCTTTGCACGGAGGGCAGGCCTTTACCTTTGAGGCGGAAAATTTTACCCGACTGGGTGCCGGCGGGGATTTTTATTTTAACGACCCCGTCAATGGTCGGCACCTCGATAGAAGTACCCAATGAGGCATCAGCAAAATTGAGATAGAGCTCGTAGATGAGGTTCATCCCGTCACGCTGCAGGTACTCATGGGGTTTCTCCTCGATGCTGATCAGCAGGTCTCCGGCAGGGCCGCCGCGCAGACCGGCATTACCTTTGTTGCGCAAGCTGAGTTGCATGCCTTCCTCTACGCCGGCGGGGATTTCGATTTCTATATTTTCCTCTCCATAGACGCGACCGTCGCCTTTACACTTGGAACAGTTGGCCTTGATGGTCTGTCCCGAGCCATTACAGGTAGGACAAGTGATGGTCGTCTGCATTTGTCCGAGGAAGGTATTCTTCACCTGACGAACGTAGCCGGCGCCCCGGCAGGTGGGGCAGGTTTCTACGGCGCTGCTGTCTTTAGCGCCGGAGCCACCGCACTGATCACAAGTAATCTGTTTTTTGACTTTAATTTTCTTAGTCGTTCCTTCGGCGATTTCCTTCAGCGTCAGCTTCACTTTAATCCGCAGGTTGGATCCGCGCTGTCCGCGACTACGCGTGCGGGTACGCCCAGCTCCACCAAAGAAAGATTCGAAGGGATTGCCGGAATCGCCGAATATATCACCGAACTGCTGGAAGATATCTTCCATGGTCATTCCTCCGCTAAAGCCACCGCCACCGGCGGCGCCGACACCGGCATGTCCATAGCGGTCATAGCGGGCGCGCTTTTCCTGATCGGAGAGCACTTCGTAGGCTTCAGCCGCTTCCTTGAATTTTTCTTCCGCCTCTTTATTATCGGGGTTTCTGTCCGGGTGATACTGTAAAGCCAGCTTGCGATAGGCTTTTTTGATAACACCGTTATCAGCGTCCCGTGAAACGCCCAATATTTCGTAATAATCTCTTTTTGCCATTTCGATTGGTTTCACTATTCGCTCCCTGCACCAAACTTAAGTGTGCTGAGAGGAGTACTTTCCGCAGCGGCGGGTTATTTTCCCACCACAACTTTTGCGTGGCGAATAATTTTATCTTTGAGTTTGAATCCTTTTTCAATAGTATCCACCACGCGTCCTTTCATTTCTTCTGAGGGCGCCGGAATTTCGGTAAAGGCTTCGTGCAATTCCGGATCAAAAGGTTCACCGTCAGATTCCATAGGCTCCAGCCCCTTTTGCTCCAGAATATTATAGAGCTTGTTGTATACCAGCCGAACCCCTTCACTGAAGGTTTCGGCAGTACTTTCATCCTCCGCGATTTTCTTAGCCCGGTCGAAGTCATCCAGTACCGGCAGCAAAGCGGTTATGGTATCGCGCGCCGCCGTATTCATCAGGTCAACTTTCTCGCGGATTGTCCGCTTTTTGTAGTTATCAAACTCTGCGTATAGCCGGAGATATTTATCCTTGAGATCCTGGTAGTCTTTCTTTAACGCTTCGAGCTCACCGGTCTCTGCTGCAACGGGATTGTTCTCATCATTCTGCTCGCCGGTCTGCGGATCTTTTTCCTGGCTCTCCGCTTTGCTTTGCTCCTCGGCGAAGTCCTCGCCCCGGCGCTCCTGTTGATCTACCATTTGATCCATATCCTGGTTTTCCTTATGATCTTTCTTATCCATAATCCTTCTGTTTTGGTTCTTTGACAGATGCTTTCTGTTGAAGCTACGCGCCAAAGAAACTATTCTGTTGATTCTTTGACAGAATCTTTGCTTTATCAAAGAAATGCGATTTTTATTCACTTCAAGTAGTCTGCAATTATTCTGCCAACCTAACAATGGGACATTTTGTCAGGTTTAAATTCGGTATCTGTCAGTATTTAGGTGTTCTCAAAGTGGAAACGTCCGCCGCCGCCCGGCATTATATTAAGATTTCTAATTTGTCAGCCGGTTTTCCTGGAAGGCTGCAAGTTACAAACTATAGCGCACAAGGACAATGAAGCGCAGGCAATACTCCGGAGCTCCGTATTTTCACTACTGACTTTCCCACTTCAGCGTTCAGTGTTTTCAATTCTTTTCTCCTCCAACAATTTTTCCAGTTCCGCGGCCGTCAGGTCTATCCCGATGATTACAGCGCCCGGATTCAACAGAAAAGAAGTCGGCACCTCCTCCACCTCATATTTTACCGGGATGGAAACCTCACCGGTCGATGTTGCATCACTGCTCGTGTCGATGATGTGATAGGGCCAGTCGAGTTGGTCTTCTTCGATAGCCCGCTGCCAACTGTCAACGCTATTCTCTAATCCGACACTGACGATACGAAAGCCTTCAGCATCTTCGAAGCTTGCATCGCGGTACTTTTGGTATAGCGCTACCAGTTCCGGGTTGGCCTGGCGACAGGGCGCACACCAACTGCCCCAGAAGTCGAGCAATACGTAATGCCCCCGAAGATCTTTGAGTGCGAAAGGCTCACCATCCATCAGGGTTGCGGAAAAACCAGGCGCCCGTTCTCCATTGATCAGTGCTGAGGAAGAAAAGAAATAGCGGTTGATGAGCAACCCCAGCAACAGCGCCACCAATAAGCCCAGAATGGTATTGAATTTTACGCTCATGGAACTTCGCCTTTTTTAATTCGTAAGAGAAAACAACACGAGTGTAGAAAAGGTTAATAGCCTGCGCAAAAACCTTGTTCAGAGCCCGCAAAAGCCTGTTTTGCCTGTCCTTAGATATCGGGTAGCGTCAGGCAAAAGTTCACGCTTTTCCGGCTACCTCCGGAAAGGCTCCAAGCCGAATGATTCAGAAGCTGAAAAGGAGTGAATAATTTTATAAATTGGATTCCACGAAAAAAATCAGCACATGCGCACTATCGACCCAAAAGCGATCTCTACCAAAGAACTCTACCAGTACCTCGTCAGCACCGTTAATCCGCGTCCGATTGCCTTTGTCAGCACTGTTGACGAAGAAGGGAACCCCAATTTGGCGCCCTATAGTTTTTTCAATTGTTTCAGCGCCAATCCGCCCGTCCTGGTTTTCTCAGCGACGCGCCGTATTGCCAACAATGCAGTTAAGGACACCCTTAAAAATATTGAAACGAGCGGCGAAGCCGTTATCAATGCCGTCTCTTTCCGCATCGCCCGCCAGATGGCGCTTACCAGTATACAGTTTCCAAAAGAGGTAAGCGAATTTGAGAAATCGGGGCTCACTCCCCTGCCCGCCGTTCTCGTGCGTCCGTACCGCGTCAAGGAATCACCGGTTCAGTTTGAGTGCAAGCTCCAGCAGATCGTCCCACTGGGAGAAGAGGGGGGAGCCGGTCATCTCATCATCTGTCGCATTGTGCGCCTGCATATCGATGAAGCCGCCTTCGACGAGCAGGACCGGGTCAACCCTCACAAACTCGACCTCATCGGTCGCATGGGCCGCGCCTTTTATGTGCGCGCCAGCGGCGAAGCGATACATCGCATCTATCAGCCGCAGGATCTGCCGGCCATCGGTTTTGAACAGCTGCCTCTCAGCGCCCGCCGAAGCAGTATTCTCACCGGTAATAATCTCGGACAACTGGCAGGGATGCAAGCAGCACCTAAGCCGGAAGAGGTAAGGAAGCTGCGTAACGAAACCCGTATCAGGGACATTCTCAGCTCGGAGAACCGCCTGGAGGAACTGCACCGCTATGCTCAGGTTGAACTGGCTAAAGAAAATGTTTTGCTGGCGGCCCGGATCGTGTGGTTGGCGGAGGAGATGCGGGGAAGTCAGGATAGTCAGGAGAAGTCAAGATAGTCAGGGGAAGTCAGGAGGGAAAGGGGACACTCGTCGATCATATCCGCCGGTTGCTATAACAAGGAAGTATAACATGGGAAAGAAAATAGGTTTTCCAGGGATTATTATTCCTTCAAAAAAGCTTTCCTATGCGAACGTTGATTTACACACTGATCATTCTTACCGGCTGGAATAACGGCGTCACTGCTCAGGAAAACCGGCCGGCATTTATCTCCGAACTGACGGAGATTATGAACAATATGAAAAACTACACCCTGGAAGTGGGTGAGGCGATGCCGGCAGATAAATACGCCTACCAGCCGATGGACAGCGTGATGAGTTTTCTCGAACAGCTCGCCCACCTCGACTGGATACTGCATTTCCACACTTATTTTCTCCTGGAAAATCATCCCCTTACTGCCGACAGCTACCAGGAACAACTCAGCCGGTATTCGGAAAAGACCGCCGGCCTGTCCAAAGAAGCCTTACTGAAACTGACTGCGAAGCAGTTCGACACTACAATTGGGGCGATTAGCCGGCTGACTGCCCAGCGACTGGACGAGGCCTACACCTTTTCTTTCCTGCCGGGCGCCCCTACGCGTAGTATCCGTGTGATCTGCCAGACGATACGCGATCACGTCACGCACCACCGAGCGCAGATGGTGGTATACCTGCGGCTGAAAGGGATTAAGCCGCCAGCTTACCGGTTGTTTTAAAAGAGGCGCTTGTGCAAAATGATTCCCTTCTTACTCTTAATCGTCCCGGAGTGCATCGACCGGATTAGTCAGCGCCGCCCGGATGCTTTGCATACTCACTGTCAGCAATGCGATCAGGATGGCGGCCAGGGCGGGCAGGGTGAAGATCCACCAGGTCAGCTCCGTGCGGTAGGCGAAGCCGTTGAGCCACTGATTGGCCGCCCACCAGGCCAGTGGGATCGCGATGATAATACTGACAGCCACCAGCTTCATAAAGTCTTTCGACAAAAGGGCTACCAGGTTTTGCACCGAGGCGCCCAGCACTTTGCGGATGCCAATCTCTTTGGTACGCTGCTCGGCGGTGAAAGCCACCAGGGCAAAGAGGCCGAGGCAAGCCACGAAGATGGCCAGACTGGCGAAGACGAGCACCACGCGCGCCACCCGGCGATCGCTCGCGTAGAGACCGGCCAGGTAATCATCGAGGAAGGTGTAGTCGAAGGCAGCGCCGGGCACTACCCGATCAAAAGTATTTTCGAGCTGCTTCATGGTTTGCATCAGTTCTCCGGCCCGCAGGCGGACCAGGAGGTACTGCCAGTATTCCGAGGTGCCGTTGTGGTAGGCGTAGTGGCCGATTTCCTGGTGTAGAGAACCGAAGTGGAAATCTTCCACTACCCCGGCAATGACCGCCTCGCCCAAGTCGGCCTTCACCGGCCGCCCGATAGCCTCTTCCGGGGAATAGCCCAGGTATTCAACGGCCGAACGATTGAGAACGACCTGAGTAGTCGTATCCGTTTCGCTGCGCCGCTTCATCGGCTGGCCGGCCAGCAATTCGATATCCAGCACCTCGAATATTTCCGGATAAGCACGGCAGGTTGCCAGATTGGCGGACTGACCTTCGCCCCCTTCGGAACGCTGAATACTGCGGCCGCTCTCACTGTTACCGGGAAAGCTCTGCGTCAGAGCCGTGGTCATGACAGCGGACAACTGGCCCACTTCCGTTTGCGGGGCATCCACCTGTTGACGGTTCTCCGCTCCTGTAATACGAATGGCGACGACCTGCTCGGGTTCGTAGCCCAGTTCCTTATCGGCAATGAAGTTGAGCTGCTCATAAAAAACCACCGTCCCGATGATCAACACCGTAGAGATGCAGAACTGCAGCACCACTAACCCCTGCCGGATGCGACCCGCACCGGTATCGGACCGGAAGTTCTGCTGCAGTACCGTTACCGGCTTGAAGGAAGAAAGGTAAGCCGCCAGGCAAACTTGGGGGTTCTTGAGAACATACGGGTGATTTTAGGGTATTCGGAAAACTTATTAGAAGGACTGTTTTGTGTGACGAGCGTTGCACAGAGTAGGTTACAGATTGGGGGCTTGCCCGTTTTGAACCTAACCCGGATTATTCATGGTAAGTCCATGAATAATGACGACAAATGGTCTGAAATCATTGATCTTCAAACATTTGCGCCAGGGTTAATCCTGACAATTCATGGATTACGAGGCGAAGCAGCCTGCTCCGTACACGAAGTGTCGGGGAAGGAGAATAGCCGGAACTCTTTGGCTAAGCCGCCAAAACAGGGAAGATACTTTCAGCCCTGCCCAAGGGCCGGGCCGGCTTCAATGCATTTGAGGAAGGATGGAAAGGAACTATGACGGTTATCTTCCGGGACTGTGTAATGATAGAAGAGAAGCAGTGAAAAAGGCGGCCGGTTTTTTCACCTATCTCTTTTGGTTGGGCGCCCCCCTCAATCCTGTACCTTGGAACTTTTCTCTCCGGTCGCCGGGAGGCTGAAGTCAATCTCGGTGTTATCTCCAATATTGAGGCTTTGGCGCAGGCCCGTGATGGCGGCGTCATTACCCACTACCGATTTCTGCAGGATGATCTCCTTGATAGCCGCGTAATTCCCGATGATGGAGTTTTTAACGATAGCAAAGCTGATCTTAACATTGTTACCGATGGTCACGTGAGGACCGATGATCGAATTGGAAATGTGACAGTTTTCGCCAATGCTGACCGGGTGGATGATGATGGAATTATCAAAATTGGGCAGGTCGATATCGTGAGAGGCATAGCCCTCCCGATCGAGGAGGATGGCGTTGGTTTCGAGCAACACTTTCTTTTTGCCGCAGTTAAACCAGTTGTCAACTACAACGCTTTTGAATTGTACCCCCTTCTCGATCATGCGCATCAGAGCGTCGGTGAGGGGAAATTCGCCATAAGAGCGGATGTTATGGGTGATATTGAAATCCAGGGCGTCGAGTAGTTGCGCTACCTCTTTAATTTTATAGAATCCCACCATAGCCATATCGGACTTGGGGATGCGTGGTTTTTCGACAACGCGTTTGACAATGTGGTCCTCTCCGTATTCCACGACGCCAAACTCCCGGGGATCCTCCACTTTTTTTATGCCCAGCACTGATTCGGGCATTTCCAATACTTTTTTAAAGTCGAGATCGACGATAACGTCACCGAAAAAGATGATCACCTCATCGGCATCCCGGATCTGTTCGCGCGCCGTCCATATGGCGTGAGCGGAGCCCAGGCGTTCTTCCTGAACGACAAACTCCTTATTCAGTTCCGGGTAATTACCTTCAATAAAGTTTTTAATTTTTTCCCCGAGATAACCGATGACGAAAACGAAGTCCCTAACCCCCACCTCCACCAACTGGTCGACGATAAAAGAAATGATCGGCTTTCCCGCTACGGGAATCAGCGGTTTGGGCTGAGTGTAAGTGAGTGGACGGAGTCGCGTGCCGGCCCCGGCAACAGGAATGATCGCTTTCATGCAGGTGTGTGTTGTATTCTGGATGCTCGATGCTTGATGCTCGATGCTTGGTACTCGATGCTGGATATTAGATGCTAATCCCTCCGGTATCGGGCCTTCTATCCGATAAATTACAGTATTCATTGGGGATAGCAAAGTCGTCAGTCAAATTCATGACGTTTAATTTTTACGGATGCCTGCTTCACGGTTATACAACGTATAAAACTGCCGAAGGTTAAATTTCTCTAACCCCTTCGATATTCAGCCCTTCGAAAGCGACCTGATCCTTTCCGTATACATGAATGGCCGCTATGTTTTCGGCGAGTTCCGGACGAAGTTGCTCTTTAACCTGCTTGCGCTGGTTTTCCGGCAGCCCCTCCAAGATAAGCAGCAAACTGATCCGTTCCTTATCCCGCAGAAGTCTTGACACCTGAAACCAGAACGGCCAGTCGTGAGAACGGGCCGGCAGATAGGGCAAGATAAAAGAGAGATTCCGGTACAGCCACTTTCGCTCGAGCATCTGGCGAATAGCGTCCAGCCCTATTAACGTATCCTCCGTTTTTCTATACATTTCATCCACCACTTTTTCCGTGTCGGGAGGTAATGTCGAATCGTAGCGGTAGTTTTTCACCTCAATAATGACCAGTCTGTCTTTTTTGTACAGCCCCACAAAATCCGCCCCCTTTAACCCCCTACCGCTCATACCTTTGTAATAGGTATGCAAATCGTATTGACGGATCTTCCATAGACTGAAAGAAAAAGATATAGATAAGCCGCTTTCGAGGTAATGCGCCATTAATGACAATAGTTATAGGGATGAAAGCAATCTGCTCGTAAATTACGACTCTAATAGCAGGGCAATTCAATTGCCGCAAAAAAAAAGAGGGCCGAAGCGAAATTCGCTTCGGCCCTCTTTTTGTGTAAGAGCGG
>CAZWDL010000086.1:0-32302 GCA_964632995.1 uncultured Saprospiraceae bacterium
GCCGCCGCCGATGATGACGACATCGGCGTTTTCTTCACGGCCGCTGATGGGCTGTTTGATATTATTGACCTCTTTATCCGGATGGTAAAAAAAGCCGGGGGTAAAAGCTACCCCTGCGCCGGCGGCGCCCAGGTGGCCGATGAATGTTCTTCGCTTCACGGTGATGGAGGATTTGATGTAAGAAAGGGAAAATAAGAATAGCTCCCAACTCTGCAAAGGGAAACCGGATCTCGCAATCAAAAATTTTGCCTACATTTATTCTGATTGACTTTAGTTACCCATTTCCAAATGAACCTGAACGAACGCATACAGCATTTCCGCTACCGGCTAGGCCGTGCACTCGGATGGATCCCACCCGAAGAACAGGATCCGGATATTCCCCGGATTGAAGAACTGAAAGCAGATCCGGATAAAGATCCGGATTATTTGCAGCGCTTTTTCCTCTCGCCGTTGGAGGAGCCGACTCAGGTGCTGGGCCGGGAAAAGGACCTGGAAGACCTGCAGCGGGCTTACCAAAACTGGAAGCAGGCCCAGCGGCCCTTGCTGCTCATCGGCGAGCCGGGCTGTGGCATGACGTCCTTCATCCACGCTGCCCATCCTATGCTCGACAAGCTGCAACTCCTGTCGGATGACTACCGGATTTACACGCGAAAGCGACTGCTGGCCGACCTTGGGAAGGTGCTGGGCCTCGAAGAGGTGAGCAGTATAGAAAAGCTGGCCGAACAGCTTCCGGCAGATGAGGAGCGGATCATCGTCTTCGAAAATGTGGAGCGAATTTTTCTTCGCAAACTGGGTGGCTTTGACCTGCTCGATGACCTGCGAACCCTCATCAACCTGACCAGCGACCGCATTTTCTGGATTCTGACAACCAACCAATACCCGCTGGACTACCTCGACAAGATCAGGGGGGTCCGAACGCTTTTCAATTCCTCCTGGGAGTTGCGCCCCTTCAGCGAGACCTACATCGAAGAAACGATTCATCATCGAAACGAGGGATATCAGGCCATTTTCCTCAATCCTGAAGCTCCTACCCCCTTGCTGGAACTCGAGCTACGGCGCGCCGGCCCGGAAGAAAAGCAGGAATTACTGAAAAAACACTTCTTCAAAAAGTTACATGATTTCGCAAAGGGCAACATATCCCGCGCCCTGCTCTTTTGGGTAGAATCCATACAGGGTATGCGGCACAAAAGCATTTACCTTAAACCCTTTTCTTCCAAAGATCCCTCCAAAATAGATGAACAGGAGCTGTTTGCGCTCGAGGCTATTTTTCAGCACAATTCTCTTTCCGTGGAAGACCTGGAGGCCGTTCTTCGCCAGGAGGGACAGCCCGGCCGGCTCACGATCGCCAAGTTGCTTCAGGAAAAATGGATATTTCCACGACAGCTGCGCGGGCATACGCAGGAGTACCAAATCAACCTGCTTTATCAATCTGAACTAAGTCAGTTGCTGAAAGATCATTTCAACCGGAAAATGAAAACGAACTAAAATGAGAGGACTAATCATCCTGATACTCCTCAGCGGCTCCTTTCAACTGTTGGCCCAGAGCGCTGATACCCTTCCAAGTGCGGTAGATACCACTGCCGCCGGCGCTCCGATTCCGGCTGTTGAGGAAATTAAAGTCGACTTCCAAAAGCTGCTCCGGGAAATGGCCGACTCTATCCGGAAAGCTTCCGGCGCCACAGAGGCCATCTCGGAAGTGGAAGCGCTTCGCGAGCAGCTCGACAACTCGATCGACGCCCTGGAAGATTCCCTGCGAAGAGAGGATCCTGCAAAGGAAGATATCCCAATGGTCGGTCAGTTCCGGGATTCTTTTGAAAAAATCCGGAAAGGCTTGTCCAATACCCTGACCTTTGGCAACCTGGCTTCCATGTTGCTCATACTCGGTTTCGGCCTCGGCATTAATGAGCTACTCAGAAGATGGGTAGGCCCCAAGGAAGCGATGCCGCACAAGCGAAGGCTGCGGCGCCTGCGCTGGTATCCTTTGCTTCGCTTTGTAAATTGGCTGATCGTCTTTGTTCTCCTCGCCACGCTATTATTTCAGCACCCTGATGTCCTTTGGCCCGTTCTGACCGCCCTCGCCATCGGACTTGGCCTGGCCGCAAAAGACGGGCTGGTCGATCTGCTGGGCGGCCTCTGGCTCATCTTTGAAAGTCCCTATCAGATCGGCGACCGCATCGATGCCGGCGGTCACTATGGGGAGGTCACCCGTATCGGCATCCGCTCTACTCAGATCACCACGCTCGACGACAACCTGGTGACCATTCCCAACTCGGCCATCCTCGGCGCGCCGGTAGCCAATTCTAACGCCGGCCAGACCGACTGCATGGCCGTGGTCCGCATCTGGCTCCCCCTGAACGCCGATCTGCAGCAGGTGCGCACCATCGCCCATGAGGCGGTGATCACCTCCCGCTACTTCAATTTCTACAAAAGCGTGACCATCCTCTTCCAGGATCACCTCGGCGAACCGGCCGGCACCATTCTCCTGGTCAAGGCCTATGTGTCGGATGCCAAATTCGAAAAGGCTTTTGAAGGAGATGTGACCGAGACCGTGAAGCGGGCGCTGGTGAAAGCAGGGGTGTATTAGGAAGGATTGGAGGATTTTGGACGTCAGACATCAGATGCCAGACGCCAGACTGGACAGCCCTGATTACCAACGACTTGTATACTTTCTCCAGGTGATATCGATGGGGACGATAAGTTTGCAAATGCGTTGGTAAACAGTAGGTTAGAGTCTGATATCTGGCATCTAGCATCCAAAGTCTGAGAGGATTGAATCGAGCCTCGGCGATAACCAGTACGGACAGCACTATGAGGCCTGCAACTGATCGATCCACTTTTGATCCGCTTCGGAAAATGAGGGAGGTGGCGGTGCCTTGTGGTAATCAATGGAAAGTCCATAGTCGCTGCGCTCGTAAATCAGGCGCAGTGCTTCGCCCAGGTCCAGCCGGCTGTCCTCGTCGGGGGGATGTAGCGGGACGGGCAGCACAGGTAATGGGTCCTGCACCTGGAAAGCCCACACATCGGTATTTCCTCTTCCGGCGCGCGTTAAGGTTACGAGGTAATGAGATTTCGGCAAATAGGGATGAGACAGCGACCGTTCCCCGCGGCGTATCAGGTCGATTTCCAGCAGGTGTACACCGCTTTGATGGAGCCGGCGGCGCTTTTCCCGGTAGGGCTCAATTCCAGGCTTTCGTTTATTGACGGGTGACAATATTTCAATGGCGGTAATCAACCGGTTACTTTCCCGGTCCCGGATTTCGACGACGGGAATGCGTACCTCAATGGCTGAGATGCCGGGAATGGTGGTGGTAGGAGGGCTTGTTTCATCAGGACCTCGGGAGCCGTAAGCCACTCCTGCCTCTTCCGCCTTCTTTTTTTTCTGAAGCACTTCAACATCCGGATACATGATGCCCACATCTTCCTCCGGATGGGTATCCGTCACCGTGTAAAGATTTACGCGCGCCACGTACTTTGGCCTGATCTGGGGAACCATCAACTCCTTAATGACGGTGGCAAGCGTATGATGCACATCCGGCCACAGGTAACCTTCCAGATAGGGATCCATGCCAGGGAAAGGTGAAAGCATAATTATATTTTCTCTGAAGATACATCAACAATGGTAAAGGATCAAGAAAATCCAAGCTGCTTAACAATAAAAAGACAGCTCCAAGAGGAGTAATGCCCGGCTTCATGATATGTCGAAAAATCAGCTATCGGATTTCGCCATTTGCTGCTCGATGCGAAACCCGGCAGAGCGTGGGAGCTCCGACGCCCAGCCTTGCTTCGCTGCGAACAGCAAACCGCGAGTAGCCTATCAGAAGAATTCATCCTTCACCTCATATGTTCATCCGCAAAGTCCATAAACATCTCCCAGTCGTACGCCTTCACATCGTGTTCGCCGGCGCGGATGTGGTAGCCGATAATGCTCTGCACCGGTTCGTGGATGGGCGGCACCTCATCGGCATCCATACCACCCGCATCGAGCAGTTGATAGACCGGCTCAGCGTTTTTGGCGGCGAGGAACTCTCCGCGCGGATCGGCCCACTGGTCGGCCTGGGCGCTGGCGACGTAAACCGGCCGGGGCGCCATCAGGGCGATGAGTTGGTGCTGATCGACCGGCAGGGCGGATTCGTTTTTATTGTATTGGTTAAAATTGTCGCAGAACCAGTGCGGGAAGGAGGTATTGATGCGCCAGACCGTTTCGCCGAAGCGGCGGCGGGAGAGCGCGGCGCCGCCGCAGCCCGAGTTGTTGGAGATGACCAGGGCGAAGCGCTCGTCCTGAGCGCCGGCCCACAGCGCGGCTTTGCCCAGGCGGGAGTGGCCCATCACCGCTACGCGATCGGGCGCCACCATGGGATCGGTAACCAGATAGTCCATTGCCCGGCTCAGGCCCCAGGCCCAGGCGGCGATGGTGCCCCACTCGTCGGGCCGGGGATAGTCCTGCCCTTCTTCGTACGAGAGCGGATGAACGCCATTCTGGAAGCCGTCGTCAAAGTCGGGGTCGATATCGCCGCAGTAGACAGTGGCCAGACCGTAGCCGCGCTCCAGGATCTTTTCTACCGGCCAGCGTGCGTAGCGCACGCCACGCGAAGCCTCCGTGGCCTTGTTTTCGATAATCCCAAAATCGGCATTGTCCCGCATCCAGGCAGTCGACAGCAGGATGCCGGGGTCGGCGTGGATGGTTTGGTTGCCGTAGAAGTTCAGCCCGAGGAATACCGGAACGGGTTTGTCCTGGTATCGCGGCAGGTACAGCAATAACTCCATTTTCGGCCCTTCCCTACCTTCGGTCAGGTAAACGGTGACCTGCTTGCGGATGGCTTTGCCACCCAGGCCGGTGGTATCTATATCATGCAGTTGATAGTGCATATCCGCCGGCCGTTCCGGCGCTTTACCGTACACCTGTTCTTCAAAGAGGCGCAACGTCTGCGGTCGCCCTTTTTTACGCCACTGCCGGGCATTCTTTATCTTCTCCGCGCCGGGTAGTAACAGGGGGTCGGGTAAGGCATATTCAGGTATTTCAGATTCTTCGTAATTGGGTTCGAATGCTTGCGCCATAATCAAAACGCTCCATCCCAGCAGGGGGAGCAGGAGCCAATGCTTTTTTGATAACATGAATAGGTTTTTTTAATTTTCGCCGTTGTCCTTTTTAGCGAAAGCGGAGAAACACTCCCTGATTTCTTGTTTTATATACGACGCAAATTGGTTAGAGAGGATTCTCAGGCCATTTTGACATCAGTATATTTAAAAATACAACTATTTCATTTAAGCCCCCGTACCGGGTAATAGGATCCACTTCATGATGCATAAATTTGCCTACGCCTTACTTCTCCTGATAGCCGTTTCTGGTCTTCCCGCTCAGAATTCTATCCATCTCTTCTATACCGGCGACATCAACGGGGTCGTCAAATCCGATGCGCCCGGGCTACACGGGGATATTCTGGGCATTGAGGCAGCGGTAAAAGAAAAACTGGCTCAGACTCCCTTCGCAAAAGAAGACATCCTCTTCTTTGATACCGGCGATGCCCTGGGATATCATTACTTATCGGAGCTGGACAGTGGGCGCACCGTATTCCGGCACATGCTCCGGGCGGGCTACACCGGAATGGTTCCCGGTAACCTGGATTTCCAATACGGGCTCGAGCATCTGCAGGCGCTTGGGCGTCAGGATACCACCTTCGCGCTGCTCGCCACCAATATCTATAAACCGGACTCTGGGTACCTCTTCGAACCCTACCGGATTTTCGAACGCAACGGTTTCCGGATCGGCGTCGTCGGATTGGTTAACACGAGACTGCGCGATCAGTTGACGGAGGCGCAGCGCACCCGGCTGCGCATCGAAGCACAGATAAAAGCGCTGAACGAACACCTGGGAACCTTACGCGAGCGCTGTGATCTCCTCGTGGCGGTCAGCCATCTGTCTCTCTCCCAGAACCTCCAGATCAGCCGGCAGCTTTCGGAGCTCGACATTCTCATCAGCCGCCCCTCCGAAGATTCGCTGCAGTACCTGCAGGTCTTCGGCGAGGGCAACGACCTGCGGGCAGCCATTGTCAGCGCACCGGCCGGGGCCCGCGCCATCGGACACCTGGAAGTCCTGATGGCGCCCCGGGCCGGCGGCTACCGAATAGACGACCTGATCCGGCGCCCCGACATCCCTATCGCTGAACAACCCTATCCCGAGGAAGCGCTGGCTGACTACCGGGAGCTGGAGTCGGATTTCAGAGAGTATACCCGCCGCCAATACCAGGCATCACCGGATCGCCCCCTGCTGGAGGTGACGCCTACTCTGGGAGAAGATCTACTGCGGTACTCCCTTTTCGTTATGCTTCGAAGCACCCGTTCCGAAATCGCAATTTTGAATAAGGGGGCACTGACGCAACCCTACCGGAAAAACCAACAGGATTCGCTGACTGTACAGGATATTGCCGCCTTTTCCCGCTCTTTTGATCCCCTCATAACGATGCGGCTTACTGGCAAAGCCCTCAAAAGCATTCTGCAGCGCTCCGGCAGTTATGGGATGGAAGACGGTACTTCCCTGCGCATTATAGCGGTAGATGATTACCAGAATCCGGAGCGTGGCGACCTGCAGCCCCACGGTATCAAACTCGACGATGATGAGGTCTATGCCGTCGTGACTACCCGGTTTCTGGCGCAGGGCGGCGACGGCTACGCCGCTTTCCGCCAGGGCACCCACCGGCGCGACCAATTTACGGGCGATACCTACATCACCGCTTCCGACGAACCGGAAGCCCGGCCGGTAGCACTCAATGATATCCTCATCCGTTATCTGCTGGCAGATATTCAACCCGACTTCAGCAGTCCGCAGGAGTTTTATACCTCCGAAAATTTTCTCAATAAGCCGCTGCTGCTGATGCGTTTTGAAAACATCGACATGTCCTTCAAAACCGTACGGGTGAATAACAATAAGGGATTTACCAACGCCAATGACAAGCGCGTGAGCGCCTCCACGGAGAATGCCACCAATATTGCTACGTCGGGCTACCTGGCAATGATCCGCAGAACTCAGCGTACGCGCTGGGAAAACGGCGCGCTGTTCCGCTACGGATTTCAGCGCATCGGCGACAGCGATCTGCAGGAAAGCGACGACCGCCTGGAAATTCAAACCATCCTCGACTGGGACGACCCGCTCAATATTTTCGAGAAACCCTCCCAGCTCAACCTCTATTCCAGCTTGCGATTCGATACCGAGTTTTCCCCGGGAACCGGCGAGGAGGGACAGATACTTCCCCGGCGTAAAGACGGTTATCTGTATTTTGGTGTCAGCCGCTTTGGTAAAGATAACCGCGAGATCCGTATGGCCTTCTTCGCCAAGAATGATTTCACCAATCAGGACCGGGACGCCGGCTTCGAGCTCAATGCAAAGTACTTTAAAAATTTCGGTGCCCTGAAACACGGCTCTATTGTGCGGGCACGCTATCACTTCAACCAGCCTAACCGGAAGCCTGGTGATGAAAAAGCGCTACTTGACTACACCGGCTACTTCGAGTTCAACATTTTGCAGTTTGTCAGCCTCAAGCCGCAGATCAATGTATTCATCTTCCAAGATATGGCGCTGCGGCAAACGGCGAGCAACGTGCAGTTTAGCGTCGCGCTGTCGTTCTCCCGGCTGTGGAAACCGCAGTATATCCGTTTTTGGAGGAAGGATAAAGGCTCTTGAGTGTTTCTGGGTTTCCGGTCATTCCGTTTTTTTGTCTTCGGAAAGCTCAATCTGAAAATACTCTTGCAGCTTCCGCCTGAAATCCTTTTCATCATGTACCGGTGTCTCCTCCCGCTCCAGATTAGTAACGATGAACTTGTCGGGCGACAAAGAAATGCGTCCCGAGCGGGTGGCCATGCTGCAGATGCGTTTTTGGGTGAAGTGGGAGTCGGGAGAAGTCTGATGGTACCGGCACATTTCCTCGAACTCTTCCAGGTCCTGGCCGAGCAGGGAAAAGAGGTAGTCGTTGTCGAAGGGCATGCCGCGATCAGAATGCATGACGCGGAAGTAGGTGGGATCGTGGCGTACGATGCGGTAGACGAAGCGGCCGTCGCGCTGGTCGTGGCCGATATCCAGCCGGAGAGGGATGGTGGCGAAGCGCCCGAAGCCGACCTCGACCAGGTAGCCGCCTTCACCGGGTACATTGATGATGATCGCCATGTGGTCAAATTCGGGACCGAAGCGGTCCTTTTCGCGGTCGTATACCCGGGCCGACACCAGGCGGACGTCGTAGCCCAGGCTTTTGAGTAATTCGAAAAACAGCCCGTTAAGTTCGTAACAAAACCCGCCCCGCCGGCGCCGGACGATCTTGTCGTACAGCCAGTCCATTTCCAGCACGATCTCCTCCCCGTAGTGGATGCTCAGGTTTTCGAAGGGAACGGTACGCAGGTGCTGCCGCTGGAGTTTTTCGAGCCAGGGCAGATTGGGTTCGATATCGGTGTAATCCTCCCGGATGCCGATGCGGTAAAGATAGGCTTGTATTTGTCTGTTTGTAAGCATGGTGAAAAGTTGGCGGTTGAAGGGTTGGCGGTTGACAGGCAGACGGTTGACAGCCAATCGTCAACCTTTCAACCCGTCAACCTTTCAGGGCAGCAGTTCCTCCACGATCTCCCATACCCTTTCGGGTTCGAAGCCGCGCCGTATCGCGTAGGCCGCCACTTTACCCCGCAATTTAAAGGTATCGGCTTCGCTGCTGGTACTGGTCTTTTTTTCCAGCACTTCCCGCAGCGCCTTTTCGTAATCCGCTTCATCGATTTCGCTGAGGGCTTTTCGGATGCAGTATTCGGAGACTTTCCGTTTTTTGAGTTCCCGCACGATGCGGATGCGCCCCCATTGTTTCATACGAAATTTGCCGCGCGCGTAGGAACGGGCGAAGCGCTCTTCATCGAGGAAATTATCGGCGATGAGTTCCGCCATAATTTGTTCCAGGTCGTCGCCGTAAATCCCCAGATCCAGTAATTTACTGCGTACTTCCTGGTGACAGCGATCCTGGTAGGCGCAGTAGCGCTGCAATTTGGAAAGCGCCTCATCGCGGCTTACATATTTTTTCTGTTCCTTCTTCAAACCGGTTCGAGTTAAAATGACTATCTTTGAAAAATCTAGTGCCTCCGGCACAAATGCCACTACACGTCACTGCTATTTTCCCATTCGAGTATCTTTCCTTGATTTTAAACAAATAGATATCTAAATCCTTAACCCGATTAAGGCAATAGCCAGGACTACACCCTATTTTCTCATCAAAACAATAAACGAATCATGGACTTACAATCCATTTGGGAATCAATCGAAGGATTCATTGCTCAGTACGCCATGCAGGTCATTGGTGCAATATTAACACTGATCATCGGCTTTTGGGTCATTGGCTGGATCACCCGTACGGTCAAAAAAGCAATGGAAAAACGCGACTTTGACGTTTCCTTGCGTCCTTTCCTCGCTTCTCTGGTCAATATAGGCCTGAAGGTATTGCTGCTGCTCAGCGTTGCCGGTATGTTCGGCATTGAAGTCACTTCCTTCATCGCCATTTTCGGCGCCATTGCCTTTGCCGTCGGTCTGGCCCTGCAGGGGAACCTCGCCAACTTCGCCAGCGGCGTGCTGGTCCTCATCTTCAAGTTTTACAAAGTCGGTGACTTTGTAAAAGCGGGTGGGGAGTTCGGTGTGGTGAAGGAAATCCAGATCTTCCACACGGCCTTGCAGGCGCTGGATAACCGGCTCATCATCATTCCCAACGGCCAGATCACCAGCAACGCCATCGAAAACTACACCGTTCAGGGCGAGCGCCGCCACGATATAACCGTAGGTATCGGTTATGACGATGATATCGACAAAGCCAAAGCCGCCATTGAGAAAATCGTTAAGGAAACACCGAATGTACTGCTCGACAGCGGCTACGATATATTCCTCAATGAGCTGGCTGACAGTTCGGTCAACTTCAAAGTTCGCTTCCTGTGCAAGAATGAAGACTTCTGGCCCGCCTACCGCTACTTTATGGAGCACATCAAGAAAGAATTTGATGCGCAGAGCATCGGCATTCCCTATCCGCAGATGGATGTGCACCTGATGAGGGAAGATTGATACTATCCCTGCATAGTTTAGAAGTTTAGTCGCCGCCCCTGCCGGGGCGGCTGGTTTAGAAGTTCAGCAGCTCTGACAAAGGAATGAAGAAATGATTTCCTTTGGTACAGCGTCACATTTGTCGCGGCTTCTAAACTTCTGAACCAGCGACCACGAAGTGGCCGGCGACTAAACTTCCAAACTCCAATCGACACCTTCTGAAAATGACGCTATCTTCCTACCTAATTGTCAACATTTCAACCAAGATATCCCCAATCTCCTGCCGGGGATCGTGGCGGTAGCCGCGGATGCCCACTGACTCCGCCGCCGTTATATTTTCCTCCAGATCATCGATAAACAAACTGGCTTCGGGGCGGACTCCGGTATCTTTTAGCAGGTATTCATAGATCGCTTTATCGGGTTTACGCATGCCGAGCTCGTAGGATAGGTATACGCCGTGGAAACGCTTGCGGAAGTCGTCGAGCGTGATCCCATGGCTTTCTTGCAGCAGCCGGTCAAAGCGGCGCATGTGGGTGAAATTGGTATTGCTGAGCAAATACAGGCGGTAGCGCTGCCGGTAGGCGTCGAGTAACTCAAGTCGGCGCATTGGCAATTCACCGAGCACGCTGTTCCAGGCCTCCAGCAACTGCCCGGCCGTTACTTCTCGTGGCGCATCGGCGCGCAGGGCCGCAAAGAAAGTGGGCTCATCGATCTTGCCGCGCTGGTAGGCGTCGAAGAGTTCGTTGGCTTCGGCGATCCCGTCCCGGAAATTCCAGTCGTCCCCAAACAGGGCCTTAAAGCGTTTTTCAGCAAGTGGATAGTCCAGGTCGAGCAGCACATTGCCCAGGTCGAAGATGATGTTTTGGATGTTTGTCATGAAAAGGAGTTATCAAGAGGACGTAAATGCGTATTATTCGTGTAACTATTCAGTCTCGCCGCTGCGCGGCTGTATCTTTTGTTTTTGCCCCGGATCACCCGGATTTTCACAGATTGTCATTTTGGGAAATCCGTGTAATCTGTGGCCTTTTAAAAAAAACTTTCCTGGTGAAGCCAGGATGGTGAATAGTAACTTATTCGTTCAAAAAATCGATCCTTCTCAGATGATGCGTCGTAAATTCTATGTCTACACCATACACCTGCTTTTACCGCTACTCTTATGGCGGTGCAGCGCTGCTTTCCAGAAGCAAGTCAGGGAGCACCGCCAACATTACAAAGCAGAATTTCTCAACAGCCCCCGCTCGCCCCTCGATTCGGCCGACCTGGCCTTTCTCCGTTTCTACGATCCCGATCCGGCCTATCGCGTGACCGCCACGCTGGAACGAATATCGAATGCCCAACCTTTCGAAATGGCTACCTACGCGGGAACGACCAAACCGTACATCTTGTTCGCTAAAGCTACCTTCCAACTGAAGGGCGCCACGCATCAACTGGCCATTTACCGCAGCCTGGAACTCTCCCGAATGCCGCAGTTCCGCGACTACCTCTTTCTCCCCTTTAAAGACGCCACCAACGGCGATACCACCTACGGCGGCGGCCGCTATATGGATTTTCGCGTAGGCGACATCAAAGACGACAGCACCCTGGTCATCGATTTCAACAAAGCCTACAACCCCTACTGCGCCTATAGCGACGGATATCAGTGCCCGATCCCGCCGCCGGAAAACCAGCTGGGTATTGCGGTGGAGGCGGGAGAGATGGAATTTGGGAAGTCAGAAATCGGAAGTCGTAAGTCGGAAAGGGAGTATCGTTGACAATTTAGAGGTGGAAAAACCAACCCGACGTCAGGAGGAGTGGCGAAAATCGACGACCACCGATAATAATTGATGGCAGAACGACGACAAAACTAATTCAAAACCGTAAAAAACAAGAAAGAACGGGGTCGCCATAGATGGACGAGCCACCTCGAACCATCTCAAACTCTAACTCCCCTGGCGCGAGCCCCGATTTTTTCGATATTGAGGGGAAAACAATCAGACACTGACCTCCATCCCTTCTTCCACCCTTGAGTTCCTTTGAGAACTCCGGCTAAACAACAACCGCAGCGTTCGCTTCTCGAAAGATAAAGGCTAATTGAGTAACACAATCCTGGCCACGGCGGCATCGGGGTTGCCGGTGAAGCCGACATCGCGGGGGTTGCTGGTGCTGAACACCAGGTAGACCCCGGAGTTTGCGCGACGGCCGGTATAGTCGCGGCCGTTCCAGATGGCCTGACCGCCCAGGGCCTGGGTTTCGAAGACGAGCTGGCCGTTGATATCGGTAATCTTTACATCGGCATCGCGGGCCAGGCCGCGGATGGTGATGGGCCCCTCGTACTCCGGCCTTACGGGATTGGGGAAAACCATGATATTGCCGGCGAAAAAGCGCGTTCCTTCCACGGCGTCGGCCTGGTAGCTGATCACCCCTTTGTTAGTTCCGATGAATACTTCACCGGTTTGGTCATTGACCGTGATATCGACGATGTTGTTGTCGAAAAGCGGAGCGTTTTCGGTAGTGAAACGGTGGACCTGTTCTTCGCCATCGGGAGAGAGGACGAAGACGCCGTTGCGCGTACCTATCCACTTGCGGTTGGCGCCGTCGACGGCAATAGTTTGCACTTCCTCGGTGCCGAGCAGATAGGCATTGACGCCATCCTGCTGGATGACGCGGCGGCTGCCGCGGCAATTGGGATCGAAGGCATTGCTGCCGCATTCGAAGATGACGACACCGGCGGCGGTACCCACCCAAACATCTCCCTCTTCATCGACGGCGAGGCAGTTCACCTGATTTGTAGGCAGTTCGCTGTTGTTGGTGGAAAACAAGCGGCAGCGGTCATCAGCGGCATCTTGTAGCGCTCCGGCATCGAAGAGCATGACACCCGCCTGCCCTCCGTTGATGACGGCCCACTTGTAGCCGTTCTCATCGATGTCGATCTGATGCAGTTGGGTTTGGCGACAGGAGGGAGCAAAGCCTTTCCACTCCCCTTCGGGCGTAAGGACGGACAAGGGGCGCTCTGCCAGATAATTAGTAATCCAGAGGTTGTTTTCTTCGTCGAATGCCAGTCCGCTGACGCGGGTGCGGGTGCCGTCGCCGACGGCGTTGTTCAGGGAGGAGTTTTTTTCATTATAAAAAGTGGCGGCCGTGCCGTCGGGATTCATTTCCAACAATCCTTCAAAGTACGAGGCGGCGTAAACTTTACCGTCGGAGGGTCTGACAGCCACGGCGATGATGTCGAGCAGGTCGTCATTTGGGGAGTCCGGGTCTTCTCCGCGCATGGCCTCCAGGGTATTGGGGTTATAGATCGTCCACTGCCCATCGATAAAGGAGGCCAGCCCGTGGCTGAGGAAGCGATTGTTAAAGCGCTGATCCACCCCACCGGAGGCCAGCCATACCTGATTGTTCTCAACTCTTATTTCCCGGTTATTTTCAGAAAAGGGGGAGTTATAAGTTCTCAGGTTGCATTCGGAGTCGCTGAGCCCGCTAAGGCTTCGGAAGTTCCGGAACCCGTCGGCGAACCAAACCCGCTCCTGTTCATCTTCAATGGCGTATTTGGGATCTCCGATACAACTGGTGGAGAAGCGGTCCGTGCTGCCATCGGGACGAAACAGGCGCAGCGTACTGCCGCTGCATCCGCCGGATGTACAGCGAAAGTAAGCCAGCATATGCCGGCTTTCGGCGCTGAGGTAAGCGACGCCCCGCCCCTCCTCCTCGTAGAAGCGCGTCGCTCCCTGCTCATCGATACGGAAAAGATCGCCGTTGATAGCTGCGTAGAGATCGCCATTAAAGATGCACATTGCGCCTGCACTGTAGTCGGCCGGGAATCCTTCGGTAGTGCTCAGCCACTGCCAGGCGCCAAAATCTTCGGGGTTTAAAGCATCCGCCTCTAAGGTATAGATACCCTCGACGGTGGCGGCGTAGATCTGCCCCTGATGAACTACGATCTGGTCAACCGGGATACCGGTGAACGTGGTGAAGGCAAATTCCTCGGCCCGGATATTAAGTTTGGAAATGCCGTAACTGGTGGCGAGGTAAACCACGGAGTCGTTTTCGACAAAGATGTCATGAATGCGTTTCTCCCCGGTCAGGTTGGTGAAATTCCTAATCTGGTTCATCGTGACGATCTCTCCGGGTTTTACCAGATCGATGACACTGTTGTCGTAAACGATGATCAGTACATCCGCGAATCGGTTGTATTTGATTTGGTCGATACCGGTATTGCTAAGGCCCTGCACGCTGGTCAGGAAATCCACGGCGTCGTCTTCCTTATCTACGATGACGACTGACCAAGGCGTAGCGTAGTAAACTTTCGTATCGCTCTGAGTAACCGATTGGCCGATCCGATAGGGCAGGTGAGCGCGCCATTGTCCGATAGGCAGGGCATTTTGTCCTGCCAGAGCGGTGAAGTACAACACGAAAAGGACGAGTGTATAGATGCGTTGCATAGGGGCTGTTTTTTACCTTGATGATAACCCCGTACCGGTTGATTTTATTGTGTTTGTCGGATAGGAGGGCGAGGGCCTGTTCACTAGAGGACAAAACGGCCCTTTAATTGCGGTACAGGTTACTGGAGTAAATATATTCGAATACAGGATCGGTGACGAGATAGCGGATGGAGTGCCCATTCTTCACGCAATTTCGGATGTAAGTGGCCGAGATGTGCATCTGCGGTGCGTCGAACAGTTGGACGTGTTCGTGTTCAGCGAACTCACCGGGAGCGGCTTCAGGGCGCCGGTAGACGTAAATGTCATAATCGCGTAGAAGCAGTTCGTAATTTTTCCATTTATGCAGGGTTGCGAGGTTGTCCCCCCCCATGATGAGCACAAATTGCTTATCGGGGTATTTTTCCCGCAGGTGCGTCAGCGTGTCGATGGTATAGGAAGGCTTGGGCAGGCCAAATTCAATATCGCTGGCCCGCAGGTTCAGGTTGTCGCCGATGGCCAACCGGACCAGATGCAGGCGATCGTAATCGCGCGCCAGCGACTGTTTTTTCTTCAGGGGATTCTGCGGGGAGACGATGAACCACACCTGTTTGAGATCCGTCTGGGTAGCCATATAATTGGCGATGATCATGTGCCCGACGTGGACGGGGTTAAAAGAACCGAAAAACAAGCCTATCTTGGGAGGCGTATCCGTCATTGGTGGTTTCCTTTTATAATGGAAGTGATTTAGCCCGGATTACTGCAGCTCTTCGAGCATCTCCTCTACGGCGGGATCTTCTACCGGAAATTCCTCTTCGGGGGCGGCGATCAGCCAGCGGCTGCGGCGCCTGACCAGCGTGTAGATCGTTTCGTAAGTTTCGTACTGGTCTCTGATCAGGCAGTAGCAACGGGCCATATCTCCCTTAACTTCGCATTCCAGTTCCAGGAATTTAGAATTGAGAATGGTTGAATCCTGCAATTCCCCTGCGAGCAGGTCGGCCAGTTCGTCCAGCCGTTGTTGTTCTTCTCTGGTGCTCAGAGACTTGGCCTGCTCAAACTGATTATTATCAATATATTCCTGGTAGCTCCGCACTACTTTCTCGGGTCCGGTGGACTGCCCCGAAGCTGCTCCCTCTCTTTCCTGCTGGCCGCCGGAGGTACAACTACTCAGCCCTACCAGCAGCCCCACTAGCGTAACAAACCATTTCATACCGCAAAAGTAAGAAATTTTCCCGGCCATCCCCCGGCTTTTCCTTTTCTGCCGGAAAGCGAGGGTCTATATCTCTCTGCCGGGTTAGAACGGAAAATGATCAGTTGCTCAACATCACCGGCATAACCAGCATCAGTATTTCTTCTCCTTCCGTTTCTTCTACCGGGAGGAGGATGCCGGCACGGGTAGAGGTGGAGAGTTCCATCTTCACTTCGTCGGCCTCCAGCACGCCCAGCATTTCGATCAGGAACTTGGCGTTGAACCCTATGTTGAGCGGCTCTCCTTCGTAGGTACAGGAGAGCTGTTCGGTAGCTTCGTTGGAAAAGTCGAGGTCCTGTGCCGAGATGGTCAGACTGCCGTCGTTGATATTGAGAATAACCTGGTTAGTCGTTTTGTTGGCGTAAATAGCGATCCGGCGCAGAGAGTTCTGAAAATCCTCACGGGGGAGGGTGAGCAAATTGGGGTTTTCCACGGGGATGACGGCGTTGTAATCCGGGTAACGGGAATCGATAAGCCGGCAAACCAGCTGGGTATCAGCGAAGGAAAAGAAAGCATTGGCATTGTTAAAGGAAAGATTGACCTCCTCACTTTCCGGCAAGGCGTTTTTGAGGAGGTTGAGCGCCTTCTTGGGAACGATGAAAGTGGTGCTTACTTCGCTGGACAGGTCATTGTAGGTGTATTTGACCAATTTGTGAGCGTCGGTGGCTACCATGGTCAGCTTGCTGAAGTCAACCTGAAAAAAGACGCCGGTCATGGCAGGCCGAAGCTCATCATTGCTGGTCGCAAAGAGCGTGCGGCTGATAGCGTGGGTCATCACGTGCCCGGGGATGCTCACCGAGTCGACGGACTCGGGCTCGGGAATCTTGGGAAAGTCTTCCCCGTTTTCCCCGGCAAGGCGATACTTACCGTAAGCCGAGGTGATTTCTATGGCATAGCTCTCCTCATCGATGGAAAAGGTGATGGGTTGCTGCGGAAGGGCCTTGAGCGTCTCCAGCAGGATTTTCGCCGGAACTGCTACGGTACCGTCGGTGTCGGCCATGACCTCGATCTGGGTGGTGATGGAGGTCTCCAGATCGGTAGCGGCAATCGTCAACTTGTTATCGTTGATGGAAAAAAGGAAATCCTCCAGGATGGGCAACACTGGATTGGAACCGATCGAGCCGCCGGCAATTTGAAGTCGCTTGAGTAGTTCTGAAGAAGAGACGCTAAATTTCATAAATTGAAGGCTTCCGTTTGATATCACACAAAAATAGGTGTTCTGTTTTCATTTTCCCAACGAAAAAACTAACAGAGTGTTAATAACTTGAGCGGATTTAGTTGATTATGGGATTTTTAGTTGATTGGGGGAGGCAAGCGAGGAAGCCCGAGCCCTCCCAATCACCAAACTACCACACCAATGCCAGATCGTAGCAAAGCACCGGATATTCACAATATTGAAAACCTGAATCTGCCTGTCCCCAGACAGATCAGGCTGGACAACGGCCTTCCGGTCTATATTATTAATATGGGGACGCAACCGGTCGTCAAACTGGAAATCGTATTTTTTGCAGGACGCCCCTATGAGCATAAAAAGCTGGCTTCGAGAGCTACAGTTGGCTTGCTCAAGGAGGGAGTGCAGGGGGCAGACTCTGCCGCGATAGCCGAGCATTTTGACTTTTACGGCAGTTCACTGAGCTTTCCCTTCAATCTGGATACGTCAAATATCGTGCTGTACAGCCTTGGGAAATACTTCGATAAAGTTTTACCCATGTTTGCAGCCCTGCTGACACAGCCTACTTTCCCTGAGGAAGAGCTGCAGCGCTTCATCAAACGAAACCGGCAACGACTGCAAATCGACCTGCAAAAGAATGACCTGGTGGCGTACCGTCAGATTACCGAGGACATTTTCGGTTCAGATCACCCCTACGGTTACAACAGCTACCTGGATACCTACGAACGCCTGGAACGGGCTGATCTCATTCGCCACTTCGAGCGTCACTACAACAGCAAAAACGGGATGATTATCATCAGCGGGCGGGTAGAGGAATACATGCTTGAGGCGTTGAACCGGCACCTGGGCCAAAGTATTCCCCGGGGAACTGCCGGCAATCCAGTTCTGGAGGGAGAGGGCAGCCCCCCCGGAAAAAGGTGGATCGATCACCCTGACAGTGTACAGGCAGCTGTTCGCATCGGCCGGCGACTATTTGACCGGAAGCATCCCGACTACTTCGGCATGTACGTCCTGTGTACGGTGCTGGGTGGATATTTCGGCTCCCGGCTCATGGAAAATATCCGGGAAGAAAAAGGCTATACCTACAACATCTACTCGATGATCGACACTATGACCCATGATGGTTTCTTCTACATTGGCACCGAGGTAGGTAACAAATTTGTTTCTGACACCCGCACCCAGATCTATCGAGAGATGCAGGACCTGCAGGAAAACCTGATCGGGGAAGAGGAATTACAGATGGTTCGCAATTACCTGCTTGGCAACTTTCTGACGATGCTGGACGGCCCCTTCAATGTATCGGAACTGGTTAAAGACCTGCTCATGGAGTCCTTGCCCTTGTCACATTTCGAAGATTGGGTGCAGGCCGTCCGAACGGTACCGGCAGTATCTTTACGGGAACTTGCCCGCCGCTATTTTCGTTCAGAAGACCTTACGGAGGTTATTGTGGGGAAGCGGCGGTGAACAGCGGAAGTGGATTTTGTTGAAAGAGATCATCCGCAAGTTGACTGAAATTCAGAAAAAGGTTTTAAATTGTCGGTCAGGTAAGCTGCTATCCGGAAATTGCGGTATGTCAGTACTTCGAAAGGAAGGTTTCTTCCGCGAGAAAAATCCTTGCCGGAGCCAAAAAGAGGCTTTACCTCCCGGTTATTGCAGCATTTTGTTTAACGAGGTTCACAAAATACCGAGTTGAACGCAAAACGCTGTGTTTCTTAGAAATAAGTCTTCCCCAGATTTCCTTTTTCCGCAAATTTTGTGTTGCTTTGCGGCGAATGGCTGAGGTCTGTTTATTCGAGTTTATCAGATAATGATTTTCCCCCGGGAAAAGACAAGCTTCGAGCTATGGGAAGTACGATACGCTAACTCTCTAAAAAGATAAAAAATTGTTCGGTTTTTTTAAGCAGGAATTGGCTATAGATTTGGGGACCGCGAATACACTTATCATCCAGGATGGTAAGGTGGTGGTGGATGAGCCTTCGATAGTGGCGGTAGACCGCCGGACGGGCAATACGATTGCCGTTGGTAAGAAGGCCATGCAAATGCATGAAAAGACCCACGAGGATATCAAGACTATCCGGCCGCTTAAAGATGGCGTTATCGCCGACTTTCAGGCTGCGGAACACATGATCGAAGGCTTTATCAATATGATCGGCCGCCGCCGGCGGCTGTTTTCTCAGATGAAAATGGTCATTTGTATTCCCTCCGGCATTACGG
This sequence comes from uncultured Saprospiraceae bacterium, assembly GCA_964632995.1. GTDB lineage: Bacteria > Bacteroidota > Bacteroidia > Chitinophagales > Saprospiraceae > CAZWDL01. The sequence continues at coordinate 19,074 of CAZWDL010000086.1, forward strand.
AAGTCGAAAAAAGAGCGGTCTTCGATTCCGCCGATCACGTGGATTCGAAGGAAACTTATCTGGTGCACGAGCCCATGGCCGCCGCACTGGGTATAGGCCTCGATGTGGAAGAACCCGTGGGAAATATGATTATTGATATCGGCGGCGGCACGACGGAAATTGCCGTCATTGCTTTGTCGGGAATCGTTTGTGACCAATCGATCCGCACAGCCGGTGATGAGTTCACCAGCGATATTATGAGCTACATGAAGCGGCAGCACAACATCCTGATCGGTGAGCGTACGGCCGAGCAAATAAAAATTCACGTCGGCTCGGCGCTGGAGACCCTGGAAGAGCCGCCTAATGATTTTGCCGTCAACGGGCGCGATCTGATGACGGGGATTCCCAAGCAGATCAAGATTTCTTACGGCGAGGTAGCTCATGCACTTGATAAATCCATCTCCAAGATAGAGGACTCCATCCTCAAAGCGCTGGAAATGACACCGCCGGAACTGGCTTCCGATATCTACAAGACAGGGTTGTACCTGACCGGTGGCGGCGCCCTGCTGCGGGGGCTGGACCGGCGCATCGCCCAACGCACCAAATTGCCTATTCACATCGCTGAGGACCCGCTGCGGGCGGTGGTGCGCGGCACGGGAATCGCTTTGAAAAATACGGATCGCTATTCTTTCCTCATCGACCGGAAAAGTGTTTAGTGGGAAGCTTTTAGCGACAGCGGGAACGGTTTTTGTGGTGTTATTTTCAAATTGTTACGATCATGCGTAATCTCCTTCAACTTTTCGTAAGATTCGGGGGGCTGTTTATGTTCCTGTTCTTGGAGGTGATATGCTTTACCCTGATCGTCAATTTCAATGAACGGCACAATCAGATTTTCCTTAGCTCTTCCAACGCCGTAGTCGGCTTTGTTTACGAGCGTTACGCCAATAGCCGCGATTACTTCAAACTGGATGAACAAAATGCCCAACTGCTGCAGGATAATCAGCAGCTGCTGGCCAATATAGAACAACTGCAAAAGAAACTGGCCCGCCTGGAGGAACTGACGCGCGACAGCCTGCCCCGAAGGATAGCGCAACGCACGGAAGCAGGAAATGATCAGGACGACTTTGAATTCATCGGCGCTAAGGTCATCAATAACTCTATCACCGCCAACAACAACCTGCTGACACTCGACAAAGGCAAAGCCGATAGCGTCGTGCATCATGCCGGGGTCATCAACGGGAAAGGTATCGTCGGCGTCGTGCGCAGTGTATCCAATCACTACGCATCCGTCATGTCCGTACTGCACCGCGAGTCGCGGGTATCGGTCTCCGTTAAGGATAAGGCTTACTTTGGATCCTTGGTCTGGAAAGGTAATAATCCTAAGAAAATGAACATCGATGCGGTCCCCAAACACGCCGAATTTGCACGGGGAGATACCATCGTCACCAGCGGCTATTCCTATTTATTTCCTGCAGGTATTATCGTAGGTACGATCGACACTTTCTGGGTGCCGCCCGGTGACAACTTTTTCGAGATTGAGATAAGCCTGGTAAACGATTTAAGTAAACTGGAACACGCTTATATTTGTATCAACAAGAACAGGGATGACCTATTGACCCTCGAAAGGGAAGTAAATGACTAGCAGAACGTTATTCGCCAACGTTTTTCGTTTTTTGTTCCTGGTTTTGATCCAGGTGCTCGTTCTGCGCCGCCTGGCGCTGGAATGGGCAGGCTTCCCCTATGTGAATGCGCTGGTATATCCGCTGTTTTTGATGTTGCTTCCGATTACCCTTCCGCGTTGGGGGCAGTTTTTGCTGGCCTTTCTACTCGGCATTTCAGTTGACTTGTTCTATGACTCCCCCGGCATTCACGCCAGTGCAGCAGTGTTTACCATATACCTAAGGCCCTATATTCTGCGCTGGCTGGAACCCAGGGGTGGCTATAACCTCAACCACAGTCCGGCTAAGAGCTGGTTAGGTTACGGATGGTTTTTTCGCTACAGCGCCTCTCTGTTATTTTTTCACTGCCTCTTTTACTTTAGTGTAGAAGCCTTTAACTTTGCCAATATTGGAGGCACCCTGCTGCGGATCCTCACCGGCTTCTTCTTTTCCCTGATCGGTATTTGGATCATTGTCATGATTTTTAATCCGAAGGAATGAGGCCGATAGTTATGGTGTTCCAGGCTGAGGGAATTTAAAAATATATAAATTGATAAAAAGTGTCCGAAAGTAACCGCAAGCGGCAAAGAGCTATTCAGCTATTCTTCCTGTTGGCTGCCCTGATCCTTCTGGGCCGGGCTATGCAGCTACAGGTGCTGGACGATACTTTCCGCTCCCGGGCGGATGCAACCGCGATCGATAAATATACGCTGTATCCCTCCCGGGGCCTGATCTACGACCGCGAGGGCCGCCTGCTCGTGTACAATGATCCGATGTACGACCTGATGGTAACTTACAACCAGGTAGACTGGAACATGGATACGATGAAGTTCTGTAATCTGCTGGGGATCAACCGCGAGTACTTCGACAAAGCCGTTAAAAAGGATTGGAGCAATCCGCGCTATTCCCGTTCCGTACCTTTCGTCTTCCTTCCCAAAATTTCGGCCGACCGCTTCGCTGCTTTCCAGGAAAGTCTGTACCAATTTCCGGGCTTCTACGCACAGCTGCGTCATGCACGGGGATATCCACATGAAATCGGCGCCCATGTGCTCGGCTATATCCGGGAGGTTAACCGCCGGGAAGTCGAACGGGCCGGCAGTCCTTACATCTCCGGGGATTACATAGGAGCCAGCGGCCTGGAATCCGCCTACGAAGACCGCCTGCGCGGAAAAAAAGGCGCCCGGTTTGTGTTAAAAGATAACCTGGGCCGGGAAGTAAGTCCTTATAAGGAAGGCGAGCAGGACACGGCGGCGATCTCCGGTGCGGATATCATCACCTCGCTGGACCTGGAGCTGCAAGCCTACGGCGAAAAGCTGATGGAGAACAAGCTGGGCGCCATCGTGGCCATCGAGCCGAAGAGCGGAGAAATACTTTCCATGATCAGCAGCCCTGGTTATAATCCGCGGGAGTTGACGATCAGCAACAACGAAAGAGGACGATCTTATATCAACCTCAATACGGATTCACTCAAACCGCTGCTCAACCGCGCCGTTATTGCACAGTATCCGCCGGGATCACTTTTCAAAACGGTCGTGGCGCTTATCGGCCTGCAGGAAGAGGTCTGGGATATCAACCGCACCGTCTCCTGCCCGGGAGGCTATGCTCTGGGCGGACGCATACTGACCGGTTGCCACGGGCACCCCACCTGCACCAATGTAGTCTCGGCCATTCAGCATTCCTGCAATGCCTATTTCGTGACGATGTTTCGGGAAATTGTCGATAAAGACGGCTTTTACCGCCCGGTAGACGGATTCGGCAAGTTCAACGATTATCTCAGCCGCTTCGGTTTCGGGGATAAGGTGGGCATCGATTTTCCTTCGGAACAAAAAGGTAACTTCCCTTCGGTAGACTATTTCGACAAAGTACTGTACAAAGGAGAAAACTGGAACTCTATCTGGATCCGCTCCCTGGGTATCGGACAGGGAGAACTGCTGATGACTAATATACAACTCGCGAATCTGGCCGCTACCATTGCCAACCGGGGCTACTACTTTCCTCCACACCTGATAAAAGATTTCCGCAATAGCGATGACCCGATCCCGGCAAAATATACCAGCAAGATGAAGGTGGGTATCGATGCGGAGCACTTCGACCCCGTGATCGACGGCATGGAGCTGGCTGTCCGCGCCGGTACAGCCCGCATGGCCTATATCCCTGATATTCCCGTTTGTGGAAAAACAGGGACCGCCGAAAACCCCCATGGTGAAGATCATTCCATCTTTTTCTGCTTTGCCCCAAAGGATGACCCAAAAATCGCTATTGCCGTCTACGTGGAAAACGCCGGATTCGGAGGCACCTACGCCGCTCCCATCGCCAGCCTGATGATCGAGCAGTTCCTGAAAGGAGAAATTCATCCTACTCGTCAATGGATCGAGCAACGCATGCTAAACGCTAACCTGACGGATAAGCCTTGATAATATGATCGTTTCTGCAATAGCCGCCATGGCTAAAAACCGGGTGATCGGTAAGGACAATCGCATTCCCTGGTATCTCTCCTCCGATTTGAAATACTTCAAACGCAAAACCCTCCATCACCATATCATCATGGGACGGAAAAGCTTCCAGTCTATCGGCCAACCGCTGCCCAAGCGCACCAATATTGTGGTAACCCGTGATCCGTTCTTCGTCGCGTCCAACGTGCTGGTCGCCCGTTCTATCCAAGAAGCACTCACCATTGCTGATAGCAACGGGGAGGAAGAGGTCTTCATTATCGGAGGCGGTCAGATCTATGAGCAGAGTATGACCTACTGGGACCGGCTCTACCTGACCGTAGTAGACGCCGAGGTTGAGGGCGATGTTTATTTTCCGGAGCTGAAAGAAGAAGAATGGACCCTGGTGTCGGAAGAAAAATATCAGGCTGATGAAAAAAATGATTACGACTTCCGCTTCCTGGTATACGAACGCCGCCCTTGAAAGTAAGCCAAATGTTATTTAACTTGCAGAGGACAAGCCCGTCGGCTGCTTCAACCCCGAAGCAAAACACCCATTATGCAAGAGGACTTTTTGCACTACCTCTGGCGCTTGAAGCGTTTTGACCTCTCCGAATTGAAGACTACCCAGGGGCAATCCATTGACATTCAGCGGGCCGGTGACTACAACCGGCATGCCGGCCCCGATTTTACCGATGCCCGCGTACGTATCGGCGATACGCTTTGGGCAGGCAACGTGGAAATGCACCTGCGCGCCTCCGACTGGATTCGACACCGGCATCAGGAGGATGAGGCTTACGAAAATGTGATCCTGCACGTAGTACTCGAAGAGGATAAGCCGGTGCTACGCGCCAACGGCGAACGACTGCCTTGCCTGGAACTCAAACGGCGCATTCCCCACCGCCTTTCCAAAATATACCAGAAACTGGTACACAACGAATACTGGATACCCTGCGAGCCGCAGTTGCCGGGCGTCTCTTTGCTCACCCGGCAGCTGTGGATGGACCGGCTGCTGGTAGAGCGCCTGGAAGAGAAAACAAAGCAGATTGGCGAAATGCTGGAGCGCAACCGGCGCGACTGGGAAGAGACTTTCTTTCAATGCCTGGCCCGCAATTTCGGCGTCAAGGTCAACGCCGATCCTTTTGAACAACTCGCCCGTTCCGTTCCGCTGAAACTGATCCGTCGTCATCGCAGTAATCTGCTGCAGGTAGAAGCGCTGCTCTTCGGTCAGGCCGGCCTGCTTGATCCCGCATTCGAGGATGCCTATCCCAGACGGCTGCGGCGGGAATATCAGCATCTGTCGCGCATGTACGGCCTGAGCCCCATGGAAACCGCCGCCTGGAAATTCCTGCGCCTCCGGCCGGCTAACTTCCCGACCATCCGGCTGGCGCAGCTGGCCATGCTCCTCCACCAGTCGGGCCACTTGTTCAGTAAAACCCTGGCTGTACAAAACACCCGGGAAATCGAACACATGTTTGAAGTACACCTGTCGAATTACTGGAAAAATCATTACTTGTTTGACAAGACATCCAAACGTCAAACCAAAAGCCTCGGCCGGTCTACCATTCACCTTTTCATTATCAATACCATCGCCCCTTTTCTGTTTTTCTACGGAAAGGAACGCCGCGATGATAAATACCAGGAACGGGCACTGCAATTGTTGGAAGAATTGCCCCCGGAAAACAACCGCATCATCCGAAACTGGAAAAAACTGGACATGGAACCCAACTCCGCCTACCAGAGTCAGGCCCTGTTGCAACTCAAAAGGGATTATTGTGACCAACGCCGGTGCCTGGCGTGTGCGATTGGGAATGCGATCCTGAAATGATGCTTCCCTGCCATACCGCCTACAACGCCCTCAACCGCTCTCCCGCTCTGGCCAGCGTCTCTTCGGTTTTGGCGAAGCAGAGCCGGATGACCTTGTCGTCGTGGCGGTTGGAGTAGAAAACGGAGACTGGAATAGCGGCTACGCCGTATTCGGTAGTCATGCGTTTGGCGAAAGCCGTATCCGGCTCCTCGCTGATAGCACTATAGTCGAAAAGGTGGAAGTAGGTGCCGTCACAACTTAGCGGGTTGAGCCGGGAGCCTTGCATCTGTTCGAGGAAAAAGTCACGTTTTTGCTGGTAAAAACCGGGCAGAGAAGTGTAAGTGTCCGGATCGGCCAGATAGTCGGCCAGCGCGTATTGCAAGGGGGTATTGACGCAAAAGACATTGAACTGGTGCACTTTCCGGAATTCTTTGGTCAGCGCTTCCGGAGCTACGCAGTATCCGATTTTCCAGCCGGTGTTGTGAAAGGTCTTTCCGAAGGAATAGACGGCGAGACTGCGCTGTCGCAGCCCGGCAAAGCGAAGGACGCTTTGGTGTTTGTATCCCTCGTAGATGAGGTGCTCGTAAACTTCGTCGCTCAGTACCAGTAGATCGTGTTGCAGGGCGATCCGTTCCAGGGCCTCCATGTCCTCAATGCCGAGAATCGTTCCGGTAGGATTCTGCGGTGTATTGATGACGATCATGCGGGTTTGGGGCGTCACTCGTTTTTCCACTGCGGACCAGTCGACGCGATAGTCGGGGGCTGATAGCTGCAGGGGCACCGCCGTGCCGCCCGCCATCTCTACAGAGGGGCGATAGGAGTCATAAGCCGGTTCCAGGAGAATGACTTCGTCACCGGGATGGACGAAGGCGGCTATAGCTGTAAAAAGCGCCTGAGTAGCGCCGGCGGTAACCGTTATTTCCGTATCCGGATCTACCGGTGCGCTATACAGGCTTTTGATCTTATCGGCCAGCCGCTGCCGGAGCAGGGGGACGCCCGCCATGGGCGCATATTGGTTATAGCCCTGCCTCATGTACTGATGTACCAGTTCCGTCAGGCGTTCCGGCGAAGAAAAGTTGGGAAAGCCCTGGGAGAGATTAATGGCGCCATGCTCGTTGGCCAGTGCCGACATCACGGTAAAGATAGTAGTACCAACGTCGGGCAGTTTGCTCTGTATCTGCATGAATGTGATTTAGTAAAGAAGTGATTCAGGCTTTTCTGATGCTGCAGAAAAGGCTAAACCTCTTCAACCTTAGCTCAGGGCAAATATAATGCAGTTAACCCGGATTGACTAAATCTTCACTAGCAGCCTGCCATTTCGGTTAAGATTGCCCAAATCTTGCGTACACTCCGTCAATCGCCTCCGCCAGTTTGCGGTCCTTATCGGTAACTACATCGCCGGCATCGTGAGTGCTGAGGGCAAAATCGACGGTGTTGTAAACATTATGCCAGTCGGGGTGATGATTCATCTTCTCGGCATGAAAGGCAACTTCCGTCATAAAAGCAAAGGCCTGGGTGAAATTGCTAAACTGAAAGGAGGCTTTGAGCTTGTTGTCTTCTTCTTTCCACATGGGATGTTCTATTTAGATGAATGGACTAATTCCATTGTGGTAACAAGCCTTCTCTTTCTTCGTTCATCAGAACAGCCCGTCCAGGTCATCAGACTTTTCCTCCTGAACGGAGAATCGCACCCTATCGAAGCTCCAGTCGTACTGGTCAAGGTGTTGCAGCGCTACCTTGAGCAGCTCTATGCTGTTCTTGATATCCTCCTTGTGCGCCAACTCAATAGATTGATGAATATGCCGCAGAGGGATGGAGATCGCACCCGAGATGGCGCCTTTTTTGCCAAAGCGTTGAATCCCCGCGGTATCAGTGCCTCCTTTGGGAAGAATTTCCGGCTGCCACTTGATATCGTGGTCGCGAGCCATCTTTTTGAGATAATTGACCATGCGATAGTCGCTGATCACCGAGCCGTCCATAATTTTAATAGCCGTGCCTTTCCCCAGGTGGGTGACTTTTTCGTGCGGATTGGCGCCGGGTACGTCGAAGGCGATCGTCACATCCAGACCTAGTCCGAAATCGGGATCTACGCGATGCGTAGCCGAGATGGCGCCGCGCAGGCCGACTTCTTCCTGCACAGTGAAAACGCCGTAGATGTCGTAGGGCGCCTCCACTTCCTTCAGCGCCCGCAGCGCTTCGATCAGAATAAAGACAGACACCCGGTTATCGATGGATTTGCTGTTGACGCAGTCCCCCATTTCAACAAGTGCTCTTTCGCGTGTTACGGGGTCACCGACGGAGACGATCTTTTTGACTTCTTCCCGGTTCATGCCGACATCTATGAAGTATTCGCTGATCGGAGTTTGCTTATTCCGCTCTTCGGGTTTCATGAGGTGGATCGGCTTGGAGCCCATGACGCCGATAATATCCTTTTCGCCGTGCACGATCACGCGCTGAGCTGTCAGGGTTTTGGGGTCGAAGCCGCCCAGCGTATGAAAGCGCAGGAAGCCATCCTCGTCGATGTGGGTTATGATGAAACCGATTTCATCCATGTGGGCGGCGATCATAACACGCTTATCGTTTTTTCCTTTTTTGACGGCGATGACGTTCCCCATGGGGTCGACGGAGAGTTCATCTACCAGTGGTTCTACTTCCTCGATTACCAGCTCGCGGATGCGTTGCTCGAAACCCGGCGCACCCGGAGTCTCACAAATCACCTTTAACAAATCGGTATTAATCATGTGTGGGGCTTTTGAGTGTTGTTTTTTTGTGTAAATCAATTTCAAATGACGCGTATCAATAGAAGGAGACCTGATCTCTCATTGTTTATGAAACCGATTGATATGGGTAGGAAGTTGCCTTTTATTCCGCAGCGCCAAAGTCAGGCGAAAATACCATAATTTTGGGAGGTTTGAAATTTTATGAAAAATTATGCCCTATGCCGGCATGGCTACGCGATTATTTGACTATTACTTATCGGATAGTCCGCATAATTTGATAAACTTGCCGCCTGATGCACAATTCGCATTATGTCATTACTTAAAAAACTGGCGGGAGAAACGGCGATCTACGGAGTGGGCAGCATCCTGAGCCGATTGTTGCATTGGGTCATCCTGACGCCTTATTTTACCCGTATCTTTTTACAGGGGGAATACGGCGTTGTTCAGGAATTATACACCTATGCCGCACTGCTGCTGGTGGTTTTCACCTACCGGATGGAAACGGCCTTTTTCCGCTTTGGCAGCAAATCGGAAGGGTTTGAACGCCCCTTTGCCACTGCCTCCATTTCCTTGCTGGGATCTACCGCGCTGCTGGTTGTCGTATTATTGCTCTTCACCCCGGGCATCGCCGATTGGCTGGAGTACCCCGATCATCCCGAATACATCATCTGGTTTGTACTGATTATCGGCTTCGATGCGCTCGCAACGATTCCCTTTGCCCGTCTTCGCCTGGAAAACCGCCCCCTCCTGTTCGCTGGTCTTAAGACGCTCAACATTGTCATCAATATCGTTTTCATCTTTTTCTTCCTGGAGCTATGCCCCTACCTGATCGGGCAGGGCTGGACCTGGCTGGAAGCGATCTATAACGAGGGTAATCGGATCAACTACGTTTTCATCTCCAATCTCATCGCGAGCTTCGGCATATTACTGGCGCTATTGCCTGCCTATTTTCGCATTCGTCTCGTCTTCGATGCTGATCTGTGGCGGCGAATGCTTCGCTATGCTTTTCCGCTGGTGATTGCCGGTTTGGCGGCGGTGGTCAATCAGCTTATCGGCAACCCCATGCTCAAGTTTCTGGCCTCCGACGATATCGACTACAACCTGCGGCTGGTAGGAATATTCGGTGCAGCCGCCAAACTGGCGGTGATCATGAACCTGTTTACAACGGCGTTTAACTACGCCGCCGAGCCGTTCTTCTTTAAAAATGCGGAGCGAGATGACTCCCGGACGGTTTATGCCCAGGTGGGACAAGCTTTCGCCCTGGTGGGCAGCCTGGTTTTTCTGGGTATCGTTCTCTATATCGATCTGATCCAGTTTTTTTTGGGAAAAGACTTCCGGGAGGGCCTGGGCATCGTTCCCATCCTGCTGATGGCGAACTTGTTTCTGGGGCTGTACTACAATTTCAGCATCTGGTTCAAACTAACCGACCGGACGCACTTCGGCGGCTATATCGCCGTGGGCGGCGCCGTTATCACCATCAGCCTCAATCTTTTGCTCATCCCCCGGCTCGGCTATTATGGCCCGGCCTGGGCAGCGTTGGCCTGCTACTCCTTTATGGCCATGGTCAGTTACTGGACCGGACAGCGCTACCATCCTATTCACTATCCGCTCGGCCGTATTTTTCTATACATGCTCGCCGCAATCGGCGGCTACTTCCTCAGCGAACTAGGGCGCAGCTTGTTTTCCGGCGATCTGCCGGCTATCCTGCTTTGGAATACGGGTATTCTGATCCTGTACCTCACCGGGCTGCTGCTGCTGGAGCGAAAGCATTTGCAGCACTTGTTGAGAAAGAAAAACTAACAAGGATAAGCAGGACCATCTCCAACAAGCACAAACGACCGGGGAACGAAATCGGGATCATCTTATAAAGCCATTTTCTCAGATTGTCAATTTTTTTCCCCATCCACCTCCCCCGGGCGTTTCGATGACGATTCGATCACCGGCTTGTACCTCCACACTGTCGACACCATTGAGTTCGCTGGTAGAGCCATCCTGCCGGATCAGTAGTTGCCTGCCCGTTTTTCCCGGCTCCCCGCCCTGCATGCCGTAGGGCGACACCTTGCGGTGCTGGCTAAGCAGGGTAACTTCCATGGGTTCCAGAAATTCCATCTCGCGGATGATCCCGTCACCGCCTTGCCAGCGCCCTGCTCCTCCCGATCCGGGACGCAGACTGAAGCGGCGCAAGCGTACCGGGTAGCGAAACTCCAGCTCTTCGGGGTCGGTGATGCGGGTGTTGGTCATATGCTGGTGTACGCCCGATCGGCCGGCAAAGCCTTCTCCGGCCCCGGTTCCGCCGCCGATGGTTTCGTAATACCCGAAGCGGTCGTTGCCAAAGAGAAAATTATTCATTGTGCCCTGGCTGCAGGCAGCAAGATTCAGCGCCTTGAGCAGGGTGTCGACGAGTCGCTGGCTTACTTCGGTATTGCCGCCCACGACGGCGGGGCAGGCATGGGGATCATCGGTAAATGCCGGGTGGAGGAAGCTACCGGTGGGCAACTTAATATTGACGTTTTGCATCAGCCCTTCGTTGAGTGGAATAGGGCGATCGCAGAGCAGGCGCAGCACGTAGATAACGGCGCTGTAGACAATGGAAATATTGGCATTGAGGTTATAGGGATGCTTAGGGGAAGACCCCGTGAAATCAATGGCCACGCTTCCGTCTTTTACCTGCAGGTGCACCGTGATGGCATGCCCGTCGTCCAGCGTTTCGGTGGCTTTGAAAACCTGCCGCCCGATTGGCCGGATGGCATCGAGCAGTGCCTGCCGGGAAGTCTGTTTGAGGCCGGCCATATAGTGCTGAACCTTGTCCAGCCCGTAGGTGTCGACCAGTTGCCGTATCGAGCGCTCGCCGGAGCGCAGGGCGGCCAGCGCGGCGTTGATGTCAGCGAGGTTTTCTTCCAGGGCCCGCGTCGGATGCCTGGCGCTGCTCAGCAGATGACGAACGGCATCCCACTGTGGTTCGCCTTCGCGGATGAGGTAGGTCGGCAGAATGGCCACCCCTTCCTCGGCGAGGCTGGCGGCGTCGGGGGGCATGGAACCGGGGCGACGACCACCGATCTCGGCGTGGTGGGCCCGGTTGACGGCATACCCGATCAGCGTCCCTTCGTCCGTGTAGATGCCGCAGAGCATCGTAACATCGGGCAGGTGGGAGCCGCCGTACTTAGGGTGATTGGTAATGATCACGTCGCCGGGATGAAGCGGCAGGCGTTTCATGACCAGCCGGGCGCAGATGCCCAGGCTGCCCAGGTGAACGGGAATGTGAGGCGCATTGACCAGCAGCTCAGCATCGGCATCGAGGAGGGCGCAGCTGAAATCCAGGCGCTCCTTGATGTTGACGGAAAAAGCGGTGCGCTGCAGCTGGGCGCCCATCTCTTCGGCGATGGCGCTGAATCGATTGGTGAACAGCTCCAGCTCAATGGCTTCTTTATGAGATTCGGGAGCCTGCCGGTTGAGTTCGCGGTGCTCCAGCACGGCGTGCCCCCCCGCCCGCATATTGAGTCGCCAGCCACCGGCAACGTAGGCGGTGGAGAAAGGATGGAGTACGACGGCCGGCCCGTCGATACGGTCGCCGGCCTTGAGGTTCTCCCAGAGGAAAACCGGAATGGCTTCATCGCTTCCGGCGGCGGCAATATATTTGTGGGCTTCCGGGCGACGGATGTTGCCCGCTGCCTCGATCGCCGGCAGATCGCGGGACCGGCTCGCCGCGATCACCTTGATACTCTCCACTTCCACCGCCCGGTTCTCCGGATAGTGGCCAAAGAGCTGCCGGTATTTTCTTTCAAATTGCAAAGCCAGCTCCGCATCCTTTTGATAGGAGATTTCAAGCGTGCTGTCCTGCCCCTTGAAACGCAAATAAATCAATATTTCGCGCACCTGCATTTCCTGTGCTTCAAAACCTTCCTGCTGCAGGGATTCCAACGCTCTGGTGCGAAGCAGTTCGATCTTTTCGGGCAGTGCATCCAGGCAATCGTCCAGCAAGCGGAGCAACTGTTCTTCGGCGAGGCGCTCCACCTGGGCATTACCGATGCCGAAGGCGCTGAGCAGCCCCCCTTCGTAAGGTAGAATGATGTTGCGAATGTCGAGTTCCTCAGCGATACGGCAGGCGTGCAGGCCGCCGGCGCCGCCGAAAGCCAGAAGGGCGTATTCCTGTGGGTCAAAGCCCTTGGCGACGGAGATGCGGCGAATGGCTTCGGCCATTTTCTCATCGGCAATTTTTTCAAACCCCCGTAGTAATTCGATGGAGGTGTAGTTGATGCCGGTACTCTGTTGCAGCGCAGTTTTCAGCTGCTCCAGCGCTCGCTCGGCATGGCGCATATCAATAGGAATCCCCATGGCTTCGGGGTCGAGTTTGCCAAGCAGGAGGTTGATGTCGGTGATGGTCAGCGGGCCGCCGGCGCCATAGCAGGCCGGGCCGGGGGCGGCGCCCGCGCTTTCCGGGCCGACGGTGAGCTTACTGCCGTCGAAAGAACAGATGGAACCGCCCCCCGCCGCTACGGTTTCGATGGACAGGGTGGGGCTCAGCATCTCGATGCGATCGATATGGGTGACAAAGTCGTAATCGTAGCTACCGTCGTAGCGGGCAGTATCGGTGCTGGTGCCGCCCATGTCGAGGGTCAGCAGGCGGGTAAAGCCGAGC
>CAZWDL010000087.1:0-31529 GCA_964632995.1 uncultured Saprospiraceae bacterium
CGCTCTTCTACTGGCTGCTAACCGAAGTGCCCCGGCCCGACGGCGGGCAGGGCTGGCCCGGGCTGCGCCTGCGCGGGGATGTCATGGGTACAGACAACGGTATGGCCAAATACCCCTACATCAGAGAGTCGAGACGCATCAAAGCCGAATTCACCGTCCTGGAAGAGCACGTCGGCGCCGAGCAACGGAAAATGGTGGCGGGGCCGGACGAAGGACAATACGCCGCCTGCTTCTTCGACAGCGTCGGGACGGGCTACTATCACATCGATCTGCATCCGTCCAATAACGGCGATAATTACATCGACTTCCCCTCTCTGCCTTTTCAGATCCCCTTGGGCGCGCTGCTGCCGCAACGGGTGAATAATCTCTTTCCGGCCAATAAAAATATAGGCACTACCCATATCACCAACGGCTGCTACCGGCTGCATCCGGTGGAATGGAGTATTGGGGAGGCAGTGGGATGTCTGGTTGCTTACGCGAAAAAGAAAAAGGTCGTCGGCCGTACAGTGCGGGAGAAGGAGGATTTGCTGAGCGATTTCCAGCGGTGGATTAGAAGTCAAGGGCTGGAGACGGAGTGGCCCAAGAAGTAATATGAAATCTTACCTGGTCAGATCTCGCTCAGCCTCTGATTGATACCTTTCCTCAAGAAGAAGGATGTATTCCTGAGTAGATTTCTGGCGGAGAAAGTTATTGATCCGTTTGCCGAATGGTTTTGCCATTTCAGTAGCATTGATCAACTTATTCCCATCTGAAAATTTGAAGGAGATTTTCTGTCCTTCATAGTTGAATTTAACAAGTTCACTCATATTAAGGTTTTTTCCGATGCGCTAATTAGCGCATCGGGGCAAAAGATCAAGCAGATTTGTACTGCGTGCTCACGAAATATTGGGGAATTGAATGAATTTGTTTGAACGAAACAAGTGTGTTTAATTCGTTTAAAATTACAAACGAATTTGGTTTATGCTTTTTGAAAACAGGTTTACTGAAGTAGTATCAGTATCGATTATCCACATCTTTAGTTGGTGCAAACTTCATTGATTCTTCCGTTTTTCCGTCTGCCGGCAGGCAAGGAGTTAGGAGTTTTACATTCTCTCCACCCGTGTAATCGCTAATTCCTAACGAGGCTTTTACGTCTTTCACTGACAATACAAATATGCACAAAATGTTTTAAATATGCAATTTAGATGAAATAATAGTATTCAAGGATATTCGCTTACATCCCTTTGCTGAAGACCAACGGGTTTTACGCTTCATAATATAAAGAATTGCTCAGCGATTTCCAGCGGTGGATAAGAAGACAGGGCTGGAAATAACTTGGCCGGCAAAATAAATTTTCCCCCTCAGGAACTTTATTCTCCCGATGAAGGTAGAAATTGGTAAAATAATCAGTCCATCCATGCTGTACGCCTCCACATATCCCAATCACTACCTGGTAAACAAACCGCCCGGCGGAGGAAGGGAACGATGTTGCTGAGCGTATAGAGCAGCTCGGAAAGAGGCCTTCCTGCATATGTCGGGAAGGCCTCTTTTGGGCGATCGGATAGGAGTTACAACCTCACCCTCACCGTTCCGTAAAAACTGCGCCCGTCCGCCGGAATGATCCCCGGTCCCGGGTAGCCCGTCGCGCGGCGGGTGAAGTAGGCGGCGTTCGTCAGGTTGTTGACGCCCGTCTGGAACCGGAAGCGCCCCAGCTCGTAGCTCACCGAGGCGTCCATCACATTATAGGTAGGGATGAGCCCGCGCGTGGCGTCGACGACGAAGGTGGCGTTGGTGGCGTCGCTGTAGTGCTCCTGCACATGGGTAAACTGATAACTCGCGCGGAAATCCTTATAGCCAAAAGTAAAACCAGCTTTGATGCTAAAGGGGGGGATAAGCTCGACGGCATTGCCGACAAACTGGCGCTGTCCGGTGAGGTAGCGGCCGTGTAGTGCGCTGAAGTTGGTGAATACAGAGAGGGAATAGGGACGTTCAGCCTCACCGGTAAAGAGTCGCCACAGTTCCGCCTCGGCGTATGCTTCCAACCCCAGGATGCGCGCGTCGCCGATATTGGTGCGGTAGTTGACCCGGCGTTCCACGACGGCGGGGTCGGGAACGGTGATCTCCGCGATGCCGATGCGGTCGCGGTACTTGAGGTAGAAGAGGCTGAGATCGAAACGCATGGCGCCGCGCAGCAGGGAGCCGCGCAGGCCCAGGTCGAAGTTATAGCCGTTTTCGTCGCTCAGCAGCGAATCGATGACCAGGTTGGGGTTGACCACAGCCAGGTCACTGAAGTTGATGGAGCGGTAGTTTTGGGAGAAGTTGCCGTACAGTTCCAGGTCTTCCTGCAGGCGGTAGCCCACACCCAGACCCAGCAGGACGAAGCTGCGCTCGTTGAGGCGGGCCTCCTCGAACTTCTGTTCGAAGATCAGCTGGTCGCCCGCGAAGATACGCTCCTTGTAATAGCCGTCGGAAGCGGTGCGGATATATTCGAAGCGGACGCCGGGGGTGATCGTCAGTTTCGGGCCGATATTGAAGAGGTTTTCGGCGAAGACCGACACGTTGCGGCTGGGGAAGTCGTAGTCCGACCTTTCCGGTTCGGTTTCATTCAAAAAGCGAAAGTCCGGGCCGCTGCCGTCGCTGGCGTCGCCCTGGCGGTTCTGGGTGAAGCCCTGGTAGTAGCGTACGCCGGCGAGGAAGTTGGCCAGGTTGTTGCCGATCTTGTAGCGGTGGATGAGGCGCGTTTCGTTGCCGAAGTTGCGGTACTGTCCGACGATCAGGTCGCGTTCGCGCATGGGATCGGGGCGGTTGATGGGGCCGAGTTCGCCGAGGGCGTCGCGTTCGGCGATCAGCAGGAAGCTGCGGCTGTTGATCTTGGTGCGGTCGGAGAGGCGGTAGTCGAGGTTGAAGGCGCCGAGGTTCCAGTCGACCTTAAACCAGTTGCGCGCCCGCTTCGACTGCCGGGGGTCCTGCTGGAATTCGAAATCCATCAGGCCGCCCGGTTGCTGGGCGAGGTAGTTCATATGGGTGAACTCCATTCCTATTTTCAAGCGGTCCGATACTTTGAGATTGGTATTGACGAAAGCCGTGCGTTGTTCAAATCCGGAATTGGGCCGCCAGCCGTCGCCGCGCTTGTACTGCAGGAAGCCGTAGTAATTCAGCTTGCCCGTAGTGCCGCCGATGCTGTTGAAAGTGTTGAAGAGACCAAAAGAACCCACGGTGTTTTCGGAGATGAATTCGAAGGGTTTATCTTTAGGCCCTTCCCTGAAGACGAAGTTGAGCAGCCCGCCGAACTGCGGGCCATACTGCAGCGAAGCCGCTCCCCGCACGATTTCAATCCGGCGCAACGCCTGGGTGGGCGGCGTGTAGTAGCTCTCCGGATAGCCCAGGGCATCGGCGCTGATGTCGTAGCCGTTCTGGCGGGTGTTGAAGTTGGAGGTACGGTTGGGGTCCAGCCCGCGGGCGCCGATGGCCAGCTGCAGGCCGGCGCCGTCGTTCTCCCAGATATTTAGACCGGCCACGCCGCGGTATACTTCCCGCGGGTTATTGGTCGCCAGGTTACCCAGCACCTGATCCAGTTCAATGACCTCGCTTTTCTTGGCGGCGTAAATGGCGGTGCCTTCCACATTGAGCAGCCTGCGCAGGCCGTACTGCTGCCCCGCCATCGCCTGTATCTCGACGGTAGCGGCAGTCAGGGCCAGGCTGTCCATCACCAGGTTGAAGCGGCGTTCCGTGCCGCGCAGGTCGACGGTGGTGGTAACGGTGGTATAGCCCTCGGCGAAAAGTGTGAGGGTGTACAGGCCGGTGTCCAGCTGCTCAAAAGCGTACTGGCCCCGCCCGTCGGTGATTTCCAGGTCATTGCTTTCCGTGAGGAAAACGGTGGCATCTTTCACCGGGCGGCCATCCGACTGGATGACCTTGCCAAACAGCCGCGCCGACTGGGCAGTGAGGTCCTGCGGCAGGCTAATCAGCAAGGTCAGTAGTGCGATGCAGTGTGCTATTCTTCTCATGGTTGCTTTTCTAAATGAAAAAGCGGTAGTTGTAATTTTATATTGACCTCCCTTTTTCAATCCCTCAATATCCAATGCTTGGGCGCCAGTCCATCGCGGCACGCCGCCAGGTTGACATCCGGGTCGATCAGGCGGCGGCTGGCCCGTCCATTGAGGGCCACGTGGCAGTCGACCGTCACTACCGGATTTTCGATACCGTATTTCTCCCGGTATTCCTCCGCCAGAAAATGGGCGTATTGCAATATAAAATCGGGCTGTATCGCCATTTGCTTTTCCTGGAAAGTCGTCAGGTAATCCGAATTGATCACCTCGCTGCGCCGGCCCGTCGCCGGGTCTTCCACCGTGAAAGTGGCCTGCCCTGCTTTTTCCACCAGCATAACCCGCCAGGCGAAGCGGTAGCCTTCTTCCGTCCACAGGACATTGCCGGGATACAGTAGATAGCGGAGGGGGAGGAGTAGTTGAATCAGAAAATATACCCCCAGGAGCGTAGCGAGACAATGTCCTTTCAATTTATAAAATGAAGGTACGGATAGTATTTGGCGGCCACTTCGCAAAAGGGATTCTCCCACTCCTAATAAGGAGGCCGAATAGAGATAAACATTCGATATCTCCGAGGTCGCGAAAGCGGATACAGGGTTTCTACAAACCTTGGACCTCTCCGAGGGCCTTATTGGCCATTGAGGCTCCGACTTCGGAGAAGTCGATTGTTTGTAGAATAGCGGTGCTATGCTTGCATCGACCTCGGAGAGATCGAATGGTCCTTTTATTTGCGAAGTTGGGCTTTGCTTATAAGAATCAATCGTTCTGCTCGAAAAAATTCCAGACAAACCGGCATCAGTAAATACAGAGACTTCTTCCCGTATGCCCATCTCCGGTTCTCCTCGTCTCCTATTCTCCTCGACCCCTATTTTCCCCGTCCCCCGGTCTCCCCGTCTCCGGTACCCTATCCAACTCAATAGTTTTTCGTGAAAGCTCGCCGGAAAAAAGATCAGCGTATTGAAAATCATGATAAAAGGAAACAGGCCGATGTTGAAGAGGATTCGCGTCAGCACGTGAAAAACGACTACGGCCGCGTAGGCGAAGGGCCGCGTCCGCCGGTTCATCAGCCAGAAGGGGATGGTCAGGTCGTACAAGGCGCCGGCCCAGCTGAAGGGGAAGGGCATCCAGCTCAGGGTAAACAGCGAGCCGATCAGCGGCAGGTCGGCCTTGGCGGGCAACCACACGGCCAGCGGCATGGCGCGGAAGAGCCAGTCGGGATTGAGCTTGGCGAAGCCTGCAAAAAAGTAGACGATGCTCAGCTGTAGAATGAGAATGTTGATGGTCCAGACCGGTACCTGATCGAGTCGCTGTTTCGGCTTGCGCCAAACGTCGAGCGAAAAGCGCCGGTGTGCGGGCAGAAAAATCAGCAGGAAAGCCAGCAGACAGACCAGGTAGTAGTGGTTCAGATAATTGGTCAGGTCCGTGAGCTCGGCATAGGTGAAAGAAAGGAAAAAAGTGATAATGGCTGCCCGGTAGAACAGTCCCAGCATCACCAGTCCGGCGCTGAGAGCAATGATGCCGTAGAGGACATACATGCCCGGCACGTCGAGCACCTTCACCCACTCGAACCCAAAGTATTTGAAAAAGAAAACCGGCTCGCCATACAGTCGCTCGATCCATCTGCTCCACATAAAACGCAGGGCGCCCACCATCATCAGCGCGCCGAATAGGATCCGGAACGTGATCAACGGGGCAATCGGGACTTCCCGATTGACAAAACGTCGTTTTATATGTTGGATGGTTCGATGCATTAAAAGATAATAAGTGTTTGGGTTCTTGAGTGTTTGAGTTCGGGGAACCCATCAAAAAACGGGTATTAACTTAGAATGATAGAGTACCCCAGGAACCTAAGTACCCAAGAATTCAACGATTAATCCGAATCACTCGGGTTATCGACGTATGTAATAGCCACGCAAAGCACGGCCGGCATATCCGTTTTGAGATTGACGACCTGCTTGGTCAGTTCGTTGTAAGCTTCCTCTACGGCGGCGGTATTCTGGTCGACGGCTTCCGAGAGCGGGTCCTCGAGGGCAGCGACGGCCTGTACCGCAGCTTCATATTGCTCCTGAATGATTTCGTCGAGCAGACGTCCGTTTTTTTCAGCGTTGATTTCCTGAAGGAAGTCATCCAGGCCGGTGCGGTTGTTGCCGCTCAGATCTTCTCCGAGGTAAAAGCGCTGACTACCACGTACTGCCTCCAGCGCCAGCTCAGCGGAGATGCCGCTAAAGAAGGCCTCCACTTTATCGGGATTGGTGAAGCCCAGCGTCACCACGCCGCTGGGGATGCCGATGCGATCGCGCTTGATCTCCTCGTAATGCTCATTCAGGTTGTTGACGATAAGGCTTAGGGAGGAGCCCGCTGCCGTCCCGGTATTTTGCACGAAGGTGCTGCGGTAGCCGCTGTTCCATCCTTCGAGGGTTTGCGTTACCCGGTTGACCATATCATTCACTGCTTCCTCCAGGTATTGTTTGTAGTTGTCAGCCAGATTGCCGGTAGTGTATTGACCGACGATAGCGGCATCATCATTCCCGATGCCGAAGAGCAGGTAGTCCAGGGCGGGAAAGCCCTTATCGAAAGCTGAGGGATTGTCGAAGTCCCAGGCGCCCGACTGAATATTCTGGTCCACCTGTGCGACATTGAGCGGGAAGTTGTTGAGGCTGTTGCGCAGGAAGACCTGCTCGGCGGGGCCGAACTCATAGGGAGCGGCCTGTTCCCAGGTCAGGTAAGCCGCTTTCCAGCTCTCGCGCAGGGCCGTGAGGCCGTCAACATCCGGAGCATCGACAAAGGCCTGGGTGCGATCCCGCAGATTGATCATTTTGATCTGCAGGTCGGTGTAAATAGGGATGATCAGGTTATCGGCCAGGTTGGTATACAGGGCTTCCTGGTCGAAGTCATTGTCGCAGGGATCGCCCACGCCGCCGTTGTCATCCTGGCAGCTCAGCAGTGCCAAGAGTGCCAGCAGAATAAGTGCATGTATGTTTTTCAAAGTCATTTTAATTAAGTTTTTAATCGATCCTTCTTTACGCAGGGAAAGGCGAAGCCGACGCTTCACCTTTTGTGAATTTATTGATGGGGTGACTCACAGTCACAGTCACCCCGTCAATCAAACCACTTCAAGTCACCCCGTCAATTAACCCCACGGTGTTATAGATCTTCTCTCACGCTCATGAGGTCGTATGCTTCGGCCAGTTCATCTCTTGCTGTGCTGATGGCTTCCAGGCTGGTCTGGTAAAGATTCATCTGCCTGAAGTCGGCGGAGCCGGCAAGGTTAGCGAGCAGTTCCTGGATCTCCTGATTGCTCAGGCGCTTGTCCGGGTTGAACTGCAGGCCGTAGATAAAGGCGACGGCTTCCGACAGGGCGTGGGCCCGGATGGCGAAGTCGTCGTAATTGTCAATAGAGCTATTGAGATAGTGCAGGGCGGTGCCGACCACTACATCTTCCCAGGCGGCGCGTACCTCCGGAATGGCTTCATCGCGGGTATCCAGGTCTTCGTTGCTGATGGCGGCGCGGCCCTTAATGAAGGCGTCCATGATGCGCTCATTGGTGCCCATCAGGGCATCGCGGTCGTTGCAGTAGTCGCCCCAGAAAACCACGCCGTCCGTGCTGAAGGGGAAGTCGCGGGGTACACCCAGGTAGCCGAAGGATTCGTCCCAGTGGTGCTCCATAGCGGTGCCTTCGCCGGGTTCTACGGTGGTGTTGTCGACATTCATTTTGTCAGGGCCGAGGTAGACGGCAGTCGCCTGGTAGTAGAAGCAGGCGCCCATCAGTCCTTTTTCCACGATCTGGGCGTATTCGATGCCGTTGGCGGCCAACAGGTACTGTTTCTCGCCGTTGTTGCTGACGGCAATGCCGGCCTGACCTTCCGAGGCGGTGCTGGTTGCAGTGCTGGCATTTACCAATTCGTCAATCAACGTAACGAAGTATTCCTGTTCGTTCTCAAAGGTCTTGTTGCGCAGCTGTTTCGATTCGTCGTATTGCTTTACCCAGCCGGCTTTGGCGGCGTCGTTGCTGTACATGGCGATCAGGCGGTCGGCATCGAGGACGACATTACCGGCATTGGCAGAACGCATGTAGGCTTTCATCTCCAGCAGTTGGCTGAGGCGTTGCAATTGGCCGTCGTAACTGACGTTCTCAAAATCGTAGGTTTCGGGAACTTCGTATTCCAAACCGGAAGAAGGGTTGTTGTCTTCTTTTTCGCAGCTGAACACCAATAATAGCAGGCAAAAGCCGCTTATCAGGGATAAAAATCGTGAGGTCATGTCTTTCGAGAGTTTAATTAGATTTAGTCTAAATAATACAGTTGCGAAAATAGAGCGCCCCTGCGAAATAGCCAATACCTTAAAGTCACCAAAATGTCAATACCTAATACGAGGGGGAGCGTACCTAGTTTTAGGTATACAGGCAAGTTGCTCCTTCGGTGTGCTTTGGCGGCGAAAAAGATACCCACCCCAAAAACGGGAAGTTACTATCAGCAGTTTCCTTATTGGACAAGATTTCTTTTATCGGATACTTTTTGCTGAATTCAAAAGAATCAAATAGGGGTATCAGTCATCAAATCGCATCTTGGAAAGGAACTTTATCACTGGAGGTCTGTTGAATAGCAGTTAAAAAATACTCAGTCATATACTTTTACGTACTCGTTCGATTGGTCAAGTCACAGCCCCTTTTCATCCAATTTATTTGAGAAAGAGGAGCAAAAACAATTACTTAGGCATCTGAAAAGTTCCGGCTATCTATGATTCGATTACAAGAGATCAGAAAAGCTTACCAGACTGGTTTTACCCGGCTGGAAGTACTTAAGGGGATTGACCTGCATATCGGGGAGGGCGAATTCGTTTCCATCATGGGTTCATCGGGCTCCGGAAAATCCACGCTGCTCAATATCCTTGGTATACTGGATGAGTACGATCAGGGGTCCTATCACCTCAACGGGCAGCACATTTATAAGCTGAGCCAAAAGCAGGCGGCGATCCTTCGCAACCAGTTCATCGGCTTTGTTTTCCAGTCGTTCAACCTGTTGCCATTCAAAACTGCCGCGGAAAACGTGGCGCTTCCCTTGTATTATCAGAAAATCGATCGCCGCCGCCGGCATGAGATCGCTCTCGAATATCTCGACCGGGTGGGGCTACTGGACCGGGCAGATCATCTGCCCAATCAATTATCTGGCGGGCAGCAGCAACGCGTGGCCATCGCCAGGGCCCTGATCACCAAACCCAAGGTCATCCTCGCGGATGAACCGACCGGTGCGCTGGATTCCAAGACTTCCTACGAGGTCATGAAACTGTTCCGGGAAGTAAATGAAGAAGGCATGACCGTCGTGTTGGTGACACACGAAAACGATATCGCTCACATGACCAAACGCATCATCCGGCTGAGAGACGGCCTCATCGAAGCCAATGAGGTGGTGGAACCGGTCTATGAACCACCCAGTTAATGCGGAAGGATGATCTTGATGGTAGCGGCTACCAAAAGAAAATTAATTTCCTCGGCTCGATTCGAGATAGCACAATCTGCGGAACCTGTTCAGGGGGCTTACGTTTACGAAACCTTCGAGGTGTGCTGATTACCCACAAGTCCGGTTTTGGCTACTTTTACGGTTCATCTGTTCGTCAGTTTTACTGTTCTGCGGTTCTGAATGTCTACAAAAAGGTGAAGAACTGTTTCAAACAGGCCGGAACCGCAGAACAGAGGAACAGAAAAACCGTAGAACCGCAGAAGTTCAGTACCGACCAAAGATATGGGTAATCGATACACCTTCGAGGTTTCGTAAACGTAACCGCACCTATCTGTAACGGCCTATGTACGTTTAACCCCCGATAATAGAGAAAGTACGATGATCGATATAGACAAGTGGCAGGAAATATTCAATTCCATCCGCCGGCATAAGATGCGAACGATACTTACCGCGCTGGGGGTGTTCTGGGGCATCTTTATGCTCGTGCTCTTTCTGGGTGTAGGCGAAGGGTTGCAAAAGGGGGTGGAGTACGAATTCCGGGACGATGCTACGAACAGTATCTGGGTGCGCCGCGGCACCACTTCCATACCCCATAACGGGTTGCCCGAAGGACGCCGGATCCGCTTTTACAATGAGGATTTTGAATACCTGCAGGACAACTTCCCCGAGATCGATCACCTGACCGGGCGTTTCTACCTGTCCGGTGATCAGACGGTGAGCTACAAAGACAAAACGCTTTCCTACTCCGTCCGGGCCGTACACCCCGATCATCAATACCTGGAGAACAATATGGTGACCGCCGGGCGCTATATCAATCAACTCGATCTGAAGGAGGTCCGGAAAGCCGCTGTGCTCGGAGAGGTGGTCAAGGAAAACTTATTTGGGAAAGAGGAGGCGGTTGGAAAAGAGGTGACCATTGGAAGCATTGTCTACACCGTCGTCGGGGTGTATTCCGATACAGGCGGAGAAGATGAGATGCGTTACATCTATATTCCCATGTCGACTGCGCAAAAAGTCTACAGCGGTACGGAGGAAATCCATCAGCTGATGTTTACGGGTGGGGACCTGCCCGTGGAAAAGATGATTGCCCTGGAGGAGGAAGTGCGCGCCGCATTCGCCCGCCGGCATCAGTTTGCCGTGGAGGACCGCCGGGCGCTTTTTATTTCCAATATCGCGGAACAGTTTCAGGAGTTTCAAAGCCTGTTTGCGGCGATCAATATTTTCGTTTGGTTCGTCGGTATCGGCAGCATTGTGGCCGGGGTGATCGGAGTAAGCAATATCATGCTGATTATCGTGAAAGACCGCACCCGGGAAATCGGGATCCGCAAGGCGATGGGCGCCACGCCCCGCAGCATCATTTCCATGATCCTGCAGGAGGCCGTCCTCATCACCGGCGTGGCGGGGTACCTGGGCATGGCCGCCGGTATCGGCCTCATCAGCCTGATGTCGTCCATGGAAGTGGAATATTTTCGTAATCCCACGGTTAATCTCGGGGTAGCGATCACCGCCACCGTAGTGCTGATCGTTGCCGGGGCCCTGGCGGGGCTGATGCCTGCGCTGCAGGCGGCGCGGATCAATCCGGTGGAGGCGATGAAGGCGGAATGATGTGGAGGCGGAAGTCGGAAGTCGGAAAGCGGAAAGCGGAAAAAATGATCATTTTTCCTCGTCGCTCTTCAGGCGCCGTAGTTGAACGAAGGCGTTTCGCTCCGAGGTTCGCAGGAAGTCCTGGCAGTTCTAAACTCAGAATAATTGAATCAGAATACTTTTCATGAAGTTAACCGTCTTCGATAGAGATACCTGGCAGGAGATCATTGCCACGATGAAGAAACATAAGCTGCGGACGGCTTTGACCGCGCTGGGGGTCTTCTGGGGCATCTTCATGCTCATCTTCGTGCTGGGGATGGGCAAGGGGCTGGAGAACGGTGTATTCAGAGGCTTCGGCGAACGGGCCAAAAATGTAATGTTTGTCTGGAGCTCTCCTACTTCACTGCCTTACAAAGGCTTTCAGCCCGGCCGGGTGCCGCGGCTGCAGTTGCGGGATATCGAGGCGATCCAGAGTAGTATCCCTGAAGTGGACCGCATCGCTCCCCGCAAAACCCTTGGCAATCAGGTGGTGAGTTACGGGGAGGCCAAAGACGAGTACGCCCTGAGGGGTGAACTGTGGGATATGATCAATATCGAAGCGCTGAAGATGCATGAGGGCCGTTACCTGAACCCACATGATGTGGAGGAGAGCCGCAAGGTGGCGGTGATCGGAACGCGAGTGCGGGAAGTGCTCTTTGGAGAGCGCTCCTGCATCGGCGAATACATCCGGGTTCGGGGCGTAGAGTTTCGGGTAGTTGGCGTGTTTGGGCCACGGCAGATTAAACCCTGGACGGAAGACGATATGGAGGCGGTGGTTATCCCCTTGTCTACCATGAGTCGAACCTTCGGTACCGATAACCGGGTCGATTACTTTGTATGCAGCGCCGCACCCAACGTGTTGGTCAGTGAAATGGAGCCCAAGGTCAGGGGCCTGCTGAAGGAGCGCCACCACGTTGCGCCGGATGATCCCCGCGGCATCGGCGGTTTCAACCTGGAGGCGGAGTTCCGCAGTGTACAGAATCTTTTCAAAGGAATTGAAGCCTTCCTGTGGTTCGTCGGCATCGGCACGCTGCTGGCGGGCATCGTCGGCGTGAGCAACATCATGCTGATCGTCGTCAAGGAACGGACCCGGGAGATCGGCATCCGCAAGGCGCTGGGGGCTACCCCGGGCTCCATCATCAGTATGATCCTGACCGAGTCGATCACCCTGACCGCCCTTTCGGGCTACTTCGGCCTCGTTCTGGGCACCCTGATCATCGGTGGCATCCAGTATTTCATGACCGTCAATAACCTGGAACCCGATAATTTTTATAACCCCCAGGTCAATTTTTCGATAGGTCTGGGCGCTATCATTTTATTGATCCTGGCGGGAACGGTGGCCGGGCTGATTCCCGCGCTGCAGGCGGCAAGGGTGAATCCGGTAAACGCGCTGAAAGATGAATGATGCGAAATCGGAAGTGCGAAATCGGAAGTCGGAAAACGCCTGCCTCCCTCCAGCGCTTCGACGCCTAAAAGGAGACAAGGGGCCGGGAGAAGTAAGAAACTTATAGAAAAAATAAACTACCATGAGCAAAGGAGCTGTAATCGGATTGACTTCATTTTTGGTGTTGTCGGCCATCGGACTGGGCATCTATTTTTATAATCAAAAGAGCCGTGCGCCGGAGCAGTTTGAGACGGAGAAGCCGGTAGTTACGACAATCGTCAAGAAGACGGTGGCGACCGGATCAGTAAAACCCCGCCACGAGGTGCTGATCAAGCCGCAGGTATCAGGTGTAGTCGAAGAACTCTACGCCGAGCCGGGTGATCAGGTAACGAAAGGGCAGCGGCTGGCCCGCATCAAACTCATTCCGAGTGAGGTCAATATCAATACCGCACAGAACAACGTGGAGCTGGCCCGGCTGCGCCTGCAGGAAGCCAAACGCGAGCTGGAGCGGCAGCGTGAAGTGTTCAGCAAAAATCTGGATGTGGAAAGCGCGCGGGTCAACTACGAGAACGCCAAACTCGAAGAAGAGCGGCAGCGCCAGCTGTACGAAGACGGCGTCATTTCCCAGCAGGCCTACAACCGTTTCAAGGTGGACAGGGAAATCGCGAAAGCCGAGTACGACAACGCCAAGATCGTCTCCCAGAACAGCCTCAAACGCTTCGAGACGGAGGTGGACATCCGCGAGCAGGAACTGCAGGCTGCGATTAACAACCTGCAGCTTTTGCGCGAAGGCGCCGCCAGCAACAGCCGGCAGGTGGCCAACGTCGTGACCTCAACGGTCGACGGGATGGTGCTGGATGTACCCGTTGAGGAAGGGACCTCGGTCATTGAGCGCAATAACTTCAACGAAGGCACCAGCATCGCTATCGTTGCGGATATGAACAACCTCATCTTCGAGGGTAAGGTCGACGAGGCCGACGTGGGCAAGCTCCGCGAAGGCATGCCCCTGGAACTTACCGTCGGCGCCATCGAAGACCTGCGCTTTGACGCGCTGTTGGAATACATTTCCCCGAAAGGGGAGGAAGAGGAAGGCGCCGTCAAGTTCGAGGTGCGGGCGGCAATCAAACCCACCGAAGAAGTCTTCCTGCGCGCGGGCTACAGCGCCAACGCCGACATCATGCTCGACCGCCGGGAAGAGGTGGTGGCGATCAAGGAACGGGACGTCATTTTTGAGGAGGATACGACCTTCGTCGAAGTGCAAACGGGCGAGCGGCAGTTCGAACGCCGGCCCGTCAAGCTGGGCCTGTCGGATGGAATACAGGTGGAAGTGATTGAAGGGGTAGACACAACGACGCAGGTTAAGGTGCTGAAGTCTTCTTAAAAGCTTAATCGGATCAATCGATTTTTATGGATAAAAAAAGTCTTTCAAGAACCGCGAAGATATTCTGTGTTGCAGGCAGTGTCCTGCTGTTGTTCATGGCGGCATTTCACGGCAGCGGTATTTCCTATGTCAGCGATATCATGTCGAAGTCGAACGCCGAGCCGTTTCTCAAAGAAATCATGCCGGCCTTGTTCGCGCATCCATCTATTCACCTCATCGGATTGGCGGCGTTCGGCATATTGGCGGTCTTTATGACGCAGGATGCCCCGAAGGTGCTGGTTTTGCTGGCGATCGCAGTGGCGGCGGATGCTGCACTGGCTTTTTATCTGGGGGGAGTGATACCTGGAGTTCTGCTTATGGCCGCCGCTTTGTGTTTTGGGCTTGCCGGTGGCGGGCTATCGAGATCGAGTTTTTTGCATAGGTGAACGAAATTCAAATCCAAGTTACTAATAGACGCAGGCAGAGAGGTATTGCCTTTGTGGAACAAAATGTTTTCAAGTCCGATTTTTTTACCTTATTGTTGTATATTTACATTATGTACTATAGAAGAAAAATATTGCTGTCTTTGTTGGAAGTGTTTGAGGGCGAGTTAGAGAAAATTCGCCTACAAAAGCTATTGATGTTATTGACAAAGTTTCAAAAAAATCCTTCGTTCGACTTTGTCCCTTATAAATTCGGGTGCTTTTCATTTCAGGCTAATGCTGATTTGAGTACAATGACCAAGTATAAACAGGTAGAAAGTATTGGTAATTCTTGGTTGAAGCGGGATTCGATGAGTTACCTGAAAAATCTAAAAAAATCAGATTTAGAAGCCTTATCAAGTTTGAAAAGAGCATTTGGTAGGAAAACATCGGGAGAGTTAATTGAAATCACCTATAAAAGATATCCTTACTATGCTATAAATAGTATAATTACAGATAAGATCCTTGGCCCTGAAGATAAAGCGAAGGTGTTAAAATACAAGAATGAAGTGACCGAGAAAGCTCTCTTTACAATTGGTTATGAGGGGATATCACTAGAAACGTATTTAAACAAACTTTTAAGGAATGGAGTTAGGGCGCTTGTTGATGTCAGGAGAAATGCGAGTAGTATGAAATATGGATTCAATAAAAGCCAACTTGATAACGCGTGCAAAGGAGTTAATATCGAATATTATCATATCCCCGAATTAGGGATCGATTCGAATAAGAGAAAAGATTTGAATACTCAAGAGGACTATAATCATCTTTTTGAATATTATAAAAATTATAACTTAAAAAAAACCTCCTCTAACCAGGAAGAAGTTCTTCATCTTTTATTTAAGCATGATAGAATAGCTTTAACTTGTTTTGAGGCAAATATTTGCCAGTGCCACAGGAAACCATTGGCAGAAGCAATTTCCAAGCTCCCCGGGTTTAAATATCAGGTTAAACATATTTAAGTAATGCCTACCGAAAGGGTTCTGATAACAGTAAAAACGTATCCTACTATTTCTGCGAAATACGATGAATTAGTTTGCACAGCAGGCTTTCGCGAAGATGGAAGTTGGGTTAGAATATACCCAATTCAATTTAGGAAAAATCATATGATGAGCAATATAAAAAATGGCAGTGGATTGAAATCGATCTTGTTAAGAATCTGAGTGATCCAAGGCCAGAAAGCTATAGACCAGTTAGCCATGATTCAAGAATAAAGATTGTTGGCGAAATAAAAGCTGATGGCGATAGTTGGTATGAAAGAAGGAAAATTGCACTTCAAAATGTCCACACTAACAAAACAAAGTTGATTTCTGAAGCAAAAGACAGGAATAAAGTAACATCGTTAGCTGTATTTAAGCCAAGAGAAGTTACTGAGTTCAAGGTTGAACCAACCAAAAGAGAATGGGATCGTAAAAAGATTGAGAGACTGCGTCAAATGAATCTCTTTGAGAAGCCCACGTCATCGAATAAATTCGAAGTCGTTAGAAAACTTCCGTATAAGTTTTCCTATACTTTCTTAGACGATGAAGGTGCTCCGAGTACCCTAATGATAGAAGACTGGGAAATTGGTCAGCTTTATTGTAACTCATTACGCCGAAAAAATGGCGATGAAAAGCAAGCTTGTGAAGATGTCAAGAAAAAGTACTTTGATGATTTTGCAAAAAAGAAAGATTTGTACCTTTTTTTAGGAACAACAAAAGTAAACCATTTTAGAGCACCAAATCCTTTCGTGATTATTGGAACTTTTCATCCAAAACCAATAACACAAACAAGGTTATTCTAAAAAAGGAACAGCACTATCAAAGCTGCGGGCCGTTAATGCCTAAGTTTTCATTTGCCCGTATTAAATAAAGCATGACCCACTCCATCCCCTATCAAAACTACGAAGTCAAAGCCTCTACGGAAGGCAGCGGCGAGGCGCTTCTCTTCCTCCACGGCTGGCCGACCAATTCCAGGCTATGGAAATCACAAGTCGAAGCTCTGAAAGCGGATTACAAGACCATTACCCTGGACTGGCTGGGCTTCGGCGAGTCCGAAAAACCATTGGAATTCACCTACACCTTTACGCGGAAAAAGGAAATATTGGATGCGGTACTTTCCTCCCTTTTGCAAAAACACGAAAAAGTTACCCTCGTGGCCCACGACATCGGTGGTCCGCCGGCCATTCTCTGGGCGAGCGAAAACGAGGAGCGGGTGGAACGCCTGATTCTGTTGAATACCATTATCTATCCGTTTAAAACCAGACTGGACGCCCTGAGCGAGGTGCTGCTACACCTCCCGGTTTTGAGGGACGTTTTTGTCAGCCCGTTTGGGTTGAGGCAGGTGATGCGCACCAATACCAAAAGCCGGGGCAAAGCCATTGAGGAGAAAATAGAGGCTATCTTAGCGCCGTACAAAAAGGCGCTAAACGGGCTTAAACGAAAGACCCTCCTGGAACCGATGGAAGAGGGACGGAAAAATGAAATACACATCCTCAGCGAAAGGTTCCGGAATCTTCGGGTGAAAAAGTACCTGGTGATCGCCAAAGCCGATCCGCTTTGCTATGCGCATATTCAGAAGCTGAGCGAAGAGAATCCGGATGTGCCGGCTTATTATCTCGGGAACTGCGGGCATTTTATGCCAGTTGACCGGCCGGAAGGCTTGAATGAGGTATTGATTGAAATCCTGAAAGGATAGGGGATGAGGGAAGCAGGGTGATGCGGAGCCATTGCTGATTGGCTTGACGGGGCCTCGTACCGGCGAATTTATTCGCCGGGTGTGAAGCCACAAGTTTCTCGGCGAATAAGTAGTCGACGGTGCCTTGCCCGTGGGGTACGTAACCGAGTTCCATATAGGGTTCGAGCTGCCGGTTGCCAACCAGCCCGCCGCAGGGGTGGGGCCGGCCGGGGGTAGTCTGCACGTGGCGGATGGCTTCTTAGGCCAGCGCCGTATCGTAATTCCGGATCCCCTTCTGATAGGTGCTGTTGATCAGCGGCGCCTCGTGGGAAGCCACCATAATGCTGGAATACTCCAGCCCGGTAGGCCCTTTGGGTAGCCAGCCGCCCCGTTCGTAGCAGGTGAAGAGCGACTTCACCCGGTCGTTGCTCACTTCCGGTGTGGCCAGCGACCATAGCTGGTTCAGGTTCCAGAAGGTATTCCAGGAGGCATCACAGTCGTAGACAATCAGCGTGGTATCGGCCGGGGTGACTACCTGCTCGCACATATCGACATATTGCCCGTTGACGTCGCTCCAGATGGTGCGGGAGGCGTAGGAGCGGTAGAAGTTGGTGTAAAACTTACGCTTGTCGTTCTCAGCGCCGCCCTCCACGCTGATGCGGCTAAGCAGTTGATTCCATTCCTGCCGAGCATTCTACCTTACAGCCTCAAAATTCCATCCGAAGGGTTCCATCTTCGTTTCCAGGTTGAAGCGGGCCTGCTCCACGCTCACCAGGGAGATGCCGCTGCGCACCTGGATGACTTCGCCTTCGGTCGTTTTAAAGTTCAGCCAGGCCCCCACATCACCCCGGCCGTTGATTTCATCTGTCTCCAGCCATAGCGCCGGATCTTCCGAGCCGCAGGTGGCCTTGTCGTATTCGAACCTGATCCAGCCGTTGAGCGATTCGAAGGGCTTGTCGAACTGGATGACGAAGTGAATGGTGTATTCGTTGTTCAGACTGGAAAACCAGTCGTAGGTCTTTTGCTTGGAAAAGCCCTCGATCTCCGTATCGCTCACCCGGCGGATGTAGGCCCAGTCGACCTCGTAGCCGTACTCGGTGGGCGTGAGCAGGTCGATCAGGATGCGCGCGCTATCCGATGCCGGGAAGGTGTGGCGCTGAAACCCCGCCCGTGTAGTAGCGCTGAGTTCGACCTGCACCCCGTAATCTTCCAGAAAAACGGAGTAGTATTCCGGGCTCGCCTCCTCCCGCGCGTGATCGATGCGCGAGCGATAGCCGGCGTCCGGATCCACTTCCCTACCCGGACTGGTGTACAGTGGTCCCGTGGCGGCATCATCAGCAGGCCGCCCATCACCCAGGAGTGGATGTGACTGAAACCGGCGATGTTGCCGATGTCGTAATCATAACCGGCCTTCCAGCCCCATTCTTCGTTGTCGGGGCTGAGCTTGACCATACCGAAGGGCATGGAGGGGCCGGGGTAGAGCATCCAGCGCGAGGTTTCGGTGCCGATGAAGGGATCGACGTAGTCGACGGGCTCCTGACCGTGTGAGGACACGGCATAGAATAGAAAAATCAGATAAAAAGACAGGCGGCTCATAGGTAATGGATTAAATTGAAATGTCCGGTCATTAAATAAATACAATTTTCAGGAATGATATGCCCGGGCAGATTTAAGTGGATGAAGAAATTAAAATACTCCTGCCCGGTGCCCCTTTTACTCTTTCCGGTCTTTGAGGGAAATCCATCGAATTATGCAAACCGAACGTTTGAATCGATTGAGTTTCTTCTTTTTTATGGGCATGCTGGCGTTTGGAACAGGGCGTTTTCCATCTGCTTTTTGCCAGTAAAATGAGGAAGTGGCCAACCCCTTTCTGCGGTTTCTGCGGAGTACAGCCGGGCAGGAGGTAGCCGCCAGATACAGGAACTTGAAAAAGGCGCCTACAGGTTGAGTACGAGAAAGCCCAGCAGGCCGCAGGCGAAAATAACGCCGAAGCCAATGAGGATATACCTGCGCATGGGCTTGCTGCCGAACCAAAGTGAAATAACCACCTTTACGACGGTATTGGAGAGTGTGGCCAGCAGAATGGCGTTGAGCGCCACCTGCCGGGCGATGGAGGCGCCGCCCAGTTTGGCCATGGAAATGGTGATGGCGTCGATGTTGGGCAAGGCAGCCACTAAACTGGTCAGATAGGTACCGCTGTTGCCCAGCTTGTCGTTGGCGAATTCCACCAGCAGCAGAATACCGGTGTACAGGATTGCAAACAGGATTGCTCCCCGCAGGCTCAGCGGGTTGTCGAGGGGCAGCTCTGCCTCATTTTTGTCGTCGGGACGGTACCGGCGGTAAAAGACATAGGAGACGGCGATTCCCCCCAAAAAGATTATAGCCAGCGGGAGTAGTAAAGGCGCTACCAGCGAGCGGTCGAAAATATAAACCCATACAAACACCCGCGGCACCATCAGCGTAGAAGCGGCCAGGATGGCAATAGCGGAGCTGACCGCCAGAGCCGGCGCCTTCTGACTCTTATGGGAAAAAATCCAGGATACAGCCGTGCTGGAAACGGCGCCGCCCAGAATTCCCGACAGGATTATTCCCCGGTCGGTTCCCAGGAACTTGACCAGAATATAGGCCAGAAAGCTGAGGCCGGAAACCAGAATGACCACCCATCCGATCTCGTAGGGATTGATGGCCTGGTAAGGTCCTATGTTGGTGTCGGGCAGGAAAGGAATGAGCAGTGCGGCAATAGAAACGAAGCTGATAAAGGCGAGTAGTTCCTCGCGCGTTAGCCGCCCGATCAGGTTGTGCAGCCGTACCTTCAGGCTCAAGGCCAGCACGATGAGCACCATCAGGGGTAAGGCCACCTCAATATAGCCGAGGAGCACTACTCCGCCCAGCAGAAAGGAAAGAATCATCGCCACGATGGTCGTTCCGCCTACATTGCCCTTTTGGCGCTTGCCCCAGTAAGCAACCGTCACAATAGATATAAATCCGGCCAGCGTAATGACAAACACCCAGGGACTGAGCACCATACTCAGTAAACTGGACAGAAAGCCCAGCAGCACAATAAAAATAAAGGTGCGCACGCCGGCAAAAAATTCCCGCTCCTTATCCATGGAATGATGCTCCCGCTCGATGCCGATAACGAATCCGATCCCGGTCGCGACCACCAGCCGGAGCAGAAAGTCTATCTGGCTGAGCTCGAAGCCCTCGGTTTGTATGAGTAGCTGTTCTTCCACGCGCTGCGTCTATTCGTGTTGGTTCCTTTTTCTAACAGCGAATGGGACGTGACGTTTACTCCGGCCAGCTTTTCAATGCAGCACCAGCATCGGCGCCGTCGTATGATAAGCCATCTTTTTGATTACGCTGCGGTGGAAGAGGGATTCGAAGAAATTGCGCTGCTTGCCGATCAGGACCAGCCAGTCGGCCTCCTGTTCCCGGATAAAGGCGCCGATGGATTCGGCGGGATCGTCGCCCTCCATAAAGTGGTGGC
Source organism: uncultured Saprospiraceae bacterium (assembly GCA_964632995.1). Lineage (GTDB taxonomy): Bacteria > Bacteroidota > Bacteroidia > Chitinophagales > Saprospiraceae > CAZWDL01. The sequence goes on from CAZWDL010000087.1 coordinate 20,470, forward strand.
TGTGCTTAATGCCGCTGAAAAATTCGTGCAGTTTGTGCTGCATCTTTTTGATATCCGGATCGGGTACTTCACCGGAGGGGATGACGTTAAGCGTGAGCAGTCGTTTGCCGAAATGATCCAGTAAGGCTTTCAGCGGATCGAAGATCCGGAAATCATCGACGCGCCGGAAGTCGGTAGCCAGTACGATCCGGGCGGGGGGCTGGTAGCGCGTCTCTCCCGGTACGATCAGCACCGGGCAGTCCAGGTTTTTGGCCACCCTCGCAGCATTAGATCCCAGCAAAACCTCTTCCATCCCGCTGGCGCCCTTGGTGCCGATAACGACGAGGTCGATATCCTCCTCCAGGGTGGTGGCCGACAGGGCGTTGAGCAGCTGGCCTCCGAGCAGCAGCGGGCGAAAAGCCTGTTCGGGGTAGCGCTCGCGCCAGCCTTCCAGGTGATCTTCCAGACGCTGTTGCTCTTCCTTCACCGGCGGGCTTATCGTAGTGGGAGGCATCTGCCCGTGAATAGGCATAGCCGAAGGCATGGGATAGGCGTGCATGATGATGAACTCCTGTTTGGCGTCTTTCCAGTCTTTGAACAACTGTAGCGCATATTGTATGGCCGCATGGGCATTGTCGGAGTAATCGGTTGGTAAGAGGATCTTCTTCATAAGATGCTTGTTGGCAGGTTGATTCCCGGTTCTTTATTCATTCCAAGTGACGAAACCAGCCGGATGTTTATTCAAAATCATAATTATCACTTGCAAAGAAGGTAGCAAAAATTAGGTGACGGACTGATTTCTATCATGGCCGGTGTCCCGGTAATTTAAGAACTTTTCATTGCCTTATTCCAACCATTTAAAACCAAATTCATATGCAAAAGGACAAAATAGCCGATCTCGCCGGACCAGGCATCAGCACCTATGAAAAAGTAGAGCAGGTTTTACCGGAAGACTACCGTGCTTTGCTGAACCCCAAAGAAACCATGCAGGCCCTTTTTGCTGTAAAGCAATACATTGAGGAGCACCTCGCCAAAGAACTGAACCTGATGATGGTGCAGGTGCCGCTTATCGTCGACGCCCACAGCGGGATGAATGATATGCTCGACCGCGACGGATCGCGCACCCCCGTCGGCTTCCCCTGCGGCCTGGGACTGGAAAAGCGAATCGAAGCGCAGGTGGTGCAGGCGGCCACCAAATGGAAGCGCTTTGCACTCAGTCAATTCGATTGTCAGGTGGGCGAAGGGATCAATACCGATATGCGCGCCATCCGCAAGGACTATTTCCTCGACCACGACCACAGCGCCTACGTCGATCAGTGGGACTGGGAACGGGTCATCACTGCCGAAGACCGGAAGCTGGCGTTTCTCAAAAATATCGTTGGCAAAATATGGAAGGTGATTAAAGGCGCCGAAGATCTGGCTATCGACATGTTCCCGCACCTGAAAACCGATCAATACCCGCCCCTGCCGGAAGAACTGACCTTTATCCATGCCGAGGAAATCCTCGATAAATACCCCGACCTGCCCCGCAAGGAACGGGAAACCGCCCTGCTGCAGGAATATCCCGCCGTATTCATCATCGGCATCGGCTATCCGCTGAAGGATGGTTATCCCCATGAGATGCGTGCGGCCGACTACGACGACTGGGTAACCCCAACGATCAAGAAAAACGAAGAACAGTACCACGGTCTCAACGGTGACATCCTCGTCTGGAACCCCGTCACCAAACGCCGTCACGAACTCTCCTCCATGGGTATCCGCGTCAATGCCGAAACACTGAAACAGCAACTGGCCCTCAGCAACCAACTAGACAACCTGGAGCTGCCCTACCATCAGGGCATCGTAACCGGCGAATATCCCCTGTCTGTCGGCGGCGGCATCGGACAGTCGCGCACCTACATGCTGCTGCTCCGCAAGGCGCACATCGGGGAGGTGAGCGTGACGGTATGGCCGGAGCAGCTGCGGGAGATCAGTGAGCGGAAGAATATTTTTGTGCTGAAGTGAGGATCTTTTTTCAGGGAAATTGACGACTGAAAAATAGTTTAGGCGCTCGCCCTCCGGGCTTTGCTGGTTTAGGGGTTTAGAAGATCTGAAACAGGGAATCTCATTTTCAGATCTTCTAAACCAGCCGTCCCGGAGGGGACGACGCCTAAACTTATAACCTATTTCACATCAAAAAACAGGCGCGTGGTCACCACATCGCCACCGATGGCGTCGGCAGCGGCTCTCCAGTTGCCCCCGTTCAGTGTCTGCTCCACAATGGGATAGGTCAGGCGTACGGGAAAGCCCGAAACGGCCATGGGATGAGGCTCCAGCATGGGGTAATCCAGGCGGCGCTGGGCCAGCCAGCCGGCATATCCCCGGTTATACAGCGCCAGCCAGAGCTGGATGCCGATCTTCTGATCCCACTTGCCTTCAGCGGTGGTGTAAGCAACTTCCGGGTTTTTCAGATAGTCTTGAGCTTCCGCTTCCGTACCGCCCCAGTATTGGAAGGAAGCCGTGACGCCCTTGTTGTAATGCTCCTCCGCGGTGCCGCCTACGGCATATCCACGCTCGACGGCTTCGGCAAGCAGGAACTCCACTTCGGAATAATCGAGAATGACGCCTCCAAAGTCGGGCTGTTTGATGCGATCCGTCACATGGGTGAAATTGCTGTACGTATTATTTTCGCCGTAGATGCCGGCTACGTAGATCACCTCGTCCGTGGCATCATCCCGGATGTTATCGTCAAAATAATACTTGCGCCGTGGATCTCGATAATCTGCAGCTTGTTGGTTTTAGCGGTTTCTTCCTGGAACCACTTCCTGAGCCGAGATTACCTTGGCTGCTTCATCCAGATTTTTCAAGGTGCGGCGGAAGAGTTCCGCCCAGTGCTGTTCTGGAATATTCCGTTCAACTAATTGATATCTGGCTTCGTCTGTATAGGTCGTTTCTGTCCAGTACTGGCAAAACAGGCGGAAGACATTATAATTGACGTTGGTGCTTACCATTTGGTCCACCATGTTTTTCTGAGCAGAAGTAAAAAGAGACTCACCCGGCACTTGCTGCGGGTTTTTGACGTCTTCGTTTAACTCGTAGAATTCGTCTCCACAAGCCGTGGAGAAGAGCAGTGCAATGATTAAAAGAAAATTATACTTTTTCATATTGAGATGGATTAAAATTGAACTTTAAGATTAACACCTATATCACGGGTCGAGGGCAGGGATCCGGTCGTATACCCCTGCAGGTTACCAGCGCCCAGACCGGATTCGGGATCAGCGTGCGGCAGATTTTTGTGCAGGATCCAAAGATTGGATCCGATCAGGCTGATGGACAGTCCGGAAATAGGCATTCTTTCGAGCGTGCTGGCCGGCAAAGCGTAGGTGAGGGACAATTGACGCAGCCTGATATAGCTGGCGTCGTAGATCATCGCCCTGCTAGGTAGTCCACTGGCATAACCAAAGCCGCTGAAATCATGCGCGTTAACCCGGGTTTGATTGATCTGTCCGTCCGGATTGACCCCCTCGAGGATGTATCCTCCTCCTTGGGCGAGCGGAGTCCGGACGTTCACCCCATTGTCAGTGATAAAGGAGGTTTCTTCGTACAGGCCGGTAGCCAGACCGTACCACATATCAAGTGACCAGATATCGCCTCCCTGCTGCATATCGAACAGAAAACTCAAAGACCAGTTCTTGTAGGAAATGCGGTTGTTGAGGCCGGCAAACCAGTCGGGATTGTAATCGCCAATGACATTGTCAGAGTTGGTCGTGGTTACGTAATGCCCACTGGATGCGTCCACGACGGGCTGTCCATTCATATAGGTATAATCCGTACCGAAAATGACGCCGTAAGGCTCTCCGACTTTGGCATTGATCGTAACACCTCCCTGGAAGGAACCCAGTTGAAGGTTATCCAGGCCTTCTTCGAGTGAAATCACCTGGTTCCGGTTCCTTGTCCAGTTCAGGGTCACATCCCAGGAAAAATCTCGGGTGCGGATCGGCGAACCAAACAGGGACAGTTCTACCCCTTTGTTTTCAATCTCTCCCACGTTGAGCATCTTATAAAAGTAGCCGGTAGCTTCTGTGACGCGTACGGGAAGGAGTTGGTCTACGGAGTTCGTTTTGTAATAAGCTACGTCGAAACCCAGACGGTTCGTGAGGAAATTCATCTATAGGCCGAATTCCAGGCTTTTCGTCCGTTCCGGTTTCAAATCCGGATTGTTTTTGGTGTTCGGCAACGAGGAGCTGGCGCTGTTGAAGGCCGTATTGACGGTATAGGTATCGGAAATGCGATTAAACCCTGGCGCATTGCCCACTTCGGCATAATTGGCCCGTATTTTGCCGAAGGAGAGCCAGGTTGGGTTCAGGAAGTGGGAGAAAATAAAACTCGTTGCGACGGATGGATAATAGTAGATACTATTTTCTTCCGGCAGGGTAGAAGAACGGTCGCGACGGATGGAACCTTCCAGATAGAGGAAGCCGTCGTACCCCAAAGAACCGCTGGCATAGAGACCGTTGACACCGATGCTTTCATTCCGTTCGATCGGATTGGGCAGGGGCGCTACGGTGTTTTGCAGCGCATACAGATCCGGAATGTTCAGCCCGCCGTTGGTGGCCGAGAAAATAGAGTTGTAATAGCTGCGGCGGATATTCGTTCCGATGACGCCAGACAGGTTCCACTTTTCTCCGAAATACTTATTGATGTTCAACATCAGATCGTAGTTGAACTCAGTGTTCTTGATATCCCGGCGGGCGTAGCCCGATCCCACCTCCAGCCGTCCTATACTGCCGTCTACCCGGTCGGTTCCAATGCCGAAGCGATTAGCTACACTACCGATAGCCCGGCGTTGTTCCTGCAGTTCGTTGTAGGTGTCCGCAGCGACCCGGCCGTAGATACTCAACCAATCCGTGAGTTTGTAATTCACACCCACGTAGCCGATGAAACGGTTGCGCTCATCCGACTCGAAGTTTTTGTAGCGCGACTAGTACGGATTGTCCCAATAGATGGGGGTCAGCTGGTCGGGATCGGCATAGTTCCAGGTGAGGTTCCTGCCGGTAGAGAAGTAAGCGTCTTTTTGTCTTTGAATATCGACGTTGGTCTGCCACCACTGGCGGAACATGCCCATGATGTTGTCGCTGTAGCCCGTGGAATTTCTTCCCAGGCCGTCCGTTTTAATAAAATTACCGAACCCGGTAACCTTAAGCCGTTCTGACAGATCCAGGTCAGTCTTCAAGGAAAAGTTGTTTCTTTCCAGTTTGCTATTTGGCATGAGGCCGTCGTGCTGATAGTTGGTATAGGAAAAGCGATAGGTGCCTTTATCAAATCCCTGATCGAAGGAGATGGTATTGACATAAGTCACGGCTTCTTCCAAAAATTTGATGGGTCCGTTTTCCGCGGGCACCCACGGTCTTGGCGTTTGGTAACCGGGTAGTTCGGGATCCATGGCATCCCAATGGTAAACCATGAGGTTCGGATCGAATGCGGCGCCGTAAGAAGCATCTTCCGAAAAGGGTACGACCAGGTCGTCGGTTCCATCTCCGGTAATATCGCGAAGCAAAAAGGAATTGTTGGGGCCGCCATCGTAATAGGGACCATAGGAGGCGTCGAAATCCTGTTGGTAGGTCGGGAAGGTACTTTTATCGACAATACCCATTGTGACACTGGAATTGACCGTGCCTCCCAGGCCCTTCTTCCTGGTGCCGCTCTTGGTCGTGATCAACACTACGCCGTTGGCGGGGCGCGATCCGTACAGCGCTGTAGCGGCAGCGCCCTTCAGGATATTCACCGATTCGATATCTTCCGGATTGATGTCGGAGGCCGCGTTGCCAAAGTCATAATCGGAACCGGCCTGCTCCTGTGAACGCGTGTTGGTATTGGTATTATTGATAGGAACGCCGTCAATAACACAGTACCTGGTTGTTACCCTGTAGCGAGGTGTTGCCTCTGATGATGACATTGGTGGAGCCTCCCATGTTGTTGGTACGCCTCACCTGTACCCCCGAGGCTTGTCCGGAGAGGGTGTTAAGGAAGTTGTCCGTCTTTGCAATCGTCAGTTTTTCCCCTTCGACCTCCTGGGTGGAATATCCAAGCGATTTTTTCTCGCGAGAGATCCCCAGGGCGGTGACGACCGCTTCGTCGAGCACGAGGCCTTCCTCGAGCGAGACATCAATGACGCTGCGGCCGGCGATTTCAACTTCCTGGGCGGCAAAACCAGTATAAGTGAAAACGAGGACCTCCCTTTCCTCAGGGACCTCCAGCTGATAGCTGCCGTCTATATCGGTAACCGTACCGATAGCCGTCCCCTTGACGACGACGTTGGCCCCAATCAGCGGTTCTCCCGTTGTGCTGGTGACCGTACCCGTTATGGACCGCTGGCCAAAAAGCCCCGCCGCCAATAACAATAATAGCATAGTTAGGTGATTTCCTTTTTTCATGGCGCATTGTTTTGAGTGAAATAAATATCTGGCAAGACTGAAAGTGAAGCGGCGGTGACCTTTCCCCTGCGGGCATAGCAATGACTCTCCCGACAATCGAAGCCTCGATCAGGGAATAAGGCCTTCCCTACCTGTTCAGCTGAAAAGCCTGTCAGTTAAGGAAACTGAAATCAGTATGAGAACATCCGGAGAAATAGACGTTAATGGTTCTCCCATGTGGTTGAAGCACTCAACGGGAGTTGATCAGCGTGGTTTGATGATGTGGAACTGTCCGATAATGCAAGTTCCTAAGGATGTTAGTGAGAGTTTTTACATGAGCGCATTAGCCTGTCTGAACAATGGGGCTAATGTAGTAGTGGAGAGTTTTTTGACTAATCGGAGACAATTTTATAAAATTATTAGCATGAATAAGAAGCTATACTCAAATATGTAATGCTGAAGACAAAAAGTGAATCGAGTTTACCACATCCGCTAATGACATCAGAGTCTTCTTGAAAAGAAGTATTCACCAGCTTCGGAGATTGCAAATATTTTGATGCGTTTGCCAGGATAACACCCCTGCAATTTATTATTCACAATACTTTTTGCTATTTTTTAATAGATAGTCTCAAATTCCAGGCCTATGTTCCCTTAAAGCCGGGAAATTCGTCTAAAGCATATCTGACTTCCCTCCACGGGTATTCCTGACAAAAACCGGCTCCGGAAAGGAAACCCAGGCTTAACAGTTCTTTAAAGCCTTAGATCCATGAAGAACTGTTACCCGCTTTGCCAGAGGGCATTCCTCCTGGCGTTTTTCTCTTTTTTATTTAGCCATTTACTGATATCCCAGCCCATGCCTCTTTCCCTGGTAAATTCCCCCCTTTTGCCGACGGCTCCTTTTCCTATACGCCAAACGCCGGCTTTACCGGTTCTGACGCTTTTGGGTATCAGATGCAGGACGCCCCCGGGAATCTCTCCGGTGAAATTACGGCCAATATTACGGTCTATCTGATCAACGATCCTCCGGTAGCTCAGGCCGGCGAAGACCGGACCGTAGCGTGTGCTTCCACTTCCGGCGCCACGGTAACGCTTGATGCCAGCGCTTCTTCTGATCCTGATGGCGATCAACTCACCTTCACCTGGCGCGAGAACGGCACCATTATCGCCGGGCCTACTACCGATGCTCAGGTGATGGCCGTACTGGAACTCGGCGCCCATACCATTGAACTGACGGTAGAAGACGAGCATGAGGCCACAGCTACGGATGAGGTAGTGATCACGGTGGAAGATACCACTGCTCCCTCCATCTCCTGTCCGGCCGCCATTACCATAGAGTGCGACGAATCGAGTGCTCCGGCCAATACCGGTACAGCCACGGCCGAGGACATCTGTGATGCTTCTCCATCCCTTTCCTTTTCCGATATGGAGGAACCAGGCGCCTGCCCTCAGGAAAAAACCATAAGCAGGACGTGGACGGCCACCGATGATTCCGGCAACTCTAACTCCTGCACGCAGTCCATCGAAGTGGTAGACACCACACCGCCGGCCGGAACCTGCCTAAACCTAAACCAAACCGTCAGCTGTGTGGAAGACATCCCCTGCGTGGGGACCTCCGAATTTGAGGCCATCCGCAATGATTTCAGGCAAGACTTTGATGACAACTGCGGTGAAGTGCTCGTCAGCCTGGTAGACGATAGCGGCCCGCAGCAGTGCATCGACACTCCCGCCGGTGAATTCAGCCGGACTTACTTTTTTGAGGTGGCCGACCTCTGTGATAAGGTAGCAGACATCTGCACCGTAACCTTCAGCGGCAGCTGTGAACCATTCTGCACCCTGACCCAGGGCGGCTGGGGCAATGCAGGAGGAAATTATCCCTGGAATGGAGGGGTAGCTTCAACGACAAGCATCATCTCCTCGCTTATGGGAGCCAACGGCCCGGTTACCATCGGCCGCCCCGGCCGTCAACTGACCGTGCAGTCCGCACAATGCGTGATCGAGCTGCTACCGGGCGGAGGCAGCCCTCAGCCCCTGAAGGCAGGAAATGCAACAGCCGGCCCCAACCGCTGTGATGCGGGAAGCAACCAACCGCACCGGCAGGGAAGGCTTAAAAATACCCTGGCCACCATTGGATCTGGGCTGCGGACGGGTCATCCCGGTTTCTTCTACCTGCCGGTCACATTTCGAATAGGAATTCAATGACTGAAATTTCATCCCACAGATGGAATTTTCATCCCAAACCTGTCGTTTGGCTTGCGGCCGGTTTGATGAAGGCCTTTCTTTGCCGAAGCGTTGTAGTGCTCTGCCCCAGAAGTTCTTTCGAGGAATTCAGCGGCTGTTTTGGTGCTGAGCGAGGCGCTCATGACGCGCATAGCTGGAGCTACGTAAGGAATGAGCAACGAAGCCCAGCGCCAAAAGAGGCCAGAATTACCGACAGTTACTTTTGGGACAGAGCAGTAGTTCGCCTTTGGAAAAAAAATCAACACATAGGGATTATTGTCCAAGAGTTATGTGCCCTGTGTATCTTTATCATTCTTGATTTTTAACGGAAATGTTTTTGTTCGTTGAGGTCTGTGATTGACGGGGTGACTTTTGGAGTCACCCCGTCAATCAATTCAAATTGAAGTAACACATGAACACCATTTTTTCTTTCAGACTCATTATCGCCTTACTGTTCATTCTATCGACCAGCCTTTGCGCCCAGCCGGTCGTCGGCTTCTGGGAAATCAAAGAAGTGAAAGTCGGCACGGAGGTCATGACCCCCGTCGCCAAATGGACGCGGATCGAAGCCGGCGGGACCTACCAATCGGGCAACGGCTGGCTGCAGAACTCGGAGGGTACCTGGACTTACGACGAAAAACAAAAGACCTTCCTGCCGAAGGAGACCAATGGGCTGTCGGATCCATTCGGCGCCTTTCAGGTCAGTACGAACGATGGCGAAATGGTATGGGAAAGAGAAGAGGAGGGGATGACCGTTTCCATCGTATTCCAAAGTATTGAGGAACTTCCCAAAGCCCCTGCTGACTGGCTGTCCGGTCTGTGGAAACTACATGAGGTAACCCGGAACCAGGAGGTTGTCACGGCTGCTTTCGATCCCGATTACCGGCACTACATCTTTTTCCAGTGGGACCGGATTTACGTGGCGCAGACACCTGCCGGGGAACGGGCCACCGGCTACTGGCACATCAACAGCCACCGGCCGGAAATCACCCTGCTGCCGCACCGGGAAGGGGCCGCTCCCGAAAGCTGGAAAATTGCCGCAGCGGATACGGAATTAAGAATGACCGGAATCTCGGATACGAATAAAGGTACGGAAAGGGTGTATCGGAGGATTCATCAGTTTCCGGAGTAGCGCGAGAGGCGGCGCCTCTCTTGGTGCTCCTCTACGCCGAGGAAAAATCGTTTTAGTTATACTTGACATAAATTGGTTTGAGAAGTTTCTCAAACTATTTCGACGTCAGTATATTTCTTAAAAAGAAAGGAAAAGCTTTTACATGACGCCCTAGAACCCGCTCTGCCCATCCGGAACGATATCGTCCTCATCGTATGGCTTATTTTGGTCGGGAGCAGCGTCCGTGTTTTTGAACTTGGCGCGTCCGCAGCGATTACCGCAGCCAAAGACGCCGAATTTCATCATCACCAGGCCGACCAGCATTAGGAGCCAGAGTTTGGAAGTGAAGACGAAGCCGAGAATAGTCATCGGGAGGATTGTAAGGAATTGGAATGATAGCATCGGTGACAGTATTATTATTTTTTGTTGAAATGCTTGTAGGCTACAACCTATCTATTCTCCTTCGCCTAACCTATTATTTTCGACGAATGTTCTGTTTTTACCCAGTACCGGGCACTCAGCGCGGTGTTCCCTTCGCAATGATTTCAGGTTCTCAGGAGAAGAGAAAACCAGGAGGTCCTGGGAAAGGACCTCCTGGCGCCAGCGCGGCCCTGCCTTCTTTTGCCCGATCACCCGAAGGGTGGGCTGGGCTGACTGCCTACTGCCGACTTTACCACAGATACCGCACCCCCAGCTGAAACTGCCTCGGTGCATCCGCATTGCGCCGGATCAGCACACCGCTGTCTTTTGGTCCCGGCTGAATCTGGTTACTCTGCGTGGCGTTGTTGCTGTAGCCGCTTAGGTTGCGGGCGTCGAAGACGTTGAAGACGTCGGCGCGCAGCTCCAGGGCGGAACCGTTGCCCAGCGGGAATTCGTACTGGATGCCCAGGTCGAATTGGTTGGACCAGGGCAGGCGGTCGTTGTTACGGCTTTCGCCGGGGTAGCGGTCGGAGTTGCCCACGTAGGCGTCGCCAAAAGAAGCGCCGTCGCCGTTGAGGTCGGTGGTGCCGAACTCGCGGGCATCGGGAATACGGTTGATGGGCTGGCCGCTCTGCAGCAGGGCCGCCACCGTGACACCCAGCCCTTTTGCCGGATAATAGCTAAAGATGCCGTTGATGATATGGCGGCGGTCGTTGATGGACGGGCCCCACTCCGATTCAAAGTCATTGCCGTCCATGGCGCGGAAGTTGATGTCTTCGGTGTTGTTTTCCAGGTACGAGAGGGTATAGTTGATCCGGTAGGCGTAGTTATTTTCTCCCCGTCCCTGCTGCAGGTTGAAACTGGCGGCGTAATAGCGCGAGCGGCCACCCGTTTCGGAGACGACTACGTTGCGGGCTACTCCCGTGAGGCGCTCGCCGTCG
>CAZWDL010000088.1:0-31372 GCA_964632995.1 uncultured Saprospiraceae bacterium
ACGGCTTCCGGGTCGTCGCCGTTGACGTGGAAAACGGGGGCGTCCACTACATCGGCCACCCCGGTGCTGTAGGTGGAAGAGCGCGCATCGTCAAAGTCGGTGGTGAAACCGATCTGGTTGTTGATGACGAAGTGAATAGTGCCTCCGGTATAATAGCCTCTGAGCTGGCTCATCTGGACGGTTTCGTACACAACGCCCTGGCCGGCCAGGGCGGCGTCGCCGTGGATGAGAATAGGCAGAATGCGATCGTAGTTACTGTCGTAAAGGATATCGGCTTTGGCGCGTGCAAATCCCTGTACCACGGGGTCTACGGATTCCAGGTGAGAGGGGTTGGGCGCCAGTTTGAGGTGAACGGTTTTGCCGGCGGGGGTAGCGACCTGCGAGGAAAAGCCGAGGTGGTATTTGACGTCGCCGTCGCCGAAGCTGAGGCACGGCGGTGCCTTCGAATTCGTTAAAGATCTGGGCATAGGTTTTGCCCATGATATTGGCCAGCACATTAAGGCGGCCGCGATGGGCCATGCCGATGATGATTTCCTCTACTTCGTCTTCCGATGCGTGATTGATGATTCCATCGAGCGCCACAATGGTCGTTTCCCCGCCTTCCAGTGAGAAGCGTTTCTGACCGATGTATTTCTTGCCGAGAAACTCTTCGAATACTACAGAGCCGTTTAGTTTTTCCAGAATTCGGCGTTTTTTCTCCATGGGCAGGTCAAAGGCGTTATCCGGATGTGCGGACTCGATGCGCTCGCGCAGCCAGCGGCGTTTTTCCCGGTCGCGAATGTGGTGGTACTCATAACCGATATTACCGCAGTAGATCTTGCGCATGTGTTCGATGATCTTCCGTAGGGTGGCGGTCCCCAACCCGGCCTCCCGGCCGGCCTGAAACTGGGTGTCCAGATCGGATTCCGAAAGATCGAAATCCTCCAGATTGAGATTAGGGCGCCGGTCGCGCCGCCTCCGGATAGGGTTGGTCGTCGATAAGAGGTGCCCCCGGTTGCGAAAGGCTTTAATCAATGAGTGGACGGCAAACTCTTTGGGAGAAATAGCCGTCGGCGCCTCCGCTTCGGCGCCGTTGCTGCTGGCAAAATCGAAGCCGCGGAAGAAAGCCCGCCAGCTTTCCTCCACCTGTTCCGGATTCTCACTGTACTTCTTGTACATCGATTCGATGTACGATGGGTGAGCGTTAGTGATAAACGAAAAATCTTTCATTATATCTTCTATCAGTTTGTAATGTTCAAAACTATCTGTCTGCTAAATATAGCGCGAGCATCTCACTGTCGCACCCGCAATCCTTCTGTCTTTTTCACTATCCAGGCAAATATCGGTTAAAATTGTCAATTCCGGCATCTCCTGCCGGGAAGTTCTGGAAGATTCAGAGCTCGTTGGGAGTTTGCTTTTGATGCCGAAAATGGCCAGATTTGGGTTCTCCCGAAGCCATTTCTGAGCCTCATAGTAGCGCTATGGGGCGAAGAAATGGCAAAGGGAGGTTCCATAGATGGTCATTTGCAGGCCAAAGGGTAAGCTCCCAACGAGCTCTCGGAGCTTATTGTTTCTTTACTACTACGTAGGTTGGACGCAATTGTTCTCTGCAACTTCACTATTGATTTAAGAGAAGCATTATACGCGAGAACAAACAGACTCAGGATGTAGATTTGCGAAGAGGAAAAAAAATCTTGAGCGCTTTTCGACATTGTCAATTCTTTACTAAAAAATCTATAATCGTGGCTGGAAAAACTCTTTACTAATTTAATCCATGAATATTGAATTAAGGCATTGCCTGTTCCGGGAAAACAATGAAGCTTTTTCTTATCAACATGAACAGTCGGTTCCGGCGCGCCTGGGAAACCTGCTTATCGATAACTGTTCATTTTTCCGGCACTGGCGGCCGGATGACGGCCGGCAGGCGGGAATGGTACTCTCGGTGAAAGGAATGGATATCCAGCTGTTGAACAGCCGCTTTGAAGGCAACTATCAGGGCGGAATGTCTATTGTCTATTGCAACCTGATTATGGAAGATAACGTTTATCAGGACAACAGAGAGGCCTTTCTCAGTCTCCACGAGTCCAACACTTACTTCCGCCGTTGCCGGTTTATTAATAACCGGACCCTCAGGAATGGAGCTGTATTCGACCTGGTTGACATTCCTTTTAAATACCGGGAGCACTTTTTTGATAACTGTGTGTTTGCTGGTAATAGCGCCGCCTCTAATGGTGGGGTTTTTTGGATTGCCGCCTCCGACGCGCGATGGCGTTTCAACAATTGCACCTTTTATGGAAATCACTGTCGTAACGGTGGGGTTTTTTACTTAAATAACGTGGAAGATATCGAGTTTAACAACTGCCTATTCTGGAATAATTACAGTGGAACTCATCCCGGCATCGGAAGAATACCTAATTCGAAAGCAGTTTTTAACCATTGTTTGGTAGAAGCCCTACAGTGCGAACTCATCGCAGCAACCGACACCTCCAGATCAAGTAGTGGAGCCATTACAGTACACGACGGAGAAATTCTCTGTAATGACTTGCTCTATGCGGTGGATCCACATTTTGTATCGCCTGAAAACCTGGACTTCCGCCTTGAACCGTTCTCTGCGGCAATTGATCGGGGAGGAAATGCCGTCGCTGACAGCTTTCACTACGTCACCGATGCAGCGGGTGCTTCCCGGATCAACGGAGGCCGTATAGATCTCGGCGCCTACGAGTGGCAGGGGTTCAACGCGACCCTCAAGGAGGTCGTTTCGGTGAGTTGCGCCGGTGCGGAAGACGGAGTTGTCGCTTTTCAGCTCTCCGGGCTGTCCCCCTTTACCATCCAGTGGGCGGATGGCCAAAGCTCGGGCGAACGCGTAGATGGCCTGCCGGCCGGGGATTACCTCATAAGGGTGACTGACGCCAGAGCTTGTCAGGCAGCGTTTCAACAGCATTTACCTCAACCCGACAGCCTTGAGCTGGAAGTGCAGATTAAATCCGCCGGAACCAGTACAGCGGTTGACGGCCAGGTTGATATCGCCAACATCAAAGGAGGACAACCGCCGTACACCTTGTCCTGGAGCACCGGCGCCACCGGCGCCACCCTATCCGGGGTGCCCCCGGGGTCGTACTCCCTGACCGTAACGGATGCCAACCAATGCCGCCAGACCTTTTACTTTGAGATAGAATTTACGACTGCCCTCCCTCCGAAACCGTCGATCGGGACGAGCAGACTTTTTCCCAATCCCATTGCTACGGGGGGAACCGGCCGGCTGGAAACCGAGGCCTCTGCACCCATCCTTTTTCTGGAATTGCTGGATAGCCGCGGACGCCGGCTGTGGTTCCGGCCCCGGCCGGCAGGAAGCGCCGAGCTGGCTATCGAGGCGCCCAAAGCGCCGGGGATTTACTTTCTGAATTTGCTTAAATCAACTAACGATACCCCCGAATGCCTGCGATGGATGGTGTATTAATCCAGGAATACTCATTTATTTTGATCTACCCCTTTCTTTTTCCACATAAAAAAATTAACTTTGCACTCCGAAATTTTTGAAGCAGCGATATCGAAACGTAATCAATAGTTATGGCAAACCATAAATCTGCAAAGAAGCGCATACGCCAAAATGAAAAAAAGCGCGTGCACAATCACTACTATAAAAAAACTACGCGCACCCTGGTCAGGAAGCTGCGCGAAATGACAGATAAAGAAGAAGCTGAAAAGTTTCTGCCGAAGGTGCTTAGTGAAGTCGACAGACTGGCCAAGCGGAATATCTGGCATGATAATAAAGCCGATAACCTGAAGAGCAAACTGATGAGACACGTCAACAAGCTGTCCTAGACTGACTTGACACATCGTGTTTTAAAGAGAAGTGTATTCCGAAATCCCGGGATACACTTTTCTAGTTTGTAACTGTTTCTTTGCCCTACTTGTACAAACGAACGTTCATTCGTATCTTTGAGAAGTGTTAACCCGGCAATTGCCGGACATCATTGTCAATATTCACGATTAAGCAGACCGATGCCGAAGTTTCATACCTTAAAGATAAAGGACATCCACCGCGAGACCGACGAATGTGTCTCGATCACTTTTCAGGTGCCGGAGGAGCTGAAAGAAGAATTTGAATTCATTCAGGGCCAATACCTGACCCTGCGCCGTGAGATGGAAGGAGAGGAAGTGCGGCGTTCCTATTCTATCTGTAGCGGCCCGGATGAGGACCTACGGGTAGCGATTAAGCGAGTAGAGGGCGGGCGCTTTTCTACTTTCGCCAACGAGCAGCTGGAAGAAGGAGAGGTAATGGAGGTAATGACCCCCATGGGGCGTTTTCACACTGAGCTGGACCCTGCCAATGAAAATCACTACGTGGCTTTCGCCGCCGGCAGTGGGATCACCCCGGTCCTGTCTATCCTCAAGACGGTTTTGGAAAAGGAGCCCCGAAGCCGCTTTACACTTTTCTACGGTAACCGTGGCCTGGGCAGCATTATTTTCCGGGAAGAACTGGAGGGGCTCAAAAACCGCTACATGGACCGCCTTCGGATTCATCATGTACTGAGCGGGGAATCCTTGGACAGCGATCTGTTTTCGGGGCGCATTACGTCGGAAAAAGTCCGGGCTTATGCCAAGGCCCTTATTGATTTGGAGGAGGTCGATGAATTTTTCATCTGTGGTCCTTATCCTATGACGCAGGCTGTTCGGGAAACGCTACAGGAATTGGGGGTTGATAAAAAGCACATTCACTTCGAACTCTTTACACCGGCGGGGGGCTGGAATGGCCGCAGCGATAAAAAAGTGCAGGAGCAGCAGCGTACTGACGTAGAAGCCGTCATCACGATTACACTTGACGGTACTACGTTTACTTTTCCCATGAGTTCTGATGATCCCAGTATACTGGAAGCCGCTCAGCGCCGTAGCAGCGCCGATTTGCCCTATGCCTGTAAAGGAGGCGTATGCAGTACTTGCCGGGCCAGGCTGGAGTCCGGCGAGGTCGAAATGGCGGTCAACTACGCGCTGGAAGAAGATGAAGTGGAAGCCGGGTATATCCTGACCTGCCAGGCGATTCCCAAGACCGAGGAAGTGTCCATCAACTTCGATGTCTGAGCGAATCCCGGAAATGCCGGTCGGGTCAACCGTTTGAAAACTCGTATATTTGAAGTTTTCTGCAGGCATCACCGATAATTGTAGCGTGATCAACTAACCTCTTAAAATATGAACAGGCAAACTCAACCGAGCAGTAAGCGGCAGATGATTTGCGAAGCGGCGGCCCGTTTGTTTCGCGACAAGGGGTACAAATCTACCTCTATGCGCGATCTGGCCCGGGAGGTCCGGCTTAAAGCGTCCAGTCTTTACAATCATATCCAGTCAAAAGAAGAAATTTTACAGGAAATCTGCTTTGATAATGCCCGTCGCTTCCTGGAGGGCATGACCGAAGTAGAAAAGCTGGAGGCTTCCGCTGCTGATAAGATACGCGCACTCATCCGCCTGCATATTTGCATCGCTACTAATGATGTAACCTCCGTTACCGCTTTTAATGACGAATGGCGGCATCTCTCCGAGCCCCATCTTAGCGAGTTTAAGGCGCTTCGACGCGAATATGAACAGCGTTTCCGTCTTATTATTGAAGAGGGAGTACGCCTCGGTGAGCTCAAACCGCTTCATTCCACGGTGGCCCTCTACACGATCTTTTCCTCTGTTCGCTGGCTTTATGATTGGTTCCGCACCGGCAAAGGCATCTCTGCCAATGATGTGGAACGCGATATCATCCGCCTGCTCATGGAAGGAATGGAAACCGATAAATAGCGAAACGCATATATGGGAAAAGTATTCTCCTCAGTTCGGTCCTGACTTTTCCGGTTCACTTGCTTCCCTCAGACCCGGTCCCCACCGTATTCCTTGCCAACGATATCCCAGCCGGTGATAAAGAACGCAGCAATTACCGGTCCAAGGATAAAGCCGGACAGCCCAAACCAAACCAATCCGCCCAGGGTAGCCAACAGCACCACATAGTCGGGCATTTGGGTGTCTCGTCCCACGAGGATGGGGCGTAGCAGATTATCTACCAGCCCGATGATCAGAGAGCCGACAACGACAAGAATGAGTCCGCGTACGATATCGCCCTGGATAAACAGCACGATCGCTGCAGGCCCCCAAACCAGGCCGCTGCCCCCGACAGGCAACAGGGAGAACAGCGTCATGAGTACGCCCCAGAAAAGAGCGCTCTTGATACCCACAGCCCAGAAAAGCAATCCGCCTATGCTGCCCTGAACTACGGCGACGATCAGCGTACCTTTGAGCGTAGCCCGGGCCACGCTGGCAAAGCGGCTCATCAGCAGACGCTCCCGGCGGTTGCCCAGCGGAAGGGCCTTGATGAGGCTGTTTTTTATCGCACGGCCGTCGCGCAGAAAGAAGAAAAGAAGGTAGAGAACCAGAAAAAATTCGATGACCAGCGTTATGGCGTTTTGCGTATAGTTCAGCGCCCGGTTGGCAATGGCTTGCGTCAGGGAAACAGCCGCCTGGCTCAGGTCTTCTTTTAGCTCATTGAGACTAAAACCAAAGCGGCCCAGAAAATCTTCGGCCAGCGGAAGCTGCTGATCCAGCCAACTGATCAGCTCCGCAATGTTTAAATCTCCTGTACGGATACGCTCGTATAATTGTATGGATTCGTTGACCAGGGCCAGGATGACCAACATAACGGGGATTACTACCGTAAACAAAATAAGCAGGGTAGTCAGACCGGCCGCCACATTGTCACGACCTCTCAATAAAATGCGTATGCGCCGGTAGGGGTTGAAGAAAATTACGGCCAGTACCGCCGCCCAGAACAGGGCGAGCAGAAAGTCGTTGATCAGCCCGATAAATGCAAGGGTGATCAAAAACACGAGCAGTAGAAAAAAACCTCGCCGGAAAAGATGATCCATTGTTCTCTGATGCCTGGTTTGCAGGTGAAGATAGCAGATCTCTGTAAAAACAATACGAACAAGTGTTCGTTTTAATAATTGAAACCTTATCTTTGTAGGGTAAGTGATTCTATCAACTTGCAACAACTAACTTCAGCAGCGATGAAAGAAGAAGTATTAAATAAGCAATTTCAGGCCAGAATTGACGCCGAAGAGAAGATAGAACCCAAGGACTGGATGCCGGAAAAATACCGACAGACGCTGATCCGCCAAATCTCTCAGCATGCGCACTCCGAAGTAGTCGGCATGTTGCCGGAAGGTAACTGGATCACCCGCGCACCATCCTTGCGCCGGAAAGTTGCCCTGCTGGCCAAGGTGCAGGATGAAGCCGGTCATGGCTTGTACCTGTACAGCGCGGCGGAAACCCTGGGCGCCGACCGGGAGGAACTGATTCAGCAATTGCTGGAAGGGAAAGCCAAGTATTCGAGCATTTTTAATTATCCTACCCTGACCTGGGCGGATATCGGGGCTATCGGCTGGCTGGTCGACGGCGCAGCCATCATGAACCAGGTCATGCTGACACGCACTTCCTACGGGCCCTATGCCCGCGCGATGGTGCGCATCTGTAAGGAGGAAAGTTTTCATCAGCGGCAGGGGTATGAGATTATGCTGACCCTCTCCCGGGGCAACGAAGCGCAAAAACGCATGGCACAGGACGCCCTCAACCGCTGGTGGTGGCCTTCCCTGATGATGTTCGGTCCCACCGATACAGCCTCCAAACACACGGCGCAATCCATGGAATGGAAAATTAAGCGCAAAACCAACGATGAGCTGCGCCAGCAATTCATCGATATCACCGTGCCTCAGGCCGATTACCTGAAGTTGACCATTCCCGATCCCGACCTGGAGTGGAACGAAGAAAGCGGCCACTACGATACCGGCGAGATCGACTGGGATGAATTCTGGAACATTCTGCGCGGCAACGGCCCCTGCAACCGCGAACGCCTGCAGGCGCGCCGCGAAGCGCATGAACGCGGCGAGTGGGTGCGCGAAGCAGCCCTGGCCTACGCCGAAAAGCGCCGCCGTCGAAGAGAGCAAAATGAAGTGCAGGTCGCCTGAATCAAAAAAAACAGTAAGCATGAGTAAAAAAAACTGGCCTCTCTGGGAAGTATTTATCCGGAGTAAAAACGGACTGAGCCACAAACACGCCGGAAGCCTCCACGCCGCCGACGCGGAAATGGCGATTGAAAACGCCCGCGATGTGTATACGCGTCGCAACGAGGGCGTCAGCATCTGGGTCGTGGAATCCAAACACATTAAGGCTTCCAGCCCGGAAGACAGCGAAGCCCTCTTCGATCCGGCCAACGACAAGGTGTATCGCCACCCTACTTTCTACGATCTGCCGGACGAATTGAAGCATATTTAAAAATTGAACATTAACTGTTGACCGCGACCGAAAGTTTTTCTCTAAAATGAAATGATACCACATCGAAGTTCGAAATGGTACAAGAAGTTCTTCACCGGTTGTTACCGGCTTCCGACTTCCGGCTTCCGACTTCCGACTTCCGACTTCCGACTTCGAATAGTATCTCAGCCTTAACCAACCACAACCACCAATGACGAAGGAGCAAGCACATTTCGAATACGTCTTGCGGATGGGCGATAACTCGCTGATTCTGGGGCAACGGCTCTCAGAATGGTGCGGCCATGGCCCGGTCCTGGAACAGGATATCGCGATTACCAATATCGCCCTAGACCTGATGGGACAAGCTCGTAGCCTGCTCGACCACGCCGGCAAAATTGAAGGTAAAGGACGTTCAGAAGACGACCTGGCCTTTCTGCGCGACGCCTGGGACTTTCGAAATGTGCTCCTCGTCGAACAGCCCAACCAAGACTGGGCGCACACCATCGTTCGCCAGTTCCTCTTCGATGTCTACCATTTTTTCTTCTACGACAGCATCACGGAAAGCAGCGATGAACAGCTGGCGGCTATCGCCAAAAAATCGCTCAAGGAAATTACCTACCACCTTCGCTTTAGCTCGGAGTGGATGATCCGACTGGGAGACGGCACCAGGCTCAGCCACGAAAAAATGCAATCCGCCCTCGATATCCTGTGGCCCTTCCACGGCGAACTCTTCGAAATGAACGAGGTGGATGAGTTCATGATTGAATCCGGCATCGGCGCCGACCTGAGTCAGCTCAAACCACATTACGATGAACGCGTAACTGCCATATTGAAGGAAGCTACCCTCCAAAAACCGGAAAGCGACTGGATGCAGTCGGGCGGTAAAGAAGGACGCCATACCGAACACCTGGGCTTTATCCTCGCCGACCTGCAATTCCTGCAGCGCGCCTATCCGGGAGCAAAGTGGTGAATACTGGATGCTGGGCCGCTCGATGCTTAGCGGGGGAATAGCCGGGGTTTTGCTTGCCAGGCTTTGGCAGGCCCCCTTCCCAAACCTCTATAAACCTCTAAACTTCCCATTGGGGAGCCTGGCTGGGTGCTCATTTACCCTTGCCAGATAACTTTGTGACTTACCTGACTTTTTCCCGGAAGCCCTGACAAGGAGGTCTTTTCGCTCTCTCCTTGGCCTCGTCCACGTGACTTTCCCTGACGTTCTGTCCTGACTTTCTTTCTACAGGTATACAAAAGCCTGTTCCAGGTCATCGATAAGGTCATCGACATCCTCGACGCCTACGCTGAGGCGGATAAGGGAATCCGTCAGGCCAACGGCCAGGCGTTCTTTGCGGGGAATAGAGGCGTGGGTCATAGACGCCGGATGCCCGATGAGAGACTCTACGCCGCCCAGCGATTCGGCCAGGGTGAACACCTGGGTATTACTCAGCACTTTTTTAGCGTCATCAAAGCTGTCGGTTTGAAGATCGAAGGAGACCATGCCGCCGAAATCGCGCATTTGCTCTTTAGCGACTTTGTGGTTAGGGTGATCCTTAAAGCCGGGGTAATAGACATTGTTGACCTTGGGATGGTTTTGCAGGAACTTAGCGATCTTCCTGGCGTTTTTGCAGGAGCGTTCTACGCGCAGGTGCAGGGTTTTGATGCCGCGCAGCACGAGGAAGCAATCCTGTGGCCCCGGCACGGCGCCGACGGCGTTTTGCAGGAAATACAACTCTTCAGCGAGTGCCGCATCCTTTACCACTACTGCGCCGAGAACGACATCGGAGTGCCCTCCCAGGTATTTGGTAGCAGAGTGGAGCACCATGTCGGCGCCCAGATCAAGAGGCGTTTGCAGATAAGGAGAGGAAAAGGTATTGTCGACACAACTGCGCACCCCATGCTTCCGGGCAATTCCGCATACCGCTTTAATGTCGATGATGTTGAGCATCGGATTAGTGGGTGTTTCAACCCAGAGTAGTTTTGTTTTTTTGCTGATCGCCTTTTCCACCTTCGAGGGATCGTTCATGTCGATGAAGCGGGCCTTTATGCCAAAGCGTTCAAAGACCTTGGTCATCAGCCGGTAGGAGCCGCCGTAAAGATCGTTGGTAGACAAGATCTCGTCACCGGGGTTCAGCATTTTCAGTATGGCGTCCATAGCGGCTAATCCGGAGCTGAAGCAGACGGCGTCCGTCCCGTTTTCCAGCGCGGCGAGGTTTTTCTGCAATACCGAGCGGGTCGGGTTCTGCGTCCGGGCGTATTCGTATCCTTTGTGTTTGCCGGGGGCTTCCTGTGCATAGGTAGAAGTCTGATAAATAGGCGTCATTACGGCGCCGGTTGCGGGATCGGGTTCCACCCCGGCGTGTATAGCTTTAGTTCCAAATTTCATTATTAAGTATTATTTTTTGTCGATAGCATGTTTTACGGCACGAATGATATCCTCTACCCCCAGGCCGTATTTGTTGAGTAGGGGGATAGGGGTGCCGCTTTCGCCAAATTTGTCATTGACACCAACAAAGGACATGGGCGCGGGGTGCTGTTTGGCCAGCACCTGAGCGACGGCGTCTCCGAGTCCGCCGTTGAGCTGGTGTTCCTCGGCAGTGACGGCGCAACCGGTTTTGCTGACGGAATCGAGAATAGCTTCTTCATCCAGGGGTTTAATCGTGTGAATGTTGATCAGGTCGACGCTGATGCCTTCCTCCTCCAGTTGTTTGGCGGCTTGGATGGCCTGCCAGACCATGTGCCCGCAGGCGAAGAGGCTGACATCGCTACCCTCGCTGAGAGGCTGCGCCTTACCGATTTCGAATGGCTGTCCGGCTTCCGTAAAGATAGGCCACTTGGGGCGACCGAAGCGCAGGTATACCGGACCATGGTGTTCGGCGACAGCCAAAGTGGCCGCTTTGGTCTGGTTGTAGTCGCAAGGTACTATTACGGTAAAGTTGGGCAGCATACGCATCATGCCGATGTCTTCCAGGTTTTGGTGTGTGGCGCCGTCTTCCCCCAGGGTTAGTCCGGCATGGGAAGCACAGACTTTGACGTTCTTTTCCGAGTAGGCGATCGACTGCCGGATCTGGTCGTAAACGCGGCCGGTGGAGAAATTGGCAAAAGTGCCGGTAAAGGGCAACTTGCCTCCGGTCGCCAGGCCCGCCGCCACGCCCATCATATTAGCTTCGGCGACTCCGCAGTTGAAAAAGCGCTCGGGGAATTCCGCTGCAAACTTTTCCATGCGCAGAGAGCCGGCCAGGTCGGCCGTGAGGCCTACCACGTTTTCGTCCTGGCGGGCGAGTTCCAGCAAGCCGTCGCCAAAGCCGGAACGGGTGTCTTTTTTATCTTGGTCTTTTGCTTTTATCAGTTGATTGAGCATCATATTCAGTCAGTTGTGGAAATGAAAGGAATAGGACAATACGGACTTCAATAATCGCCGAGGGTTTCTTCCAGCTGGCTGAGGGCGCGTTCGGTCTGCTCGTCGTTTGGCGGCGATCCGTGCCAGTTGTGGTCTCCCTCCATGAAGTCGACGCCGTAGCCCATTACGGTGCGCATAAGGATGACGATGGGTTTGCCTTTGCCGCTGTGGCGTTTGGCCTCCTGCAGCTTGGCGATCACGTCTGCCATATCGTTGCCGTTCATCATCAGCACATCCCAGCCGAAGGCTGCCCATTTTGCGGGCAGATCGCCAAGGGACATGACTTCTTCATTCGGTCCGTCAATCTGCTGGCCGTTCCAGTCAACGGTGGCGATGAGATTGTCGACTTTGTGATGGGCGGCAAACATGGCGGCTTCCCAGATCTGGCCTTCCTGGATTTCGCCGTCGCCGGTGAGTGCAAAGACGTGTTTGTCGTCCTGGTTAAGCCGTTTGGACAAGGCCGCGCCGATGGCTACCGAGAGCCCTTGTCCCAGAGAACCGGAGGCCACGCGTATGCCGGGAAGGCCTTCTTCCGTGGCGGGGTGGCCTTGCAGCCGGGAATTAATTTCCCGGAAGGTGCGCAGTTCTTCCAGCGGGAAGTAACCGCTGCGAGCCAGGACGCTGTACCAGAGTGGCGAAATATGACCGTTGGAAAGGAAAAATAAATCTTCCCCTTTCCCCTCCATATTGAAATCGGTGTGGTGGTCCATGATTTCAAAGTAGAGAGCGGTCAGGAAATCGGCACAGCCGAGAGAGCCGCCGGGATGGCCGCTGCCGGCCATGTGGGTCTGGCGGATGATATCGCGGCGTACCTGTGAGGCAATGCGTTGGAGTTCTTTGATGTCTGCCATGGATGTGATCGTGCAGTTATGGATTTGAAGATGTATGGACCGGCCGTCGGCCGGAGTGATTGTGGGGGTTCTGCCTTGGCGGAAAGATTGCAGCTTGCCGCCGGCGCAGAAGACAGCAACAAATGTAAGGAAAAAGGGCAATCCGAGTGAACTCAGATTGCCCTTTTTAAAGAATTGCAACTTCAGAAGTATTCTTTATTGCAACAAACTGGCGAAAAGATTAATTGACCGTTTCCGTCAGTTCCTTACCGGGCTTGAATTTAACTACATTCTTTGCAGCGATTTTAATCGATTCACCGGTTTGTGGGTTTCTTCCTGTTCTCGCTTCACGGTGGGAGACGGAGAAGGTTCCAAAGCCGATCAAAGTCACCTTGTCGCCTTCTTTAAGTGCATCAGAAACGCCGTCGAGAACAGCATTGAGTGCATCTGTAGCCTGTGCTTTGGTAATGTCAGCACTGTCGGCAATCTTGCTAATCAAATCTCCTTTATTCATTTCCGAATGTTTTGAATTATAAATGCTTCAAATTTATGTGCTTCGCTCATCATTACCAAGTTTTTCCAGATAAAAAAGGGGAAAAAGCCAGTATTTACAAGGGTTTTGAAGAATTGCCCTCTGCTGATGATCCATTTGTGCTCCTCATGTGTTATCTTTACCGTGAATTTATAAAGAGTTGATATGCGTACCTTTACCCTGCTTTTCTTTCTGCTCGCCGCCACTTTATTCACCGCTGGAACGACAAGTTCCTGTAGCCGTAAGACGGGGTGCCCTGCCTACGAAGAAGCACACGTCAAACCCAACAAAAAAGGGAAACTGTCCACCAAGAAAGGTTCCAGTAACTTGTTTCCAAAAAAAATGCGTAAAAAATCGGGCGGATAGCCCGGGGTTTTGGATATGCCTTCTGGCAGGCTGCTTACCACGAAATGCTTTGAGCATGCAGCACGGTTCGAATAGCACTTTACAATTTGGGATGGTGTTTTCGACATCATTCAAAAAGCCCTTTCCCGGGGACACGGGCATGGAATCAGGGGCCCTGATTTGTCCCTCCAGGGTTTAGGGCCTCCGTAAGTCCTTCCCCTATGAGGTTGAATAAAGTGACGGTGATGAAGATTGCCAGTCCGGGAAAGATCGCCAGCCACCAGGCTTTAGGGGCTGAGCGAGCCAGGTTGAGCATGGTGCCCCAGGTGACGGAATCCGGGGGAAGCCCCACGCCGAGGAAGGATAGCAAGGCCTCCAGTAGAATACTCGCCGCGATACCAAAGGCAATGGTTATAAGCACCGGGGGCAAAGCATTGGGAAGCGCATGGCGCAGCAGTGTTCTGCGCCGGCTGTAACCGAGCGCCCGGGCGGCTTCAATATAGGAAAGCCGCCGGATGCGCAGCAGCTCCGCCCGTACGAAGCGCGCGATGCTCGTCCAGCTGATCAGTCCGATGATCACCATAATATAGAAGATATTGGGCTGTTTTACGATCGCTACGATAGACAGGATGAGCAGTAAACCTGGAATGGCGTTAAATAATTCGATCAGCCGCATGAGGAGCAGATCGGCTGGAAAATCAAAGCGGCGCCCTAACAGGGGAAGCCGCCGGAGTAGTGGCGTCGCGGCATTGGCCATCAGGAGAACCGCGGTAAGTATACCTATACTTTTAAGTAGTTCCCAGAGGAAAGGCCCTTCGGTGAGTGCGTAGCTCCTGGGCCCGAATGCGTAGAACAAGCCCAGCCCCAGTCCCAGCAGGTTCATCAGCAACCTGGCATAGCTGATTTGCAGACCGTGATCTCCGAAATAACCACCCAGCGATCCCAGTAGCAAACCGATAAAGGCAGCCACCCCCATAGCGACCAGGCCTACACTTAGCGCAATACGCGTTCCCCTGATCATACCCGCCAAAACATCACGGCCCAGCTGATCGGTACCCAGCCAGTGCCGCCAGCGCCAGGATTCCAGCTGCTGCTCGCCCAGCGGACTGCGGTAATTCATGTTTCTCCGGTCAAGGGTGTGCGCAGCGTAGGGAATCGGGGGGAACAATACCTGCTCGTATTCCTGCCTGGCCCAGTCGGTCTGCCTAAAGCGGGCTTCCCAGTCGGCTATTCCAAGGTTCACCGCATACTGCCTGAAAACAGGAAAATAAACCTGACCTTCGATCCGGCAGTACCAGGGTTTTTCATTTGCGATGAAATCTCCAAAAACCGCCAGGAAAATTAAGACATACAACACACGCAGGGACCAAAATGCCGCCCGGTTGGCCCGAAACCGCCGCCAGATCAGGTTGCCGTAACTCCTGTGTCCGCTTCCCAGCCGTTTCGCTATGTCCTTACTGCGTTGGTTTCCTAACATCGTCACCTACTTCTTTATCCTTTTCCGGTTTCTGAAGAACCGGAGGCTCTTCCATAAAATACTGCTATTTTTCTGCCGGTCTTCCCGGCTTTAGCCGGCGTTCAGGCGCCGGAGAACTTACTTCCCTTCGTATCTCACCCTCGGATCGGCGACCGCATACAGTATATCCGCGACCAGTATACCGGCCATGGTTAACAGGGCGCCCATCATCAGCACGGCATAGACGACGGGCCAGTCGCGTTGAAAGATGGCGTCGATGGTTAGTTTTCCCATACCGTGGATGTTGAAGATGACCTCGATAACCACTGATCCTGCCAGCACTGCCGGAAATACGGCTCCAAAGAGAGTGATGACCGGAAAAAGCGCATTGCGAAAAGCATGGCGCCAGATCACCTTTGGGGAGCTCAAGCCTTTTGCGCGGGCCGTACGCACATAATCCTGCTGCAGGGCTTCGTTCATACTGCCGCGCATCTGCCTCGTTATAAAGGCCAGTGAACCGTAAGTCAGGCAAAATACCGGCAATACCAGGTGGTAGGCCCGGTCCAGCAGCCGCACGAAAAAGGGAACTTCCTGATCCGTTTCGCCTATCCCCATGGTCGGAAAAAGGTCGATCCCGTATTCAGGAGTGGTAATAAAGACTACCAGCAGGGTGGCGATCCAGAATTGAGGCAGGGAGTAGAGCATAAAAAGACCCACGTTGGTCAGGCGGTCAAAGCGGGATTGCCGGTGTAAGGCGGTGTAAACGCCCAGCGGAATAGATAGTGTAAAGGCGAAAAATATGGCCAGACCGTTGAGCAAAAGGGTCCAGCGCAGGGCGTCCGTCAGTTTGCTCGTCACCGGTCGTCCGTCTATGTAGGAGTTGCCGAAGTCTCCGGTAAGGATACCCGTAAACCAATCGTGGTATTGATTATCCAGGCCGTACCATTTTATATCGGGAAGGTATAGCAGATAACGCTGGCTGTCGGCCTTGATATCCCGATAAGCATTAAAAAGAGGGGTGATATTTTGCCGCACTTGCGGGGGAATATCGCCCTGATTCAAGACCTTCTCTATTTTATCCAATTGGTCGCGGATACGGGGATTCCGGTACTCGAAGTACAGCTGCCTCAAGGTTGCTCGGATCGTGGTCACCGACTCCGGCGCGATGCTGTCGGGAAGTACATACAGTTGTTGCTCCAGTTGCTGCAAGCGCTGATAATAGTCCTGAATCCGGGGCCAGTTACCATACTGGGCGATTAATTTACGCAGGGTTCGGCGGTGGTCCTGGTTGCTGATGCGGTACAGCGTATCCGGGTAAGCCCGTGAGGACAGGGCGAAGTAGAACACCGGTTTGTCGAGCCCCAGCAGGGCGGCCGTCTGCTGGTACGTTTGCTCCCGGTCCATTAAGCTGCCTCCCGCCGGGCCTGCCCCGATGATCTGCTCTACCGGGTCACCCGGCGCCAGTTTGCTGAGGCCGAAAGCCAGCAGGGAGATGGCGATCAGCGTCGGAATGAAAATCAGCAGGCGTTTGATCAGGTAGCGTAGCAATGACAGTCGTTTTTATGATTCTTTAGGTAATTATCCTTTTAATTCAGACTTTCCTGGTTCCGGAATTCCTGCTTCAATTCGAGCAGCTTGGGAACAAAGCCCGGGAACAGAGGGGTGATCTCCGGATCAAAACGCTTATGGACGATCACCCGTCCCGTTGGGGTAAAGAGGGGGATTTCGGGCAACTGCTCGTGCAGGGTTGTTTGTAATTCCTGGTAGAGGCGATGCCTTTCTGCTTCGTCAAAGGTCACGAGAATTTTTTCTATCAGTGCATCCGTTTCGGCATTGCCGAAGCCGGTGCGGTTATCGCCCTTTATGGTGTGGTAATTCTGCATTGGATTCCAGAAAGGAGAGGGCATTGCGCGGCCGCCGGAGGTGATTTCAAAATCGCCGCGGCGCCAGTTGTCAAGCAGTACGGCTCCCTCCATAGGGTCCAGTTCGATGTTGATCCCGGCCCGGCGGGCATTGTCCTGAATCAGCAGGCCGGCGGCCCGGGAAGTTTCCCGGTTAGCGACGATTGACATGCTGAGGTCCAGGTTTACCGCCTCCCCCTTGATAATTTTGTCCACCGTGCCATCGTTATCACTGTCTTCCCAGCCGGCCTCGGCCAGCAACTCCCTGGCCAGCTCAATATTGAATTCATAGAGGGGAAGGTCTTCGTTGTAAAAAGCAAAGGAGGGTAACAAGGGAACGGCGATGCGGCGGCCGAAACCATTGTATACATTATCGATGATTTCCTGCACATTGATGGTATGGGCCAGGGCCTGTCGAACCCGCTTATCGGCCAGTTTCGGATCGTTTGTATTGAGACTCAGGAAATAGACGGCCGTTTGGGTAGGCGTAAAAAAGTCATAGCGTTCAGCAGTGTTTTCGGAGCTTTGAAGCTCTTCAAATCCGTTGGGGTCAACGTTGTAGGCGGCATCGAGTTCTTCGGCGCGAAGAGCGGATAGGGTAGTGGCTGCGTCCTCTACCGGTTGGAAGATAAGTTCCCGGGGATGGGCCTGCAGCACGGTGTGTTCGTCGCTGAGTTCATCTCCCCACCACGTGTCGATGCGCTGCAGGGTGATCTGCTGGCCGGTTTGCCATTCTACAAAGCGGTAGGGGCCGCAACCGACGACAAATTCCGGATCCCGGGCGTATTTCTGGTCGCTGAACAGCTCGGCGAATCGCTGCAGGCGCTCATCGGTTTCGGCCAGTTGCGCTACGGATTCCGGGTCGGTCATTTCCGAAACGGGAATATCGGTGAGCAGGCCTTCGGGATCGTAAATGTGTCGGGGAAGCAGGGGGAATAAATTACCGACGTACTCTTCGCCCTGAATCATGCGCTGATCGGTGAATACGGTGAAGCGTTTTGGATTTTGGGCATCGACCCGCACATCTTTGATCAGGGCGGCGTAAGGCCGGTAGGGGGCTGCCTGCACGCGGGGATTGAGCAGGGCTTTGAGCGTGAAGACATAGTCTTGTCCAGTCACCGGCGCTCCGTCCTGCCAGACGGCCGATTCGTGGATTTCAAAAGTATACGACTGGCCGCCGGCGTAGGCCCCTTCATTGATGGCGGCTACTTCGGCGCGGGATTTGGCCAGAGCCGGCCGGTATTCCATAGTTTTGGGGTCTAGGGTGATAAGCGTCATGAAAATATTGTCTACCATCACCTGGTTGGCGTAATTGCTGACAGTGAGCAGGGGCGTCAGGCGATCGGGTTCGGATTCCAGCCGGATGATGGCGCTGTTACCGGTGCGTTGAAACTGAACGGATTGGTCCTGCTCCTGGGGTGTTTCCCGGCAGGCGGTCAGCATGAGCAGACCCAAGATGAAAAAAAGCGCAAACTGGTTAAAGTGATTCATTGGCTGCGTTGTCTTAGTTTGTGGTACGTGAATCGTATTGGCCGAAATGCGATTGTCTGATTGCATACTGGGCAGGGCTCTAAAATAGCACATATCAGCAGGATAAAAAAATGTGCTTCTTCAAAATAATTCTTTCCTCCCTGCGATACGGGCGTGAACCAATGAGCTTCAGGCTTGTTGTGGAATTGATAAAATGTGAAAACAATGGCAACCGTACTCATCGGGGGCGGTAGCGGCATGATCGGTACCCGTCTCAGTCAATTACTGCGCGAAAGAAATTACGAAGTTCTACATCTGAGCCGTCGCGAAAGACCGGATTCGGAATACGAAACTTTTCAATGGGATATTGCAGCGGGAAGCATCGATGCCGAAGCCATTGACCGGGCCGACTTCATCATCAACCTGGCCGGCGCCGGCATTGCCGACAAGCCCTGGACCGATCGCCGCAAACAGCTCATCATCGACAGCCGGGTGCAGACGACCCGGCTTTTCAAAAACCAACTGATGCAGCGAAACAAAAAGCCGGAGGCCTTCCTGTCGAGCGCCGCCATCGGTATTTACGGCGATAAGGGCAATGAAGTGGTGGGTGAGTTATCGGAGCCGGGAGAAGGTTTCCTGACGGAAAGTTGCCAGGCCTGGGAGAATGCCGTAGAGGAAGTAAGAGAAACGGGGGTGCGCACAGTGGCTTTCCGCATCGGCATCGTATTATCAACGCAAGGCGGGGCGCTACCGAAGTTAAAAATGTCACTGCCTTTCTTTATCGCACCCTACTTTGGAGATGGCCAGCAGTGGTATTCCTGGATACATATCGATGATGTGTGCCGCTGCTTTATCCACGGTATAGAAAATGAAGCGCTTACAGGCCGCTATAATGCTGTGGCGCCCAATCCGGCGACCAACAAGACCCTGATGCGCAAACTTAAGGAAGCCGCCGATCAACCGGCTTTGCTAATGCCCGTGCCGGCTTTTCTCCTGCGCCTCGCCCTGGGAGAAATGGCGGATACCGTACTCGACAGCGCCCGCGTGTCTTCCCAAAAAATTCAGAATACCGGCTTCGAGTTTAATTTTGAGGGGCTGCGCCCAGCCCTGGAAGATTTGCTTGAGCGGAAAGTTTAAGTGCGCCGGGCACCAAGGAACCTGCCGAAAACAACTTCCCTGTATCTACCCGGCCATGGAAAACTGAACGGGCAAACTATCTCATTTATTAATCAGGGTTTAAACACTTCGATTTCGTGGGTGCGCACCACCAGGTCCGTAAATTTCCCCTTAAAGCGGGTAGCCTTAACGATGTGATTGTCAATCCAGTGGTAATTGCCGCCGCGGGGCTTACCCATCAGCAGGGCATGGTACTTGAAGTCGTGTTTCTTCAGCCATACTTCGGTAATCTCCCGGTGTTCCTCCGTACGGGAGGTGAAGAAGGTGATGATATGCCCCTCATCATACCATTTATTGATGATTTTCAAGGCATCGGGATAGGGGAGGGTGCTGAGCATACGCTCGGGTTCCTCATTGGGAATGTCATCACAAACCGTTCCGTCGATATCAATTAGAAAGTTCTTTATATTTCCAGGGAAAACCGGGCTTACGGTTTCACCCTTTTCGTTGAAAGTGGTCTTCAGGTCGTGGTTTTGCTTACTCATGAAAAGCAATTTGGTTGATCTTGAAATAAGGAGCAAAAATAGAATAAAAGTATTGGTAAAACTATGGGGTCATGAAAAAGTTTTACACAGCACCGTCTTATGGGTTATAAGCGTTGTCAATTGTGGGGAAGGGTGTTTCTGAGGGAGGCGATTCTTGGCGAAACCGTTCCTTTGCTGCTTATCTATCTGTGAAAAGGGAAGATCAGGTCAGATAACACCGGCTAGGGATAACAACATTCAGGCTGGTTAAAAGTTGATATACTCTGTTGGATCCACCGGATTGCCCCGGTACCACAATTCGAAGTGCAGGTGAGGACCATCTGATAGAGTGCCGGTATTCCCAATGATGGATA
Organism: uncultured Saprospiraceae bacterium; assembly: GCA_964632995.1. GTDB lineage: Bacteria > Bacteroidota > Bacteroidia > Chitinophagales > Saprospiraceae > CAZWDL01. The sequence goes on from CAZWDL010000088.1 coordinate 20,199, forward strand.
CGGCCTCGCCGGCGCGCACGTAATCGCCCACTCTTTTGAGCAGCACGGAATTGTGCTTGTAAAAGGTGATGACGTTATTTGAATGCTGTATGCCGATGGTATTGCCGGTCTCGAGGGTCCAGTCTGACAAAAAGACGTAACCGTCCATGACCGCTTTGATGGCGGTATTTTTGGGGGCGAGGATATCGACCCCCTGATGCCCTTTGTCAGGCATAAAGCCGGCGCTGATTTCTCCGCTGATCGGCGGGGTAAAGAACATTTGTTCCAGCGGGATGCCGGAGGTAGTCAGATTAGTGGTGCGACTGCGCTGGGCAATACTTCCAATCTCATTCAGCTCTATTTCCTGCCGCAGCTGCTCATCGACTTCCGAGAACTTGGCGCTGACGGCGCTGTCCTCCTGCGGATCACTTTTCGTGCGCTGGTCGTTCGCCGCTTCTACCTCTTCGGCCGTCTGTACGTCTTTGGTTAGCATTCTGCGGACATTATCAGTGTAAACTTCCGTGGAATTCATGTAGTATTCAATAGAGTCCAGCTTCTGATAAAGCTCCGAGAGTTCTTCATCCTTATTGACATCGCCGTAGCCGGGGATATACTTGCGGATGGGAGTAAAGGCAATCAGGACAAAAACAAGCAGGGCCATTACTACCGCCACGGTGCTTACGGCAATATATACGTTGAGCAGGGTGAGTTTGTATGAGCCCACCTCCTCGAAGGTTTCGTGCTTCATGATGACCAGCCGGTAAGTGTGCCGGAGCTTTTCCATCCAGCTCTTTTCCTTGTCATGCTCGTTGGCCATTGCAGTATTTTTTTAATTCTGGAATTCCCCGGCAAGTTCCAAAACTTACCGGAGAACAACTCAATAAAAGATTAAGAACGGCATTATTATTGCAGTAATTGTGATAAAGGTTCCTTACACCCGGTTTGAAGTGTTCTTAGAATAAAATAAATTTGCCTTTTAAAAGTTATAAAACATGGTAACCGTACTGCAAAGTTAAGGGATATCCGGAAGGAATCCCGCTTAGGGGAGGCATTTAATCGTGCTTTGTAGTGTTCAGATAAAAAAATCCTTTTGGAATTAAGGGAAAACCTTTACCGGCTGACCGCCTTTTGGGTTTTGCCGAAAAAGCAGGAGGCAATTTTTCGATCGGTGCTTAGCGACGCGCGTTTAATAAGTGTCGTGTTTGGCTAGGCAAGTGATTTTTTCTTTAGCCAAGGCGAGGGTTCTCGCCCTTAGTGGGGCTAAGGGCGGCGGTTCCTTAACGCCGGATAAAGGAAAAAGCACTCCTAGAAAGCCGACAGTTATTGATCGATCGGTGCTTAAGGAAAATTACGATAAAAAAATCTTAGGGTTTGAAACAGACTGACAAATTACTGCTGTTGACGATGCTCGTTTTGGTCTTGGCTTCCTGCGTAACGCAGAAGCGCAGAGGAGAAGTGTCGACGCTGGGAAAACTATACCATAACATTACCGCTAAATACAACGGCTATTTCAACGCCAATGAACTCCTGGAAGCCAGCCTGCTTTCGCTGGAAGAACAGCACCAGGATAACTTCAAACAGGTACTGCCGGTTTATGAATACGTAGCTGCCGCCAATCCCGATGCAGTAGCTCCCGACCTCGACAAGGCCATCGAGAAAGTTTCCGTGGTGGTGAACTTGCACCGGGTCAGCCACTGGACCGATGACTGCTACCTGCTGCTCGGCAAAGCACAGTACCTGAAGCAGGATTACGAATCGGCTGAAGAGACCTTCCGGTACCTGGTCAGTGAGTTCAGCCCCGAGAAGATGGCGGCCATGGAAAAGAAGTCTAAAAAGAAAAAGGGTAAAGGAAAAGATGATGAAGAAAAGGCCGGTCCGGACAAAGAGGAGGACGATGAGGTAGACATCACCCAGTTGTCGGAAAAAGAGCAGCGTCGGCTGTTGCGCCGGCAGGAAAAGGAACGCAAACGCTACAACCGGCAGCTGAAAAAAGAGCGCAAGCGGGAACAGCGCGCCCGAAAGAAGGCCCGGAAGCGCGCTCGTAAGAATAAGAAAAGTGGAAAAAAGGTAGAACTCCCCAGTCCGGAACTGGAAGAGCAGCCCGAAGGTGAGGAAGCGGAGAACGCCGCCATGGCAGAAGGGGATGAAAACCAACAGCAAGAAGAAGAACCGGCAGAAGCGGAAAACACCGATGAGGATGAGCTGATCAGCATCTCCGATGAAGAAGATGCGGCCGATGAACCTGCTCCTCAGCCCGATAATTACTTCCTTAAGCATCGCCCCGCTTATCAGGAAGGGGTGCTCTGGCTGGCCCGTACTTACACGGAACGGGGGATGTACGATCGCGCCATGCGTACGATACTTCAATTGGAAGCCGATTCCAAAACATTCGATGATATCCGGGAGCAAATCGCGGTAGTTAAAGCCCATCACTTCCTGCGCCAGGAAGAGTACGAGCTGGCGCTGGAACCGCTGGAAAAAGCAATCGCTTCCGCCGATAAACGGCAGGACAAAGCCCGCTACGCTTTCATCATCGCACAACTACACCAGCGCTCAGGACGCCGAAGTGAAGCCCTGGCTTCTTTTGAACGCGCCCTGAAATACGGACCGGATTACAGTATGGAGTTCAACGGCCGCCTGTATATCGTGGAAAACGGCTGGCGCAGCGGAGCCATCAGTGTAGAAGCAGCCAGAGACCGCCTCGATAAGATGCTCAAGGATAGCAAAAACTACGAATACCAGGACCAGATCTACTACACCCTCGCCGGAATTGAACTCGAATCGGGCAACCGCGAGGAAGGCATTGCTCTCCTGGAAAAATCTCTTGCCAGCAGTACTAAAAACGATTTGCAAAAAGCGGAATCCAATCTGCGTCTGGCCTATCTCTATCTGGAAGAAGAGGATTTTGTGCCGGCTCAAAAATACTTCGACAATACACTTCAAGTGTTGCCCAAAAACGATGAACGCTACCCCGAAGTAGAGCGTTGGCGCAACAACCTCACCGATATCGCCGCTAACCTGGAAACCATCGCCATGCAGGACAGTCTGCTGCAGATCGCCAGCCTCAGCGAAGAGGAAAAGCGCGAACTGGCCTACAACATTAAGAAAAAACGCGACGAGGAGCGCCTGCAGCAAATTGCAGCCGAGGCCGCCGCTTCCGAAAACGGGGGGCTCAACAACTCCGGCCCTCCCGGCGCCAACGTATCCCTGAACCCCGGTTCAGGACGTATCGGCAATAAGGAAAGCAGCTTCTTCGCCTATGATGACCGCGTTGTCAGACGCGGTAAAAAAGAGTTTTTCCGGAACTGGGGCGATCGTCCGCTCGAAGATAACTGGCGCCGGTCCAGCAAACGCGGAGCTTCGGACCTGCCCGTCGCCGCCGGTGAACCCAACGCCCCGGCAGAAGTCCTGCCGGAAGACGAGATCAACCAAATACTCGCTGCAGTCCCCGGCAGTGACAGTGAAATACTGCAAGCCCAGCTCAAAATGCAGGAGGCTATGTATCAACTCGGCACCCTCTATCGCGACCGGCTCGCCAATCTCCCCAAATCCGTTGAAGTGCTCGAGGAAATGAACCGGCGCTTCGACCGCTCCTCCTATCAGCTGGATTCCTGGTACTATCTGTACCTCGATTACAAAGACATCGGTAACCAGCAACAAGCTAATGCCTATGCCGATCGCATCCTGGAAAAGTACCCGACGAGCACCTATGCTAAAGTGATCAGCAATCCCAATTACGCTCAGGAACTGGCAGAGGAGGAAAATAAGCTCAACCGATTCTACAATGAGGCTTACGCTGCTTTTACCTCGGGTAACTACAATGCCGCTTACCAGAAAAGCCTGGAAGCCCCCCGCGTATTCGGTGCTCAAAATCCCATGCAGCCCAAGTTCGCACTGCTTACAGCCATGGCCATGGGCAACCTGCGGGGGAAAGAAGCTTATGTCGGCGCACTCCAGGACCTGATCGCCCGCTATCCGGATACGCCGGAACAGAAACGGGCCCGCGAAATTCTGCGCCTGCTGGGCGCCGGCCGGTCCGGTCTTCCCGGTAATGCACAGGCCGCGGATACTCAGTTCGAGCTAAATGATGACCAATTGCACTATATTCTCATCGTTTTTAATGAGGATATCAGCCTGAATGAATCTAAGGTGAAGGTCTCTAATTACCACCTTCAGTACCATAAACTGGACCGGCTGCGCGTAACCAATATCTACCTGGGAACGGATGCCGAGACGCGACTACCCATCCTCGTGGTTCGCCGCTTCAAAGATAAAAACGAGGCCATGAATTACTACAATGGCATTCAGCGCAATCAACAGGACTTTATCGACTCCTCGGTCGATTATCAGATCTACGCGGTTTCCCAAAACAACTACCGCGAAATCCTCCGGTCCAAATCGCTAAACGGCTACGGAGATTTCTTTTCGCAGAACTACCTGCAATAAGTGACAGATCACACGGATTTTCACGGATTTCCGAAGATGATAATCTGTGAAAATCCGTGTGATCCGTGGCAAAAACAAAAATATCGCCGCGCAGGCGCGGTGAATAGTTACGTTCAAAGTAATTTATACTGACGTCGAAATAGTTTGAGAAGTTTCTCATACCAATTTACGTCGAGTATAAACCTGTCCGGGTACTTCCTACTCTTTCCCAACTTGTTCCGGCTCTTCTTGTTAAAAAGGGGACTGTTTTTGCGACGCCGGCATATCACCGGCCTTCTCTTCCGTTAAAAACCTGTTTCCTATGAAATTGTGGTGCCTGGCTTTTTTACTACTTTGGTCTCATCCTCTGCTCCTTTTTGCGCAAAGCGACTGGGAACTGCGCAAAGACAAAAAGGGCATTAAGGTGTATACGAAGGACGCGGAAAATTCGGACTTCCGTGCTTATCGCGGGGTTACTACCCTGGAAACCTCACTATCATCCATCGTGGCGGCTATCCGCGATATTTCTTCCTATCCGGAATGGATGCCCAATGCATCCTCTACCCGGGCGCTGGAAGAAAAGGGCGATACATCCATTATCTATTACCTCAGCACCGATGCTCCCTGGCCGGCGAAAGACCGGGACGGCATTTATGAGGTGGTCTTCCGCGCTGAAGGAAACCGGAGCCTGCGCATAAAACTGGAGGATCGACCGGAGTACCTCCCCCGCAAAGAAGATTATGTACGCATCCCGGAGACCGACGGATTCTGGTTGTTGACTAATTTGCCGGATCAAGAGGTGAAAGTGACGTATCAGATCAGCGTAGACCCGGGCGGGAGCATTCCCGCCTGGTTGGCCAATCCCATGTCGGTCAGCCAGCCCTATAAAACCCTTCGCGCCCTGGAAAAACGCGTACAGATGGACAAGTACAAAGGGAAGCAGTATAGTTTTTTACCTCAATAATTTTCGTATTTTGTTACTTCCCTCCTGATTATTTTATCAAAAGACCAAAAAAATAACCATGATCCATTACCGGCTCAATGATTACTCCGTACTGGCCTTCAGCGGCGCCGATCAACCCGTTCGGGTATACCTATACGGTGATGCTGCCGGCGGTGGCCAGAGCAGTTACTTCGGTTATATCGAGTTTACGGACAAGATTGACGAGAAGTTCGTTGTTCACAATAACGGCATTATCAATGCCTTTATGCCCACCGATCGCCTGCACACCATGCTGGAGTTGCTACGCAAGGAGTCACCGCTCTACTTCGTTGTGAATGAACAGTACAACTGGGCCGGACTCAAAACGGGCAAGGAACCGACCGGAGAGGAAGAAGGGCCGCAGGTGTAAAAGGCGACTTGATACTGTTCCAGTGGTACTGCTAACTCTCCACCTTTTGTACCGGCACCTTGATTTCGTACGGCTTCCGCCCGGCATCGCGCAGGGAAGAGGTAAGCAGCCAGGGGTTGTATACTTTAAGGGTGCGATAGCTGATGCCGTGTTCGCGGGCGAAGTCGCCGAGGTTGGAGATGGGCGCTTCCACCGTGGTGAGTTCATAGTCGCCCAGCGGTTGGTAACGGTCTTTTTCCTCGATAAAAAAGCCGAACTCTTCAGGGTGGCTGAGGATTTCCTTTAGTGCGACGAGCCGGAACAGGTAGCGGGAAGTTTCTTCGTTCAGGTTGAGATCGTAGAAGGTTTCGGCGCGCTGGTTTTCCAGCTCGCGGGCCAGGCGGGTGCCGCCGACATTGTAGGAAGCCGCCGCCAGCGTCCAGCTGCCGAAGCGCCGCTTGACGTCGAGCAGGTATTCGCAGGCCGCCTGAGTGGCCTTTTCGATATGATAGCGTTCGTCCACCTCCCGGTTTATTTCCAGGCCGTAATATTTGGCAATGGGCGGCATGAATTGCCAAATGCCTTTGGCGCCGGCGGGAGAGGTAGCGTTATTGAGGTCGCTTTCTGCTACGGCAAGGTATTTAAAATCATCGGGCACACCGTTTTTCTTCAGAATAGGCTCGATGACCGGGAAGTATTTATTCGCCTTTTTGATATTGAGAATAGTATTGGAATGCCGGTAGGAATTGACGATCAGCTCCCGGTCGAGTCGCTCGCGGACATCGCTCAGCTGCATCGGCAGCGGTTCCCCCGCGAAGCTGAACGGACGGTCCAAATCAATGGGGTGAATCATCTGCGGCAGGCCGAGGCCCACGCTCATCAACGCGGTATCCTCGGTTTTTGGCGTTCCCCGGTCCAGCCGGGAATAAGCCGTGATCAGCAGGATCGTGCTGAGGACCAGTACCACAATTGCACTTATTTGGATCGTCCGCTTCATCTTATGATTTGTTTTGTCTGCGTAGTCAGTCTAATATAACGAAGATCGGTGAGGAATGATACATAGAGAAGCGGTAATTATGGTGCTGGGTGCTGGTGCTGGGCCAGGCATTATCCTGCTTGATCCCTGATGAGTCAACCCACTGCCGACTGCCAATTCTACTTGGGCCGGGAGATCTTCCGCGGCTTTTTATAAATCGGCACGGTGGAGCAGGGTTCACCGAACATAATGCTGCGTGCGAAGGGGCGCAGTTTGCTTGTCAGCTCCATATAGGCCGAAAGGGGGACAGGTTTATCGCTGCAGCCTTTGATAATGATGCGGGCGTCCTCGTATTCGTCAGGATCGATTTCGTCGATGATGCGCCGGAAGAGGATGCGATAATAATCTTCGAGGCGGCCCTGAAAAACATCGGCAGCATAAGGAGCTGCGTGGGAAGCGACCAGCATGTAGGCCCAGACGGGGATGATCGCATCCGAGGAACAATAGACGACCAGCGCCTTATCCTGATACTGCGACCAGTCGTGAGCGTCCATCGCTTCCCGGAAGTCCTTTTCCCGTAGGAGCAGTTCCTTGAAGAGGTAACCCTTGAGATCGAGCTCCATGACTGGGGTGTCGGGAAAGTACTCTTCCAGTTTAAGGGTGATCAGTCCGCTTTTCGCCACTCGGTTGACCAATGGTTTCTCTTCGCTCATATTTGCTGTTTTAAGGTGTAGGTAGTCCTTTGATTATTCTTCCTCAATAGTACTGTCTTCCTCTATCGGCGCTTTTTCGCCGATGCTCTGCTCGGGCGCCTTGAAATCCTTGGGTTTGGGCAGGTCCTTGAGGCTCTTGATGCCGAAGTAGTCCATGAATTTCTCACTGGTGCCGTATAGCAACGGGCGGCCGGGACCCTCACTTCGCCCTACAATAGCAACAAGGTCCTTATCCAATAGTTTTTGAATCGAGTAATCACAACTGACGCCACGGATTTTTTCCATCTCGGTTTTAGTGACCGGCTGTTTGTAGGCGATGATGGACAGGGTTTCCAGGGCGGCCCGGGAGAGGCGCTTGCGCGTGGTTTGCTTGAGGTAGATGCCAAGTGTCTTGTGGTAAGCCGCTTTGGATAAAAATTGAAAACCTTCTGCGATTTCTACGATCTCAAAGGCGAATTCGTCGGAGCGGTAGCGCTCCTGTAATTCCCGGATAGCGGCTTCAATTTCTTCGTCCTTGAATTTGGTGTCGAAGGATTCCTCCAGCACCTTCCGGATATCCGACAAGGGAATGGGCTCGTCAGTAGTGAAAATCAGGCTTTCTATGTGTTGCTTCAAATAATCCACGTCGAAATGATACTGCCAATTTGAATTGAAAAAGACTTGCGAACCTGACAACACTGAAATGCAGAGGCAGCCCGTCCATCAATCTGTTGGGAGCAAAAGTAAAGAATTTATAAATCTTTTATGGCAAAGCCAGGATGGTGAATAGCAACAAAAAAGTTTTGAAGGCTCTCAGCAAGGGGAAGGGGCAACCCGACAGCGGACACCCATCTTCCGGTCGCTCATTCCGGATTATTCGGTACATCGCGCCTTTAACTGCCGACTGACGTCCGGGGCGGTGATCAAGTTTTGGTACGTTTCTTTGTTATGCCGGCGGTAACGGTAAGCAGGAACATCCTGAAAGTAGAGGTCGGCGTAAGCTTTCACGCCCCGGAGCTCGAACAGGACGTCCAGTATGCAGTTGAGGCGTTCATCGGACAGTTGGGGGTGGAGCTGGGCATGGCGTTCGAAGCTGCGCTGCCGGTATCTTAGAACTTGCTGCTCGGTGGGGTGCTGAAAGTCGATTTCGTGTACGGAAGGCCTACCGGCGGCGTAATGAAGCACGAATTCATCACCGGGTTCGAGGAGCATGCCGTTGTCCAGCAGGGTTGAACTTAGCCGGGAAGCGCCTTCGTAGGCCCGTCCTTCGGCGACGTAAGCGTAACGGACTGAGACCGGGCCTGTGCCGTTGGGGCTAAAGTCGATGCGCGCGATGGCCGGCCGGCCGTTTTCATCCAGCAGCGCCCCGCGCTCGGCATTGTCCGGGTTATTGTGGTGATAGCGCAACCCGAAAAAAATCAGCGCGACGAACAAAGCCAGTACCCCTAGCAGAGCCAGGCCGTGTTTCAGATGCTTCTGCTCGGTTTTTCGTCTTTTGAGGTTATGGGGCGTATCGGCCTCTTTATTGATCTCAAAATTGTAATAAAAGCGGTTTTCTTTTCGCTCGAGGTTCAGATTGAACAGCTCTTCATCGATGAAGAAGCTATAGTTTTTGGACTGCAGCACGTGAAAATCGATGAGTAAAACACGGGAATTGCAATGCACCAGCAGATGTCCGGTGCGTTCACCGTGAAAGAGGCCGACGACGTGTTGCCTGCCCGTATCGCTTACGTATGTCCAGTTGAATTGCGCCAATGGGTATAAAAGTTAAGTAGAAAAATAATTGGGGCTGCCTGAAAAGTTGCCACTTTTTCCATGAGAAAAGCCCTGCGCACTTGTTAGTTAAGCTGGTTGTCGTCATCTGTAATCCCCGGTATATCCGGAAAACTGGGTTTCCGGCAAGAATTTTTTTCCGAAAGGACGCATATAATTTACGGCCTAATAAAGGAATTTACCAGAAATGAAGGCATTTTAACAAAAGCCGGATAGATTTCTTACGTAGCCGGCTTGAGCTGTTTGACTGTCTGGTTCAAGAGTTAGGTGTCTCTATATTGTATCGATTACCCACATCTTTGGTCGGGTCTAAACTTCTGCGGTTTTGCGGTTTTGCGGTTCATCTGTTCATCTGTTTTACGGTTCCGGCCTGTTTTTAGCGGTTTTCACCTTTTTATAGACATTCAGAACCGAAGAACAGAAGAACAGAAGAACAGAAGAAGTTGCCCAAAACGACTTATGGGTAATCAACACTCTCTATATTTTGGTAAACAGACCCGATTAGCCAAATTTTACGGCTCGGGCCTTTACTGGCTTCGGCACTAAATAATTAGGGGCATCTATACTCGTTCTTTTCCGGCTGAGCTGCGTTAAAGAACCGGGCTTCGTGGCTAAGGCCACGATCCCGAACCTTCGCCTTGCTCAGCCGAAAAATAACTTCATCGATATACCCAATTACTTAGTTCCGAAGCTACTACCTTATTTAAAACAATTTCAGTAGGGATTGGTGTTCAAAAATAAATAATAATCCTACCAAATATGTTTTACGAATTCAAAGACTTTAAACCGGTGGTCGATAAATCGGCCTATGTACATCCGCAAGCGGTAGTGACGGGGAATGTCACCATTGGTAAAGATGTCTATATTGCTCCCGGAGCAGCGGTGCGGGGCGACTGGGGCGGAATCGTCATCGAAGACGGCTGCAATGTGCAGGAAAACTGTACTATCCATATGTTTCCCGGAGTGACTGTATACCTCCGGGAAGGGGCCCATATCGGGCATGGCGCCATCATCCACGGCGCCAACATAGGCCGCAATGTGCTGGTGGGGATGAACAGCGTCATCATGGACGAGGCGGAGGTCGGCGACGAATGTATCATCGGGGCGCTAAGCTTCATCAAAGCCGGTGAAAAGATTCCGCCTCGTTCCCTGCTGGTCGGCAACCCCGCCCGCATAGTTCGCCAGGTCTCTGACGATATGATCGACTGGAAAACGAAAGGCACCCGCCTGTACCAGCAACTCCCCGAAGACCTCCGCCAACACCTTCGCGAGTGCGAACCCCTGCACGAAATGCCCGCAGACCGACCCGAACAGGAGGTGCTTTACCGGACATGGAAAGAGATGAAGGAGGAGTGATCTGGTTCGCCAAAAGCTTATTGTTCTTGGCAAAGCCGGGCCGAATCGTTATTTTTGCTAACGAACATTCATTCGCCTATCAAACGGAACCAGATAAAACCATGCAAAAGCTTAAAAACTATGCCCTGGGCCAGTGGATGCCCCACGAAGGTGAGGGCGAAGCGCAATATAATGCGGTGACCGGGGAGCTGGTCGCCACCTGCGGCAGCGAAGGGCTCGACTACGGCGCCATGATGGATTACGCCCGCAGCGTCGGCGGTCCCAAACTCCGCAAAATGACCTTCCGCCGGCGGGGGCTGATGCTGAAGCAACTGGCCCTTCACCTGTATGATATCCGCAAGAAATACTATCCCCTGAGTTATCAGACCGGCGCCACGAAGGCCGATAGCTGGATAGACATCGACGGAGGGATCGGCAACTTGTTTGCCTACGCTTCGCTGCGACGGCAATTCCCCGATCAGACCTTCTACGTCGATGGCGACGCCGTGCCGCTTTCAAAAGAGGGCAGCTTCATCGGCCACCACATCATGACACCGAAACACGGCGTGGCTATCCACATCAATGCATTTAACTTTCCCATCTGGGGTATGCTGGAAAAACTGTCGGTCAACCTGCTGGCGGGCGTGCCGGCCATTGTCAAAC
>CAZWDL010000089.1:0-30899 GCA_964632995.1 uncultured Saprospiraceae bacterium
GAAAGCGTTGGCCACTGCCCCGCCGGCCAGCGGCGTTCCCGACTCGCCGATGCCGCCGGGGTCTTCGGTGGAATCGATGAGTTGCACCTCGATGCTTTCCGGTGCTTCCGACATGCGCAGCAAGGGATAGTCGTGATAATTGGATTGCTGTACCCGTCCGTTTTCGAAAGTGATTTGTTCCTTCAGTACGCTGCTCAGGCCCATAATGATGCCCCCTTCCATTTGGGCGACGGCGTTGTCGGGCTGAATGACAATGCCTGCGTCGAGGGCGGACCAGATGCGATGCACCCGGATTTTTCCCGACTCTTCGTCGAGGGAAATTTCGCAGACGGCGGCCGTGTAGGAGCCGCCGTGTTCGCTGAAGGTGATGCCCCGGGCCCGTCCTTCCGGAGCCGGGCTGCCCCAGCCGGCCATCTCGGCGGCCGTTTTCAGCACTTTCTGGGCCCGCGGATGATCGCGCATGAGTTGGAGGCGGTATTCGTAGGGGTCTTTGCCCAGATCGGCAGCGATTTCATCGACGAAGGCTTCAATCGCAAACTTGTTGGGGCCGTGGCCTACCGAGCGCCAGTGTTTGGTGCGTACGCCATGCTCCACCGCCCTTACCTCTACGCGCTGGTTATCGAAGCTGTAGTACGGTGTATCGGCGCCCGAAGCCAGCAGGCCGCCGCCGGGGCCGCTGACGGTGTGCGACCAGGACTTAATCAATCCGTTTTCGTCAATCCCGGCCTGCATACGCTGCAGCGAAATGGGGCGGAAGGCACCGTATTGTACGTCATCTTCGCGGGTCCACTGCAGTTTGAGGGGACGACCGGCGGCTTTAGCCAATAGCGCGGCCTCCGTGACGAAGCCCGACATGGAGCGCCGGCCGAAGCCGCCGCCGAGCAGACAGGGATGGAAGTTGACCTGTTCGAATTCAAATCCAAGCGCCTCAGCCGCTGCCCGTCGCGCCCCGTCAGGCGCCTGGGAGCCGGCCCAAACCTCGGCGCTTTGCCCATCTTTGGCGATGGATACTACGGCGTTGAGGGGTTCCATTTGGGCGTGGTAGGCATAGTCATTTTTGTAGTCGACGCGGTATTGCCGGGTCGACTGCCGCCGCCCCCGAGTGACGTCTCCTTTATCGACCGTTTTGCGGCCTTCCGGGCCGCCAGTTCCTACAATACTGGTGTAGTTCTGGTAAACGTCCTGGCTGGTGTGCGTCTGCGCCGGGGCGTCTTCGCTCCATTGAATCTGTAGTTCCTTTTTGGCGCGCAGGGCATCTTCGATGGTTTCGGCGATGACGCCGATGCCGTGATCGAGGGAAACCACCTCCAACACACCCGGCATCTCTTTTATCGCGGCCTCATTTTGCAGGCTGGGCCGGGCGCCGTGCACCGGCGAGCGATTGATCACCCCGTATACCATATCCGGCAAGTGTATATCGGAAGCATAGCGGGCGCTGCCGTCCACCTTGCCGGGAATATCGTAGCGGGGAATCACCGTGCCGATGAGCCGGAAATCCTCCGGCTTTTTCAGCTGATCGTCGGGAATTTCCGGCAATGTTTCCGGAGGGGTGACGAAACCGGCGATTTCGCCGTAGCTCAGCTGTTGCCCGCTTTGATCGTGGATGACTACGCCGGGCTCGGTGCGCAGTTCCTCAATTGGGACTTCCCACTTTTCGGCGGCGGCGTTCATCAGCACGCGGCGCACCTGGGCGCCCGCCTGCCGCATGTGCCGATAATAACCCCGGTTGATGCGGCTGCCTGCGGTGATCATGGGACCGCCGAGTTCGCCGCCCCAGGTCAGCCCGTAGGTGTCGGGTTCGATAGGAGCATGTTCTATTTCCACTTTCGCCCAATCGGCATCCATCTCCTCCGCGACGATGACGGCGAGGGAAGTCAACGATCCCTGTCCCATCTCAGTCGCCGGATTGAAAACGGTGACCTTGCCGTCCGTATCGATGTGCACCCAGGCGCTGATCTCGGAGGAAATCGCTTCCAGTTCCTCTTTATTTCTGACCTGGCATCCCGGCAGAATGCCGGTAGCGGCCACCAGTACGGTAAGTCCTCCGGAAACTTTTAAAAAACGGCGTCTGGATATATTTTTTTCTTGTGTGGTCATCATTTTTGACAGGATTTTAGTTCTTCTTTATTGGGCCACGTTGCGGTCCTAAGGGTTCTCTGCTGAATTCCGCTATATCAAGCGGTGCCTGGAGGGATTCGACCAGGATTCGCACGGTCGGGCAAGCTTTCCGACTTCCGACTTCTCAGAGCGAAGCGAAGAGCCGTATGGCCGACTTCGATCACGTTTCCTTTGCGGCTATTTCGATGGCTTTCTCAATGCGCAGGTAGGTGCCGCAGCGGCAGAGGACGCCGTCCATTTGCTTTCTGATCTCTTCGCGGGAAGGGTTTGGTGATTGCTCCAGCAGCGCCGCTGCCTGCATGATCTGGCCCGACTGGCAGTAGCCGCACTGCGGGACCTGGGCGGCTATCCAGGCCTTCTGCAGGGGGTGACTGCGGTCCTCGGAAAGCCCTTCGATGGTGGTGACCGTTTTGCCGGCAACGCCCGCAACCGGGGTGACGCATGCGCGGATAGGCGTGCCGTCGAGGTGTACGGTGCAGGCGCCGCACTGGCCAATGCCGCAGGCATACTTTGTGCCCATTAGCTGAAGATGTTCGCGCAGGGCCCAGAGCAGGGTGGAGTCATCGGGAGTGTCCACCCGGACTTCCTTGCCGTTGAGGGTGAAAGTGGTTGTTGCCATAATATTATGGGTTCAAGGGTTCAAAGTTGATCCAATCTCCAAATAGGAAAGGAGGCTTATAAGTTAAATATACCAAATTTGAGGGTAATTTATACAAAATCATCGTTCTCATCTTCTTCCATATAGTACTTGCTGACAGACAAATTGACGCTGGAAGCCAGTGCTTTAGCCTGCTGGCGGTTCTTTCGGGCGATTTTCAGTTGTATCTCGCCCTGTTTGGGGGTAGGAAAGCTGCTGATACTCCGCAGTGTTTTCAGAATGATCCGGAGACGGGTTTTGAAGAGGCTGCTGGAAAAAAATACTTCGTCGATTTCTCTGAAGGGGATTCGTATCGTCTTGATATCAGTGGGGATCAGGCCCAGGATTTTGGACTGGTATTCAATGACCAGTTCGTCTTCTGCATCCCGGACGACTCCGCTTACGCTGGAGATGCCTGCGTCCATCGTGAAGGGTACTACTGCCATGAGGTGGTGTTGATAAGTGCTTTGATGTAAGTTCGGAAAAAGATCATTGGTAATCAATCAGTTGAAGTCTTTACTCGAGAACGTCGGCCGTTGGCTATTGGCTTTTAGCTATTGGCCGGATCAGCCAAAAGCTAAAGGCCAATAGCCAATTAACGGATATCCCCTGCGGTTAAACCTCGAATTCACATTTGTTTAATAAAACCTACCACAATCCAATCTAATAAACAATGCGGACTTTTACCGGCTAATTCCAGTGTTGATTGAAGATTTGTTGCATAACGGGATACTGCGCATCGGTGTCGCCGAGTATCCGGCGCTGTTTCTTTAAAGCGACTTTCATCTCTTCAATGACATCCTGATAGGCCGGATCGTCAATGGCATTATAGGTTTCTTCCGGATCCTCTTGCAGGTCATAAAACTCCCAGGCGGGCTGGGTGGATTGTTCCATTGTGCCGGGCATGTCCAGCGGTTGTCCATAGAAAAAGGCCAGCTTATAACGGTGGTTTCGTATGCCAAAATGTGCGGGACGCTCGCTGCGGTGTTGCCAGTAGCGGTAGTACATGTTTTGACGCCAATTTTCCGGCGTATTCCCTTGAAGGTTGCTCCGGAAACTACGGCCACGGATAAATGCCGGCTTTTCCAGGCCGGCGTAATCGGCGAACAAGGCCGGAAAGTCGATATTGAGGATGATATCATTCAGGCGGCTGTTTCCCTCAATTTCCCTGGGATATCGAATAACGAAGGGCATGCGGATCGCCTCCTCGTAGATCATACGCTTGTCGAAGAAACCATGTTCTCCCAGAAAGTATCCCTGATCGGCGGTATAGATGACGACCGTATTCTCCGCCAGTCCGCTTTCCTCGAGGTAATCCAGCAGCTTACCGATGTTATCGTCGATAGCGGCGCCGCTGCGCATGAAGTCCTTGACGAATTTCTGGTAAATCTTGTGACGAGTGGCGACGCTGTCTAATCCCTCTGTAGAAAAGGGCAAGCCTGGATACCTGGTCCACATTTTTTCGGGTTTTTCGGATGCTGTTTCCCAGCGCTGGCCAAGGATTTCCAGGTTTTGACCGGTAAAACTTCTGCCGGAAGCGGCGGGGCCGAACTCGTACAAGGTTGAGGGTTCCGGAATGGTTTCGTTTTGATATAACTCCTTATGCCGCTCCGGATAATCGAAAGGCTCGTGGGTGGCTTTAAAATGAGTCATGAGTAAAAATGGCTGCTCCGCATCTCGCTTTTTTAACCACTCTATCGACAGGTCACCGATGACATCGGAAGAAAAACCGTTGTATTCCCGGCCTCCCGCCTCCCAGTCGGCTGCCGTCTTCAAAATGGGATTGTGATATCGCCCCTGTCCGGGCAGTACCTGATAGTGATCAAAACCGGCGGGCTGTTCTTTCAGATGCCACTTGCCGATGACGGCAGTCTGATAGCCGGCCTGCTGCAAAGCTTTGGCAATGTTCATGCTATCGGGATGCAAGGCTCCGGCGAGGGTATAAATGCCATTCTGATGGCTGTATTGTCCGGTGAGAATAGAGCCCCGGCTGGGGGTACAGATGGAGTTGGTACAAAAAGTGTTGTTGAGGACTATGCCCTCCTTCGCCAGCTGCCGGATATTAGGGGTATGGGTGTAATCTTCCAGCACGCCGCCGTACACGCCCCAGACCTGTGAAGTGTGGTCGTCGGACATAATAAAGAGAATATTGGGAGGGGAGGACGCTGAATTTTCCATCTTCGGAGAAGAACAGTTGTTGAGCAGCACAATTAGAAAGCAGCAGAAAATTCCGGTTCTCAGCATGATTTAGGTTTGTAGGTGAAGCCCGCAAGTATAGTCATTTTTGAATAAGAAATAATGCTCTCGACAAATCGCGGAGAGTCTCTGCAAGGATCCTACCGGAACTTTTTTTCACTTACTTGACGGGGTGAGTGTACCGCAATGTCGTCAACTTAAGGGGAGTGATAACAGGACAAAGAGACAGCGTCTTGCTATCGCGTTCTCGTGTCAATTAGCAGTGGAGTTATTCACTGTCATTTCCCTACGTAATAAACCACTATAAACTTAACCTTTTATGAAGCCTTATTACCTCTTTTTCCTGTTGCCTCTTTTGGTTTTTTCCTCCTGTGGAAATGCCGGAACCGAAGAAGCCGCCGCGCCGGAACGGCCCAACATCATCTTCATCATGACCGATGATCACGCCTTCCAGGCAATCAGCGCCTATGGCTCCGATCGCATACAAACGCCGAATATCGACCGGCTGGCGACCAACGGTATGCGCTTCGACCGCGCCTATGTGACGAACTCCATCTGTGCGCCTAGCCGGGCAGTAATCCTCACCGGGAAGCACAGCCATATGAACGGCGTGCTCGACAACCGTTTGCGTTTCGACAGCGCTCAGATCATCTATCCGCAGATTTTACAGGAGGCCGGCTACCAGACCGCCATGATCGGCAAGTGGCACCTCAAATCCGAACCGCGTGGGTTCGACTATTGGAAAATCCTCCCCGGTCAGGGGCATTACTATAACCCCGACTGGCGCACCCAGAACGGCAGGGTGCGGGATACCGGCTACGTCACCGATATTATCACCAACGAAGCCATCAACTGGCTGGAAACCGGCCGCAATGCGGAGCAACCCTTTCTGCTGATTTACCAGCACAAAGCACCGCATCGGGAGTGGATGCCCGGACCAGATCATCTCGGCGACCTCATCGGTGAAGACTTTCCCCGTCCGGAAACACTGTTCGATGACTACGAAGGTCGCGGCCGCGCCGCCAAGGAGCAGGAGCTGAGCATCCTGGAAGATATGACCTTCACCCACGATCACAAGATTCCACCCTCCACGCTCGAACAATTGGGCATCGAAGAAGCCGGCTGGCACGTGCGGGCCTACCTCAACGAACAGGATCGAATGACGCCCGAGCAGCGGGCGGCATGGGCTGAGGTGTATGATCCCATCATCGAGGATTTCAAATCCCGCTGGCCAATGAATGATTCCCTCCTCCTCGAATGGGAGTACCAGCGCTACATGGAAGACTACCTGGGCAGCATACAGTCGGTGGATGACAATATTGGCCGACTGCTCGATTATCTCGAAGAGAATAATCTTGACGAAAACACTATCATCGTCTATACTTCCGACCAGGGCTTCTACCTCGGCGAGCACGGCTGGTTCGACAAGCGATTTATGTACGAGGAATCCTATCGCACACCGCTCATCGTCTCCTGGCCGGGGGTAATTGAACCCGGATCGGTCAATACGGAACTGGTGCAAAACCTGGACTTCGCCCAAACATTGCTCGAAGCCGCGGGCGTAGAAGCGCCCTCCGATATGCAGGGGCAGAGCCTGATCCCTCTGCTGAAAGGAGAGGAGGTGGAATGGCGCGACGCCTTATACTACCACTACTACGAGTATCCCGGCGTGCACGCCGTCAAGCGCCACTACGGCGTGAGCACCGACCGCTACAAGCTCATCCACTTTTACTACGACATCGACGAATGGGAACTGTACGACCTGGAAACGGACCCCCTCGAGCTGCAGAATGTCTACGACGATCCTGAATATGCAGAGGTGCGGGAGCAGATGCACCAGCGGCTGCGGGAGCTGCAGGAGTTGTATGAGGATCCGATTGAGGAGGAGCTGGCGCAGGGGATGATCGGGGAGAAAAGGTAAAGCGAGTGAAAGGGAAGAGCATTGGTCATCCCTGTTTTTCGGGATGATCCCTGTTCTTTCCTCTTTCTTGCCGTGAAAAAAAATTTGGTAGGCTTTATCTTTCTCCTTATTTTAAAGTTTGATATAGCCAAATCACCGTAATTTAATGCAATACTCAGGCAAGGATAAGGATGATCGGCAATTGTGGGCTGATCTTAAAAAAGGCAAAGAGAAGGCTTTGTCTGAGTTGTTCATGTTGCATTTGGAGGAATTATATGAGTACGGCTATATGCTTTGCCGGGATCGCGCCCTGGTAGAGGATTGTATTCAGGACTTATTCCTCAAGCTCTGGCAGAATAGAAGAACCCTGACGGAAGTCACCACAGTGCAATCCTACCTGATAGTGGCTTTGCGTAACCGGATTCATGACAGTTTTCGAAAAAAGAAAAAGGAATACTCGCTTGAGGATCATAAGGAAGCCGAACAAAACTACATCGAAGCTTCTACGGAGGATCACTGGGTGAAATTGGAGCATCAGAAATTACAACGGGAAGCGGTAAAAGAAGTGTTGAACAAGCTGCCGGAAAGAATGCGACAGGCTGTTTATCTCCGTTATTTCGAAGGCCTGGAGTATGCCGATATTGCCCATATCATGAAAATACGCCGGCAAGTGGCCATCAATATGGTTTACCGGGCCGGTAAAAAACTTCGCGCTTATTCCGATCACTATTCCGAGTGGATCTTCGTCTTTATGGTCACTTCTCTTTTCTTATAATTGTTTTGACTCTTTCTGTTTTCTCTTCCCTACTTTCTGTTTTTTCAAAAAAAGTTAAATTTTTTTACCGTTTCGAGGTTATATGGCGGTTTATCTGCCGTCCATTAAGAAAGCAGGCAATGAAAGCCGTCAGCCTATTTGTCAGATTAAGTTTATGAAAGGAAAAAATTACCACAAATTCTCCATTGATCAATTAGCGAAAGACCCCTGGTTTCAGCGATGGGTTTTAAATCCCACCAAAAAGGATCTGCTTTTTTGGCAGCAATTCCTGGCTGAACATCCCGATCAGTTGGAAAAGGTTCAGACCGCCAAGCGAAGGGTAGAAAGCGCTGCCGGGAGTATTCAGCCAGAACGGCTCAGGCCGCTTGAGAAGAAAAAAATGCACGAGCGGCTGATGGAGGCGGTCCGGCGGGATAGGAAAAGATTCAAAATTCGCACATTGACCCTGTCGGCAGCCGCAGCGGTGCTGTTGTTGATTGTTGCCGGAATTGTCTTATGGAATTTCGGAGCATCGCGAGAAGAGTCGGTGGTGGTAGTGAGTACTCCCTACGGTGAGACAAAGGAAGTATCGCTACCGGATGGATCAAAAGTCGTCTTGAACGCCAATTCCACGATTACTTATCCTCAAAGCTGGGAAGCGGGCGCCGACCGGACCGTGCAACTTAGAGGAGAAGCGCATTTTACTGTAGCACCCAAGCCTGCTACTCAGGCCAAATTTATCGTGGTAACAAATGATCTGCGTGTTAATGTGCTTGGCACGGTTTTCAACGTATACGCCCGGGAACAAGGCACTAAAGTCACACTGGAAGAAGGTAAGGTAATACTTAATCTAAACGAACAGCGCCGGAAGAAAAAGCCGACGATCAAAATGATCCCTGGCGAACAGGTTTACTTTTCAGCTCAGACCGGGCAGCTGAAAGAGGAGAAAGTGAATGTGACCGCCAAGGGCTCCTGGAAGGACGGTATCATTGTCTTTGACGGTATTACGATAGGAGAACTGGGAGAAATTATCAGAGAAACCTTCGGAAAGAAGGTCGAATTTAAGGATACCGCTATGACGAAGCAGTTGATCACCGGCGCCGGTCCGGCCGATGACCTCGAATTACTGCTGGAAACAGTAGAGAAGGCCTTTGCCATCAAAGTGACCCGGAGGGACAGCCTACTGATATTTGAACAGCATTGATGAATAACTAATCCCTGGAGAACAGAGCACTAAGTTGATTGATCCTGTCTAAGCAAGTTTTCCATCCATACCTCGTGAAAGGTTCATGCGGTACCTGGCAAAGCTATGTCCGAGGATCATCGTTTATAATGATAAAACCCATATAACATGAAAAAGCATTTACTCATCCTAAACTTACTGGTGCTGCTGATCTTCCCTTGGGAAGAAGCCGTCGCCCAGGCACAGCAAATGGTCTTTATCAGCAATTCACAGCTGCATGGGGCCGATGCGGTGAAAGCTAAACAACAAAGAACCGGATTAAAGACCGTGCTGAAATCTCTTCAACAGGAATATGAAGTGTTCTTTTCCTATTCGGATGAGATCGTCAAAAATAAAAAGGTATTATTCGAGTTCCGGCCCGGTCAAAAACTGGAAATGGTGCTCGAGCAACTCCTCCCTCCGCTGGGATTGAAATACCAGAAAGTGCGGGGAAAATTTTACGTCATTACAAAGGCGAAAAAAGTATCCGACCGGATGCAGTACTCCCGCAGCGAAGAGAAGACCATACCCGTTGCTCAGCCGAGAAAGGCCCACTTTGCCCCTCTACCGAAATTGTCGTCCAATCGGACAACTTACGTTTCTTTATTCCAATTTCCCGTAACGGGTACGGTCACCGACCAGACCGGCGAACCGCTCATTGGCGTCAACGTCTTGATAAAGGGCTCCAGCAGGGGAACGGTCACCGATCTGGACGGCGCTTTCTCGATTGAACTGGAAAGCGGAGAAGAAACCCTGGTCTTTTCCTACACCGGATACGAGACGATGGAAGTACCAGTTGACGGACGCAATCAACTGCAGGTGACATTGACCGAATCCATCTCTGAACTGGAAGAGGTCGTCGTTGTAGGGTACGGAACCGTACAGAAAAGGGACCTGACCGGTGCTGTCGGCTCCCTGGAGGCGGAAAAATTTGAAGGTGAAGTTATTTCCAATGTTTCCCAGGGACTTCAGGGGAAAGTCGCCGGCGTAAATGTAACGACCAACGGCGGTGCCCCGGGCGGCGCCATGATCGTCCGGATCCGGGGCAACAATTCAGTAATTGGAGGTAACGATCCCTTGTACGTTATCGACGGCTTTCCCGTCACTTCCGGCAACATAGGCGAGACGAATTTGCTGGCTACTATCAACCCCGGCGATATCGAATCCATCGAGGTTTTGAAAGATGCCTCGGCAACGGCTATTTACGGTTCCCGGGGCAGCAACGGAGTAGTGTTGATCACGACCAAGCAAGGTCGCGCCGGCGTTGACCGGATCGACATCGAAACCTCGGTCGGAACGAGAAGCGTGGCGAGAACCCTCGATATGATGAACAGCGCCCAATTCCTCGAAATTGCTAATGAAAGAGCTGTGAATGATGGGAACGAGCCTTTCTTCAGCCCGCAGGAAGTCTCCGAGCTTTCCCAGATTAATACCAACTGGCAGGACGAAATATTTCAGCCGGCCATGGTCCAGAACCATACCATCCGCTTTACCGGGGGTAGCGAAAACACCCGGTATCTCGTTTCAGGCAACTATTTTGACGAAGAGGGCATCATCATCGGATCGGACTTCAAACGCGGCTCGTTGCGGTTTAATCTGGACAAAGACTTCGGAGAACGCTTCCAACTGTCTACCCGCATCTCCCTGTCGCGTTCTATTAACAATGAGGTGCCGGCGAACAACATCATGCTTAGCGCGCTGCAAGCTCCTCCTTTCCTCAGACCCTACAACGATGACGGCTCCTACGTATTCGGCACGGATCTCAAGGATTTCCCCTTTAGCCCCAGCGCCGGTACGAATCCCGTTTCTCTGGCACTGGAGCAACTCAATCGCAGAGTCATCGACCGGGTGCTGGCCAATGTCGCTGGAAGCTACGAGATTCTGAACGGGCTGGTCTTCAAGGCGCAACTCGGCATTGACCAACTGAATAACAACAGTGACTTATATAACCCTTCTACCATTGAAGCGGGAATCCCCGCCGGCTCCGGTTCGAAGAGCTTTGGCTCAACCACCTCTTTGCTCAGCGAGAATACGCTGAGCTACAATACTACCTTTCCTAATGACGACCGGCTTAACGTCACGGTCGGGTTTACCTGGCAGGAGGAAAGTAACGAATTCCTGAGCGGTTCCGCCAGCGGTTTTGTTACGGATGACCTGCAAAACGACGCGCTGGGCTCCGGCCAATTTTTCGGCGCGCCCAACACGAGCCTCAGCGATTGGACATTGCTGTCGTTTCTGGGAAGAATTAACTACAGCCTGAATGACAAATATCTCTTCACTCTATCCGGCCGGCGGGACGGCTCCTCTCGCTTCGGCGAAGGAAATAAGTGGGGCTTTTTCCCATCCGCAGCTTTTGCCTGGCGACTTTCAGAAGAAAACTTCATCCGGAATATATTGCCGTCCGATCTTTCCGATCTGAAATTGAGAGCGAGTTGGGGTATTTCCGGTAATCAGGCCATTTCGCCCTTCCAGTCTCTCCAGCGCTTTTCCGACGTCGGGCTTGCTTTCGGCGGTACCGTTACAACGGGGTTCCGCCCGGAAAACCTGGGTAATCCGGACCTCAAGTGGGAGACCACAAAGGAGTTTAACCTGGGGTTGGAATTCGGAATGTGGAATCAACGGCTCAGTTTTAGCGCCGACTACTACGTGAAGAATACGGAAGACTTGCTGGCACTGGTCAATCTTCCGCCGACCTCCGGTTTTTCGACCACCATTCAGAATATCGGTTCCACGCGCAATCAAGGGGTGGAACTTAATCTCGCCGGCGTCATTTTGAGAAAGGGGAATATGCGCTGGGACGCCAACTTCAACATCTCGGCTAACCGCAATGAAGTGACGGAAACAGCTACTGGTCAGGATATCGTCGGACCGGGTATCGAGATCGTCGGACCGGCCAATGTTGTCCGAGAAGGAGAACCGCTTTCGGCTTTCTTTGGACTGGAAATCGACGGGTTGACCGACGACGGCTTCTTCAATTACGTCGACCAAAACGGAGACGGCAATGTCAACGATGTCGACCGGGTGATCCTCGGCAGTCCCTATCCTGATTTCTTCTACGGCTTTTCCACGGAATTCACGCTGGGCAATTTCTCCCTTCGGATGAACTTCCAGGGGGAGATCGGAAAGCAGATTTGGTTCATGGATATCTACCGTTTCGGCGCTTCCATGCACCGTGGCGGCAACTCCTTTGCCGAAGTGGCTACCCAGCGCTGGACCCCACAAAATCCCGATCCGAACGCCAAGTACCCAAGAGCGACCCAAACCCTGAACCAACAACCATCCGAGTTCTACCTGGCGGAGGCCGATTATCTTCGCCTGCAGAACCTGCGGCTGAGTTACAATATTCCGGTGGACGCGCTTAACTGGGGCGCTTTGAGGAGCGCCACGGTCTATTTGAGTGGACAAAACCTGTTCACCATAAGCCAGTATCCCGGTTACACCCCGGATATTGACACGTTCAGCAGCGGCGATCTTAGGATCGGGGTAGATTATCGCAGCTATCCCATCCCCAGATCGATCATGTTGGGGCTGAAGGTAGGATTTTGACATCGCGGGTAAAGAAAGAAAAGTATTATTTGTTGAATTACCAATACTCCAGTCATGAATAAAAAGATCATTTATAAATTATGTTTAGGGTTTGTTTTCTTATGCTGCGCTTCCGCCTGTGAAGATGCCCTGATTGAAGAACCTCGGACCTTCCTCTCCCAAGAGACCGTTTTTTCTTCCCGAGCCGGTGTGACGTCTGCTACACTGGGCATTTACGAACCCTTCCGGGAGGGCAACCTCTACGGCTGGTGGCTGCTGGGCAACCTCGAGTTCTGGTCCGATTACATATTCGGCCGGGGCAGTCAGGCCAATGCCAGTCTCTATCAGTTGGGCTCCCGCGGTATCGGCCGGGTAGGTAATATCTGGCGGGGCGCTTACTCGGTAATCAACCGGGCGAATATCGTCATTCAACAGTTGAATGAGAGAGAAATTCCCGGCGTAGATGCCACGTTGGCAAGTGAGTTGGAGGCGGAAGCCCGTTTTTTGCGCGCCCTTAGCTATTTCCACCTGGTGCGCCTATTTGGCGACTGTCCGTTGCGGACTATGCCCGAGACCGATCAGGCCAATTTGGCCATCCCCCGTTCGCCGGAAGAAGAAGTCTACGCTCAGATCTTCACCGACTTGGATTTTGCAGAGAAGAACCTGCCGGATGTCAACTATAATGAGGGCCGGGCCACCCGCTGGTCGGCCAGTGGCCTGTTGGCTATCGTCTATCTAACTCGCTCCGAATGGAGCGATGCGGCCGCCAAGGCCAAGGAAATAATGGACTCCGGACAGTTCAGCCTCGTGGAAGTCGAGGTTCCGGAAGATTTTCAAAAGATCTTCGGTCCGGATGTTGTCACCCATTCCGAGGAGATATTTTCCCTGAAGCATGCCCGGATCGCCGGGCTCGAATTTGAACCCCTGTGGCTGATGCACCGCGCCGGCTCGGGTTACTCCCTAGGCGGCAACGCCTTCGCCTGGTTCGGCAATCCCGATTCCTGGCTCGGCGACTGGATAGAAGAAATCGGTGGGCCGGACCTGAGGACCACCGACTGGATGTACAATGGTCCGCAGGACGAACAATTCCTTAGTGCGGAAATCCCCATGCTCTTCAAGAAGTTCCGCGATACGGAATCGGATATCCCCGGCAACGACTTTCCCATCGTTCGCTATACCGAGATACTGTTGATCTACGCTGAGGCTACCAGTCAGGCCAACGGCGGCCCCACGCCCGATGCATACGAAGCAGCCAATAGGGTCCGCCGAAGAGCCTTTGGCCTTCCGCCGGATCAGTCCAGCGAGGAAGCAGATTTGCCGCCCGGCCTGAGCGCCTCGGAATTTCAGGATGAGATCCTGTTGGAAAGAGCCAAAGAGTTTGTCATGGAAGGAAAGCGCTGGTATGATCTGCTCCGCACAGGGAAAACGCTCGAAGTTATCCGCGCCTCCGGCGATAAGAAAGCCGCCATCCAGGAAAAACACCTGAAGTGGCCGATTCCCAGCGAAGAGATCGACAACAACGACGCCATGACGGCGGCGGATCAGAATCCGGGTTGGTAGAAAGTACAAATAGTGATCGCCCGTAAAGACCGGTGGCCAGTAGCCCGTAGGATTACGACGGCTATTGGCCACCGGCTACTCGCCATGAGCCATACTTAGATGCAAAAGAACAAAATGCTTAACGCCAGAAGATTGACTACTTCCAATTCAATTTTACTGTTATTACTAGGTATAACGTTTTTATCCGGTTGTGAGGCCAAACCCGAAGTGGAACGGCCCAACATCGTCATCATTCTGGCCGATGACCTGGGCTACGGCGATTTGGGCTGCTACAATTCCAATTCCCTCGTTCCCACTCCGAATCTGGACCGGCTGGCGGCCGAAGGAATTCGTCTGACGCGCGCCTACTGTCCCGTCGCCGTCTGTTCTCCCACCCGTTACGCGCTGATGACCGGTCGCTATCCGTGGCGCAGCCGCAAAAAGTCGGGGGTGATGGCCAATTATGAACCCTCGATGATCGATTCTTCCCTGCTGACCTTGCCGGAAATGCTGCAGAAAGCCGGCTATATCACCGCCGGCTTCGGTAAATGGCACCTCGGAACCAGCTTCCCTACGCTCGATGGAGGAAAACCCGCCGGCTTCGGTAAATTCCGGGCCGACAATAATGGGGCCAACCTCAATCTGAGCAAACCGGTCTGGGACGGCCCGGTGGATCACGGCTTCGACCGGTGGCTGGGATTCAGCTGCGCCAGCGAATGCTGGATCCTCGACGACAAAAAGATTACCGGCGCTATCGGACATGACCTGTACACCATCGAAGCCACGCCCAATAGGGAAAATATCGAAGTCATCTCATTGGCTGATTATCTGTCCTATATTACGGAACGTGCCCTGCAGTTTCTGGACCAGAAGGCCGCTTCGAAAGACGGGCAGCCGTTCTTTTTGTACTTTTCTCCTTACGTGCCCCACGTTCCACTGGCCGTCAGCGAGAAATTCCGGGGCAGTACGGAAGCAGGACTCTACGGTGACTATGTACACGAACTGGACGCCTATATCGGTCGATTACTCAACAAATTGCAGGAACTGGAACTGGAGGAGAATACGATCGTACTCTTCGCCAGCGACAACGGCTCGCAGTTTGAGCTGACGAGCAGCGCTATCGATCTGTCGACGGCCGGCAATAAGCGCATCGAGTACGAAATTAACCCCGATTCCTTTCCCGTTCACCAGCCTAACTATCCATTGCGGGGTACGAAATGGAGTATCTATGAGGGCGGCGTACGGACGCCTTTCATTGCCCGCTGGCCGGGACATTTTCCCGCCGGTCAAACCAGCGATAACCTGCTGGCTTTGAATGACCTGATGGTAACGCTGGCCGCAGCGGTTGAATATGATCCGCCGGATAAGATGGGAGAAGACAGTCGAAATCTACTGCCGGTACTAGCCGGAGAAGATCAAAATATCCGGGAAGAGGTGGTCGTCCAGTCCAGCGGAAGGCTCTATGCACTGGTGCGGGGCAATTGGAAGTATATCGGCGTGGGCAATTACCAATCGCCGGATCCGGATGGCCCGGCAGCGGAATTATATGACTTGTCCTTGGATGTCTCAGAACAAAATAATCTTTACGAACAGTATCCGGAAGTCGCCGGTGAATTAGGCAAAAAATTGGTGGAAATGCTTGAGAATGACGTCTCATTGGAAGAGTAAGGCAGTATCTACCTTATACCGATAACTGCCATAGGATTAAATTATGGGCAAACGAAACAACAAATCGCGAAGAGATTTTTTAAAAGGCCTGTCCATGACGGTACCGGCGGCCTTGACGGGCCCCTTGTTGTTAGGAAACGGACGCGATCTGGAAGATAGCCCGGTGAAGTACGCAACTGATCAGGCCGTCCGAAAGCCCGGTCGTCTCCATTGCGATCTATTGGTTTATGGCGCTACCTCTGCCGGCGTTATAGCGGCCTACACCGCCAAGATGTACGGTTTGGACGTTCTCCTGGTCGAACCCGGCCGTCACCTGGGCGGGATGACTTCCGGCGGACTGGGACGGACCGACACCGGCGGCCAGGACAGCTACATTACAGGGCTGTCCCAGGAATTCTACATCCGCATCGGCTATTATTATGGTCAGGAAGCACCCGCCTATACCTTTGAGCCCCATGTAGCGGAAATGATCTTCGAACAATATCTGGATGAGGCCGGGGTAGAAGTGTTGTTCTCCCGGCGGGTCATCAATGTGGAGGTGAAAAAGGAAAAGATCCGATCGGTGGAGCTGGAATACGCCGGGAAAGGATCGGGACAGAGCCTCGTCGTAGAAGCCGATCAGTTTATCGACGCCACCTATGAGGGCGATCTGATGGCCCGGGCGGGCGTTTCTTACGCCACCGGCCGGGAAGGCAATAGCGTGTACAATGAGCAATACAACGGCGTCATCCCCGGCAGAGAAGCCGGTCCTTACGGCCAGACGGTCAGAACCCGGGAATGGGGCGCCGATGTCGATCCTTACATTATCTCCGGTAAGCCTTCCAGCGGATTACTGCCGGAAGTAAACGGTATCGGCCACGCACCCATCGGCACGGGGGATAACAAAATTCAGGCCTATTGCTTCCGCCTTTGCCTGACGCAGCAAACAGAAAACCAAATTCCTCTGAGCGAACCGGAGGGCTACGATCCCGGCCGGTACGAGTTGATGGCCAGGCTGCAACAGCTGAAGCCCTGGGAGCGTCTGCGTAACGGATTCATCATCTCGCCTATGCCCCGGGGAAAAACCGATATCAATAACTACGGACTGGTCGGTTTCTCGTCCAATTACGTCGGTGGAAACTACGAATACCCGGATGGCGATTATGAAACCCGGGCCCGGATCTGGAACGAACACAAGAAATACCAGCAGGGGCTTTGGTGGTTTTTGGCTACTGATGATCGTGTTCCTGCACATATACGCAAAGAAGTAAGGACCTGGGGCTACTGCCGCGACGAATTTTTGGATACGGACGGCTGGCCGCACCAGTTATACATCCGCGAAGCCCGGCGCATGATCAGCGATTTCGTTATGACCGAACACGAATGCATCGGCGTTCGTCCGGTTACGGACGGCATCGCCAAAGGGGGCTACGCGCTGGATTCGCACGTCGTACAGCGGGTAGTCATCGACGATCACGTCGAGAACGAAGGTAATATATCCGTGCATGGTTTTGATCCTTACCTGATTTCTTACCGGGCCATCATACCGAAAAGATCGGAAGTTCATAACTTATGCGTTCCGGTTTGTGTATCTTCTTCCCATGCCGCCTATGGCTCACTGCGTATGGAGCCGGTCTTCATGGCACTGGGACAGGCGGCGGGGGTGGCGGCCTACCGGTCAATGGAAACCGGCAGGATTCTGCAGGACATTCCGGCCGCGGCTATTCAGAAAGAATTGAGTGAAAATCCTCTGCCCAACAGGGAAACGCCGGCGGAATACGCGGATATTCTTCCGTT
The DNA here is from genome assembly GCA_964632995.1 of uncultured Saprospiraceae bacterium. Lineage (GTDB taxonomy): Bacteria > Bacteroidota > Bacteroidia > Chitinophagales > Saprospiraceae > CAZWDL01. Next base: position 17,336 of record CAZWDL010000089.1, read on the forward strand.
CAAGATCAATTAGATACAGCGTAGGATTGGAAGATTACATTCAGTAATCAAATTAAAAACCGAGATATAGTCATAAACCAGCAAGAACAATGAAGATTATCAATGCTTTTATCGCACTAAGCCTGTTGATGCTGATCGGTTGCGGTTCGCCCGAGCAGCAGGAAGAAAATACGTACAACGCCGACGTCATCATCTACGGCGGAACCTCAGCGGCCGTCACCGCGGCCGTTCAGGTCAGCAGAATGGGAAAGTCGGTCCTCATGGTATCGCCGGATGAGCACCTGGGCGGTCTGTCTGCCGGTGGACTGGGTTACACTGACACCGGCGACAAGAGCGTCATCGGCGGCTTGTCGCGCGAATTTTATCAGCGCGTATACCAGCACTATCAAAAAACGGAAGCCTGGAAGTGGCAGGATCGCTCGGAATACGGCAACAAAGGCCAGGGCACGCCGGCCATCGACGGCGACCTGCGTACTATGTGGATCTTCGAACCGCACGTAGCGGAACAGGTATTTGAGGATTTTGTCGCCGAAGAGAATATCACGATACACCGCGATGAATGGTTGGATCGGGAAGACGGTGTGACGGTGGAAAACGGCAGAATCACCCAAATTGAAACCCTCAGCGGCAAAAAATACCAGGGTGAAATGTTTATCGACGCCACCTACGAGGGCGATCTGATGGCGGCCGCCGGCGTGAGCTATCACGTGGGGCGGGAGGCCAACAGCGTTTACGATGAAGAATGGAACGGCGTGCAGGTGGGCGTATTGCATCACGCTCATTGGTTTCAGCACGACATCAGTCCCTACGTTGTACCCGGCGATCCCTCCAGCGGACTTTTACCCCGCGTTTCCGGTGAAGATCCCGGTGAAAAGGGAGAAGGCGACAAAAAAATTCAGGCCTACTGCTTCCGCATGTGCCTGACCAATCATCCGGAAAACCGCGTACCTTTTCCCAAACCCGAGAACTATGACCCGAAGCAGTACGAGCTGCTGGCCCGGGTTTATGCCGCCGGCTGGGACGCTACTTTCGGTAAGTTCGACCCTATTCCCAACCGGAAGACTGATACCAACAACCACGGCCCCTTCAGCACGGATAACATCGGCATGAACTACGAGTATCCCGAAGGCTCTTACGAAAAACGGCGGGAGATCATCCGAGAGCATGAGAATTATCAAAAGGGTCTGATGTACTTTATCGCCAATGATCCCAGCGTCCCGGATACCGTGCGCGAAGCCATGAGCAAATGGGGACTGGCCAAGGATGAATTTACCGACAACGGCAACTGGCCCCACCAGATCTACGTGCGCGAAGCCCGCCGTATGATCGGTGAATACGTCATGACGGAGCACGAAACACTAAGCAAGAGACCGGTCATCCAGCCCGTCGGCATGGGCTCCTATACGATGGATTCCCACAATGTCCAGCGCTATGTCAAGCCCGATGGTTTTGTACAGAACGAAGGAGATATCGGCGTAAAAGTTCCTCAACCCTACCAGATCGATTACCGGTCGCTGACGCCGAAAAAGACGGAATGTGAGAATCTGCTGGTGCCTGTGTGCGTATCCAGCTCGCACATCGCCTTCGGCTCTATCCGCATGGAACCGGTGTTCATGATTCTGGGGCAGAGTGCGGCTACCGCCGCCGCCATGGCCATGGACGAGAACATCGCCGTGCAGGATTTGAGCTACGATGTGTTGCGGGCGCAGCTCCTGGAAGATGGGCAGATTCTGGAACAGGTGGAACAATGAGTGTAGAAAGGCCGGACAGGAAACGGGAAATTGAGGGGGTGACTCCAAGTCACCCCCCTCAATACATCCGGTCGAAAATGAAACTCTTAGTTTGCAAAAATAGTAGATATGAAATACTTCAACTTTCTCTTGTTACTCGTCTTCGGCCTTTTTGCCTGCAATGGCGAACAGACCAGTAATTCAACAGAAGACTCCACTTACGACATCGTCATCTACGGCGCTACCTCCGGAGGTGTCGCCGCCGCTGTGCAGGCCAAACGCATGGGCAAATCAGTACTGCTTATCGAACCCAGCGCCAGAATCGGCGGCTTGACGACCGGCGGGCTCGGCCAGACCGATATAGGCAACAAACAAGCTATCGGCGGCATCTCCCGCGAATTTTACGAAGGCATTAAAAAGTACTACGACAATCCGGACAACTGGGAGTATCAGACCGCACAGGAATACCAGGACGGCGGCCAAACCCGCACGCAAGAAGGCGAAACGGCGATGTGGACCTTCGAGCCCTCCGCCGCCCTCAGTATCTATCAGGACTGGATCCGGGACAACGACATCGAACTGGTCATGGAGCAAAAACTGGATCGTGAAAACGGGGTGAAAAAGGATGGGGAAGCCATTACTTCCATTACCATGCTATCCGGCGAGGAATACGCCGGCAGGGTCTTCATCGACGCCACCTACGAAGGCGACCTGATGGCAACGGCCGGCGTTTCTTATACGGTAGGCCGTGAATCCAACGACAAGTACAACGAAACCCTCAACGGCGTCAACACCACCCTGACTGATACGACCATGACGGGCTATCCCGCACGCAACGCCATCAATCACAACTTCGTAGATGGGGTCGATCCCTATATTGTAGCCGGAGATCCCAGTAGTGGTTTATTACCTTTTATCGATCCCACCGGACCGGGCGAAGAGGGATCGGGTGACAATCGCGTGCAGGCCTACTGCTATCGCATGTGCCTGACCGACTATCCGGACAACCGGATTCCCTTTGAAAAACCGGAAGGGTACAACGAACTGGATTACGAACTCCTGCTGCGCAATTACGAGGCCGGCGAGGACGGCTTCCCCTGGATTAACTCCAAGATGCCCAACCGCAAGACCGATACCAACAACCGCACTGGCTTCTCCACCGATTTTATCGGTCAGAATTACGACTACCCGGAAGCCGGCTACGAAGAAAGAGAACGGATCAGAGAGCGTCACCGGCAGTACCAGAAGGGGCTGATGTGGACGCTGGCCTATCATCCCCGCATGCCGGAACGCATCCGGGAGGAAATCTCCCGCTGGGGTACCTGCAAGGACGAATTCGCCCGCGAAGACGGCTGGCAGGAACAGCTCTACGTCCGCGAAGCCCGACGTATGATCGGCGAGTACGTCATGACCCAGTACAACTGCGAAGGGCTGGAAGTGGCCGAAGACGCCGTCGGCATGGGCGCCTACGGCATGGACTCCCACAACACCCAGCGCTACGTCACGGCAGAGGGCTGGGTGAAAAACGAAGGCAACGTGGAGGCCAAAGTGCAGGCCCCGTATCCCATTAGCTACCGTTCGATTACGCCTAAGCGGGAGGAATGCACCAACCTGCTGGTGCCCGTTTGCCTGAGCGCCTCCCATATCGCCTTCGGCTCCATTCGCATGGAACCGGTGTTTATGGTGCTGGGCCAGTCGGCGGCAACGGCGGCCGGCCTGGCGGTCGACGGCGATATGCCGGTACAGAATGTGGCGTATGAAAACCTTCAGCCTTTATTGCTGGAAGGAAAGCAGGTGTTGAAGAATGAATGATCTCGCAACTTTCAAGATAAAATCAATCCCTATGGTGCGCTCTTCACTTTTCCTTTTGCTGAGCGGGATGCTGCTGTGCTCCTGTTCAACCGGAGAGAAGGAATCTCTCGTATACGACCTCGTCGTTTACGGTAGTACGCCGGCGGGTATTTCCTCTGCCATCCAGGCAAAAAGGATGGAAAAATCGGTTGTCCTGATCAGCCCAAACGAACATCTGGGAGGCGCCACCACCGGAGGACTAACCTGGACCGACTACGGCCGGGAGGAAACTATCGGCGGGTTGGCCGATGAGTTTTACACCCGCATCAAAGCTCATTACGACGATCCGGGCAGTTGGAAGTACGAAGACCGCGATCAAAGTCCGGTTTATGATCCCAAAGCGCGCTACATCCGGAGTTTTGAACCACACGTCGCTATGCGCTTCTTTCGGGAATTGCTTGAAGAGGCCGGCGTGAAAATCATTTTTAACGAACCCCTGCGCAAGGTGGAAAAAGAGGGACCGAAGATCAGCAGCATTGCCACCACCTCCGGTAAAACCTTTTCGGGACACATGTTTATAGATGCTACCTACGAAGGGGATCTCATGGCCATGGCTGGTGTGAGCTACCACACCGGCCGGGAAAGCGAGGCGCAATACGGCGAAGACCTGGCCGGCGTGCTCGGTGAGAAGGAGAACTACCGGCAGCCTAAAAAGTACTTTGGTAAAGCGGTCGATCCTTACGATGATGAAGGAAATCTGCTGCCGGGCATTCAGGATGTGGAGATGGGAGAACCCGGAGAAGGAGATGATAAAATTCAGGCCTACAACTTTCGCATGTGCCTGAGCCGTCATCCCGACAACCGCATTCCCATCACCGAACCGGAGGGCTACGATCCGTGGACCTACGAACTGCTGGCCCGGTACATCGCGGTCAATCCGCCCGCTACACTCTCTGACCTCATTAAAGTCAGTCCGGCGCCCAACCTCAAAACGGACATCAATGACGGCTGCCCCTTCAGCACCGATTATATCGGCGCCAACTGGGACTATCCGGAGGGCGATTCGGCCACCCGGGCCGCGATAATTGAGGATCACATCCGTTTTACCAAGGGACTGATCTACTTCATTGGGCATGACGATCGGGTTCCTGAAGAAGTCAGAAAAGAGATGCTCGAATACGGCTACCCCAAAGACGAATATGTCGACAACGGGCACTGGACGCCTCAGCTCTACATTCGCGAAACCCGCCGGATGATCGGCGAATACGTCATGACCCAGCAGGATTGTCAGCAGGATACCCTTAAGGAAACCTCCGCGGGTATCGGTTCTTTTGGGGTCGATAGCCACCACCTGCAGCGACTGGTGGTCAACGGAGAGGTGATGAATGAGGGGAATTTTCTTGCGGAACATCACCCATACGAAATACCTTACGAGTCTCTGCTTCCGAAACGGGAAGATTGTTCCAATTTATTGGTTCCCGTCTGCCTGAGCGCTTCCCACATCGCCTTCGGATCTATCCGGATGGAACCGGTATACATGATCCTGGGGCAGTCGGCGGCAACGGCGGCAATGCTGGCGCTTGAAGAGGGAACCACACTGCATGAGTTGAGTTATGACAAATTGAAAACGGAACTTTTGAATAACGGTCAGAAGTTGAAATTGGATAATGGATAATTTGCCTTACCTGACGCGCCGCATAGTGATCTTTATCATTGCCAGGATTGAGCAATTATGTTATACTAAAGGAGTGATTATTCAATTTCTGCTGCAGAAGCAGGCTTTTGGAAAATAAAATTTTTAGAAGCCTGGATTTTTTAACTCAAAAAATGATCATTATGCCAGTCCAAAAACTAAAGAGGTTCCTGGACAGCCACGGGGTAGACTACAGAACCATCCCTCACTCGGAAGCCTTTACGGCTGAAACGGTGGCTGCCTCTGCTCATATTCCAGGTCAGGAATTAGCTAAGACTGTAATGGTCAAAGTAGACGGAGAGATGGCCATGGCGGTGCTGCCGGCTTCTTTTCAGGTTGACTTTAACCTGTTGAAAGAAACCAGTGGTGCGGAAAATATTGAACTGGCCAGTGAACAAGAGTTCAGGGATTTGTTCCCGGACTGTGAAGTCGGCGCTATGCCGCCCTTCGGCAATCTTTATGATATGGAAGTTTATGTCGCGGATGCCTTGACGGAAGATGAGGAAATTGCTTTCAATGCAGGTTCCCACACGGAGCTGATCAAGATGCCCTACAAGGATTTTGAGCGGCTGGTGAAGCCGAAGGTCATGAGATTTGCCGCTACCTGAGCTGTGCCTCCCTCCTGCCAGTAGGTATGAAATTCCGGTCACACCCTGGGGACCTTCCCGGGGCCTGCTGGTTTTTTCCTGTTCCGTTCTTACCCCCTGATTTCCCACCATTGTCAGGGACATACCGGTTATGTACGTCAGCAGTTATTACCGGAGGAAGTCCAAAATTCCTTCACAGGTGAATTATACTGCCTTCCATTTTTTATAGGTTCGTGACCAGGAAATTTAAAATCAATGAATTTTGTATTTATTTCGCTCCTTTTGGCCCCGGTTTGGGTAACCTCGTTCAAGCAAGGCTTGACCTGGCAAACTTTCCGACTTCCGGTTTCCGGTTTCCGACTTGGTATTATTCATTTTGCGGAAGCGCATAAAACCATCTTATTCCTTCTCTTGGTTGCTGTTTTCAGCACCTTCACAGGATGCCGTCCTGAATCTTCGGAAGCCGGCGCAGCCGAAAACACACCCCTTCCCAATGTCGTCCTCATCCTCGCCGATGACCTGGGTTACGGCGATGTGGGCGCCTACAATCCGGAATCGAAAATTCAAACGCCGAATATCGACCGCCTGGCCCGGGAAGGCATGCGCTTTACTGATGCCCACTCACCCTCCTCCGTTTGCACGCCTACCCGCTACGGCATTCTAACCGGATGTTATGCCTGGCGCAGCGGTCTGAAGAAAGGTGTGCTCTGGGGCTTCGGGCGTACCTTTATGGATACCGCCCGGGTCAACCTGGCTTTCTTGCTCAGGGCGGAGGGCTACCGCACCGGCGTCGTCGGCAAATGGCACCTGGGGCTGGACTGGGCTGTCAAGGAGGCTTACCGGGACTCGATTATCCCTAATGCCAACGGAATTATCTTTGACACGCCCGCCGGGTGGCTCGATTTCAGCCGCCCGGTAACGGTAGGGGCCAATGATTACGGCTTCGATTACTCCTATATTTTACCGGCCTCTCTTGATATTCCCCCTTACTGCTATGTGGAAAATGATACTATCCTTGGCGGCCTGAGTGCTTATACCGAAGGCAATGACCTGGATAAAGGTTTTGCTGAAGCCTTCTGGCGGCCCGGTCCCATGACGGAAGGCTTCTCTTTTGAGGGTGTTTTACCCCGGTTTACCCAAAAGGCGAAGGAATTTATTACGGAAAGTGCTAAAGATGATTCACCCTTTTTCCTGTATTTCCCCCTGAATGCCCCGCATACCCCCTGGGTGGCGACGGCTCAGTTTGACGACAGCTCGGAAGCCGGTAAATACGGGGACTTCGTTCAGCAGGTGGACCATGAAGTGGGGCAAATTATGCAGACCCTGGAAGAGCAGGGGCTTGCAGATAATACCCTCGTCATTTTTACTTCCGATAACGGTCCTTTCTGGAAGCCGGATTATATTGAAAAATACCAGCACCGGGCGGCGGGCAACCTACGGGGTATGAAAGCCGATGCCTGGGAAGGCGGTCACAGGGTGCCCTTTATCGTAAAATGGCCCGGACAAATTGAAGGCAACACCGAAAACGATACGCCCATTACTCAGACCTGTCTGCTGGCTACGCTTGCCGGGATAACAGGACAGGAATTGGGAGCCAATGCAGGAGAGGACAGCCAAAGTATTTTACCGGCATTGCTGCAAAAGGGGGAGGTTGAACCCGAAAGAAAGCCCATCATCCATCATTCCTCCCGGGGTGTTTTTGCCATACGCAGCGGACCCTGGAAGCTGATCGAAGGGCTGGGATCCGGTGGTTTTTCGGAACCGGTGCATCGCGAACCCGAAGCAGATGGGCCCGAAGGGCAATTATATAATCTGGAAAACGATCCGCGGGAGCAGCACAATCTTTATCTGGAAAAACCGGCAATTGTCAATCAACTTAAAGCGGAACTGAGTAAAGTCAGAGACAGTATATTACCGAAGTAGGGGTCACCAGAAAGCAACCTTTGATTAGTTACCAAATAACATCAAACCAATGAATAAAATAAGAATCCAACTTCTGCTGACCCTTTTTCTGCTGATCCTCTTGCAGGCTACCCTGCCGGCCCAGCCCAGCCAGTCGCGCGTACAGGTGATCGTCACGCCGGAAGACGCCGACTGGACCTACGAGACCGGTGAACAAGCCGATTTCATCGTGAAGGTCCTGCGCGACGGCCAGCCGGTGCCCGGCGCCAAAATCACGTACAGCATCGGACCGGAGCAGATGGAAGCGGAAAAGAGCGGAGAACTCACCCTGGATAGCGGAAGCGGAGAATTATCGGGCATGCGCCTGAATGCCCCCGGCTTCGTGCGCTGCGAGGTCAGCAGCGAAGTGGACGGCCATACCTACCGCAGCTGGGGAACGGCCGGCTTCAGCCCGGAGGAACTGCAACCGGTGACCGCCATGCCCGACGACTTTGACGATTTCTGGTCGCAGGCCAAAGCCGAACTGGCGGAAATTCCTGTCGATGCCCAACTCAGCTTGCTGCCGGAATTCTGCACGCCGAAAATCAACGTCTACCACCTGAAGCTGACCACGCTTGCCCAGCGCAACTGGCGGGGCAATAACAGCCATTTTTACGGAATACTCTCTGTTCCCAAAGCGCCGGGAAAATATCCGGCCATTCTCAATGTTCCCGGCGCCGGCGCCCGGCCTTACTTCCCGGATACGCGGGCGGAAGAGGGCCTGATCACCCTGAGCGTAGGTATCCACGGCGTACCGGTAACGATGGAACCCGAAGTGTACGATGACCTGATGAAGGGCGCCATTTTCAACTACTGGACCAAGGGGCTGCACGACCGGGATGAGTACTATTACAAGCGCGTCTACCTCGGCTGCGTGCGGGCCATCGACTACCTCTTTTCCATACCTGAATTCGACGGCGAAAACCTGGCGGTCACCGGGGGAAGTCAGGGCGGCGCCCTATCCATCGTCATCGCAGGGCTGGATGAGCGCGTCAAATACCTGGCGGCCTTTTATCCCGCCCTCAGCGACATGAAAGGCTATCTGGAGGACCGCGCCGGCGGCTGGCCGCATATGTTTAGGGATTACGATCCGAAAAAGCAACCGCAGTGGACAGAGGTAGCCCCTTACTACGATGTGGTCAATTTCGCCCGCCGCGTGCAGGCGCCGGGCTGGTACTCCTGGGGCTACAACGACAACGTCTGTCCGCCAACCTCGATGTATGCAGCTTATAACGTGATCGAAGCGCCGAAGGAACTGCATCTTTTTCTGGAAACCGGTCACTGGACTTTTCCCGAACAACGGGAGGCGGCAACGGAGTGGTTGATGAAAAAATTGAAGAAGAATTGATATTTTTACGAGAGCTTTCCAGTCAAGTTTAGAAGTTTAGTCGCTCGCCCTGCGGGCTTCGCTGGTTTAAAAGTTTAGGGCAAACCTCGGGTTACCCTGGGCAGTCTCTAAACTCCTAAACCAGGAGCGCCGGCAGGCGTGACGGCTAAACTTCTAAACTTTAAAATGTCAACTGAACGGTGAAAAAAATTCCTCTTACTTGTTTACTGCTGATTTTTGCAACTTTCCTTTTTACCCAGTCGCCCGAAACACTTGCCGAAGAGGTCCTCATCCGCCGCACTGCTTACGGCGTACCCCATATCAAAGCGCCAACGCTTCGCGGCGCCGCTTTCGGCCTGGCCTACTGCGAGATGGAAGACTACGGCGAGCGCGTCGTCCGGCCGCTGATTGCCGCCAGGGGTGACCTGGCCCGCATCGACGGCTACGAAGCCATCGACGGCGACTTTATCAACCAATTGGGCTACGAACGTACGGTAGCTACCTACCATCTGCTGGACGCCGACACCCGGGCCATGTTCGAAGGCTTTGCCGCTGGCGTCAATTACTATCTGGCGGAGCATCCGGACTCAATGCCGGAATATAAAGACTGGCGATTCACCGGGCACGATGTGGCGGCGGTGACCACCAGCGTGGCTACGGCCGCCAACGGCCGCCGCTTCGTCGACCGGCTGCAGCGCTGGCAGGCGGTTCAGGATTCGCTGCAGGCGCTTACCGAGCCGGGCTCCAACGCCTGGGCTTTCGCGCCGGCGCGCACCCAATCAGGCAATGCCATCCTGGTCCGAAACCCGCATTTGTCCTGGACGGCCGGCTATTACGAGGCCCAGCTGACCGTGCCGGGGCGGCTCAATTTCTACGGTGATTTTCGCATCGGGGGGCTCTTTGCCATCATCGGCGGCTTCAACGAGCACCTGGGATGGGCCACGACTAACAATAACCCCGATCTTGATGAAGTATACGCTTTGCAGGCCGATCCGGACCAGCCCGATCACTTCCTGATCGATGGTATCTCCGTACCGCTGCAGCGCCGGCTCCTACGCGCTGAATTCCGCAACGGCGAGGCGCTGGCCGCGGAGACCCGGGAGCTTTTATTCACTCCCTACGGCCCGGTTATTCACCGCGCAGACGGCAAGATCTACATCTGGAAAGCGGCCGGCGACGGCGAGTATCGCCGCGGGCAGCAGTTCCTGCACATGATGCTTGCCACTAACCTGCAAGAGTGGAAAACGGCCATGCGCATGCAGGCCATCACCTCCTCCAACTACACCTACGCCGATGCCGACGGCAACATCTTCTACGTCTGGAATGCCGGTATTCCGCACCTGCCGGTCCCTTCGGGCGGTGATACGGCGGCCGTGGAGGTGGTGCACAGCAGCGATATCTGGACCTCCTACGTTCCTTTTGATTCGCTGCCACAGCTCCTTAATCCCCAAGGCGGCTACCTGCACAATGAAAACGATCCCTTTCATTTCTCGAACCTGAATGAAATCCTGCATCCGGAAAATTTTCCGGATTACTACCCTGAGCCGCGCCTGCGGCAGCGCAGCCAGCTCAGCCTGCAGCTGATCGATAATGGAAAGGTCTTCAGCCTGGAAGACGTGGTGGAGGCCAAACACAGCATGGGGATGTTACTTGCTGATCAGGTTAAAGAGGACCTGATTAAGATGGTGAGGGCTTCCAATCCCAAAAAAGAAATACGCCAGGCGATCGCACACCTGGAGGATTGGGACAACAGCGTGCGGGCCGGCAGCCGGGGCGGCGTGCTCTTCGAGCAATGGTTTCAGGAATACCGCCGCCGGATGGGAGAGGAGGAACTCTACGCGGTCCCCTGGTCTTTCGATGATCCGATGAATACGCCCTCCGGCCTGGCCAATGCAGATACGGCGATCGTAGCTTTCATAAGCGCCGTGGAGAAGGTGAAAGAAAGATACGGCAGCTGGGACCTGGCCTGGGGCGAGGTGCATCGCCTGCGCCATGGCGGACTCGACCTGCCGGTGGGCGGCGGCCCCGGCGGGCTGGGCTGCTTCCGCGTACTCTGGTACACCGACGATGAGGATGGCAAACGCCGCATCCGCGGCGGCGACGGCTGGCAGCTGGCGGTGGAGTTCAGCGATCCGCCGCGGGCCTATTCTATACTCGCCTATGGACAGAGCAATAAGAAGAGCTCTCCGCACCACGCCGATCAGGCGGCTATGTTCGCTGATAACAAAATGAAAAAGGTGGCGTATACGGAAGCGGCTATCGAGGCGGGGGCGATCCGGATATACCGGCCGGGGGATTGAATGAAAGTCGGAAGTCGGAAGTCGGAAGTGGGAAGTGGGAAGTCGGAAGTGGGAAGTTTTATCCGACCACGCAGTGGGCGGGCGGAAAGCTGATACAAATTTTTTAATTTTACCTTGTCGCCGTAAGATCGGTTGGATGGCAACAGCTGTGTTCGTCCATCACGTTTACCCTGCAGTATGCCAACAGTTGGTCTGTGGCCTGAAAAAGCGGGGCGATATTTCAAAGAAGTTTTCCATAAAAACCACACCCCATGTCACCGGCCAATGAAAGAGGATTAAGGGTAGAACGAGCAGGTTCCGGCGCCGCGCGCCCGGGGAAATCCTGGTTTTTCGGTATCGGCCTTAATGAATACGCCGAATTCCCCCACCTGACTAATGCAGTGAAGGACGTAGAGGATATCCTCGCGGTGCTGCGGGAAAACTACGAAGTGGATGATGATTGCATCATCACCCTCTACAATCAGGTCGCTACGCGTGATCGCATCATTACCGAACTGGACCGCCTCGTCGATGATGTCCAACCCGGTGACCGCCTGCTGCTCTACTATTCCGGTCACGGTCATCTCAATCCTAAAACGGAAAAAGGTTACTGGATCCCCTACGACGCCGAACGGGACAATACTTCTCAATACATCCGCAATTCAACTATTCGCGGTTACCTGGAAGATATTGATTCCCTGCATACCTTGTTGATTAGCGACTCCTGCTTTTCCGGCTCGCTCTTCGTTCGCGGCGCCAGTCGATCAACTTATGCGGTTGACGAACTGGAAGGCCGCAAATCCCGCTGGGCGATCTGCTCCGGGCGGCACGATGAAGAAGTGTATGATGGTGAGCCGGGCGGCAACAGCCCTTTTGCTTCCAGCATCCTGGATGTGCTGCGCACGAATCGCCTGGCGAAACTCAATGTCGCCAAATTGGCCGACCGCGTCATCGAAATGACCCGCGCGCAGTACCGGCAGCTGCCGGAGGGCAATCCGGTATATGACGTGGGCCACAAAGGCGGGCAGTATGTGTTTCGCCTGCGCGCCAGCGAGGCCAATTTCTGGGAGCAATGTGCAGCAGCCAATACCCTTCCCGCCTACAATGATTACCTGGAGCGTTTCCCTTCCGGCCAGTATGCGGAGGAGGCCCTGCAACGCATCCGGCAGCTCGAAGAAGACCGCGAGTGGAAAGGAGCGCAGCGGATCGACCGCATTTACGCTTACCAGAACTTTCTGCGCCGCTTTCCGGATGGCCATCATGCCGCTGCTGCCCGCGCCCGCATCGAAGCGCTGGAACAATTCGATGCACCCGATTCGGCACCATCGGTTTCGAGGGGGAAAACGCCACCGGTGACCGGTCGTGTTTCCGCCGCCGGAGCTTCTGAGCCGCCTGTCTGGAAAAAATATTTGCCCTACGCGCTGGCTGTCCTGCTCTTGCTGATCGCCGGCACCTGGATACTGTCCAGAGGCAATAAGCGAACCAGTGCGGAGGAAGCAGCTCTGCCACCCGCAGTAATGGAAAATAGTCAACCGGAAGTAATGGCCGAAGAGGAAAGAAGTGATGTCGGTGAGGACAATTCAGCAGTAAACGGATCCAAACCACCTGAGGGATCCAATACGGCACCCAGCCGGGAGGACAAAGCCTGGGCGATGGCCCGGGAGCGGAACGACGTAGCTTCCTACCAACGCTATCTGGAGGCTTTCCCCAACGGCGCCCATCGCGGGGAGGCCAGCAAAAGACTGTCTGAACTTAGAGCGCCGGCAACCGGCGAAGCAGCACCTGCTGTCTCCCGGGAAGAGCAGGCCTGGCAAGCCACCCAGCAGCAAAATACGATTGCCGCTTATCAGCGGTTCCTGCGCGCTTTCCCCGATAGCAAGTACCGGACCGAAGCTGAAAGCCACCTGCAGGAACTAAGCAAATCGGATAGCTCTAAGGAAGCGCCACCTTTCGAACTGAAAACCCAACGGCTCGGAGGAAAAGACTACCGGGTGCTGCAATTCCGGGAGGGCCCTACCTGGATGGCCGAGAATCTGCAACTGGAAACAAAAGAATCCTGGTGTTACGATGGGGCGGGGGGCAACTGCACCCAATACGGCCGCCTCTACACCTGGGCGGCCGCCGATCGCGCCTGTCGCCAACTGGGCTGGCGCCTGCCGACCGAAGCCGATTGGCGGGAACTGGTCACCCGGCTGGGCGGCGATCCGGCCAATGAA
>CAZWDL010000090.1:0-30701 GCA_964632995.1 uncultured Saprospiraceae bacterium
GGAAAGAGGTAAAAGTAAAGGTCGTCTTTTCCATAAAGAGAATGTTTAGAGATTTATGATTTCCTAAAGTAAATAGCCAAACGAGGAAAGTCCTTACCCCGATAGGGATAAAGACGCTAAAAGAATAGTAGATTTTTTTATGGAATTCGAAGGGAATTCTCATGAGATTATGGTTCGTTATTACTAGGTCATCTTAGACGAGGATGACAGATAGATAGGGAAGTAAACCGCAGTGCAGTTAAATTAGGTCGAGAAAATCTAGGCTTAAACGATTTTTGGGAAAGTGTAAACTTCTATCTTACGATCCTGTCTGTTTTTGTTTCGAAGCAAATATAAAAAAATATGATTAATATATGCTAATGATAAAGGCAGATAATTAAAAAAAACCTATCCATTTTTTCCAAATCCCTGAAAAGCAGCGGTTTAAACATCCATCAAAAAGCAAAGGCATGATGAAAAGATCATCATGCCTTCTATTTTTCGTTTTATTTTGTCCGACAGGAGGGAAATCCGGTTTTTCCTATTACCCTTCTAGAGCAGCGGCCCCGCCGACGATTTCCATGATTTCCTGTGTAATAGCTTCCTGACGAGCTTTGTTGTAGCTCAGTCGGAGATCCTTGAGTAACTCCTGGGCATTATCGGTGGCCTTATCCATGGCCGTCATCCGGGCGCCGTGTTCGGAAGCATGGGTATCGAGCAGGTAGCTTTGAAACTGGGTCTGCAGGATACTAGGCACGAGATATTCAAGCAGGCCTTCTTTTCCGGGTTCGAAAATGTAATCGGCCCGGATATTCTGGCCTTCCTCTTCTTTTTCGAGTTTGACAACCGGCAGGAATTGTTCGGCTATGGGCAATTGGGTTGCCGCATTTTTGAACTGACCGAACGCTACGTGTACGGCGTCAAAGGTTTCTGATTCGAAAGCATTCATCAGATACTGAGAAACCTTGGAAACGTTGTCAAAGCTCAAGTCGTCGAACAAGGAGACGTAATCCGTGATAAAATGGATATTGCTGTAACGCTTGCGGAAGTAATCGTAGCCTTTTTTTCCAATAAACAACAAGGAAAGGTTGCCTTTTTCATAGACCTCTGCGAATTTGGTCTCGATCGTGGCGGCGGCGGCTTTATTAACGTTGGTGTTGAAAGCGCCGCAAAGGCCGCGGTTGGAAGTTACTACGACGATACAGGCCTTTTCCACCGGACGTTCCTGCCCGAAAGTGGTCACGGCGTCTCCTTCCAGGTTGGAAAGAATATTGCGCAACATAGCGTTCAGCTTATTGGCGTAGGGGCGCATTTTCTGTATGGCCTCCTGTGCCTTACGCAGTTTGGCAGCCGAGACCATTTTCATGGCCCTGGTGATCTGCTGCGTATTCTGAACAGAGCGGATTCTTTCGCGTACCTCTTTTAAGTTTGCAGCCATTGCGGAGAATGGATTGTCAAAGAGGGAAGATATACAGAGCGAACCGCTACGGTACCTTCCTCCTCTTCTGTCTAAAAAATTATTTTTCGTATTGCTTGGACAATTCCGCTGCCAGTTCGCGCAGCGTTGATGTCGCCTCATCAGTCAGTTTACCCTGGCGGAAAGTTTCCAGTACATCGGGATGTTGTTGTTCCAGTGTTGTCAGGAATACCTCTTCGAATTCACGCACCTTATTGACAGGCACATTACGGAGCAAGCCATTGGTGCCCAGGTAAATAATAGCTACCTGTTTTTCTACCGACAGTGGAGAGTATTGAGGCTGTTTCAGAATTTCCACGTTCCGCTTACCTTTCTCGAGCACAGCGTTGGTAGCGGCGTCGAGGTCGGAACCGAATTTGGAGAAAGCCTCCAGTTCGCGGTACTGTGCCTGATCGAGCTTCAGCGTACCGGCCACTTTTTTCATAGCCTTGATCTGAGCCGATCCACCCACCCGGGATACCGAGATACCCACGTTAATAGCCGGACGAACCCCCGCGTTAAAAAGGTTGGATTCCAGGAAGATCTGTCCGTCAGTGATGGAAATAACGTTGGTCGGGATATAAGCCGAGACGTCACCGGCCTGTGTTTCGATGATAGGCAGCGCGGTCAGTGAACCGCCTCCTTTGATAATGGATTCGCCATTTTCATCCTTTGCGTTAAGCAGGGATTCGGGCAAGTCATTCATCCGACGAGCGATACTGTCATCCGCGATAATTTTGGAGGCGCGCTCCAGCAGGCGAGAGTGCAGGTAAAAGACGTCGCCGGGATAAGCCTCGCGCCCGGGCGGGCGACGCAGCAGCAGAGATACTTCGCGATAAGCCACTGCCTGTTTGGACAAATCGTCGAAGATAATCAGTGCGGGGCGGCCGGTATCGCGGAAAAACTCGCCAATAGCGGCGCCGGCAAAGGGTGCGTAGAACTGCAGCGGCGCCGGGTCGGAAGCAGAAGCCGAAACGATAACCGTATAGTCCATGGCGCCATTTTCTTCCAGGGTACGGGCCACCTGGGCGACGGTAGAGGATTTCTGTCCGGAAGCTACGTAGATGCAGTAAACAGGTTCGCCGCGCTCGTAGAATTCGCGCTGGTTGATGATGGTGTCGATAGCGATGGCAGTCTTTCCGGTCTGGCGATCACCGATGATAAGTTCGCGCTGGCCGCGACCGATCGGTATCATGGCGTCGATGGCCTTGATACCCGTTTGCAGCGGCTCGGATACCGGCTGTCGGTAGATAACACCCGGAGCTTTGCGTTCGAGCGGCATGAGGTAGCGCTCGCCCTTGATTTCTCCGCGTCCGTCGATAGGTTCTCCCAGCGGGTTGACCACGCGGCCGACGAAGCCCTCTCCTACTTCGATAGAAGCGATGCGGCCGGTACGTTTTACGGTGGTGCCTTCTTTAATTCCTTCTTCCGGTCCCATAAGTACGACACCGACATTATCTTCCTCCAGGTTGAGGACGATGGCTTCCACTCCCGTTTGGAACTCGACGAGTTCTCCGGCCTGAGCTTTGCTCAACCCGTATACGCGGGCGATGCCGTCGCCCACCTGCAACACGGTGCCCGATTCGCTGAGTTCAGCTTCGGTGCTCATGCCGGAAATTTGCTGCTTGAGTATCTGGGATATTTCTTCAGGTCTTACATCAACCATAGTAATTTGAATTTGCTTTTTTCCGGCCTTGGAGCCGGAAAGTCCGTTTTTATACAAAAGTTTACACCTGGTAGTTATTCATCATGAACCAGCAATCATGAAAGGATTAGCGTGCGATGATTTTTGATTCGTAAAGATTTTTATCATAGTTTTTTTTACGCAGATCGGTCAGCTTCCAGGAAATACTGGCATCATAACGATACTCATCGAATTCCAGTATAAAGCCGCCGACCAGGCTTTCATCAATTTTCTGCACCACTTCTATCTCCCCGTCTATCATACTTTCCGATCGCAGTTTTGCCTTAATCGATTCAACTAACTTGGCATCCAGTTCCACGGCGGAATAGATGTTGACCGTAGAGATGTTTTTGACTTGCTTATACTGGCTAACAAACTCATCGGCGATATAGGGCAGCAGCTCTTCGCGTTCTTTTTTGATCACCAGGCGGACGAAACGCATTGTCAGGTCGTTGACTTTACCTTCCAGCAATTCATCCATGACCCGAATCTTCTTATCATTGGGAATGACCGGGCTTTTGATCATAACAAAGAGCTCGCGGTGCTTCATTAACTCCTGCAGGGTCAGGACATCCTGATATACAGGCTCCAGTATTTGTTGCTCCTGAGCCAGTTCGAGGAGGGACCTGGAATATCGCGATGAAACGCTCTTAACAGACATAGTCAGTCACTTTTACCTGACAACTAATGCAACAGCAGCTGCTTTGATTAGTTGAATTTGATTTCGTCAATAAGTTTCTTCGTATACTGATCCTGCTCGCCGCTTTTTGCCAGCTCTTTGCGCATGATCTTGCCGGCGATATCGATCGCCATACTGCCGACCTGATTTTTGAGGTCCACCAGCGCTTCTTTCTTCATATTCTCAATTTCCTCTTTCGCTGAGTTTACTATTTTACGCGCCTCTTCCTTTGCTTTATTTTTGGCTTCGTTGACAATGGCCTCCTTTGCTTCATTGGCTTCGCGCAAAATCTTGGAGCGTTCTCCCTGAGCCTGCTTCAGCAGCTCTTCATTTTCAGCTTTCAGGTTGGCCATTTCCTCCCGGGCCTTCTTGGCTTCGTCGAGCGAGCTCTGAATATCCCGCTCGCGTTTCTTCAAGGCATCCTGAATAGGCCGAAAAGCAAATCTCGCCAGCAGGAAATAGACAATGATGAAAACGATCGAGGTCCAAAGAATAAGGCCCGGATCGGGTTTGATAACATTGAGATCGGCTAACAGCAGCGTAGTCATGACCTATCGTAAATTATGATGTTAGAGACTTATTGTAATTCCGGTGCTTTCCATCCGGTTTTCGCTAACTCTATATAGTTGAATATTCGATTTACTTGAGTGGGCCGGGAATGACAGCCAACCGCTGCCCCCCGGCCTGCTTTTTCGATGCGATCAGCCGGCCAGCAGACCAACAACGATGGCAAACAGCGCGGCGCCCTCGACGAGGGCGGCGGTGAGAATCATGTTGTTACGAATGTCGCCTACGGCTTCGGGTTGGCGGGCGATGGCATCCATAGCGCGGCTGCCGATCAAACCGATGCCAACTCCGGCACCTAATGCTGCAATTCCAGCTCCAATAGCTCCCATTTTAAAATGGATTTATGATGAAATAAAAAGATTGAGTGCAATTTAAACGCTCGTTCCGGCCTGCGCCGCCGTTTCCACTTCGTGCTCGTGTGCTTCGCCCATATGCCCCTCTTCTACCGCCTGACCGATATATGATGCAGAAAGGATGGCAAAGATAAAGGCTTGCAAAAAGGCAACCAGCAACTCGATCAGATTCATGAAGGCGGTGAATAATCCACCGACTACGCCACCGACCGCCGCTCCGCCAACACTTTCCCCGTTGTTGCCGAAAAGGAAAATCAGACCGATCAGACTCAGGATGATAATATGGCCTGCCGTAATATTGGCAAACAAACGAATCATCAGCGAAAAAGGCTTGATGAACAAACTGAGCACCTCCACCGGCGTCAGAATGATTTTCACCCAACCCGGAATGCCGGGCATCCAGAAAATGTGCTCCCAATAATGGGCATTGCCATTTATATTGGTGACGAGGAAAGTGAAAATCGCCAGCGTACCCGTTACGGCGAGATTACCGGTAATATTGGCGCTTCCCGGAAAAAAGGGAACCAGCCCCAGCAGGTTGCAGAACAGAATGAAGAAAAACAAGGTCATGATGAAGGGTTGAAAGCGCTCGTAGTGCTTCTCCCCGATCATGGGAACCGTAACCTCATCGCGGATAAAGGTGAAAAAGGGTTCCATAAACGACTGTACGCCGGAAGGCGCCTGGCCTTCGTTTTTCTTGTACCCCCGGGCTACCGCCGTGAACAACCAAATCAGCAGAATGCTGGCAAGAATCATTGAAAACACCACCTTGGTGATGGAAAAATCATAAAAAGACGTAAAACCGCCACCGAGAAAACCACCGTCCAGCGTGCTGGGCGGTTGCAACAGGTACTGTTCTCCTTTATATACGGCATAGTACACTTCCTCCTTTTTCTCTTCTTCCCCCGTCGTGATCGTCTCATGTACGACTTCATCAATGTGTACTTCTCCCTCCATGGGGAAGTCCTGGCCCGGAGCAACCCGGTTGATCCGTCCGTGATTCAACACGTATCCGTCAACAGCCGTATGGCCGTGGTCAAATACGCTGGACATAAAGAAAGACCACTTCGGCTCCGCTTCGGGTGCATACAACATACAGGGAAGCGGTAGATGCACATCCTTCCAGATGTGAAAATTATTAGCATCAGAGATGTGCTCCATCACGGTACCGACAGGATCATACTCTTCCTCCAGATGAGTGGATACCTCCTGATCGGCCGCATAAGTCTCCCCCTGATGATCTTCCTGTGCCAGAACATTCACCTGGAACATCCAAAGAAAGGCTGCTATAAGAATAGTGGAAAAACGCATAGAGCTTACTTTCACAACTCCTAGTTATATGGTGTTTTCTAAATCGGTGCAAAGGTATACAACTTGATCCTATTAAAAAAGCGCATGTCTCCTTTTTTTACATCACAATGATCAAATTGGATCAATTGAAAGACAAGCACTTACGGAGAGCCGGCCTGGTGATCCGCTGCATCCGTCCAGCAGCCCTCCCGAATACTCGAATAATTATTTCCGTGGCGCCCTTTCATCCCAAATTATAGTTGGCCGGCAAGCGGGATCAGCGAATCCGGCAGAAATGGAGCTGTGATCGGAAAACGAAGTAGCAGACCGGCCGCCTGCCTCCTCCTTTTACAGATCTACACGTCCCGGTTTTTCTGTCTTCCGGTTACTCCTCTTCTTCCAGCCCTGACCAGGTATGCGCCTGGGGGCCCTTAGCGGGTTGTACATCGACGGGGATACCGGTTAGGCGGGCCATACCGGAGATGGGCTCCAGACTATCGGGGCCGTCGGCGGCCAGGATGTTGACATTGACGCCTTTGGTCTTGTTAGCAATTTGCTGCCCCGTTTTCTGGTGGCCCCAGCCATGAGGCAGGGCTACGGCGCCGGGCATTAGATCATTGAGCAGGCGTACGGGAAGCCGTACGGTTCCGGTAGCGGAGCGGACATCGGCCAGGTCTTTAGGTTGCAGTCCCAGCCGCCCGGCATCATCCGGATGCATGTACAGGTAGTTGGTATGCCGTTCTCCACTGACGAAGGCTTGCAGATTGTGCGTCCAGGAGTTGTGAGTGGTGACGAAGCGTTTGGTGATCAGCCGCAATTGGTCTTTTGTTTCCAGCTCTTTGTAAAAATCCAGTTCGAGCCGGCGGGCCTGTCCCAACAGGATGGCTGGGGCAAGCTGGATCCGCCCGTCCGGGGTGTACACGCGCTGTCCGAGAAAGGAGCCGGGCTGGTGATCCTCACGAAGTACACCGTGCGGGTGGCGCAGCAGTTTGCGGAAGCTTCCCTGCCCAGTTACGCGCAGGAGGAGAGAAAGCAGGCTACGCTGGGGCAGGCTGGGTTGTTCATCGCCGGGCCGGCGCCAGGAGTGCCAGCGCTTCATAAGTTCAAGTAAACGCTGTGCCGTTCCCGAACCGAACAGGTTGACGCCGCTGGCCCGCGCCAGGTCGAGATAAATAGTGGCTTCATCGCGTTGTTCTCCTTCTGCTTTTACGATCCGCTCGGTTGCCTGCAGGTAGGGTTTGGACTGCAGCCCCAGCATCAGGGGAAAGATGAAAGGCAGGTCGGGGCGTTCCAGCGGAGAGGTGCAGGGCAGCATGTAGTGGGCCAGGGCGCCGGTTTCGGTAGGTTGAATATCCAATGTTACGAGTAACTCCAGTTTTTGGAAAGCTTCCCGCAGCCGCTTGGAATTAGCCATGGTGATAAGCGGATTGCCGCCGGTGACAAACAGCGCCCGCAGCTGTCCATCCCCGGGTGTCAGAATTTCGTCCGCCATTAACCCTCCCGGAAAAGCATCATTGACAGAATGCAAGTTGCCCACCCGGGATCGGTCGCGGCGCATAAGAATACCGCGTTTGCTGCCAAAGCGGGCAAAGTCCATTATCCCTTTGCCTACCAGTGCACCGCCGCGACGGTCCAGGTTGCCGCTGACGGCGTTGATCACTTCCTGAATCCAAAAGGCCAACAGGCCGTTCCCTCCCATGTTTACGCCCGTCGAACTGTATAATACGGCGCCGTCGGCCTCCAGATAAGCCGTGACCATCTCCCGAAGGCGGGCGGGCGGGATCCGGGTAACCTCGGCACTGCGTTCTGCCGTCCAGGGCTCGGCGAGCTGCACTATCGATTCGTACCCTTTCATGTACCGATTCACCTTTTCCCGGTCTACTCCACCGCAATGCATCAGCTCCCGGAGAAAAGAAAGGTAAAAAAACACATCGGCGCCGGGCCGGATAAACACGTGCTCCCCCGCCACTTTGGCCGATTCGGTACGCCGGGGATCGACGAAAAAAATCCGGCAGCCACGGCGTTCCATCTCCTTGAGATGCAGACTCGGATTAGGCACCTGCAGAAAACTCCACTTCGAAACCACCGGGTTGGCGCCTACCACGATGAGACAATTCGTATGGTGCAGATCGGGGAAAGGCTGCGTAAAAGGAAAGCCGTACATGTGATCGGACACGGCAAATTTGTTGCTGCAATCCTGTGTTGCCGAGGCGTACATACTGCGGGAACCGACGCCCTGCATAAAGCCCTGGGCAAATACCGGATGCAGAACGCCGAACCCGGCTGCCGTCCCCACGTACATTCCAATAGCGTCCGGACTATAATTCCTGCGCAACTGCCGGACCTTAGCCCCGATTTCCTCCAAAGCCTGCTCCCAGGAAATGCGCGACCAACTGTCACCCTCGCGCTTCATCGGGTACTGCAAGCGGTCCGGAGAAGAATAAAGCCGGTGTTGCTTCAGCCCTTTCGGACAGGCGAATCCACGTGTGGCGACATGCGCAGTGTCCGGTCGGATATCTACAATCTGGTTACCTTCCAGCGATATTTCCAGGCCGCAGAGCGACTCGCAAATACGGCAAAAAGTGTGGATCTGATGAAGTGAGGTATTTTCCATTTTCTAATTATAAAAAATTAGATTTATTTGCGTAAAAATACGTAGTTTTGCACAGAGAGAAAATTTAACTTATTCCTCTCGTTGTTGTATTATATTTTTTGTATATTCCACTTTTGATTACCAATTGACTGGCCCCTCGTGATGAAGATAAACGCATAACTGGCCCCTGAATCCAAATTTCCTTACGCATCTTCATCATGAAAATGACAGAAACCCTTTTACAAATCTGCCCTGTTTTTGCCGCGGAACCGTGGCTCCCCAATCCTCCCCCTCCTTTTGCTAATGCCTGGCATTAGGTACAGATCTATGCAGCTAAGCAAATAACACGGATCAACATTTTCTGGAACTTTGATACTACTAACATAAACCCAAAAGCAATGAGTGTTATCTTTTCCGCCTTTCGGCAAAAGAAAAAGCCGAAACGCATCGACCAGCTTATTCCAAAGGCCATGGGCCTTATTTTCCTTTGCCTGTTTGCCCTTTGGCGCCCCCCACAACTGCTGGCTGAGGGCACCCGTCAACTCGCTCCTACCCCGAGCGACATCACCATGCTGCTCACGAGCCGCGTCGATTTCAGCAACTTCGCTGCTTTCGATGGCCCGGCCGACAGCCGCCTGTACCTCACGATCGCCGATCCTTCGGAAGTCATTCACCTCGGATTGACCAGCGAGTATACGGAACAGGGCACGCCTATCAGCAGTATGCTCAACAGCCGTTACCGCTTTCGTATTAAACGCGTCAATCCGGACGGCGCCGACCCCGTGGTACACGGCCCCTTTATCATCGACAATACAAACGCCAATGTCAGCGGCTGGGATGACGCTGCCTTCGGCGCCTACAGCACCGGCCTCATGGCGCCCAACCCCGCCAACGGCAATCAGATGGATCGTGTTTTTGAATTCCTGCCCGGTCAGGCCGGCGATTATTATATCGAATTTCAAGACTACGGCATAGATGGCGACCCCAAGGTGTTGATTGGCTATTGGGATATTACGGTTACCCGGGATGACAGTCCGGTAACCGGCCGCGTGTGGTCCAGAAACTGGGCCCTGCGCACCCCTGTGGAAGACGGCACCAATCCGAAAGAATGCGGATGGGACCGTAAATTTAACGGCACCCTGTATTCCTACACCGCCGATGGTTTCGTCTCCAAAATCGATTTCACCGATTCCGGATTCCAGGGACTGGCCTTCACCGTGGCTTTTAACACCACCGGCCCCGGTACTAGCGGTAATTTTGCGGAAGACCGCAAATCTATCCCCGGCGTCAACGCCACCAATAATGCCGCCCAACATAAAATATTTCTCCACGAACCCGATCGCGCTGTGTTTCCCGACGGAGAGTGCGGCGCCGTTAACGGCGCCGGCACGATCAACTGTGATGCCGACGGCAATTACTGCCTTGAGGTCAGCGTCACCCGCGCCGGTCAGGTCGACATTATCCTCGACTTTAACCAAAACGGCCGCTTCGATCCCGAATCGGAAGATGTCATCCTCGTCCACTGCTTCGAACCGGATGGCCCACTCAGCAAATGCGTCTCCTGGGACGGCATGAAAGGCGACGGCTCCGCTTTCGAATTCGGCGAGCAGGTTGACCTCATTTACGTCTATACGCAAGGGGTTCAGAACTGGGCCGTCTATGACGGAGAGTTCCTGAAAAACGGCTTTTGCGTAGAAGCCGTGCGACCGCAATGCGGTGATATGAGCCTGACCAATGTGCTCTACTGGGACGATCGCAATATCAACGAGGCGCCCGGCACCGGCCAGCCCCTCGACGGCCGCGGCGGCTGCGAATGCCGCACCGAAAATTGCCGCACCTGGACCAACTTCGAACCCAACCAGAGCTGCACGACCCTCAACGATGCACTCACAACCGGCTACGGGGACAAAAGCACCCTTAATACCTGGTGGTTCGCCAGCGTCACCCGTGTGGTCAGCCAGAATGTACCTATACTCACCTGCCAGATCAAGGGCCCCGATGTCATCTGCGAAGGCGAGTCCACCGTATTTAAAGTGGAGGTCTCTCCCGAATCCGCTACCCACAGCTACCGCTGGGAAGGCCCGGGGGATTTTACAGCCGACGGCCCCTCGACAGGAAATATCAGTGTTGCGGGCACTTACTGCGTAACCGTAACTGATGAACAGGGCTGTGAAACTCTTTGCTGCCGGGAACTCAAGGTCAACGAAATGCCGGCACTGGAATGCAGCGCCAAGGCCGCTTCCTGCTTCGGTGGCCAAGACGGTGAAGTCACTACCAATGTCAGCGGTGGAAGCGCTCCTTATGAATTCAGCCTGGACGAAGGCGACTTTCAATCTTCGGGCAACTTCTCCGGTCTTTCCACCGGTACGTACACCATTACAGTCCGCGACGCCAACGGTTGTAGCATGACTTGCGATATCAGCGTCGATCAGCCAGAAGCACTTACCTGCGGAATTGAAAATATACGGCCGGTCACCTGCGCGGGTGATCAGAACGGAAGCGCTACCGTAAATGCCTCCGGAGGAAGCGGCAGCTATACCTACCTCTGGGACAACGGCGAAACCACCGCTACCGCCACCCAGCTTTTGGCAGGTACGCACGAGGTTACCGTCACCGATGCCAACGACTGTACCGTGACCTGTACCGTAAATATCGAAAGTCCCAGCCCGCTTTCCTGCTCCATCAGCAACGTGAAAAAGATCCGCTGTGATGCAGAAAGCAACGGCCAGGCCACCGTCGCCGCCGAGGGAGGCAACGGCGGGTATACCTACCTGTGGGACAACGGCGAAACTACCGCTACCGCTACCCAACTGCTGGCCGGCCTGCACGAAGTAACCGTCACGGACGCCGAAGGCTGCTCCGTCGTCTGCAGCGTTACGCTGGAAGAGCCTGCGCCACTCATCTGCGAAATTGGTGATACCAGGCCTATTAACTGCCTCGGTGAAGCCACCGGCCAGGCCACGGTCGTAGCCAGCGGCGGTAATGGAAGCTATAATTTCCAATGGGATAACGGCGAAATCGGCGCTACCGCCTCCATGCTTTCCGCCGGTAAGCACACGGTCACGGTCACCGACGGACTGGGATGCACGAGCACCTGTTCGATCGACATCACAGCACCGCTGGAAGGGCTCTCCTGTGAAATCACGGATGTTATTCCCGTCGGCTGTAAAGAAGAGAATAACGGCAGCGCTACCGTTGTCGCCAGCGGCGGTAACGGCGGCTACACTTATCTGTGGGATAACGGGGAAACCACGGCTACTGCTTCCCAACTTACCCGGGGGGAACACAGCGTCACCGTCACGGACGAACTGCAGTGCACTACGATCTGTTTGGTAAAAATCGGGGAAGCTGCCGAGCTCGCCTGTTACGTCGACATCATCCAGGACGTCACCTGCAAAGGCAACAGCAACGGAAGCGCTGAGGTGTTCCCCATCGGTGGCGTACAGCCCTACACCTTCGAATGGGATAATGGAGAGACCGGCAAAATTGCAACAAATCTCTCTCCCGGTATCCACGAAGTAACCGTCACGGACGCTATCGGCTGCACCACTACCTGCGATGTACGCATCAGCGACGGTATCAAGGAGTTTGCCTGCTGGGCGATGAACGCTAACGATGCCAGCTGTGAAGGCGCCAGTGACGGCGCCCTCTTTGTCATGACCTCCGGCGGCGTGGAGCCCTTTACCTATGAATGGAGCAACGGCGAAACTACCCGGGAAATCAAAAACCTGAGCGCAGGCTCCTATAGCGTTACCGTCACCGACGTTAACGGCTGTCGTTCAGTCTGCGCCGTCGACGTCATGGAACCAAAGGTAAAGCTGGTTTGCCCGGCCTCCCTCGAAGTCAGCTGCGCGGATCCTGAGCGGGACGCCAAAATCGCCGCCTGGCTCGATAATGTAGATATACTTAACTCCTGTGAAGACCAGCCGGCAGTCAGCAATGATTATGACTTCCAGCGTTTCGACGGCGGCGACTGCCGTACGGAGCAGATCGTTACCTTCTCCCACGAAACACCGACCGGCCGTATCGCCACCTGCCAGGCAGTCATCACCCTGCGACACGAAGAGGCGCCCGTAATGACCTGCCCGCCCGATCTGGCTGTCGACTGTTCCGAGCCCTTCCCGGCTAAGGATTTTGCCGGCGGCTCCATCGTCAGCGACTGCGGGCTGGAGTACAACTTGGACGTAGCCTGGGTTGCCGATGAAACTTCCGGTCAGCCGGCCGGCAACGGCGAAATCGAAACGATTACCCGTACTTACCAGGCCACCGACAACTGTGGCAATACGGTTTCCTGCACCCAAACCATTCAGGTAACGGTCGACACGGAAGCTCCCGTAATTACCACTACCGGGCAACTGGAGGGTGTCGGTGA
This sequence comes from uncultured Saprospiraceae bacterium, assembly GCA_964632995.1. Classification (GTDB taxonomy): domain Bacteria; phylum Bacteroidota; class Bacteroidia; order Chitinophagales; family Saprospiraceae; genus CAZWDL01. The sequence goes on from CAZWDL010000090.1 coordinate 12,974, forward strand.
GGGAAGCACCCTCACCGTAGAGGCCAATTTCCAGGATCCGGAATGGGATCCCGTTTCCTTTAGCGCCGCGGATATCACCGCAACCGATGAAAATCAGCCGGTGGATATTTCCTTTGACGCTACCCTCCTGGAGGACCTCGAGACCTGCAGCAGCGAAGGCTACCTGCAGCGCTGGGAACTCACCTGGACGGCAACCGACGCCTGTGGCCAGGAAGCCGGCTTTACCGTCTTCCTCGACGTGGTCGACACCACGGCGCCCAGTATTGCCGAAACGCCTGCGCCGGTGGTGGAAACGACCTGTGAAAATATTCCGGAAGCGCCCAGCCTGTCATTGCTCGACAACGGCCGCGGCGGCGAAGTGCACTACGAACAGCGCTACCTGGATCCGATCTGCGATCCGAAATACAGAATTGCCCGTATCTGGACACCGACCGACGGCTGCGGAAACGAAGGAGAAACCTTCACCCAGGTTATCACCGTAACCCGTAGCAACGCCGTGCCGGTCATGACAGTGGTCGCGCCCCAACTCCAGGGCCTGTCCAGTGGCGATACCCTCAGCACCGACTGCGCCGGCCTCGCGCAACTGATCAACGGAGAGGATCTGGTTACCGCGGAAAGCGTTTGCTCCCGTCAGCTCACACTGAGCAAATCCCACGAGCGCATCAGCGCACCGCTCTGTACTCAGCAGGACTACGAGTTACACCGGATTGCCTGGCTAGCCAAAGATGAATGCGGCTGGAACAACACCTTCGAGGTCATCGCCAAGATCACCGATCAGTCGGCTCCCCGCCTGTCATTCCAGCAACCTGAGTACGCCGGCCTGGCCGACGGGGACACCATCACGGTTTCCTGCGGCGCCTTCGAAAACCTGCGCAGCGATGCCGGCCTGATCACCGCTACCGACGACTGCGACAAGGATCCGGGCGTGAACATTGTAGTAGACGAGCTCCGGGAACCGAACCTCTGCTCCCTCTCCGGTTCCGACCCGGCCTACCGCATCACCTGGCAGGCTACCGATCAGTGTGACAACCGCACTTCGCTTTCCCTGAACCTGATCATTGTCGACAATACGCCCCCTACGATTCACAATCTGCCGGCAGATACCTGTGCGGCGGAGGCGCCGCCCATCCCTGACAACATCTACGCTATCGATGACTGCGGCGGCGAGGTGAGCCTGACCTTTCAGGGCGAGCGCCGGGAGGAATGCTTTGCAGGCGGCACCCGCATTATCCGCACCTGGGTCGCCTATGATCAGTGCGGCAACAGTACCCGCCACGAGCAATACATCACCTACGATGACACCTTCGCTCCCTACATGCGGGTGGTAACGAAGGAAGGCGAATTTATCAGCGATGGATCAACCGTCACACTCGCTACCGACTGCAACAGCGGATTCGAATACGGTTTGCCGGAGCTGATGGTCAATGTCTTCGACTTCTGCCAGTCTAACCTCGGCCATGAAACCGAGATGGAACTGCTCGAAACAGGAAATTGCCTGGAAGACGGCTTCCTGTACCGCGTCCGGATAACTTACACGGCTACCGATAACTGCGGCAATACCGGCGCCTTTAGCTTTATCGCGCAACTCGTCGATACCGAAGCACCGGTATTTGATGAGCAAAGCCTGAGTCAAACCGTAGCCTGCGATGCCGAGGTACTGCCCACTCCGCTGCTCAGCGACTGTGATGCGGCCGTTACCCTTACGCTGCTCGACAGCCAGCCGGCATCCGGTTTCTGCACCGAAGGCGTAAAGCAAATCACCCGCCTGTGGGAAGCCATCGACGCCTGCGGCAACAGCAGCATCGCCGAACAGGTTCTGCTGGTCGGTGAGGAAACACAGCAACCAAACCCGCTGCAGGAGGACAAACAGGCCGGAAAAGACCTGGAACAATCTGCTCTTACCCCTCAGAGCGGCGCCATCAAGGTGTTCCCGAACCCGAGTCATAACGAGGTGTTCTTCAACCTCAGCGACTTCAGCGGCCAGGAAGGTCAATTGCGGATCATCAACCTGATGGGTCATGTGGTATACGAAACGGAATGGGATGCTATTCCCGCTCAGCCCATTCCTTTAGATCTCGCCAACGTACAGGGCGGCGTGTATACCATCACCCTGCAGGTTGGAGATAGCACCGTCAAGCAGGAGAAATTTATTGTTAGCAAATAAGCTCCTCCTCTTGTTATAATGTGCTGATAGATAGAACGGCCCATCGCCCATCCAAAAGCGATGGGCCGTTTTATTTTTGTTTGTTTGAATATTATTTTGCACCATCTATTATTTTTCTTTATTTTTAAAAACATAGAGCGCACAAGTAAAAAACTTCTTTTACTTATCCCTCCTCCCCTTAATACATATCCCTTGAACTATAAAAAAGAAATGCAGCAAGCATTCCTTTTTTGTACTATCCAAAACCGGGCCTATTCATCCATACAGATGAATAGTTCGCGTTCCGTAACCAAAACTATGACAACAAGTATACCCTTTCCCGAAATTCTATATCCTCCTCCATTCTTTCTTTTCCGAATACGAAAGTATCGCAAATAGAATTTTCCAGTTTCTCTTAACCAATAAACTAAATCCCAATGGTGCTTTTCAACCTGCCACCACCATACAGATAATTTTGTAACCTGAACCTGCCGCAACTTTACCGGCGCGGTTCGATGGCGCGCCCTCACGGCGCGGACCATCCTGGTATTGCTATGCCCCGGCGGAGCTTTCCACCGGAACACGACCTCAGTTTCACCTAAAAATTTTTCAAATGAACTTGAATCGGAACTTAAAAAAATACTGTCACCGGGCATTCAGTACGCTGCGTGTGAATGTCGGGATTTTGCTGCCCATACTGTTTTTGATGGGGAGCATTAACTTTCTGAATAGCGACCAAAAAACCAATAAGGGCTCCCTTGCTACTTCCTTGACACCTTTAAAAATTATGTTAGAATATTTGTAGCAAGCAACTTTTAAAGTTATCTCTTGGTGTATTTTTCTTTCTTACCCTGTTGGTAAATTCTAACAGTTTGAAAGCTCAGGTTCACCCCTGCTATCCACCACCGGATGGTGCAAACTGTACGGCCAATGATATCGATATCCTTGAAGTTTTTTTGGCAAGTGATGAAGCTGGCACCAGATTGCAGTCCAGCGACTGTGATAATCCTCCTATTACCACCTATGTTTGCGTCACATTACAAAATACGACTGGTAGCGACCGCAATGGAATTTACTTGACCGGGACGGTAACGTCTGTCTCTTCTTCCTTTACGGTATCAGAGTGCTTCGATATTTCCCTGTCACCGGGGGCCTCTATATCTGTTTGTATCCCAGCTCCACAAACTTTTACCTGGGGCTGTGACTTTAATGTATCCTTAGAAAACACACTGGTATTTTGGGGTACTGCCTCTGGTCCAGTTTGCCCGGGTGGTTCTCTTGACTGTTCGAATACCACCAAATCAAAATGCCGAACATTTGGACCGATCACTGTAACTATTCCTCTGGTCGCAAACTTCGATTACACCAAGGAATGCGCCGGAGGCCAATTTGAAACTGTCACCTATACCAATACTACTATCGGCGGTTCGGGCAACTATACCTATAATTGGAATTTTGGCGCCGGCGCCAACCCCACCAATGCTAACACAGCAGGGCCTCATGTTGTCACCTATTCCTCCGGAGGGACGAAAACAGTTTCACTTACCGTATCCGATGGATCATCCACTGATACAGAAACGAAATCAGTAACGGTAGGAACTTGCTGCACTTTTTCAGCGACTTGCAACCTCAGCGACGCTGTTCAAACCATCGAGGGTTGCTCTATTTCGGCTTTGCCTTCTCCAAAGACAGTTGGAGAGGCTTTCTCTGACTATACAGTATGTGTACAGCTTGGTTTTGATGTAGACGATTCAGTAACTGGCTCTTTGTGTGCTGGAGATCCTAAAGGGATTAGGGTCACCCGTACTTATACTATTTGGGATGATTTGGATATGGATGGTATTTTAGATGCTGGAGAACCTAGTGAAACTTGCGTTGAGAATTTTATTATTACGGATAATACAGCACCTAAACTAAATGGCACCTTCCCAAGCGATCAGTCCGGCATCAACGCTTGCTTCGATGAAATACCCGCAGGGCCTTCCGAAGCAGACATCGCCGCTCTTTACGCTGATGATTGCGAAGGAACCGTATTTGTTACTAAGAGCGGAACGCCAGCCGGTGATGATTGCTCCTGGTCCGTTACCTATACCTACACCGTAGAGGATGAGTGCGGTAACACCGTCGAACCGGCGCCTACCGTCTCTTATAGTGGAAGCGATCAAACCGATCCGGTCATCACCATCCTCGACGACCGCGTCGAGATCGAATGCGACAACCTCTCCGGCGCCTTCGATCCTTTCGAGCTGCCGCTCGATGAGATTTTCGAGGCAAGCGACAACTGCTCCGACGCATCAGATATCCACATCAACATGCAGGACGTGCTCGTGGAAGAAGGCGACTGCTACGAGACCAAGGATTTCCTCAGCAAGTGGAAGTGCATGGTCACTGCCACTGACGAGTGCGGCAATCACAGCAGTGCTGAGTTTTACGTACTCATTGTAGACACCAAGCCGCCGGAGTTTACTTACGTTCCAGCTGACCGCAGCATCGGTAACTGCCTCGACAACTATCCCATGGAGATGGCCGAGGCCGTTGATCAGTGCAGCAATGTGACGATGCACGTAGAGGAAGAAATCGTCGAAGGAGACTGCGACGGCTACTTCGATATTATCCGGACCTTCACGGCCGAGGACGGCTGTGGCCGCACCGCTACTGCTCAGCAGGTCATCCGGGTGCGGGACAATACGGCTCCCTCCATGAAGTTTACCGGTATGCTGCGTGACGCTGCCAACGGCGGCGCGCGGACGGTGGACTGTTCCGAACTGCCGGACTATTTCGGCACCGACAACGGCGCAGCTGCTGATGACTGCAGCGCCCCGGAAGTTCGCTTCAGTACTGACTTTACCTACTCAGGTGACTGCAGCCGCGAAGACGGCCTGCGCCATCGCATTGTAATGACCTGGACGGCGACTGACGACTGCGGTAACAGCAGCCAGCTGTCCTACACGATCAACGTCGTCGACAATACGCCGCCCAAGATAGTTGGTGTTCCTGAAGATGTTTGCTTTACCGGCGAGCTGCCGGCTATGCCTCGCGTTCGCGCCGAAGATGAATGCGGCAACGCCGCGCTCGACTTCGAGCAGACCGGGCCTATGGACTGCGGCGACGGGGCCGTGTACTACGAGCGTATCTGGACGGCTACCGATGTTTGCGGTAATACCGCACAAGCGATTCAGCGCCTGACCATGGATGACACCACACCGCCTGTAGTACGCATCCTGCAGAATGGCGAAGAGCTACCGCTTGTCGATGGCGTGCTGACCGCCGTTGCCGACTGCGCACAGCCCGAGGGTATCCCCGAACTGGAGATCGTCGTTGAGGATGGCTGCAACGGCATCATCGAGAATTTTGAATCCTCCATTACGTTGAATACGGCCATTGATGAGGGCACCTGTACCGGTTCCCTCACCCTGATGATCACTGCTACCGATCTTTGTGACAACACGGTCAACTTCGAAGCGGACATCAACTTCGAAGATCAGACCCCGCTCGTTTGGACGGAGTTTGTAGAAGGCGCTACCATTGAATGCGCCGAGGACTTCAGCGGCGTAGCTGCCGAAGATGCCTGCGGCGGCGAAGTGATCGTTGAACTGATCAGCGAAACCCGCAGTGATGGCGATGTTTGCGCTTTCCAGTCCGTACAGCTTACGCGCCTGTGGCGTGCTACCGATGCCTGCGGCAACGCAACGGAACGCGAGCAAGTTCTTTACGAACAGGATCGCAGCGGTCCGGTATTCGATAATGCGCCCGAGGACGAGTGCGGCGAACCCGGTGAAGCTCCGGTAGTTACTGCTACGGACGCCTGCAGCGGCATGACGGCTGAGGTGACCCTGACCGAAGAGACCGTAGAAGGTCCCTGCGGCACCACCCTGGTCCGTACCTGGACGGCCGTGGATGCTTGCGGCAATGTCAGTACTACCGAACAACGCACTTTCTCCGAAGACACCGAAGCGCCCGAGCTGACCTTCAAGCACCCTGTACTGGTGGCCGGCGCCGAGGAAGGTATTGTAGCAAGAGAGGACGTCACACAGACCGACGAGATCGAATTGCCGGATTTCGGTGACAATGCCGTTATGGCTATGGACGACTGCAGCGACGATATCGATATTGAACTGACGACGACGCTGCTGCGCAGCGGCGACTGCAGCGAGGACGGCTTCCTCGCCGAGTACGACTACACCTGGACGGCTACCGATCCCTGCGGCAACAGCTCGGATCTGTCGATCATCGTACGCATCGTCGATACGCGGCCGCCGTTCCTGCGCGACGTACCGGAAGACCTCACGCTCTACTGCGGCACTTCCGTTCCGAAGCCTGCCCAGGTTACCGCCGCCGATCTCAACGATGTGGAAGAGTTGACATTCATGGAAGAAGTAGAAGACCTGGGTGGCGGCAACAGCATCATCACCCGCACCTGGACCGCTACGGATTTCTGCGGCAACAGTGCCTCCGCTTCCCAGCAGATTCGCGTAGTCAACTACGAGATCAGCTGTTCCATCGGACCGGCCGACGCCATTACCTGCGGTTCCTCCGGCAACACGCTGACCGGCACCGCTTCCGGTGGTGTAGCTCCCTACACCTATCACTGGGAGATGTACGACTGCGACGGCATCCTCACCGGCGGACAAGGTACGCGGACCATCACCTATAACGCCGGCTTCACCACGCAGAACTTCCGCCTCACCGTTACGGATGCGAATGGTTGCCAGACTACCTGCACCATCTCGATCCCCTGTTTCAAGGAAGAGAAGCCGACCACCAAACCGCGCACCCCAACGCTCGGCGGCTTCCTCAAGAGCGACCGCAACGTGGAACTCCACCTGCAGCTCGACAGTGAGTACGATACCGAGCGCTACGTGATCGAACGCTCCGGCGACGGCGAGCATTTCCAGCCCATCACCACGCTGATGCCGGAAGGTCAGCTCCAGTACAACGTGATCGATACGGATCCGGTACAGGGAGTCAACCACTACCGCGCCGCACAGGTGCTGAACGACGGCATTGTTATCTATACGGACATTCATCGCGTAGAGGTGAACGCTCTGGTAGAAGATGTACGGATTTACCCGAACCCTGCCAGCACCGGCGTTTACGTCGAGGTGGGCACGTTCCGCGGCAAAACCGGCAGTATTGAGGTTTACAATGCCATCGGACAACTGATGGACATCCGTCACTTCGATAAGCTGCCCGACGAGCCGGTGGCTATCGATCTGAAAGATTACGGCAGTGGCGTCTATACCGTCCTCGTCAGAGCCGACGGCGCGCGCGCCAGCGCCCACCGCCTGATCGTAGGTAAGCCGTAAGGCGATACCAACATACTACTGACTTAAAAGAGCAGGCAGTCTTCCGACTGCCTGCTTTTTTTATAATATAAAAGGAAAGCCTCCTCTATCTCTCCATCCGCCGGCCCCAATGCTCCAGTTCATCGGGCGCCCAAAGTTCGGGAAAGAAGACGATGCGCTGGTTGCGGGGCGGCAGGTATTGCTGCCAGTTAGTACCGCCGGTAGCTTCGATGACCTGCGGTTGGCGATCGAGGTAGCGGCCGGCGGCGCGCAGGTGGGAGAGGCGCCAGCGGACATTGGCCTTGAAGTCATAGTCTTTCATCAGTTCGATAAGGCTTTCATCGCGGCGAGCTTCCGGCGGTAGCCGGAGGTACTGCTGCCATAGATTACGAGTCTGCATTTCGCCGGCGAGCTGCAGGAAGCGCTCCCGGTACTTGCGTTCAAACTGACGGAGCGTAAGCGTTTTCCGGCCGGTAGCCAGTTCCGTAGCGCCGGACTTCCAGTACAACCTGGGGTACAAGGCTTCTACGGGTGCATCCGGCGCAAGCTCCTCGCGCAGATCCAGGCGTGTCAGGTGGTACAGGTCGGTGCTGTGGAATTCAATTTCCCGGTACTGAGCCGACTGGAAACCACTGGCCGGCAGCAGACTCATCCGGAATTTGAGAAACTCCTCTTTATCCATGCCTTCCACCATGATGCCAAAAGAATGCACGAGCTGCTCGAAGTAATTGTTGAGCCGTTCCAGTTGTCGCCGGAACAATGCCGGATCAGGATTTTTGGTTTCCACGAGCTGTTCAAGCGCCAGCAGGCTCAGTTTGAAATAGAGCTCTGTTATCTGATGGTACAGGATGAAAATATTTTCATCAGGCAGTGGGGTTCGGGGCGTCTGTAAGCTGAGCAGCGTATCGAGGTGAATGTAATCCCAGTAGGTGAGATAGTCGGCGTAGAGCAAGCCATCGAGGTAAGACAGCATGTCCTGCCCCATAACGGCGTATTTCTCTTCCAGCTTTTCAAGCCGGTCGAGGATATCTTTGGTCATTTTCATAGACAGGTGCTTAGGTTGACTTTAAAAGTAGCGACAAAAGTAGGGTTTGAAACAAAAAATCCACTGTTTATTTTCTATCCGGGTCTTTCACAGTCTTGGCCTCCAATGACTTTTCCACCCTTTTGCGAACCACGGATTTTTTGTAAACCAAAGCTGATTTACAGACCGAATTATTGTTCCGGTTTAAAGAGGTCGGCAAAACAAGAGGTTGTCGGACTCAAGCTTGCGGCGCATCAGGTATTCATCCGGGTTCTGGCAGGCCTGAAGCCGGCCCTGGTCATCAATGCGGTAAGGCAGGTAAGCAAAATCTTCGAGTAGGTTCCGGGCTTTCCGGTGGGCCTCATTATTCCTGTCGGGCGCCAGGTACTCCATTACAATCATGGAGATTCTTCCCTGAGCGAGTAGTGCGCTCATCCCCTTGATCACCTCCGCTTCGGCGCCTTCCACATCAATTTTGATGAGTTTGGGAAGCAGGTTCCTTTCGCTCAACAGGGCATCCAGCCGGCGTCCGGTGATGAGAACGGAACGGGCCTGCACGCCGGGGCGCCAGTCCTGTTCATCGTATTGCCCGGGTCGGCTGCTGTTGTATTCTGAAAACAGGGTGGGGAACTCATAAAAGCGCAGCTCTCCATCCCGGTCGGCAGCTGCAAGATGCAGGGCTTGTACCTGAGGGTAGCCCTTTACATTATTGTTCAACAAGGTAAAAGAACGGGGGCTGGCTTCCAGCGCCAGTACCTTACCCCTATCGCCGCAGAGCAGCGCAGCGAGTAAGCTGTAAAAACCGTAATGAGCGCCCACATCGACGAAAACGTCTCCCGGGTTGAGTTGATGGATCAACAAACGGGCAAGCCGGATTTCCGAATCATACGTTTTGGCGCCCAGTAAAAAAATATCCATAGCAGCGGGCAGGCGGATGTGCATCTGCGGGCCGAAAAAAGTAGGCGTCTTTAGGCGCAAGCCTTTTGAAAAACGAGGATACAACAGATGCCGGTATAGGAGTGCTCCCAGGTATCGCAGAGGATGTTGCTGCAAGCGTTGCCATTTACCGGCTTCCGCTAACTGTTGAACCTTACCTAAGCGCTGCAACAACATTTCTTTACTCATAAGCCGGATGTTGGGTGCTGTTGTTGCCGAAATTCACCAGTAAGGCCAGATTGATGAAAAAGAAAGGCCCTATTTTATCGGTTTCCACCAAATCATTGATAATAAGCAAGGCCAGAATGATGACCAGGGAGAGAAGCGCCGTCATTACTGCCTGTCGGGCCTGCCCCTGCGGCAGTGCATGGTAGCCCTGCTCTCCCAGGAGGAGAGCGGAGCACACCAGCACCAGAAAGATCAGTAGCCCGGGGAAGCCCTGCTCTACCAACAGCATGAGGTAATAACTGTGAATACCGGATCGCTCTGGATTGTCGCTGACGTAAGTTTGAAAGCTGGTGACGGTATAGGGTTTGTAAAAGAAGAAAAAATTACCCGGCCCAAACCCGAAAAGTGGTTGATCTACCCCCATATGGAAACCAGCTACCCAGCGATAGACGCGCTCCATGGTGGAAATATCGGTTCCTTCGTAGGTGGCCTCCAGGAGGTTTTCAAAATTCTTATGCGTTATGGTGCGCTCGTAGTTCGGCGCCAGTTCCAGATACCGGTTGTCATTTGCCAAAAAGGTTATGGTGGCGATAAGGCCGATCAGGGCTGTGATCAATACCGGCAGCGTAAGCCGCCAGCGAATAATAAAATAGGCCCCCAGGGCAATCAGCAAGGCGATGTAGGCCGCCCGGGTATAGGAAAGATAGATCGCCAGGAGGTAGAACCCCATACTGAAGGTCAGCAAGCGCCGCTGGAAAGAGCCGGCTGGATACCAGTTGCGGGCAAACCACAGAAAGGGAAAAAATACGATCAGGATAGCCGCGTAGGCGACGTGATTGCGGTAAAAGGGATGCAATACCTGGTGAATTTGCGCAAAGCTGAATCCGCTGAACGAGTGGCGAATCAAAGTCACCAGTACGGTAAGGGTAAGCGGAATAAAGATAAACCAAAACAGGCTTTTGAGATCGGAAGGCCGACGCAGCAGCCAAACGGCCAGCAGAAAAAAAGTAACGATATACCAGGTCTTGGCCAGTACGAATTTCATGGAGATGAGAAAGCTCTCGGAAGTGATCGTCGCCACCAGCGTCCAGCTGAAATGAGCGAACAGCAAGATGGTAAGGGGGTGACGCCAAAATGCTGCATCCATTGATCTTCCGTTTTGAATCAGGAAAAGCAGAAAGGCAAACATCAACCCGATCATCATGGGTTCCGTCGGCAGGTCCGTACCCAGCCCGCCGGGCAGGAATAATTCTGTTGACAGCGGTACAGCAGCCATCAACAAGAAGAAGCTGAGCCGGAGATCAACGATAGTGAGAAAGGTGATCACAAGCAGGGCCGGCAGTGCAGCCAGGAAATAGTACTCCGAGACGATGGCAGCGAAGAGGCTGACCAGTACGACGGCGGCCATGCCCCAGAACAACAACCGGCGCTCGTCTTGTCTTTGTACTATGTCGATTAGGCTGTCAGGCATTAATGATCTCCCGCCAATTGATTTCCTTATACGATTCGATGAGCAAAACGGTCACTATACTGAACAAAAAGGCTATCGCTACGGCCGCGAACACGATAATCATTCGTTTGGGCCGGGATTTGACCAGGGGAACAGAGGCCTTTTCCACCGGTATGATAGCAGGAATATCCGATTTATAGGTGGAAACCAGTATTTTGTAGCGCTCTTTGTCCTGCCCCAGGCTTTGATTAGCCTCGAGGTACTGTTTGTTGATGGTATTGACCATCGCCATTCCTTCATTGAGTTTACCGAGGCGTTCTTCCAGTTTGATCACCTCTTGCACCTGGCCTTCCACCATAGCGTCGAGCGCCAGCAGGGTATCGGCTTTTGCCCGGCCGCTGCTGCGCAGCGCTTCCAGTCGCGCCTGATTACGCACAAGTTTGGACTCAGCCCTGGAAAACTGCTCCGTCATCGATTCGGTTTGTGCGTCGGTATTGTAAATACCATAAAGACGACGCAGCCGGGCCAGGCTGTCACTTAGTGTGGCCAGTTGTTCCTCCTTGCTCGAAATATTGAATGCGTAGGCGGTGATCGATTTATATTGTCCCTCCTTGATAAGCCTTTGGGCGAGCTCGTCGATCTTTTCCCGGGCAGCATTGGCCATCTCGGCGGCCAGCACCTTATCCTTATCCTCTACCGACAACTCAATGGCATCGCGTTTGGTCTTTTGCACCTCGTATAAGCCGAAGAGCTTTTCCTTTACTTTAAAGGGAGCTCTGGCGCCGCTGCTGTCTATTCCGTAATGGTCGTAGAGTTTGAAAGAGTCGATTAGAAAATTGACGAGTTCACTCGATTCGGCCAGCGTCAGCAGGCGGTCAATATCACTTTTGTTGCCGTAGTACTCCGGTTCGAAATTACCATTGCCATAGAGCAGTTCCGGTTTGGCCAGATCGGGGCTGGCGGCCAGAAACGTCGTCGTCGACTGGTAATACACCGGCATGAGCAATGACAGGATGACACTACCCACGAAGGCGATGATGCAGACCGTAAGGATCTGTTTTTTCCACCTAAACAGCGCTTTTAATACATCGAGCAGATTGTCCTTTCTTTCCATGTACCTCTATTATTCCGCAAAAGTATTAAAATCATTCTAGTTCCCAAGCCTCTTCCTTTTGCCGGAGCAAAGCGAAAAGGTACCGCAGGTCGATCATTTTCAATAAAAAAGCCATTCCCAGTCCGGCAGCCATGCCGGCGACAAAGCGCCACCACCACACTCCCGTAACAAACTGTGAAAGCAGGTAATTGAGTATAATCAGGGTTGAAAAAAACAACAATATTTTAAAGATCATTCGGGGATGAACCTGCAGCCGCATTTTCCGCCGGGCCGTCAGCAGTTGCGCGAAAAAGACTCCGAACTGCGTCAAGCAGGTCGCTGCCGCCGCTCCCAGCGCCTGATAGTGTTCAATAAGCCAGCAGTTGAGCCCTATATTCAATATCACTCCTCCCAGGGAGATGATGTTCATCGCCCGTAAAGCTCCCTGGGCGCTCAACAGGGTACCGTAAATGTAAGAGCCCGTAATCGCCACAAAGCTGAGCATCAGCCAGGCGAGAATCCATCCGGAATAAGCCCCTCCGCTCGTGTAGAGGGCCACCATAATTTCCGTTCGGAAAAAGAAAACGGAAGCTGCCAGCGCACCGGCGCCTGCCCACAGCAGGGGCAGGCTAAGCCGCAGCAGAGACCCGATAGCCGCCGGCTGGTTGAGCATGCGGGCAAACATAGGGAACAGCAATCCGGCAAAGAGAAAGCCGATGACATTCGCGGCATCCAGTAAACGATAGGCCGATGCATACAGATCAGCCTCGATCAATCCGTTGCTGGATAGCCGCTCGATCATGACGCCGTCAATCCGGGTATAAACCGTCATCAGAAAAATGACTGCAGCATAAGGCAGACTTTGCCGCAGAATGAGCCGCCAGAAAGCCGGCCGCCAGCGAAAGCGCAGGGAGCGCAAGCGGCGACGCACCACCCCGTAAGCCGTTACCGCCGTCAGGGTCAGCGACCCACTTTGCGCCAGCACAAACCACTCTATCTGAAACTGACGGCGTACACCCGGGATCAGCAACAGGGCCCCACCAATAAAAATCAGCAACAGACGGTCGAGCGCCGAAATCATACTGTCGGTCCGGTACAAGCCGAGCCCGGAGATATTGGAACGAAGAAACAGAATCAGCGAGCTGAGAACCTGGTTGAAGCCTAGCAGCACAATCAGCGGCAGCAATGCAACCCGGTAGCCGCTTAACAGAGCAAAGGCCGCTAGCAGCAACAGGAAAACAAGCGCCAGCACCCCTTTCAGGACAAGCATATGCGGGAAATACTTATCCAGCAACTGCCGGTGCTGCGCAATATTCCGGTTGTTGAAGTACTGTATGCCCAGATCGTTAACGATCTGGAACAGAAAGGTGAAATTGAATAAGGCGAAATACAACCCGTAAGCTCCGGGATCCACCACATTCTGTACCGTCCGGTCAATACCGAACAGATAAAAAGGCTTGATCAACAGATTGATCGCCACCAGAAAGAGGATGTTGATAAAAAACTCCCGGTTCATCCGGCGAAAATAGGAAGTATTTGGAGCTTGTTCGCAATAACAGAGCTATTCAGAGCAGTGCGCTCGCACGGAATTCGCATCACCCCCTTCGCTGTCGCGAAGCGATCCTACTCGTAGCGCAGGGATTCAATGGGGTCGAGCCGGGAAGCCTTCAGGGCCGGATACAAGCCCGAGATGAGCCCGACCAGGATACAGGTGACCACCGCAATGGTAACCCATGCCCAGGGAAAGAGGAAAGAACCGCCCATCAGGTAGGTAACGATGTTACCGATGAGCACCCCCAGGAAGATGCCGGTGATCCCGCCGAGCATACTGATGACAATTGCCTCCAGCAGGAATTGACTCATAATGGTTTGCCGGGTAGCCCCGATGGCTTTCGTGATGCCGATCTCACGCGTCCGCTCCGTAACGGAGACGAGCATGATGTTCATGAGTCCGATGGCGGCGCCGAGCAGGGTAATAAGGCCGATACCGATAGCGGCGAGGCGAAAGTAAAGTGTATTCTCCTTGATGATGCCGATCAGGCTGTCACTCTTGGTAATTTCAAAATCGTTCTCCTGAGCGGCCCGCAGACGGCGGACGTTTCTGAAAAGGCCCGTCGCCGCTGATACGGCATTGTCGACTTGCGTGGGGTCTTTCACGGCGACGAAGAGATTGTAATCCTGTTCCTGGGTGGCGTAATACCGTTTGCCGGTTTGCAGGGGAATGAGGATACGCCGGTCTTCGCTCTGATTCATACTCGATCCCTTCGATTCGAGCACACCGACCACTTTAAGTTTGATATTCCCCGCCATGATACTCTTATCCAGCGCCTTGGTGGGTTCCCCTTCAAAAAGCTGATTGACAATTTCCGAGCCGATCAGGGTGATGAAGCCCCCTTGTAGCGCCTCTCGATGGGTAAAATTGCGCCCGACGGTGAGGTCGAATCCTTTTCCCTCCAGGTAGTTTTCATCCACTGCAAAAATATTGACATTCGGATTAGTCTTCTCATTGCCCCGCTTGATGACGGCAGTGCCTGTACAGTTGAAGGAAACCGAAACGTAGGCTGGGAAGTTGAAGCGCTCCTTAAATTCCAGGGCTTCCTGGTAGGAGATGGGTTCGCCGCGTTTCTGCTGACGGCCGCGGCGACGACCTCGCACGTTCTCACCCTTCGGGTCGATATCAAAAGTATTGGCACCGAGGCTCGACAGGTTGTCACTCAGGGAGTAAATGGCGCTGTCAATAGCGGTCAGAATACCCACCAGCGCCATGATGCCGAAAGCAATAATCATCAGGGTGAGCGTAGCCCGAAGCAGATTGGAGCGGATAGCGCGAAAGGCAAGGCGTATAATTTCGAACAACTTCATAATCAGGGGATCTCATTTCATGCTTTATCAACCCGCGAAAGGTAGAAAAAGTGCCGCAGAGTACGGCCTTTTGTTCGATGAATGACCAGGGGTTTTAGACGGGGTCAGCCTTAGCACTATTTTACATAAATTAGTATCAAGAACCAGCTGGAAGTAACTTCCCTGTTGTAACGGCCTCTGAAGGCCGGCTCCTTAGTGTTCCGGATAAAATCCTTCCTGCACCGTTTTCAATACCTCTTTGTGTACGCGGGGGTTGGCGGCGATAATTTCGCCACCGAAGAGGTAATCGTCGCCGCCTTTGAAGTCGGTGACGAGGCCGCCGGCTTCCTGTACGATAAAGGCTCCGCCGGCTACGTCCCAGGCCTTGAGGCGGGCTTCGAAGAAGGCGTCGAAGCGGCCGCAGGCGGTATACACCAGATCGACGGCAGCCGAACCGAAGCGGCGGATGCCGCGGGACCTTTGCACCAATGCACCCAGCACCTTGAAATAGGGATTGATCCAGTCGAAATCCTCATAGGGAAAGCCGGTGGCCAGCAAGCTGTCCGACATCCGGCTGTTGCGGCTCACCTCTATGGGTTGGCCGTTAAGATGGGCGCCGCCCTCCTTCCAGGCATAGAAACACTCCTGCTGATTAACCTCATAGACGATGCCCAGTACGGTTTCTCCCCCTCTTCGAAGTGCGACGCTGACCGAAAAACAAGGCAACTGATGCAGAAAGTTCGTGGTTCCATCCAACGGATCGATGATCCATTGCTGTTCACTTTCTTCATTGGCCACCGTATCTTCCTCTGTAAGGAAAGTGGAACCGGGCAGCAGGTCTCCCAGGCCATCGACCAGCAGCTTTTCCGCTTCCCGGTCGACGTAGCTGACCAGGCTGTTCAGGCCTTTTTCCTCGATGGCTTCTTCCCCGACCTTACCCACTTCCCGGCCGATGAACGCGCCTGTGTCCTCAACAACCTTGATGCTTTCCCTGCACAGTTTTTCCAGTTCTGTCATGCTGTATTTTTTTCATTTGCTGCAACGCTATCCGGTACGGGTAGTTCATTTTTAAGCTGTGATACTATCCGGCTGCTTCACTCTATTAATTGGTAAATAGCCGGCAGGTTCCTCCCTATCCCATCGTAGTCGAGTCCGTATCCGATGACGAAGCGGGGCGGGATTTCAAATCCGATATAGTCAACGGGCAGATCGTATTCCAAGGAATCCGGTTTGTAAAGCAGTGTTGCTATTTCCACGGAGCTGGGGCCCAGCTCCCGCAGCCGGGGCAAAAACTGGGTCAAGGTCCTCCCCGAGTCGATGATATCCTCAAGAAGAATTACCGGTCTGCCCTCCAGGCGCTGTTCCAATCCGATATGCTCCACAACTTGACCGCTGGACCGGGTGCCCTGATAAGATTTGAGTTTGATGAAGGACACTTCGCAATCGATATTGCAGGCGCGCAGCAGGTCGGCAGCAAAGATAAAAGCACCGTTGAGCACTGCCAGGAAAACCGGTTTTCGCCCCTCGTAACGTTCGCTGATCCGGGCGCCCAGTTCCGCCAGGCGCTGCTGAATTTCAGTTTCGCTGATCATCAATTTGAATGACAAATCGTGGGCGACGACGATATTTTCCATGAGGACAAGGGTATTGGATTCATTATGAGTTTACCGAAGGTTAACCCGTATCGATTACCCACATCTTTAATCGGGGGTAAACTTCTGCGGTTTTGCGGTTTTTCTGTTCCTCTGTTCTACGGTTCCGACCTGTTTTTAGTAGTTTTCACCTTTTTTAGACATTCAGAACCGAAAAACAGAAGAACAGACGAACAGATGAACCGTAGAAGTGGTCCCAAACCGACTTATGGGTAATCAGCACAGGTTAACCCGTATTATTCATGGGTTCTTCGCAGTGGATTAATCCCTGAATAACCCGGGTTAATCCACACCGTACTTGTCGAGCAAGTACACCAGGCTGGTGATGGCTGCGACGCCCAGTTCCAGTTCCCTTTTATTCACGACATCTTTGGCGTCAATCGGGGTATGGTGGTAATCGAAGTAGCGCTGGGAATCGGGTTTAAAACCGAACAGAAGGCCTTGCTGTGATTTCAGGCCGGAGATATCGGCGCCGGAGCCGCCCACTTCGAAATTGAGTCCGTAAGGTTCCAGCAGCGGCAGCCATTGTAAGACCCTTTTAAACTTTTCATTAAAAACCGTTTCATCCCCGTCGGCAGTAAAGCCGCGAGGCGTAAAGCCGCCGCGATCCGACTCGATCGCCGCCATATGATACTCCCCTTTCTGATTGGAGATTTCCTGATAAGCGCGCGCGCCGCGCAAACCGTTTTCCTCATTCATGAACAAAACACAGCGGATGCTGCGTTTCGGTGTGTAATCCAGCCGGCGAAGGATCTGCAGAACATCCATGGCATGAACGCAACCTGCGCCATCATCGTGCGCGCCGGATCCTACATCCCAGGAGTCAAGATGCCCTCCCACCAGGATGATTTCCTCCGGATACTCGCTGCCCCTGATTTCTCCGACGACGTTGTAAGACAGCTCTTCCTTCAGCATCTTACAAGTGGTGCGCATATAGACCTCAACCGGTTCGGCGTCCAGCAGGCGGCTTAGCTTTTCAGCGTCCATCGTACTGATGGCCACCGCCGGTATAGGAGGGATTCCATCCTGGTAGACCAGCGACCCGGTGTGCGGGACGTTGTCGAGCCGGGTCGTCATGGAACGAACGAGCACGCCCACAGCTCCGTAGCGGGCAGCGCGGGCAGCCCCCCAGGCCC
>CAZWDL010000091.1:0-30674 GCA_964632995.1 uncultured Saprospiraceae bacterium
CGACGGAGAACATACTGGGTGGGGGAAAAGTCCCCCTTACGGCCCTGCGCGCAGGCATCATTGTTGGCTCGGGCAGCGCCTCCTTTGAAATCGTGAGAGACCTCGCGGAGAAGCTGCCGGTCATGGTGGCGCCCAAATGGGTCAACACCAAAACGCAGCCCGTAGCCATCCGGGATGTGATCAAGTTTCTTACCGGCGTCATGCTGCGGGAAGACTGCTATGGCCAAAATTTCGATATCGGCTGCAAGGAGATCGTGACCTACAAGGAAATGCTGCTAGGCTACGCCGAGGTTCGAAACTTGAAGCGCTTCATTTTTACAGTGCCGGTGATGACGCCGCGGCTGTCCTCTTACTGGCTTTATTTCGTCACTTCGACTACCTACGAACTGGCGGTCAACCTGGTTGACAGTATGAAAATCGATGTGATCTGCCGCGACAATGAACTGGCCCAAAAACTGGGCATCGATCCGGTCCCCTACAAACGCGCCGTTGAGCTGGCCTTCGATAAGATCGAGCAGAATATGGTGGTCTCCAGCTGGAAAGATTCGCTTATCTCCAGCTCCCGGCTGGGATCGCTCAACCAGTATGTCAACGTGCCGCGCTACGGCGTTTTCCGGGATGAAAAAAACGTACCTGTCGAGCACAACAGTATCGATCAGGTTTGGCAAAATGTGTCCTCTATCGGCGGAGAACGGGGCTGGTATTACGCCAACGGCCTGTGGCGTCTGCGCGGCTTACTCGACAAGTTGGTCGGGGGTATCGGGCTGCGCCGGGGGCGCACTAATCCGGATAAGATCCATGCGGGTGATGCGCTCGACTTCTGGCGGGTGCTGGTGGCTGACGAGGAGGACAAACGCCTTCTGCTTTACGCCGAAATGAAACTGCCCGGAGAAGCCTGGCTGGAATTTGATATCACGGAGGAAAACGGACAAGGCCGGTTGCGGCAGGTGGCCACCTTTCGGCCCTACGGGGTGATGGGACGTCTGTACTGGTACGCGGTGCAGCCCTTCCATTTGTTCGTTTTCCGGGGAATGGCGGAGAATATCGAACGCTACCAACCGGAGGAGGAGCTCGCGGAGGTCAGAGAGGATTGACTTTCCCGTCGCCGGAGTTTCACGCGGGGGTTCGCGGGGTTCGCAAAGCAAGTGGGAAGCGGAGAGGGGAATGGAAAATCATCCTGAAAATTACCCGTGATACTTTGTCCTCTGCGCCCTTAGCGAGCTCTGCGTGATGCTTTTTCGCGCAAGCGAAGATTGCTGAGGTGCTTTTACGCAAGAAGCGGGAGGAACTTCCTGCAATGCCGATGCCGCTTTCTCTGCGCCCTTAGCGAGTTCTGCGTGCCTTTTTTTGCGCCCGTGAAAAGTGCTCTGCGTGCCCTCCGTCGGTGCCGCGGGAGAAAATCGAAGAACAAAACTGAAAAGAGACATACATGCAAGACAAAACCCAACTTGGATCGATTGATACGGCGATTGATGACAAAGGCATCGCCACGATCGCATTTTACCATCCATCGAGCAATGCCTTGCCCGGCAAGCTGCTGGCCGACCTTAGCGAAGCCATACAGGAAGCTGGTAAAAACGAAGAGGTGCAGGTGATTGTTCTTAAAAGTGGAGGCGATCGCGCCTTCTGCGCCGGCGCCAGTTTTGACGAACTGGTAGCTATCCGGGATTTTGAGACCGGGAAAAAGTTCTTTATGGGATTTGCCAGGGTGATCAATGCCATGCGGCGCTGCCCCAAGCTGATCATCGGGCGGGTACAGGGCAAGGCGGTCGGTGGTGCGGTAGGCCTGGCAGCGGCTACCGACTACTGCCTGGCTACCCAATACGCCGCGGTGAAATTGAGTGAGTTGGCGGTAGGGATCGGTCCCTTCGTCGTCGGTCCGGCCGTAGAGCGTAAAATCGGCAAATCGGCGATGACACAGTTGGCGATCAACGCCACGGAATGGCGCAACGCCGAATGGGCCCGCAATAAGGGCCTCTACGCCGATATTTACGACTCCACCGAAGCCCTCGATGCCGCCGTAGCGGCCTTGGCCGAACGGCTGGCCGCCTCCAATCCGGAAGCGATGGAAAAGCTCAAACGCACCTTCTGGGAAGAAGCCGGTAACTGGGACGAACTGCTGGAACAACGTGCCGCCCTCAGCGGAAAGCTGGTGCTTTCAAATTTTACCCGGGAGGCGATCGAGCAGTTTAAAAAGAAGGAGTAAGATGTCAGATGTCAGGGGTTGATTTTGGATGAATATTTGTCTGGATTTGCTTCGTTTCATTATCAAAGAAAACTGGATGGAAAGATACAACGATATTTTAACTGAAAATGAGGGAAAACAGGAATATTTAATCCTTCTCCGTCCGCCGAAGCCTCCGGCGTAGGCGAGCAATCCTTAATCCCTCCATTCCTTTTTATAAAGCCTTGACCAAACCATGATAAAGACCACAACCAGTATTGCCAGAAAAACCCTCGTCGAAGCCTTTCGTCTCATGGCGACCGCCAAAGCGATGGCGGAATTGTACGAGAAGCATTTTAAAGAGGTATCCAAGTATGTACACGCCACCTCCCGCGGTCATGAAGCCGTACAGCTGGCGTTAGCCATGCAGCTGCTGCCTCAGGATTACGTAGCTCCCTATTACCGCGACGACGCCATGCTGCTCGGGATCGGTATGCGGCCCTACGAGCTGATGCTGCAGCTGATGGCTAAGCGCGCGGATCCCTTCTCCGGGGGGCGCACTTATTATGCGCACCCGAGTTTGCGCGAGGAAGATAAACCCAAGATCCCCCATCAGTCGTCCGCTACGGGGATGCAGGCTATCCCTACGACCGGTGTCGCCCTCGGGCTGCAGTATCGCGAACAGACGGGCATGCTGAGCGAGGAAGAACAGGCCGTCAAACCGCTGGCCGTCTGCTCGCTGGGTGACGCCTCCGTCACTGAAGGCGAGGTGGCCGAAGCCCTGCAGATGGCTGCTTTACGTCAGTTGCCTGTTCTTTACCTCGTACAGGACAACGGTTGGGATATCTCCGCCCACATCGAAGAAACCCGCGCCCAGGATGCTGCTGAATACGCTCAGGGCTTCCACGGCATAGAGGTGCGCAGCATTGACGGATCCGATTTTATACAGAGCTTCCTCACCATTCAGGAAGTTTTGGATACCATTCGTCAAGAAAGACGCCCTTTCCTTATTCACGCCGACGTGCCGCTGCTGAACCACCATACTTCCGGTGTGCGCAAAGAGTGGTACCGCGACGACCTGGAAGAGCACGCCGAACGGGATCCCTATCCGGTTTTTCGTAACCAGCTGCTGGAGGAAGGGATTTCCGAAGAAGAACTGGAGCAAATCGAAGCGGAGGTTCGCGATACCGTGGAAGCCGACTTAGAGGAGGCCCGGGCGCAGGAGGACCCCCGCCCTGAAGATCTGTACACGCATGACTTTGCGCCGACGCCCATCACAGAGGAGCGCGGAGAACGCACGCCCGCCGGTGGCGAAGAGCACGTCATGGTCGACTGTGCGCTGCACGCCGTGGAGGAAATTATGCGCAAGCATCCCGAAGCCCTGTTGTACGGACAGGACGTCGGCGCCCGCCTCGGCGGCGTCTTTCGCGAAGCAGCCACCCTGGCGCAGAAATTCGGTGAGGACCGGGTATTCAATACGCCTATTCAGGAAGCCTTCATCATCGGCAGCACGGTGGGCATGTCGGCCGTAGGCCTGAAGCCTATCGTGGAGGTGCAGTTTGCCGACTATATCTGGCCGGGACTCAACCAGCTTTTTACGGAAGTGAGCCGCTCCTGTTACCTCTCGAACGGCAAGTGGCCGGTCAGCGCCGTGATCCGCGTACCTATCGGCGCCTACGGCAGCGGCGGCCCCTATCACAGTTCCAGCGTGGAGTCGGTGGTGACCAATATACGGGGGATCAAAATTGCTTATCCCAGCAACGGCGCCGATATGAAGGGACTGATGAAAGCGGCTTTCTACGATCCCAACCCCGTCGTCATCTTCGAGCACAAAGGATTGTATTGGTCAAAAGTAAAAGGAACGGCAAGCGCCAAGATGATAGAGCCCGCTGAGGATTACGTGCTGCCTTTCGGCAAAGCCCGCCTGGCCGTGGAAGCCGGCAAAGCCCGCATAGAAGCCGGTGATTCCTTGCTGATCGTGTCCTACGGCATGGGTGTACACTGGGGCCTCAATGCCGCGAAAAACTTCGACGGCCGCGTGGAGGTGCTGGACCTGCGTACGCTCTTCCCGCTCGATGAGGAAATGATCTTCGAACGGGCCTGCCGCCACGGTAAAGTGCTGGTCGTCACCGAAGAACCGGTCAACAATACCTTCGCTCAAAGCCTGGCAGCCCGCATTCAGGAAAACTGCTTCAAATACCTCGACGCGCCGGTGCGAACCCTCGGCTCGGAAAATATGCCGGCCATCCCCCTCAACGAAGTACTGGAAACGACGATGATTCCGTCGGCGGAGAAGGTGGCGGAGGCGGTAGAGGCGTTGTTGAACTACTGAAGGCAGTCAGCCATGCCCGCTATAGCCCGGTCTTCCATCCTCGCTAAGCCACTGCCGACCGTCAACTGCCGACTGGTATGACTGTCTACTGATAGGTCACCAACTGTGTCAGGAAAGTATCCATATAGCCCAGTTCCTTGAGTCGTTCCTGGAATTCTTCGGCCTCTTCCCGGTCGCAAAAGGAGTCTTTGGATTCGACGACCCACACTTCTTCACAGGGCCGCCAGCGGGCAGTCAGACTGGGGTGGAATCGAAAATTGAAAGGATTGTTCTGGCGCAGAATAGCTACCTGCACTTTGTAACAAATGGTAGGTAGTGTCGGGTACTGGGCGAGTGTCGGCACCGGGCTTCCGCCAACGGGTACAGAGCGTGCCTGGGTAGGTGCGGCCGGCTCATCGCAGTAGGCGGGTTTGGGCTGTTCCTGGATCTGACGAACTTCGGCCTCCGTTTGCGCCTGTGACCAGCCTGCCAGTGGTAGTGCTAATCCCAGAAGAATCATCAGGTGTTTCATTACTTTGTTTTTTATTGCTTGTTTTTCGGTAACCGGAAAATCTCTTTCGTAAGCATCCTCCGACGCTTAGAAATAGTCCTGTTTTCTCATTATGATATTCATTTTACCGGTCGGATTGCCCGGCATTCTCAGATTTGACGACGCCTTTCTCTGAGATCAGTTATTTTACCACTACCCTTAAAGATACGTAATTTGTTGGTTTTGATGGAGAGTGTCAGATGCATTCGCTCCACAATGTTGTACGGAATCGCTTGAATTTTGTTTTCTCTTTTCGATAAAAAATGATCCTGTATTTTCTCCACACAGCCAATTTCTCGGCGTTTTAGTTTTGTCCGGCTACTGATCAGCTATGATTTTAAAATCAGCGTGCCGTCGATCCCCGTCACCCTGCTGCGCTACTCCCCGCCGACCACATATCCCTGCTCCTGGAGTTGCACCTGGAAACGGCTGCCGCCGACGACAAAATAGCGGTGCAGGCCCGGCGTCCGGTAATCGGCAAAGAAGGTGAGGGCGCGTGGTTTGTTTTTCAGGTTGGAAAAATCTGTGAGCTGGACTTTTTCTCCGGGGGCGATTTGCAGGCTGGTCAGTTCCATGCTTCCTTCCCAATCGATTAGATCGGTTTCCTTTACGGTAAACCAACCCTCGGCGTTATAGCCCTGTAGCCGTTGCAGCGCGGATTCCTCATATACAAAAAGAATATCCACTGTGACGGGCTTACCTCTATTGGCTTCCGGAGAAGCTTGTATGGTAATGGATTGGAGATCAATACTGGCGCCTTCGGGGATGAGGGGGCCTTTCTGCTTACTACTGGCGCAGCCCAGGAGGAACAGAAAGCCGAATAGCGAAAGTAGGATCACGCAAAGTGATTTTCCTGATTTCATTAAAATTGACTTTTACACGAAGTTACTATTCAACATTCTGACTTTATCAGAAAAGTTTTTTAAAAAGCCACAGATTACACGGATTTCCCAAAATGATAATCTGTGAAAACCCGTGTTAAACATTACCTCGTCGCTAAGGGGTCCGGAGAAGAATAATTTCCTCATTTGATCCGGCCCCTAAAGCTGTCCTGGCTTGTTGAAATACACGCCGGAAGGATCAGTATCGTTGCCGCTGCCCCTGTTGCGCCGGTTCCGGAGGCGAGGTTAATAAGTACAGGTTTCCATTCTCCGCTTTTGGCCCTTCCGGCGTCAGCAATAATTCTATCTCGTCGATTTCGGCAAAGATGAGGCGATTCAGCGCCTGATTGCCATATCGGGTAAAAATAGCTACCCCGACAGCCTGGGCGGCGCCCTCCGGAAAGTCCGTAATCTGGATAGTTCGGCCGGGAAGTGCTTCCAAAGATTGTATCATTGTTTTGCTTTCCCAGTCGCCGAGGTTGGTTTCCTTGACGGCAAACCAGCCGGAAGCGGTGAAACCTTCCAGGTCCTTCAGGGTCTCATTATTGTCGGCAAATACGATGTCTACCGGAATGGGTTCACCATTATTAGCTTTCTGCGCCACGTCGATTTCAATGCTCTGCAGATTCAGAGGCTTGAGGTCCATTTTCTTAGTGCCTCCGCAGCTGCTTAGCCATATGAAGCCCGCGAAGAAAATCGCCATAATTGTTTTAGTGCGCATGATTACTGTGTTCTCTCGTTTGAAAAAATGATTTTGAGGAGCTTTTTCAGGATACGGATATACCGAATTCCTTTATTTAACATGAACTCAGGTGTGGGGTTTAATGCAAGTCGGAAAGCCTGGTAGCCCTTTTGACATCTAACGACGAAGAATCCATGAATAATCCGGGTTAGTGGCGCAAGGCATTATAGCAGCAGGCAGAAAAATAGCTCAGCTGCGGCGAAACCACCTTGAAAGAAAGACAGGCTCACAGATCCTGTGAGTCCCTAAACCGGGCAAACCTACACATCACTCCTGGATGACGGCGAACTCTGTTTCCTGTAGCCTGATGCTGATCGAGTGATCACCCTGCACAATGGCCCGGTGTAGACCATCTGTTTGGTAATCAGCGAATACGAGCAGGGCGAGCGCCTGGTTTTTATTATTGGGGAAACTGGTGATGCTCCGGTTCTGCCCGGGGCCGATTTCCAGAGAAAGCCAGAAGGCTTTTGACTCCGGAATGCCGACCGAACCGCTGCGATAGGCGAACCAGTCTTCTGCCGTCATAGTCTGAACTTTGGCGAGAAAGCTTTCCTCGTAGACGAAGACCAGGTCCAGGGGGACGGGATTATTCTGGTTAGCATTGTAGTTGGCGACGATATCGATGCGCAGAAAAGTGAAGTAGTCCGCGGGAAGTGGGTCTTTCAGGCTGGAGCAGGAAAGGGTAAAAAGCGTGAGAAAGAGTACAAGACGGGAAAAAGTGATATTCATGCTGGTCGTATTGATTTCGTGAAAAGCATTCTCCGGCTTGCGGCAAGCAAGCAGGTACAGTGAAGATTGCTCGTCGCTATGTCATATTTGAGAAGGCGGGCAGCGCTTCGGTCTCCCGGACGCCCTGACGGAGGACCTCCAGGCAGGTGTCCAATTCTTGCAGATGTGTGCGGAAGCTCATGACGGCCATCCGTATCCAGAAGACGCCCTCGATCAGGGTAGAGGAAAGGAATACCCTGCCGTCTGCCTTAACGTAATCGATCAGTTGCTGGTTGAAAGCGTTGGGATCTCCTTCCTCAGGGAGGTAGCGAAAGACGAATATGGAGAGTTCGGGTTCTGGGCCTGTTTCAAAGCCCGCATCGTTCAGTTCTTCGTAGGCGTAGCGGGAGAGCCAGATCTTTTCTTCCAGCGCCACCCGGAAAGGCTGGAGGCCGAAGAGTTGCAGGGGCAGCCACATGCGCAGGCCCCGGAAGTGCTTGGTCAGTTCGGGGGAGAGGTCGGCCGGGCTGAGTTCAGTCTGTTCGGCCAGAGCGTCCTGCATGTAGTTGGCCTGGTAGTAATGACTGCGAAACTGGGCTTCCACATCCTTGATCAGCACGGCGCCGAGTCCGTAGGATAAGAACAGCCCTTTATGCGGATCAATGGCAAAGGAATCGGAACGCTCGATGCCCCGGAATTTGTTTTTCACTTCGTCGACCAGCATAAAGAAGCCGCCGTATGCGGCATCAATATGGTACCAGAGGCCGTACTCTTCGGCAATATCGGCAATATCATTGAGCGGATCTACCGCGCCGGTATCGGTGGTGCCGGCGGAGGCGACCACCAGGAAAGGGTGCAGCCCCTCGCCCTGGTCGCGCGCCACCTGCTCCCAGAGATGGGCAACATCCATCTGGAATTGGGCATTCATTGGAATGTACCGGATGATGGCTTCTGAAAGGCCTGCGATACGCAGCGCCTTTTGTACACAATGATGGGTTTGCCCGGTCAGATAAATCACCGAACGGTCTACGTTAGAGGCCTTCACCCCCATGCTGTCGCGCGCAGTAGTGATGGCGATGAGGTTGGCCAGGGAGCCGCCGGAGGTGAGGTTGCCCAGTGCATCTTCCGGATAGCCGGCCAGGCGGCACATCCAGCGCAGCAGCTGGTTTTCCATGTGCACTGCTCCCGGGTTGGCGAAAAAAATGCCCGCGTAACGGTTAGTGACCGCCGCCAGATAATCGCCCAGCCCGGTAGGATAGAGGCCGCCACCCGGAATATACCCGAAATGATGCCCCGAAGCGGGATTGATACCCTCGCGTTCGACGTGCTCGCCGATCGCTTCCAGCAAGGGCTCGAGTGGCCGGCCTTCCTCGGGGATGTCGAACTCGAGAACTCCCTTTCCCTGCGCCGGTGTGCGACGATAAGACTTCATGGTGGGCAGCGCTTCCAGAAACGCCTCGCCGTGTTGCTGAACGCCTTCCATCCAGCGCTGTCGTTGCTCCGCATCTGGCTCCAGCCGCCGGGCGCCGGCTTCGAGATTTTTAATTTTTTCTTTGATGGACATGGACTTAAAGAAGTTGGTTTGGACTAAAATGCAAAGAAAGTGTTTTTGTTTCGGGTTTGCCGGCAGATATCCACTAGGACTCAGGGCCCCCATACTCCCCTACAAACTGTTCACTGAGCATCCACAACTTCCGCGCCAGTTCATCATCCTGCGCTCTTTGAGAGGGAGAGCGGCGGCGCTGTTTGTCGTCAAAGTACTGCCCGCTGAGACCTTCGATTTCCGGGGAAGAAGCCAGGTATACGCTGGTTTCGGCGCCTTTGTCCGTACTGATCATAAAAGGTTTGATGAGGGTCCATACCAGGGATACGTACCATTTGGTGTCTTTGTTGCCAAAACGCGTTCTTACAGTGCCCGGATGCAGGGCGTTAATGTCGACCTGCGGGTGCCGGCGGGCCATTTCGCGGGTAAAAAGTATGTTGGCCAGTTTGGATTGACCGTAGGCTTTCCTTCCGCTGTAGGCCGAACTGCCTTTCTGTCCGCGCAGGTTGTTGAAGTCGATGTCCGCACCGTAGTGAGAGGCAGAGCTGACATTGACCACTCGTGGCCGCAGAGCGCTCTTGAGCCGGTCGAGCAGGAGTTTTGTAAGCAGGAAATGCCCGAGATGGTTTACGCCAAACTGCAGTTCGAAGCCTTCTTCGGTGCGCTTTAGTTCGGTAGTGAATACCCCGGCGTTATTGATGAGCACATCGAGCTGATCGTGGGCCGTAGCGAATTCTCCCGCTGCCCGGCGAATACTGTCGAAGCTGGCCAGGTCGCAACGGATAACACGGAGACGTTCGTTGCCGGTTTGTTTTTTGATTTCTTCTGCGGCGGCTTCGCCGCGTTCGCGGCTCCGGCAGGCGAGGATGACTTCCGCTCCGAGACGGGCCAGCTCAGCGGCCGTCGCCTTCCCGATGCCGGCATTGCCGCCGGTGATGAGTACCGTTTTGTCTTGCATGGTATTGCTGTTTGTCCATACTCAACAAGAGAAGGGGGAGGAATGATCAATGGGCAGCGGGAAGAGCGATTATTCTTAAAATGGACAGTAATGCTTATCTTCACGGATATTTGAAAAACGGGACTGCGGACCAATCGTCTGAAATTTTAAACCGTATTTTTACGTTTATCACCTACGCTTTCGCAAAAAATAGCAACTATGAAGAAATATATCGTACTCGGCCTGGCGGCGCTCTTTGTGCTGTCGGCCTGCAATCGTAAAACCTCCACTGCACTGGAAGAAATGAATGAAGATCAATTGCGCGAACACGCCGATGAACTGGCGCATCGCTACATCATCACCGACGGCCACGTCGACCTGCCGTACCGGCTCAAGGTGCGCAACTTCCGGCTGGAAAGGGAATTTCTAGGCATTCCGGTCGAGACCGACAACGGTGACTTTGACTACGTACGCGCCAAAGAGGGCGGCCTGGACGCTCCCTTTATGTCGATCTACATCCCGGCCTCGCATCAGGAAACCGGCACCGCCAAGGTCTTTGCCGACTCGCTGATCGATATGGTGCGGGGTATTGCTGAGGTGCATCCCGACAAGTTTGCTGTCGCCACTTCTCCGGCCGAGGTGGAGCAGCAGTTTAAGAAGGGGCTGGTCTCCCTGCCTATGGGCATGGAAAACGGCGCGCCCATCATGGATGACCTGGCCAACGTGCAGTACTGGCACGATCGCGGTATCCGCTACATCACGCTGACTCACTCCAAGGATAATCAGATCTGCGACTCTTCCTACGATACCACGCGCACCTGGAAAGGGCTCAGCCCCTTTGGCCGCGAAGTAGTGCAGGAGATGAACCGCGTCGGTATCATGGTTGACATCTCGCACGTCTCCGACGACACCTTCTGGCAGGTTATGGAAATGACCAAGGCGCCCGCTATTGCCTCTCACTCCTCCTGCCGCAAATTTACGCCCGGCTTCGAGCGCAACATGAATGATGAGATGATCAAGCGGCTGGGCGAAAACGGCGGCGTTATACAGATCAACTTCGGCTCTACCTTCCTCGATGGGGAGATCGCCAAGTATCGTAACGAAAAGCGCGACGAGCTGCGTACGCTCCTCGAAAGCAAAGGCCTCGACTGGCGCGCCAAGGCCGCCGACCCGGTCATCGAACAGTTCCAAAAGGAAAATCCTACGCTGTATTCCGATGTGCAGCGCGTTGCCGATCACATCGACCACGTGGTGGAACTCGCGGGGGTCGACCATGTAGGCCTGGGCTCTGATTTCGATGGGGTGGGGGATTCACTGCCCACCGGGCTCAAGGACGTCAGCCAGTATCCCAACCTGATCCTCGAACTGCTTCAGCGGGGCTATTCCGATGAGGATATCGAGAAGATCTGCTACAAGAATGTCTTCCGCGTGTGGCGGCAGGTCGAACAGGTCGCCAAGGACCTGCAGGCGAAGTCGTGAGTTATCGGCAGGCGGTCGGGTAAAAGTTGGCAGTCCCGGTACGCTACCGCTACCGAAATCTCCGCTACGCTTCGATCGGCAAGTTGGCAGTTGGCAGTCGCCAGGGTTAGCTGAGCTCAGGCGGGATAATGCCTGGCCCGGCCCGCTAAGCGACCCGGTCGGGTTCACCCTGTGGAATAGTCGCATTGCGAATCCTGCAGGGTAAACGTCCAGCCGACAAGCTTCTTCCCCTTTCCATTGGGTAAAGTCCGCTGGGCGTCTTATTTTTGCAGCTCTTATGTTAAATCTTCTGAGCACCTTGATACGATGTGAAATAATCCGGCAAAAATCAGTAGCCGGTGTCAAGAGCCCTTAAAAAAGCACTGAGGTTATGAGAAAATGGACACTTTTATTGGGCTTGACGGCCCTCGTGACGGGGCTATGGGCCCAGGAACAAGAGGCGGGAGACACCACGATCTACAAGGTCGTTGAAGAGATGCCGCGCTTTCCCGGCTGTGAACAGCTGGACACCACCATCACGATCAAGACGCAGTGTGCGCAGCAGTCGCTGCTGAATTACGTGTACAGCAATATATCCTATCCCCTGGAGGCCCGGCAGAATGGCAACGAAGGGCAGGTAGTGGTTAATTTTATAGTGGAAAAGGATGGATCGATTTCCAACCCCGACATTGTCAAGGATATCGGTGGGGGTTGCGGACTGGAGGTGCTGCGCGTGATCAACCTGATGAATCAGAGCGGCATCCGCTGGGTGCCCGGCAAATTGAATGATGAAATCGTGCGCTCCCGTTTCAACCTGCCGGTACGCTTCAAACTGGAAGAAGCGCCGCCCTATACTATGGTAGGAACCGATACGGTATACACTACTTTCGAGGAGCCTCCCTCCTTTAAAGGCGGCAATGAGGCGCTGATCGCTCATATCAACGAAAAGCTCGATTATCCGGAATCGGCAGCCGATACCTGCATGGTCGGGACCATGGACGTGCAGCTGTTGATTCAGCCCGACGGTGTAGTGCGCATTCTGGATATCACGGATTATTCCAACCTGGGCTTCGACTTCTGGTACGAGGCCACCGAAGCGGCGACCTCTACTATCGGCATGTGGAATGCAGGCACTTATGAGGGGCGAAAAGTGCCGGCCTCCTACGATATTTCCATGTACTTCGAACCGGATAATCCCGCTTGCCAGACGACGGTCAACAACTACCAAAGGGCCACCGAACTGGCCAACGAAGGGGCGGCACTCTTCAACGAAGGCGAGCAGGAACAGGGCGTCGAAAAGATGAGCCAGGCCGTAGAGCTGTTTCCCAATAACGCCACCTTTCTATACATGCGCGGCCAGGCTTACCTCGACATGAGCCGCCTCGATGAGGCTTGCAGTGACCTGACGCGCGCCCGCGATATCGCCCTGACCGATTGGTTCAGTGGCGTGCTGCCCCTTATTTGCAGATAATGACAGGTTGAAAAGTTGAAGGTTATTTAACCTTCAACTTTTCAATTTTTCCGACTTCAGGCCTATCATCGTACCTGCCGGGATATAGGCTTTCTTCTTCAGCACCACGATGCCGTCGCGGATCTGATAGGTATCCGTTTCCACATCCTCCAGTTCATCAGGATCGGCGCTGCCAAGGATGGTGACGCCGTCACTGATGCGGGCGTCCTTATCGATGATGGCGTTCTCGATATGGCAGTTCTCCCCAATGCCGATGGGGGCGCTGTCGGGATTTGCTTTTCGCTTCAGGATTTCATCGATCGTTTCGTAATAATCGGCGCCCATCAGTACGGCCCGCTTGATGGTCGTGCCGCTGCCGATCCGGGAGCGGATACCGATGATAGAATTTTCCACGCGTTCGGCATGGCAGATACAGCCTTCGGAAAGCACCGATTCATTAAATTGGGTGTCAAACACTTTGGAAGGCGGCAGCAGGCGCGGATGCGTATAGATGGGATAATCGGCGCTGTAGAGGTTGAAATCCGGAATGGGTTTGGCCAGGGCGATATTTTCTTCAAAGAAAGACTTGATCGTCCCGATATCGGTCCAGTAGCCGCCGTAGGCGTAGCTGGCCACTTTTGACCCGCCATTGATAGCCGAAGGAATGAATTCCTTTCCAAAGTCAGTCCAGTCGGGGTTTTCGTCAAACAGGCGGCGCAGATAATCGCGATTGAACATATAGATGCCCATAGAAGCCAGGTAGTACTTATCCTGGTCGGCGAACTCTTCCGGCACAGCCGACTCCCAGCCCTCCAGCTTATCCAGCGGCGGTTTTTCGGTAAAGCTCTCTATCCAGTTGTCTTCATTGACTTTCAGGATGCCGAATCCGGGGGCATCTTCGGCGACGACCGGCGTGGTAGCCACGGTGACATCGGCGCCCTTTTCAATGTGGAATGCTGCGACCTCCTTGAAGTTCATTTGATAGAGCTGGTCGCCCGACAGGATGAGGATGTAGTCGTGTTCGTGATTGGCCAGGTGGTGCATTGACTGCCGGACAGCATCGGCGGTACCCTGATACCACTTTTCGGACTCCGGCGTTTGCTCAGCTGCCAGAATATCCACAAACCCCCGGCTGAAGATATCAAACTGATAGGTGTTTTTGACATGCGCATTCAGTGATGCCGAGTTGTACTGGGTGAGGACGAACATCCGGTAGAGGTCCGAATTGAGGCAGTTGGAGATAGGGATATCGATAAGCCTGTATTTACCGCCGATGGGAACGGCCGGTTTGGAGCGTTCGCTGGTCAGCGGATACAAGCGGGTGCCGGCCCCGCCTCCGAGGATGAGAGAGATGATCTTCATTTCCATTTGCATAGTAGATATTCCGGTTTAGGTAAGATGATTATAGATATTCAAATAATTGTTGGCGGCTCTTTCCCAGGAGAAGTCGACGGCCATAATGCGCTGGCGCACTTCTTCCATTCTGGGTTTGTGGTGATAGAGCTCATAGCTCCGGTAGACAGCGTGGTGGGCATCATCTACACTAAAATGGTCGAAGCGGATGCCGCGGCCACCTGCTTCACCGATATCGGGAACGGTGTCCCGCAAGCCGCCTACCGAGCGCACCACCGGTACCGTGCCGTAGCGCATAGCGTACATCTGGTTAAGGCCGCAGGGCTCTACACGAGAGGGCATCAGCAGAAAATCGGAGCCCGCATACAACTGATGCGCCAGGCCCTCGTTGTACTCCAGGGCCACGTCCAGTTGCCCTTGGTGAAAGTACAGCAGATGCCGGAAGCGATCGTGGAGGAAGGGCTCGCCGGTGCCTAATATTATAAAGGCTACCTGCAGGCCGGTGTTCAGGACCTGCGAAATAAGATCGGGCAGCAGGTCGGCGCCTTTCTCTCCGACGAGGCGTCCGATGAAGGTAAAAACGGGCAGGCTCAGGTCGATATTAAAACGGTGAGCGAGCACCTGCTTGTTATCGTGTTTGAAATCGGCGGTGCTGCCCTTCAGCGGTTCGGCGAGGTAGCTGTCCGTCCCAGGATCCCACACGCTGGCATCGATGCCGTTGAGGATGCCCGTGGCTTTATCCGCTTCCTGGCGCAGCAGCACTTCCAGCCCCCGGGCCGAGGCCATGAGTTCCTGGAGGTAGCTGGGCGAGACCGTCGTAATATGCTTTGCGCACTTGATGGCGCTGGCCAGCGGATTGACGCGCCCGTCCCAGTCGAGCAGCCCCCGTACTTCGGTATCGAAAAAGGGAAGCAACTGCAGGCGGTCCCAGCTGAAGGCGCCGTCGTATTCCCCGTTGTGGATAGTAAAAACGGTGGGGATATCGCGCAGGGCTTTGTATTCCAGGCCGTGCCCCACCAGGAAGGGAACCAGGCCGGTGTGGTGATCGTGGCAGTGAATGAGTTCCGGTTTGTCGGGCAGGCTGACGACCCATTGCAGAGCAGCCTGCTGAAAGCAGAGGAAGCGCTCTGCCTCGTCGACGTACCAGCCTCCGTCGGGATGCGCGTAAATGCCGGGGCGGTCAAATTTGCCGGGAATATCGGCCACATAAAGTGGAAAGCCAAGGTCGGGGCCCTGATATTGCTCGATGGTAAAAGGAACGAAGGACTGGTGCAGCCGCACGCTCCCGCGATACACTGCCTGAAAGGATTGGGCGGTGATCCATTTTGTGTAGTATTTTGGAATGATGACGCCGGTGGAGGCGCCGAGGCGATTGAGATACTTGGGCAAGGCGCCGGCTACATCGCCAAGGCCGCCGGCTTTTGCGGCCGGATAGCACTCTGCACTGATGTGCAAAATTCTCATATGGATGGAGGTGTTTTGTTTATATGGTGAAGGTGTATCCGTTAGGTTCAGGTTTAAGATAGTCTTTTTTCACTATTAATGGTGGATCGACAAATCATTTTTACCAAAAAACAAAACGCGCCGGCTTTTGACAGCCGAGCGCGTTTTGCATGCTAACTATTTTTTGAATCGCTCTTCTTATTATTCGACTGATTCTTCTTCCGGCAGGTTTTGCCGTAGGAACCTCGCCAGCGTTTGCCTTTCCTCGACTTGCGATCTCCTTTACCCATAAGGTTAAAACAGATTTTAAGTTAAAAAATATAGAACAAAGATAAGGAATGGGAAAGAGCTTGAAAAGTTCAGCTGCCTCGAACATAAGGCTGCAGCGCCTCGGCGATCTTGCGATCATTGCTCAGGCGGGGCACCTTGTTCTGGCCGCCCAGTTTGCCCTGGCTTTTCATATAGCTGCGAAAGGCATCGCGCTGCAGGGGCCGGATTTTGAGGGGTTGCAGAATTTGCCCTTCGATAAGGTCTTGGTAGTAGATATTCTGTTCT
Source organism: uncultured Saprospiraceae bacterium (assembly GCA_964632995.1). Classification (GTDB taxonomy): domain Bacteria; phylum Bacteroidota; class Bacteroidia; order Chitinophagales; family Saprospiraceae; genus CAZWDL01. The sequence continues at coordinate 16,096 of CAZWDL010000091.1, forward strand.
ACCATACGGGCGTCGAGTTTTTGGGCGAAAGCCTGCAGGTCATCCGGCAGTTGCTCGAATTCGACGAACCATTCGTGGTAGGGGGTGCCGCCTTGCGGCGGTTTCACCTGCGGGGCGACGGTGAACTCCACGATATTGATGCCGGCGTCTTTAGCGGCAGCCATCATGGCCTCTTCTACTTCTTTGCTAATGACATGCTCCCCGAAGGCCGAGATGTAGTGTTTGGTGCGGCCGGTGATGCGCAGCCGCGGCGGATCGAGAGAGAGGAACTCCAAGGTGTCGCCGAGGTTGTAGCCCCACAGACCGGCGTTGTTACTGATGATCAGGGCGTAGTTGACGCCGGTTTCCACCTGGTCGAGCCACAGGCGGGTCGGGTTGTCGTCGAATATTTCACCGGCGGGAACGAACTCGAAGAAGATGCCGGAATCCACATTCAGGAGCAGCCCCTGATGGGGCTGGGCGTCCTGGAAGGCAACGAAGCCTTCGCTGGCCGGGTAGGTCTCCACCGAATCGATGCGTTTGCCGACCAGCTGTTCAAGCGTATCGCGGTAGGGCTCGTAGTTGACGCCGCCGAAGACGAACATGGAGTAGTTGGGAAAGATGTCGATGACGCGCTCCTTTCCGGTTTTTTCGAGCAGGCGCTCGTAATACATCTGTACCCACGGAGGAATGCCTGATATAAGCCGCATATCCGCCCTCAGTGTTTCCTCGACGATAGCGTCGAGTTTTTCCTCCCACTCTTCGATGCAGTTGGTTTCGTAGCTCGGCATCTGATTGAAGCGCAGCCACTTAGGTACCTGATGGTTAACGATACCGGAGAGGCGGCCGGTGGGGATGCCGTTGATGTCCTCCATTTCGGGACTGCCGGAGAGAAAGATCATCTTCCCGTCGAGCCAGTCTCCTTTTCCGGTGCGGGCGTAGTAATTGAATAATGCGTTCCGGGCGCTGCCGAAATGATTGGGGAGGCTGTCTTTTGTCAAAGGAATGTATTTGACGCCGGAAGTGGTTCCGGAGGTTTTAGCGAAATATTTAGGACTGCCGGGCCACAGCACATCGGATTCGCCGTTTTTGATGCGTTCGATATAGGGTTTGAGTGCTTCGTAGTCGCGAATAGGCACGCGTTTATGAAAATCGGCATGACTACGGATCTGGTCGAAATGGTGATCGCGGCCGAAAGCAGTACGGCGTCCGTTGTCGATGAGGTCATGGAAAACCTTTTCCTGCGCCCCGACGGCAGCATGTGCCCAGCGGTCGATTCGCCGGGCGATATAATGGGCGAATGGCTTGAGCAAAAATGACTGTAATCCCATGGGCGCAAAGATAGGGAAGGATTGGAGGATTGGAGGGTAGAAGGGATGAAATTTTAAGGATTAAAGTATTGAATAGGGGAGAAGGGGCCATGATGGTTGCCACCGGGCGGGAGCAAAGGGTGTGGGTGAAATCCACGATAAAGGTTTGGGCCTGCAATCTCGTGACCTGAAAACGCAAGGCCTGCGCATCGACGATCCCCGCATGCAGCCCTGCTGGCCAAACTGGCTGAACTCGGTATGCCGCTCAACATTCACATGGCGGAGCCGATGTAGATGTATGAAAAAATGGACGCTACGAATGATGGGCTGATGAACGCTTACAAGTGGCGCATCGATCTGAGTTAGCCTTCTCTTAATACCGCAGGTCCTCAATATAATAATCCGGATACTTCGACTTGTCAAAGCTGAAGAAATTGGAAGGGAAGGACTTATTAGGCGTCACCTGATCGAGAACGAAGCGGTAGCGCGAACCGTCCTTACCAAAAGCGGTAACATTCATAACGGCATTTTTCTTTTTATCCACTTCCATGCGCACCTTGGAGTAGTCGGCGTAATCGTCCAGCGGCTTCATCTCGATCTGCTGCACGACGGTGCCGTTCTTGGCAATCTCGTTGGCCAGCACATATACGAAGTCATTGGATTCGTATAGCCGGAAAATGGCTTGCGGAGAGAGGATACTGCCCGTTTCTTCTTCGTCGGGAATATCATTGATCTGTACTTCTTTATTGTCGTGTAGGATCAGGTAGAGCGACTTGCCGTCCGATAAGACATCCTGGCCGGCCATTTCCAGCCGGTACTTATCTCCCGTGCGGGCGAGGGAGCCCTTTTGCACCTCTTTGGGTTGTTCGGCCAGTTCAATTTCCAGCGTGAAATCGGCCTGCATCGTGTTGTACGAATCGTATTTCTGACGCAGTTTACTGAGGATGGCTTTGGCTTCCGGGTCCGAATCGGCCGGAGCAGTGTACTGGGTATCCTGAGCGGGAAGCAGGGTAAGGGATAATACAAATAAGAAGCCTAGTGCGAATATGTTCTTCATAGTTGATGTGCTCTTGAATAGTAAGTTTTCCTGGTAAATGGGAAAATTCATTTTTCGTTCACGTCAATAAACGTTTTGAACGGTAAAATTATTCACTGAAAACATTTAAAGGCCCGTTAAAATTTCGGAGGGCGGGCAGAAACCCGGAAACTCAAGCACCAAAGAACCAACTTCTCTGTCCTTCTTTTGTTACCAAGACAAAAAAATCGTACCGTGCCAAAAACCAATCAGCAAGCCCTCGAATCGCGCCTGGATGGCGAGCTGGGTTCTTTCCTGGCCGCCGCCGGCTTTACCCCCCGACCGGAACTGAACCAGTATCGCCGCAGCGCCGAAGAGGGTTTTCAGTGCGTAATCCATTCCTGGAGTCACTACGACGACATCAGCATGCTGGAAATCCATGTCGGCATCCGCCTGGATGCTGTGGAAGGCCTGGCTTTTCCTATGACCAACGGATTGCCCGGCTTCGTTCCCGACAGCATGACGCTGGTCACTCCGTTGGCCAAACTGCGTGGCCGGCGCCACCATCGCTATAAGATCGAATCTGAAAAGGACGTGGAGGAGGCTGTCGACGAGATCAAAAAATGGTTGAAAGAGGACGGATTGCCTTTTCTGGAAAAGTACAGCAACCTGGAAGCCATGGACGCCCTTTTCAACGATCAACCCGCCAAACTGCTGCCCTACATCCACAATGCCGCTAATCGCTGCCTGCGTGGCATCACTCTCGCTAAGCTAACCGGTCGCGATAATTTCGAACGTCTCGTGCGTATCTATCGCCAGCAACTGGAGCTGCAACACGCCACGGACGTGACCCGGGAGAAGTACGAACGGCTGGTCGAATTTCTGAGAGCGTACTCGGAGAATTGACCGGTCACCTTTACGAAACCATTGAGGTTTCGTAAACAGAAAACATTCCCCTCCCAAACTGGTTTATATTCTGAAATTCAACCAACAGCTATGATCGTCGAAGAAAACCACATCATCGAGATGACTTACGAACTGCGTGACGGCGGCCCCGGCGGGGAGCTGCTCGAGCGCATGGATGTGAATTATCCTTTTAAATTTTTCTTCGGAGGCGGCAAAATGTTGTCGGCCTTTGAGGATGCCTTGTACGGACTGGAAGCGGGGGAAAGCTTTGAGTTTACCCTTAGCCCCGAGCAGGCCTACGGACCCCGGCACGCCGGCAATATGATGGAAGTGCCGCGATCGGTTTTCCGGAGTATGCCCAACACACTGGTCGAGGGCAACTTTGTAGAAGTGACGGATGACCAGGGCGATACCCATCCGGGTAAGATTGTCGAGATCGGGAAAGAACAGGTAAAGGTAGACTTCAACCATGCCATGGCCGGTAAAACCCTGCACTTCCGGGGCGTCATCCTGGATATCCGCCAGGCCTCCGTCGATGAGCTGATCCGCAAGCACTACATCGAGGAGGACGGCCTGAGACGGCCTGATTTCGGCGAAACCTGGTAGGGGCGGGCCTGTAACCACGAAACACTGATTCAATGTACATCACTATAGACGCAAGTATAAGAACCAAAACCGAACACTTGCTCGACGGTCTTCTGCACAGCTTGTACGAGCGGGAAGAAGCCGTCAAGCTGGCGCTGCTCAGCGCCGTTGCCGGCGAAAGTATCTTCCTGCTGGGCCCGCCCGGTGTGGGGAAAAGCCTGATCGCGCGCCGCCTGAAGCATGCCTTCAAGGACGGCACCTCCTTTGAGTACCTGATGAGTAAATTTTCCACCCCCGATGAGATATTTGGTCCCGTTTCCATCAAGAAACTTAAGGAAGAAGACAAATACGAGCGCAAAACCGAACGCTACCTGCCCGGCGCCAACATCGTTTTCCTGGATGAGATCTGGAAGGCCGGGCCGGCTATACAGAACGCCCTGTTGACCATCCTCAATGAAAAGGTATACCGCAACGGCGACCAGGAGATCCCCGTAGATATCAGGGGTATCATCACTGCTTCCAACGAACTGCCGCCCAAGAATCACAGCCTGGATCCCATCTGGGACCGCTTCCTGATACGCCTGGAGCTGGGCAACATCCGGAAGTTTAAGAACTTCCTCAACATGATCACCGATACCGAGGACGTCTACGAGGATTCGGTAGAAGAAAGGTCCAAAATTACCGATGCCGAATTACGCGAGTGGACAGCTCGTATCGATGAGGTTGAAGTACCCGCCGAAGTGCTCAATACTATCCAGGTGGTCAAAATCAAAATTGACGAGCACAATGGACGCAACGCCGGAAATGAAGTCCGTATCTACGACCGCCGCTGGAAAAAGATCGTTCGCCTGATGCGCACCGCCGCCTTCCTCAACGGCCGTAACCAGGTCGACCTGATGGACTGCTTCCTCATGGTACACTGCTTGTGGAACAAACCCGAGCAGAAAGAAATGCTGCAGGAGATCATCAATGAGGCCATCCGCCGCCACGGCTATACCATGACCGTAAACCTGCAGATGATCAAACGGGAGGTGCGCGACTTCGAGGAGGATGTCAACGGCGAAATCAAGGTGAAACACACGGTGGCCGAAGAGCATCCTAAGCCGGTCAAGGAAGAGTACTACGAAATGATCAAGGAAGATCAGCAGTTTGAAGGCAGCCTGGTTAACATCACCCAGTTCCAGCAACTGCAGATCGGGGAATCCCAGGTTACTAACTTCTATGATACCGAAGCCAACCTCGTCAACCGCCTCAAGGCGGAGAAGGGCTCCCGGGAAAATACCATCGACGTCATTTATAACGGGGAGCGTTATACTTACCCGCTGCGCACTAAGCAGGTAGAACGGACGGAGATTATCTACAAAAAACCCCATCAGGTAGTAGAACGCCACTGGGAAGAGCGCTTCCAGCAGCTCGGCAGCTATATCGAGAAGCAGGTGCAACAGATCTCGGAACACGCGCCGAAGGAGCTGAACTACCTGGAAGAAAACCTGTTTGTCGATGCCCGCTACAGCGACATCGTGAAGTCGAACCTCGAGGAAGTACAGGATGCGTTACAACAGCTGAAGTTACGGCTGGAGAAGGTGCGGTATGCGTACCAGAGCGTGTAACACAGGCTTTAGCCTGTCGTGCCATGCATACCAGAGCGTGTAACACAGGCTTTAGCCTGTCGTGCCATGCATACCAGAGCGTGTAACACAGGCTTTAGCCTGTCATGCCATGCATACCAGAGCGTGTAACACAGGCTTTAGCCTGTCATGCCCCGTACCACAGGCTTCAGCCTGTTCCCAACAAAGGTGTAGAACCCGAAGAATAGAAAATCCGAAGTGAGCAACAACAAGGAAAGTGAAAAACTAATTCAACAAGAATACGAACGCTTCGTCGAGTTCGGGCAGTTGCTCGATCGGAAGATGCGCAAGTACCTCGTGCAGTTCCTGCGCAATAAGCTGGAAGGGAAGAGCTTCGACATTCCGGAGCTCAACGATCAGTACTTCAGCTATTTCAAGGAGGCCCTGGAGGAAATGTTTGCCATCCAAAATCTGCTGGAACTCTGCCGGGAAAATGATCAGATCGGACAGCAGATCGTACTCGATACCCTGCGCTGGCTGCGCAAGACCTACGAGCGGGTGCGCTCCAAGAACCTCTACCAGGACGAGCTCGACCGGCTGGAGGGCTGGGCGGTCACGCCGCTGCACGTCTTTCTGCGCCGCTGGTTTTATCTCATCCAGTTCCTACAGGCCAGGTACGGTCGCGAGGAGCTCGACTGGCAATTCTATCGCGATCGCTTCAAAGCGCTGATCACCAGTGAAAATATCGACGACATTCCCGAAAAGGACCGCCAGAAGCTGGAACTGCTGCTGACCGACCTGCTGGCGCAGTGGGACGCTCTGCTCAACGCCAAAATCCTTGAATATCAACTCACCCACCTGGAAGAAGAGCGCGAACAGTACGTCGAACTGCTGGAAGCCAAGGTGGAGGAGTACAACCAAATCAAACAACTCATCTCCCCCTTTTCCGACTACCTGGGCTGGGACCTGTCGCGCGAACTGTGGCAGGACACCTCCTTCGATATCATCCGCCGCTATGATGAACTGCTGAAGGATGAAGAATCACTCCGCGAGCTGGCCGACCTGCTCGGCCGTATGCGCGAGGCGGAAATCGAAATCGAGGAGGAGACCTTCGAAAAGACCATCATCCGCCAAGAGTGGGTACCCGACGAGCACGGCCGCGCCGAAATCGTGGGCATCCGCGAAAGCGATGATCTCAGCAGCCTGCTCAGCTCGGAGGCTTCCCTGCTCAGCGACCCCGATACGGAAAACCTCTTTCTCAAAAAATACGCCGACAAAGGCCTGCTCACCTTTCGCTACGAAGACCGCCAGCTGATCCGCAGCGACGACACCTACACGGAAATCAACCAGCGGGTGCGGCAGAAGGAAAAAGGCCCCTTCATCGTCTGTATCGACACCAGCGAATCGATGACCGGCCGGCCGGAACAGATCGCCAAAGTGCTGTGCCTGGGTATCCTGAAGATGGCCTCGCGCGAAAACCGCCGCGCTTACCTCATCAACTTCTCCATCGGCATCAAAACGCTGGACCTGTACGATATCGCCAACTCCATCGATGAGCTGGCCAAGTTCCTCTCCATGTCCTTCTACGGCGGCACCGACGTCACCCCCGCCCTCTACGACGCCCTCAATCAACTCCGCGGCCACGACTATCAGGACGCCGATGTGCTGCTCATCTCCGATTTCATCATGCCGAAAATCAACCGCGACGCCCTGCAGTCAGTCCGCTATTCCCAGCAAAACCAGGGCACTCAGTTTCACTCCCTCACCCTGGGCAGCGACCCCAATACGCAGGTGCTCGAGGTGTTTGACACCAACTGGGTGTATGACCCGAAACAAAAGGGGATCATCCGGGAGCTGACGGCAGGACTGCAGGATATTGGAGGGAGGTATTGAAAGGCAGGGAAAAAGTCAGGAGGAAACTTATGAAGTAGCTGAATTACTGGTAAAGCACGAAAAGTGGAATTCAGCAGTAAATCGTCTTTATTTGATTGGCGGCAAAGAGGAGACTATGGAGATTTTTTTGATTTTACCCAAAAGATGTCGAACCACTAATTGAACCTACCAAAGAGTTGATAGAGGCAATTAAAAGAGAAATTGAAAAAGAAGGATGAAACGGCAGACAATAATATGCACATAACGTCCAGCCCTCCTACCGTCGGGCCGGCGTATGCACTGGTCGTTTCTAAAACTTACGTCCTCTCGTATAGGGAGCTCCTGCCGCCTCCAGGGCGGCTTCATATTTCTCCAAATCCAGAAGAAAAGTCTTCAGGTCTTCCCAGAACTGAACAAAGTCACGGGTGGCGATTTCGATATTGTTTTTGAAAGTTGCCGTAGGAGCTTGGCGCGTGTTCCAGTGCCCGTAGGCAACTTGTCCTACCCGGCCGCTGATCGAAGGCGGCGTTGACTCATTCAAGTTCTGACGAACGGGGTCGCCCGACAAGCGCATGCGCAAGCCGGCTAATTTTTCCTTTAGTTCCTTCCATTGGGCAAAATGTTCGGATGTTGCTTTTGGAGTTTGCTGCAAGGCAGCCTCCAGGTATCGCAATCGTTCACCGGCTTCCGATAATTTCCGGCCGGCGCTGGACACCTCCCTCATCAGCGCGCTGGTCTTTTGTTGAAATTCGGCGACGGCCTGAAAATCAGTTCCCGCTGCTGCGGTGGGAACCGGTTTGACGGTAAAGGTTTGTAGGGCGCCTTGGGATTCCAGGTTTCCGTTGTGCTCGATAAAAAGTTCTGCCGAATATTCTCCTGGAGCAGCCAGGGGGCCTTCGTCCTCTCCCGCCCAGGGCGGTTTAAAAGCCGGTTCTGTCAAACTGACCGGGTCGGGAGCCGGAAGTTTCAGGTCCCAGCTGGAACGGTGCAAACCCTTTTTATCAGCGCCTTTTATCCATCGGACGGGATCCCCGTTATCATCACGGATCAACAGCAATACCTGAGGCCCCCCTTCATTCGATTCTGCCCGCAGCTCTTCCCAACCTGGGAAAGGGATACTGGTATTTTGTTCCCGTAAGTTCTTTTCAGTCTGCCGGCGTTCTGCCTTTGCCGTTTGGGGTAGTTCATGTAAATAATAGGTGAAGATCGCCCCAAAAGGTGGGTTCTCCGCTACGAAGCTGGTAGAGCCCAGAGTAGGCATGCCTTTTGCCTGCATGGGAACGAAGGGCACATACCACCAGGCATCTCTTACGGAGAAAAGGGTATTTGAATTCCCCTTTACGGCGGCACTTATTTCTCTAAGGGGAGAATAGTCATCGAGCACGTAGAAACCCCGGCCAAAAGTGGCGCCCACCAAGTCGTCATCTCGCTGATGCAGCTCGATATCCCGAAAGGGGATGGTGGGTACGCCTGCCTGCAGCTTTATCCAGTTCTCCCCTTTATTATAAGAAAAGTAGAGCCCGAATTCTGTGCCGATGAACAAGAGGTTTTCATCTTTGTGATCCTGCTTGATGACCCATACTATCGTACCCGCCGGCAGGTCACCGGCAATCGACTGCCAGGAGCGACCGCGATCCGTGCTCATAAAGACATAAGGACTGAAATCGCCGAACTTGTGCGCATCCGCCACGGCAAAAACGGTGTTCGGGTCATGACCGGAGGCTTCCAGGTCGTTGATGAAAGAGCGTGCCGGAACCTTGGGGAGCTGCCCGCTCTGCCGCCAGTTTTGCCCTCCATCTTCACTGACGTGAATCAAGCCATCATCTGAGCCCGTATAGAGCAGCCCTTCCACCATCGGAGATTCCGATATGGAAGTGAGCGTGGCATACTTGGACATGGCGCCGTTGTCATACAAAGCATCTACGCTCCAGACCCGGTCGATCATTTCCAGTTCATACCGGTTCGTGTTGGTGGTCAGATCCCGGCTTACTGCTGTCCATGAATTGCCCTGGTCATCGCTGCGCCACAGCCGCTGTGACCCGAAATACAGCCGGTTGTGATCGTGGGGGCTAATGAGAATAGGGCTGTCCCAATTCCATCTTTCCGGCGGGTCATTGGGCGCCGGCTGAGGCTGAATATTCAATGCTTCTTCGCTGCGCCGGTCGTAACGATGCAGTAACCCCTGTTGAATTTCCATATAGACGATATCGGGGTTTTCCGGATCGAAGGCCGAATCATAACCATCGGCGCCCAGCGGGACATACCAGTCCCGGTTGCGCACCCCCTCCGCGTTCATCGTCCGCGAAGGCCCGATCAAGGTCCCCAGGTCCTGCGCGCCTCCGACGATGTTGTAAAAGGGTTCCGAATTATCGAGTCCAAGTTTATAGAACTGTGAGATCGGCAGATTGGGAAAGTGGCGCCAACTGGTTCCCTCATCGAAGCTCTCGTACAAACCGGCATCGGTCCCGGCAATTAAATGTTTGCCATTATCCGGGTCGATCCACAGGGCGTGGTTATCGCTGTGTTTCTCGCGGCCCGTTCCCAGGTAATCGAAACTTTTCCCGCCATCCCGGGAGACGTGAATAAAAACATCCAGCTGATAAATGAGCTCAGGGTTCTCCGGGGAAACCTCGATTTCCTGGTAGTAATGAGGCCCCGTACCACCGGAAATATAGCTGCTACGCTTTTCCCAGCTTTCGCCCCTGTCTGTCGATCGATACAAGCCTTTTTCCTGATCGTCCGCCTCGATGGTCGCATACACTAATGAGGGGTTAGCCGGGGTAACGGCGAGACCGATTTTTCCCATATCGCCTTTCGGCAAACCTGTTTTCAACGGACGCCAGGATGCCCCGTTATCGGTAGATTTATAGATACCTGATTGCGGTCCGCCGGCGAGCAGCGACCAGGTGTGCCGGCGGCGCTGATAGGTAGCGGCGTAGACCACATCCGGGTTGGAGGGATCGAATTCCAGATCAGTGACCCCGGTGTTTTCATCGATTTCGAGTACCAGTTCCCAGTTTTTTCCGCCGTCTCGGGTTTTGTACACCCCACGATCACCCCCTGAAGACCACAAGGGGCCTTCGGCTGCGACCAATACGACATCGCTGTCTCTGGGGTCCAGCAGGATTTTGCCGATGTGCTCCGATCGGGCAAGCCCCATGGGTTGCCAGGTTTTTCCACCATCCTTGCTGCGATATACGCCGTCTCCCCATCCAACATGCCGGCCGCTCACATTCTCACCAGTTCCTACCCATATGGTTTCGGGATTGTTGGGATCAATGCTCACCGCACCGATGGAGTAAGATGACTGATCATCGAAAACAGGCTGCCAGGTAATCCCGCTATTGGTCGTTTTCCATAAATTACCGGAGCCCGCCGCCACGTACCAGGTACTTGGATCGGCCGGGCTTACCGCAATATCCGCAATACGTCCGCCCATGACGGCCGGGCCGATACTCCGAAGCCGGAGACCATTAACAGATTCGGCTATGATTGCTTTATTTTCCGCCTGGGCAGCGATATCAGTGGCGGGAAAAATACAAGCGATAATCAGCAATGATAACGCAGTGAGCTTGTTCCTGAGCATAGCAACAGATCTTTAGGTTAGGGTTTCATCGGCATTTTCGGGACACAATGTAATCAATGTACTCCATGTTACCTACTCTCTACCGGGTCTCCGCCTCTCGCGGCGAATCACTATAGCGCCGGAACAGCTTGTAATCCATATAGAAAGTCCCGAAAGGGATGAGCGAAGCCAGGGCGCTAAGCCCCGTATCGGTCAGCGACCAGCGGAAGCGACGGGCGCTGACCGCTACTACCACCAGGTAAAGCATAAAGAGGATGCCGTGGGCCATCCCCACGTAGTAGTTGGGAGCGGTAATATCATAGCCGTACTTCAGCGGCATGGTTACGGCGAAGAGCAGGTAACTGATCCCTTCCAGGATGGCGACGATGCGCAGGGCTCGGCCTAGAGATCGACGGTCAAGTTGAGTGAGCATGATGGGTAACTTTAGTTTGTTTAGTTCTTGTGAAGGAAACACGCGAATGAAAAAATGATCCGCCGGGTTCGGTCAAGGTTGCGTCAAAATGGAATTAAGAGCTTATTTGAAAATTCACCCGTCCGGTTGGAACTCGAGAACGAAATTTGAACAACCTAAGCCGGCTTTTCATTATGCTTAACAGGGATATTTACAATAAAGCCCTACCTATTAAGCCATATGCAAAGCGAATTGCACCGGCCTGGATCCCGAAATACTATTGTTCTGGCAATAGCATTTGTTCTGCTTTGGAACTCGGGGTTTATCGGAGCTGAATACGGACTGCCCTACACGGGCCCCTTTACTTTACTATTCTGGCGTTATCTGGCCCTTACGGTGCTTCTTTTCTTTTATCTTCTGATTCGAAAACGTTTTCACTGGGTAGGCTGGACTAAGGCAGCTCCCCACCTGGTAATAGGGGTGTTGGCGCATGGGGTTTGGCTGAGTTGTGTGTTGCTTGCGCTCAACCGTGAGGTGCCGGCAGGTATTGTGGCTTTGGTTGTGGCCTTGCAGCCCCTCGCAACAGGAGCTTTTTCGGGAATGGTAACCGGCGAATATACACCTCTTTACCGATGGTGGGGGTTGGTCATCGGGTTTGGTGGTGTTGTTCTGACCGTGCTCAGCAGGATAGATTTCTCAGATGCGGATTCTATTTTTGGCTATCTGATACCTCTGGTATCCGTGATAGCGATTACAGCCGCCACTTTGATGGAAAGAAGGATGGACTTAAAAGAAGGAAAGCATCGTCTTTCCATTGATCTTTCCCTGTTTTATCAATGTCTGGCCACTACTCTTGTTTTGATATTTCCGGCCGTCGCTATTGAAAACCTGTCAACTGAGTGGGCGACGGAATTCATATACACCATGATCTGGCTCATTCTGGCGGTCTCGCTAGGGGCCTATGCGCTCATGTGGCGCCTGATCGAGCGCATTAATGCCACGCGCGTAGCCAGTTTGTTTTACCTGGGGCCTCCGGTTACCATGCTTATGGCCTGGTTGACTTTTGGAGATAAACTCATCCCGACAGATATTGGGGGATTGATAGTCGTATTCACCGGCGTAATATTGACTCAGATAAAATACTGAAAAGAAGCCATGAAGGTCACCGCTTCGTGACTTTCATGGCTTTGCTAACTTTGCTTCTGCCGAGATGACACCTGTTCCTTTTAGTCGCAGATACCATCTCGGCTCCTGACTTTCTCCTGACTTCTATGAGGCGGTTTCCTCCGAAGAAAGTGACGTAGAGAGGTATTCGCGATTCAGGCGTGCGATATGCTCAATCGAAATCTCCTTCGGGCACTCGGCCTCACAGGCGGAGATGTTAGAGCAGTAGCCAAAGCCCTCATCGTCCATTTGCTGCACCATTTTTCGGGCGCGGCGTTTGGCTTCCACGTTGCCTTGCGGCAGCTGGGCCAGATGCGACACCTTGGCCGATACGAAAAGCATGGCCGAAGCATTCGGGCAGGCCGCTACACAGGCGCCGCAGCCGATACAGGTGGCCGCGTCGAAGGCGTGGGAGGCTTTGTCCTTTTCAACGGGAATGTTGTTACCGTCGGGCGCCTGGCCGGTACCGACGGAGATGTAGCCGCCGGCCTCAATGATGCGGTCAAAAGAAGAGCGATCGACCACCAGGTCGCGGATGACGGGGAAGGCCTTGGAGCGCCAGGGCTCAATGACGACGGTATCGCCGTCTTTAAAGTGGCGCATGTGCAGCTGACAGGCTGTGGTGCCCTGCAGTTGCCCGTGCGCGTAGCCATTGATGACCATGCCGCAGGAACCGCAGATGCCTTCGCGGCAGTCATGTTCAAAAGCGACGGGCATCTTGCCCTCGGCGATCAGACTTTCGTTGAGCACGTCCAGCATTTCCAGAAAAGACATATCGGCATGCACGTCATCCATTTGATAAGTAACGAACTGCCCTCTTTTATATTCACCGCCTTCGCGCCAGATTTTTAGCGTGAGTTTCATGGTTATTCTCTATTTTATGGTTGATTTGACGGAGTGGCTTCGAAGTCACTCCGCCAATAAACTATCCTTATTTGTAAGATCTCGATTTTTTCCGGGTCAAGTGACGGGTTGACTTCGAGTCACCCCGTCACTCATCCATTATTTGTAAGATCTCGTTTTGAGTTCGACGTTTTCGAACACCAGGTCTTCCTTATGTAACACCGGTTCTTCTTCCCAGCCCTTGTATTCCCAGGCGGAGACGAAAGCGAAGTGCTCGTCGTCGCGCAGCGCCTCGCCTTCTTCGCTTTGGTACTCCTCGCGGAAGTGACCGCCGCAGGATTCCTCGCGATGCAGGGCGTCGACCATCATGAGCTCGCCGAGTTCCAGGAAGTCGGCCACGCGCAGGGCTTTTTCCAGTTCGGGGTTGTACTCCTCATTGGTGCCCGGAACGAGAACATCCTTGTAAAATTCTTCCTGGAGTTCCCGGATCATCTTGCGGCCGGATTTGAGTCCTTCCGCGTTGCGCGACATGCCGCAGTAGTCCCACATGATCTTACCGAGGCGTCGGTGGAAGCTCTCTACCGACTTGCTGCCCTTGATGCTGAGCAATTGCTCGATGCGATCTTTGACATCCTGTTCGGTTTTATCGAAGGCCTCGTGGCTCGGATCGATCTGCGGCGTCCGGATTTCGTCGGAGAGGAACTGTCCGATGGTGTAGGGCAGCACAAAGTAGCCGTCGGCCAGGCCCTGCATGAGGGCGGAAGCGCCGAGGCGGTTGGCGCCGTGATCGGAGAAGTTACACTCGCCGGTGGCGAACAGCCCCGGGATGTTCGTCTCCAGGTTGTAATCCACCCAGATGCCTCCCATTGTGTAATGGACGGCCGGATAGATCATCATGGGCGTCTCATAGGGATTATCGCCGGTGATTTTTTCGTACATTTCGAAGAGGTTGCCGTATTTTTCGGAAACGACGGCTTTTCCCAGCTCGCGAATCTTGGCATCGCTGGGATTGTTGATTCCCTGAGAATGGGCGCTCGATTTACCGTAGCGTTCGATAGCCGACTCGAAATCCAGGTATACGGCCAGACCGGTGGGCGCTACGCCGAGCCCTTCGTCGCATACTGTTTTGGCAGCCCGGCTGGCCACGTCGCGCGGCACCAGGTTACCAAAGGCCGGATAGCGGCGCTCCAGGTAGTAGTCACGATCTTCTTCGGGAATGTCGTTGCCGGTTTTCTTTCCTTCCCGGATCGCTTTAGCGTCCTCCTGTTTTTTGGGTACCCACACGCGCCCGTCGTTGCGCAGCGATTCCGACATCAGGGTGAGTTTCGACTGGTACTCGCCGTGCTGCGGGATGCAGGTC
>CAZWDL010000092.1:0-30519 GCA_964632995.1 uncultured Saprospiraceae bacterium
GGCGCCAGTGGAGGATGGTGAGCAGTCATACCGCTGTCAGAAGCCCTTCGACAAATGGTATTTTTCAATAAGTAAAGCCTCGTTTACATAGTTAGCCGTGAAGCAGCATCGTCTAAACCGCCTATCAACAATCTTAGCCTTTTGCCTCCTCGGTATCTGGGTCGCCTGCACTCCGACTTTGGAGCGGCGCTTTGCCGGCAGCGCAGATATTGTTCCTGCAACTGAAACGGTGGCTATGCGCGGAGATCAGAAGCAGAACTGCAACGAACCGCTCCACTACATCCCCGACACCAATCACCTCGATCACACGCCGATAAAAAACCTGCGCATCAATTTCCACTTTGTCAACAGCCGGGACAGCAGTCATAACTATACCGGTAATGAAGCAAGAAGGCTCGTTCGCGAGTTGTTTCATTCCGCTCAGAAGGACTTGGCGCAAAACAATAAAATGTGGCTGCCCCATGAGAACGATACGCCGGTACTGCCGACGCGTTACCGCTACGTGCTCACCGGGATGCCCGGAGACCCGGACGACGACGGCATCTACACCCATTTCGATGATGAGCTGTACTACTACATACACCAGGGAAAAAACCGCAACCTCGGCGATCGCCGCGTCATCGACCGCTACGCGGTGCAGCTCGACTCCGTGCTCAATATCTTTATCATGCCGCATCATCCCGACAGCGTAGCCTCCCCGACTTACTCGGCCGGCGGGGTAGGAGTTGCCGTAGGTAACGCGATTAAAATTGCGGGAATCTATGAAAATGGTGGACCGGGCTGGAACTATCGCGGCGTACTGAATCACGAAATCGGGCACATCCTTGGCCTCTCGCACACCTGGGCCTACAATGACGGCTGCGAGGATACGCCCCGCCACCCGGGCAAGTGCTGGAACCGCTCTAAGGAAGCTCCCTGCAATACTATGGCCTCCAACAACGTCATGGACTACAACGCCATGCAACATGCCTGGACGCCCTGCCAGATCGGCCGCGTGCAGGCCGCTATGGCCCGCCCCTCTTCCCGGGCCCGGCAGTTTCTGGAACCGCGCTGGTGCACCCTCGACGAATCAAAAAATATTATCATCCGCGATACGGTCATTTGGAACAGCATGAAAGATCTGGAGGGTAACCTGATTATTGAAGAGGGAGCTGAACTAAGCATCTACTGCCGCGTCTCTCTACCGAAGAATGCTACGATCAGCATCCAACCCGGCGGCTCCCTGATCCTTCACGACGCCCGCCTCCACAACGCCTGCGGCGAGCAATGGACGGGCATAGAAATCGTCCGCGCCGGCAACCGGGAAGGACGACTCATCTTTCTCGGCAACCCCCAGCTGGAAAATATGCGATTCCCCCTGGATCAGAACCCTACGGATTAATCTCATGAACCTTTCCACTTTTACCCCTACAGGTTCATCCCTCTCCTGACCGTCACCTCTGATCCTTCCGCCAGAAAGATAGAGCTCGGCGGCCGGTCGAGATATTCGGCGAAAGCCGGACCGTAGAGTCCTTCCACGTCGACGTCGATCTCATAGTCGCGCACCGGATGTACTCGCCAGGAAGGATGCTCCACCTGGTAGGTCGTCGTGCGCCGGTCGTCTATCCGGGTGTACCCCCAATAGTGTTCGGTGATAAAGGCGCCCTCACTGTCGGGATCCAGCAGTTCCCCCTGCGCTGCCGCCTCGGCGCGGATCAGATTCCAGCGCCGCCGGTGCCGCCAGCGGTATTCCACATCCAAGGATTCCGCACCGCGCCGGATATCATGATCCATCGGCAGACGTACGTAGTGCTCGCCGTACAGCGCATTGGCTACCAACACGATGGCACGCCGGGGCACAACCTCCTTAATAAAGACGACACCGCGACGCCACCCCTCCTCCGCACGGTGACGAACATAGAAACGCAGATTGAATTCTTCGAAATTGCGGTGGAAGGGAATAGCGGCGCCGAGCACCTTAGTATCTAAAAACAGAAATCCCACCAAACTCACATAACACTTCCCCTGCCAGAAATCCAGTTCGGTGCGATGAGGCAGATAAGGCTTCAAAATATCGGGATCGACAGGATAGTTGGCCATCAAAAGGTTTTCCCAACGGGCAGTGAGGAAGGTGCGGTTCGGCATATAGCAGGTTTTTAAAAACAGATTTAAAGGATTAACGGAAGAAGGGGGAATTGGTTGACCAGGCACCGCGGATATACGCTATTCGCTGCTCGCCGGTCTTTTGACAAGCGACAGGCTGCTGGTGCGGAGTTCCGAATTGGTATAATTTCTGTATTTTTCATTTCAAATACACCGAGATGTCAACATTGCGCATTTCCGCCTTCGCTCTGGTCATGGTACTGTACCTGGCCTATCCCTATTACCTGATTTACCAGCAGGAGGCTATACTTGAACAAGGTACGCCTTACCGCCTGAAGCTGCGTCCCGTCGATCCGGTGGATGCCTTCCGGGGGCGATACCTGGCGCTGAATTATAATCTGCCTTTTTTCGCAAAGCCCGAAGCGCTGGAACAGGGGCAAAGGGTATTTCTGCCGGTGGAAGAAGACAGCCTGGGCTACACATATTTTCCGGAGCTCCTGTTATCTCCGCCCGCCGATGGCGATTATCTGAAATCGGAGGCTACTTATTTTACCGATGACAGCGTGATGGTCAGCACCCCTGAAAACCTGCAGCGCTACTACCTCAACGAACAGACGGCGCCGCTGGCCGAAGCGGCCGTTCAGGAACTGGCTACGCAGTTGGACGGCTCCACAGAGGTGCGCGCCTACGCCCTGGTGCGCGTCCGAAAGGGGGAAGTGCGTATCGAACAGCTCTTTTTTGACGGGCTTCCTCTGCGGGAATATCTGGGGAAGGAAGTGCGGGAGTAAAAAACCGGATTGCAATCCGATAAGCCCCTATATTTTTATGAATTTACCGGTTCTTTTGATACATCGGATATTCCTCCATAATATTCTGGATCTGTGTAGGAGAAAGATAGAGTCTTCCTTTTCCTTCCCTGTTTTTCGTCAGCCGGGTGGATTCACTCCAAGCCAGCAGCTGATAGCCCAGCCCGTGTTCAATGGTGCGGCGGTCGGTGGCATTTTCCAGTTCCTCCCGGAAAGAAGGAGACAACAGGTATTTCGGGCCCATCCACAACAGTTCCAGCCCCCGCTTATCGAGGTAAGCCATGATATGCGCCAGCTCATGGCCCAACACTCCCACTTGTCCGTTGAAAGGAATATTGCGCAGCAGAGTTGGTTCTTTCCAGCCGTTTTCCTTTATTTTCACAGTATCGATGATGACGTTGTAGGAACGCTCCCGCCAGGGAAGCAGCAGGCTCTCGAAAGCAGGTTGTGAAAGCAGTGAAATATCTGAATCGCTGCGGTAGAAGCGGATAGGCACTTCGCGCAATTCCGGAAAGTGGCGCAGGGCATACAGGGCCTGCAACTCATATCCTTCCGGCAACTGTTTTTTGTATCCAAAAGCATGACGAAGGCTGTCGAAGTGTTCCGGCGACACCTCCTGCGGATAAGACCTGACCGGTTCGGGATACGCTTCCAAAGCGGCGGCAGGCCCAGCATGCGGGTCCTGTTCAAAAAACAGGATAAGCAAAAGGATCAAAAAGAGCGCAGCTAGCCCATAAAGTATCATCCTTCTCATGGTTAGGCGTTTTTAGGAGACCTGATCGAGGAGATACTCCTCCTGCTGATCCCTCAGCAGATCATAGTACTGCATATAAGTATTTTCCGGCATTTTTTCGATTTGGGTGATGCTCACCGTCTGAACCATACCGTCCCGGTTCATTACCACATCGTTCCAGGGATCCCCCTCACCGGCATGGCGGTGGAAATCGAGGATAGCTTCGCGGCTAAAGTCCCGGCGTCCTTTCAGCCAATCTTTGAACCAGGCCTGCCGCCTGGCGCGCACGGGCGCTTCGTAGAGCATAGGTGAAGACCAGAGCCGGGGCTTTTCCGGATCGGGCGTAAAGAGATAGCGATCTCGACCGTCCCAGCGAAATTCGAACAATCGGCCTTTTTCCAACACCACGAGGGTAAAGGGTTCCATACCTGGGAGATCGTAGTTTTGAAAAAACGCCATGGCATCCGGGAAATCAAAGAAATCGAGCACCATCAGACCGCGGCTACGCTTATAAGGCGGCCGCCGCTCGTGCCGGCCGAAGGCGCCATTGAGCAGATTGGCCGTTCTGTCGCCGTTTGAGGTAGCGATCCAGGTGCCGCCGGCCTGAGCGTCTTTAGGAAAAGCGACAGTCTTTCCGGCAGGTGTCGTCGTTTCGATGCTTCCCGCCTCCCGTCCCGGCGCTTCGTCGCGGTTGGAAGTGAGGATGTAAAGGCCGCTTCCTTTAGGAAGGTAGGTCAAGGTGCACATACTTTCATTATTTACAATACCAGTAAATATTCAGTGTCGCCCCGGTTCCAATGTTCTATGATGCTTGCTCTTCCTTTTTCGCTTCGTAATAAAAGAGCACTTCGGAAGCGTCTTTCCGCCTCAGGTCGGGTACTTCGGCCTCCATAGCCGGGTATCCGACGGGGATGAGCAGAAAAGGGCGCTCATTTTTCGGACGCTCCAGGATTTCCTGCAGAAAGTTCATGGGACTAGGGGTGTGGGTCAGTGCAATCAACCCCGAATAGTGGATCGCCGCCAGCAGAAAACCGCAGGCCAGCCCGACAGACTCATTGACGTAGTAATTCTTGTGCCGTTCGCCGTCAATCAGATCGTAGGGCTTTTTAAAGACCACGATCAGATAGGGCGCCGTTTCCAGAAACGGCTTGTGCCAGTCGGTCCCGAAGGCCTTCAGGTCTTCCAGCCACTCCTCCGACATGCGGCCGTGATAGTTCTCGTATTCCTCTTTCTCTGCGGCTTCCCGGATTTTGGACTTCAATTCCGGATCCGAAACTACACAGAAAGACCAGGGTTGCTTATGTGCCCCCGAGGGCGCCGATGCCGCCGCCATGACAATATTTTCGATAACTTCTTTCGGCACCGGTTTATCCGAAAACTGGCGCACGCTGCGCCGCTTGCCCATATTTTGCCTGAACTCGCGGCTGCGCCGTAACATTTCCGCTTTTCCGTAACGAACCCCCTGGTAGGGGATGAAGGATTCTTGTTCCATGGTTATATTGTTTCAGTGTTACATGGCTGACAAGGACTATACACGGCAATCATAAGCTTGAGCTTGTTGTGAGTTTGCTTCTGAAGCCGAAAATGACCAGATTTGGGTTCTCACGTCCCGCTTTCCTGAAAGCGGGATTAAGCCTGATAGCAGGGCTATGTGGCGATAAAATGGCAACGTGGTTCCATAGATGGTCATTTGTAGGCCAAAGGGTAAACTCCCAACAAGCTCTCAAGGCGTTGACACCGATACGGGTAACACCTTGCCATTATAGAACCGGTGTGCCGTAAGGGCGAAATGACTAAGGTATCCGGCCATTTGCGCACTGGAAACGGGCGGCTCCATGCCCGGGAAAGCTTCCTGCAGCATTTCCGTATCGACGGCGCCGAGGGCCAGGCAGTTGACTTTTATCCCTTCTTCCTTCAACTCCTCGGCCAGACATTCGGTCAGATTCGAAAGGGCCGCCTTGCCGCCACTGTAGGCCGACAGGCCCGGGAATTTGGCGCTTCCCTGGAAGCCACCCATACTGCTGATGTTGACGATATGGGCATGGTTGCTTTTTTTCAACCAAGGCAGCCCAAAGCGGATGAGCTCTACCGGCCCGAATATATTGACGTGAAAAGAACGCTGCCAGTCGTCCGGCGTCAGCTCAGCAAAGGGCTTATTGATGAGCAGGCCGGCGTTGTTGATCAGGATATCAAGGCCGCCCAGCGCTTCCACCGCTACCTTTAAGGCGGGAAAGTCGGGCTGGGTCAGATCAAAAGGAAGGAAGCGAAGCGGGTGTTCAGGAGCTTGCTGCTCCACCTCTTCTGCCAACCGGCTCAACCGTTCTTCGTTGCGCGAAAGCGCCAATACTTCGTGTCCTCCCCGCGTAGCCATGAGAAAGGCAGTGTCGTATCCGATTCCCCGGCTCGCTCCGGTAATGATGATTTTCATTTCTTGTTTTTTACAAAGCTAATAAAAAGATGCTTGGCGATTGGCAGTAGAATGCGGGCGAAAACAGCCACCGAAGCAATCATACCCGGTGGGGCTACGTCAGCACCTGGTCTTTCAACCCTATGCCCACCCCTTCGGCCGCAGCACAATTTCCTCGGCAACGGAAGCATCGCTCAGTTGATAAGCTGCCCATAACATGCTGGCGATATCTTCAGGGGGCATCAGTTGTTTGTCGACCGGTTTTTCCGCTTCCGACCAGGAGGACGTTGCCGTAGGCCCGGGCAGAATGGCACTTACTCTAACCCCTGTATGCGCTACCTCAGCGCGCAGGGCGCGGGAAAGGCCCAGCAGGGCGTGCTTGGTGATGACGTAGGCGCCCCGGTCGGCAAAAGCTTCGCGACTGGCCACTGAGCAAATGTTAAAAACGTGACCGGAGCCACGCTCCACCATAGCCGGCACGAAGGCCCGGACGAGATGATAGGCTGCGTATACATTGAGTTGCATCATCTGCTCCAGCCTGCCCGGGGGATCCTGCAGCAGCGGCCCCGGTTGAAATATCCCGACGTTATTGATTAACAGATACGGAGCAGGTTCCACCTCGCGGAACTGCTCGATGAGGGCATCTAGTTCTTCGTGCCGCTGCAAATCCGCTGCAACAACGGTCACCTGAGCATCCGGATAACGGCTGGTGATCAGCGAGCGCAGGGCCTGCAGATCGGCCGCCGTTCTGGCATTGAGCAACAGCTTACAACCCTGCTCAGCCAGTTTCAGGGCAATAGCCCGGCCGATGCCTCTGCTGGCTCCGGTAATAAGAGCAGACGGCGTATTATTCCTCATCACATTGTCATTTATTCAGGTTACTCAACCTATAGATGCCTCCATATGTTTTGGACAAGAATAAAAGAGCGGTTCAACTTAGCGGCTTGATTTGAGCGTTTCCATTCATCGATTCGCTAAAATAAAACTATTTTTGCGCAGTTTTGATGGTGGCTATGACTGCCTGACTTTTTTTCACGCGCGGTATGGCGCTGCTGACACATTGAAAAATTTATGGATTTTAACATATTGTATCATTTTGGGCGCTACCTGATGATGATGAACGATGCCTTCTCCCGTCCGGAAAAAGTACGGATGTATTACAAGGAGATGATGCGACAGATGAACGACATTGGAGTAGGTTCCCTCACTATCGTTGCCTTAATTTCCGTTTTCATCGGAGCAGTCACCGCTATTCAGTTCGCCTATCAGCTGGACAGCACCCTGGTTCCAATGTATTATATCGGTTATATCGTCCGTGACAGTACAATCATCGAACTGGCTCCTACGATTACCTGCCTGGTGCTGGCCGGCAAAGTGGGATCGAATATCGCCTCCGAAATCGGAGGAATGCGACAAAAGGAACACATCGACGCCATGGAGATCATGGGCATCAACACCGCCGCTTACCTGATCACCCCGAAAGTACTGGCAGCCCTGGTCGTCATTCCGCTGCTGGTCGCCATCGCTGCTTTTGTCAGTGTGACAGGGGGTTATCTCGCAGTAGTACCCTCCGGGTTTTTGTCGGCCACGGATTATATTCAGGGAGCGCGATCCTTTTTTGAGCCGTACAATGTGACGATTATGTTTGTCAAATCGGTGGTCTTCGCCTTCCTGCTCACTACCGTTTCGGCCTATCAGGGATATTACGTGACAGGAGGAAGTGTTGAACTGGGAAAAGCGAGTACCAACGCCGTCGTCTTCAGTGATATCCTGATATTACTTTTCGACTACGTTATCGCGCTCGCTTTAACCTAAATGCCTTCCCGATTGTTAGCTTAAATGATTTTGAAATATCATGATAAAAATTGTCAACATATATAAATCCTTTGGAGATAATGAAGTGCTGAAAGGCATCACGACGGAGTTTTACAAAGGAAAAGTCAATCAGGTGATCGGCAGGAGCGGTTCGGGGAAATCGGTATTGCTCAAACTGATCGTAGGCCTGCTCAAACCTACCGAGGGGGAAATTTATTACGAAGATGTCAACTTCCTGGAACTCTCCGGCAAAGAGCTGCGTGCCCTCCGTATGAAAATCGGTATGCTGTTTCAGTCATCAGCGCTTTTCGACTCTATGACCGTAGAGCAAAATGTAAGCTTTCCGCTCGATATGTTCACCAATATGACCCACAAGGAAAAACTCAACCGGGTGAACTATTGCCTGGAGCGGGTCAATCTGGAAAAGGTGAATGCGAAATATCCTTCCGAAATCAGTGGGGGTATGCAAAAACGGGTCGGCATCGCCCGCGCGATCGTCCTGGAACCGGAATACCTCTTTTGCGATGAGCCCAACTCCGGGCTGGACCCCAAAACCGCGCTGACCATCGACGAACTGATCCGGGATATCACTGAGGAAAAGAACATTACGACTATCGTCAATACGCACGATATGAACTCGGTCATGGAACACGGCGACAATATCGTGCTGCTGCACCACGGGCAGCTCGCCTGGCGCGGCCATCGCTCCGAGGTGCTGGCCAGCGACAACGAAGTGCTGCAACGCTTCATCTTTGCCTCTCCTTTTCTCGAGCGGCTGCGGAAAGCAGCGCTGCAACAGCAGAAAGGGTAACTCGGGAATGTCCGTATCGGCGAAAAAAATAACGCAGTCCTTTGTTATTTTCCGTTAGTTTGATTTATCTTTGCAGAACTTTTTCAGGGCGGTTCTTGTATAAGAAACAGCCTTTACTAAGCCCAGATGGCGGAATTGGTAGACGCGCTACCTTGAGGGGGTAGTGTCCGAAAGGGCGTGCAGGTTCGACTCCTGTTCTGGGCACAAAAAAGGCCGATCGGTACTTCCGGCGGTCTTTTTCTTTTTATCTTCCTTTCGTTTTTAGGCAAATCGTAACTTTTTCCTTTCTTTTTTTGTTTTTTGTACAAATCAACAGCCAGCCCCGTCCATTTTACTTTCATGAATCATTATTTTTTATCTTTACCACTATGAACAGTAAAAACTCCGTACTCAACGAACAGGAATCCAAAAAACTGGAACGCATCGCCTTTATCCTGAAGACGGTGGCGCACCCGCTGCGTCTGGGGATTGTCCACCTGCTGGAGCAGCATCCACGGCTCTCGGTTAGTGAAATTTGCGAAATGTTGGGCAGCGAGCAGTCGCTAACCTCCCACCACCTGCAAAATATGCGACTGAAAGGCATTCTCAGTGTAAAAAGGGAAGGCCGCAGTATGATGTATTCTCTTAAAGAGCGCGATGTATCCCTGATTATAGAGTGCCTGGAGAACTGTCAGTGTAATATGTAAATTGAATGAATCAGCACTGTTCGCAGTGCTTTTTTATATGATATACATATGAAAAAAACAACCTATTTTCAATTAAAAAGCTGCGATCTTTTTGCCGGAATTCGGTAATTTCACCTCGGAATTTGGCTTCATGAATCATTGTCGAAAGCTCTCTCCTGAATTGTTTATGGCTGAACTCGCGCTGACTGCGGAAGCGGTACTGGTCGATGTACGCACCGAAGAAGAGCTTCACGATGATCCCGCTATACCGGGAGCGATCCACCGGGACTTTCTTCAGTCCTCCTTTGAAAACTGGCTGGAAGAAATCGATGAACATCAAGCCTATTTCCTTTACGATCAAAGTGGAAAACGCGGGCGGATGGCCTGCGAGATGATGGCAGAAAGAGGATTCCTCCATGCCGGCTTCCTGGAAGGAGGAAAAAATGCCTGGAATCCTGTTTTTAAGAGCGAATCGTAATGATCTGGTTTAACCCGGATTATTCATTCAAAGGAATTAGCAATGGATATATCAAAAAAAGGTTCTAAGTTGTATAGCATTCTCAATTTCAAGTGCCCGAAATGTCATGAAGGGGATTTGTATGAAACCCCGACTTTCTCTTTCAAACAACCTTTTGATATGCCGGACCACTGCAGCTACTGCGGGCAGAGCTATATGCCGGAACCCGGCTTTTATTACGGCGCAATGTTCGTCTCTTACATCTTCACCGGATGGTTCTGCATTCTCTTTGTCATGTTCTTTCATTGGGTACTCGACTGGAGCATCGCGGCTTCCTTTGCTTTGCTGATTGCCGTATGCGCCATCTTTTTCGTCTACATCTTCCGCCTGGCCCGGGCCATCTGGATCAATATCACGGTGAAATATGACCCTGGCCTCAGCCGCCTGGCACAAAAGCGCAAGGAAACCCAGGCGCAGGAGTAGGCCGAAGCCGTCAAAATTGATTTTTTATTGAGCCATCTAACTAACCTCTAGAAGTAAAATATGAATCAGGAAATTCTTCATCTAGTCAGAAAACACTACCCGCAGATTGCCGAGAAAGCGCTGCAGGAGGAAATCGCCGAAGTAGGGCACATCAGGACTCATAAGGGCGGAGAAGTACTCATGGAAGCCGGTAGTTACATCAAAATCATGCCGTTGATCATAGAAGGAACGATCAAGGTGTCACGGGAAGACGAGGAGGGCAACGAACTCTTTCTCTATTTTCTTCGCCCCGGCGAAACCTGCTCGATGACCTTCACCTGCTGTATGATGAACAAAAAGAGTGAAATCCGGACAGTAGCGGAGGAGGATACGGTCATGATCGCTATTCCCATCCGCTATATGGATGAATGGATGAGCCGCTACCAAAGCTGGGAGAACTTTGTCATGCTTACTTATGACAACCGGCTTCTGGAAATGGTAAAAACTATCGACAGTATTGCCTTCAAAAAGATGGACGAGCGTTTGCTGGAGTACCTGGAAGAGAAAGCCGAAGCGACGGGAGATTCCGTTATCAATACTACGCATCAGCAAATCGCCTTCGACCTCAATGCCTCCCGGGAAGCGGTCTCCCGCCTCCTGAAGCAATTGGAAAAGGAAGACGTGGTTGAATTGGGACGCAACCGCATTAAACTCATGTGATCCGTTTTCTACCGAGGAAACAGTGCTATATCAGTTGAACAAAGTTAAAGCAGATTACTTTTATACTCGATGAAAATTGATTGGAGAAAATGCTCAAATCATTTCACCGTCAGTAGAATATAACTACAGTTTTTCATTAAAGGACCGATATGGCTATTCGCAACCTGGATCAGGTATTACAATCGTTGGAAGATGACGCCGGGGACGAACTGGAGTTACTCGAATCAACCGGTCCGGAGTATTTCAGTACGCCCGAATTGTGGAAACTGCGCGGAAAGTGGGAAGTCAAAAACCGTTTGTTCCGCGACTTCCAGAACTTCCTGATGCGCTTAGCCGCTTTCTCCCCCGTCTGGATCGCCGGCTGGGGGCTTTGCTCGCTCGTCGGGTGGTCCTATTTCAGTCTGCTTTTTCTGTTTATGTTTCCAGTTTCCTTTATCGTCTTTTTCGCCGGCTTATACTACCTTCGACGCGTTTTTAAAGGCAAAGGTCATCTCGACACTGTCGGAGAGATGATTGTCCGGGAACTGCGAAAGCGCGCCGGCCAGGCGTAAGACCGAGAAAAAGATTCAAATCTGCCCTACTTTTAAGCATAACAACTTGTTTTAAGCGACGTAAAAAACAAGAATCATGGATGTTGAGATACTTTCACGTATTCAATTTGCCTTTACCGTTGCCTTCCACTACATCTATCCGCCACTGAGTATCGGGTTGGGCCTGATCATGGTGTTTATGGAGGGGCAGTACCTGCGTACCGGTGACAAGAGGTACGAACAGTTGGCGCGTTTCTGGACCAAGATCTTTGCGCTCACTTTTGGTATAGGCGTAGCGACCGGTATTGTCATGGAATTCGAATTCGGCACCAACTGGGCGACGTATTCGCGTTATGTGGGTGATGTATTCGGCAGCGCCCTGGCGGCAGAAGGTATCTTCGCCTTTGCACTGGAGAGTGGTTTTCTGGGCATTTTGCTGTTCGGATGGAACCGGGTGAGCTCCCGGGTCCACTTTATTGCTACCGTGGGCGTGTGGCTGGGCTCGATGTTTTCCGCCGTCTGGATTGTGGTGGCTAACTCCTGGCAACAGACGCCAGCCGGCTTCCACGTTGTCGGGGAAGGCATGAATGCCCGGGCGGAAATCACCGATTTCTGGGCCATGGTATTCAACCCTTCCAGTGTCGACCGACTGCTACACGTATGGATCGGCGCTTTCCTGGCCGGTGCCTTCCTGGTGATGAGCGTCCACGCCTGGTATCTGCTCAAAAACAAGCACGTAGAATTGTCGAAGCGGGCTTTTAAAATTGCACTGGTCGTTGCCACCGTTTCCGCCCTGGGCCAGCTGCTGACCGGCCACGATTCGGCCAGTGGTGTTGCCGAGAACCAGCCCGCCAAGCTGGCCGCCATGGAGGGACACTTCGACAGCCTCGCCGTCGCCCCGGCCTATATTTTCGGCTGGGTGGATAAAGAATCCCAAAAGGTTACCGGCATAGGTATCCCCGGTGGACTGAGTTATCTCATTTACGGTGACACCCAGGAACCCGTAAAGGGGCTTAACTATTTTCCGAAAGACGAACGCCCCGGCGCCCTGAACGCTATTTTTCAGTTTTACCATCTCATGGTGGCGATCGGGATGTTTCTCATTGCGCTTACGCTGTACGCTTCCTTTATGTGGTGGCGCGGCAAGTTGTTCGATAAGCGCTGGCTGCTGTGGGTCTTTGTCGTCGCCGTTTTATTACCCAATATTGCCAACCAGATTGGCTGGTATACGGCCGAAATGGGCCGGCAACCCTGGGTAGTGTACGGTTTGCTGCGCACCTCCGACGCCCTGTCATCTACGGTGACCGCCAATCAGGTGCTCTTCTCCCTGATCATGTTTACCGTTATCTATACCCTGCTCTTCGCGCTGTTCATCTATCTGCTCAATAAAAAAATTCAGGCCGGGCCGGAAGGGGGTAAAGACATTCAGCACAGCTCTCTTCATGAGGATATGGCGGATGTAGTTGGCAGACGGAAAAAGGAGTGAGGCATTTGAATGCCCCGGCACCCTCTTCCCCGGATCGGGTTGAGGTGATTGAGTTTCTGAATAAATCAACCAGCATATGGAAACTATTTTAGGATTTGATTATCCCACGCTTTGGTTTTTGGTTGTCGGTGGCCTGTTTAGCGGTTACGCTATTCTCGACGGTTTTGACCTCGGGGCCGGCGCCTGGCACCTGTTTTTACGCAAGGAAAAAAGCCGGCGCATTGCGCTCAACGCTATCGGGCCGGTATGGGACGGCAATGAAGTATGGCTGGTGATCGGCGGCGGGGCGCTTTTTGCGGGCTTCCCCGTTGTATACGCTTCGGTATTGTCGGCTATGTATATTCCTTTTATGCTCTTCCTTTTCTTCCTCATCTTCCGGGCAGTAGCCATCGAATTTCGCAGCAAAGAACCTATGAAATGGTGGCGGCAAACCTGGGACGTCATGTACAGCATTTCGAGCACTATGCTGGCCTTTTTGCTGGGCGTTGTGCTGGGAAACGTCCTGCAAGGCATGGACCTGAACGAAAATTTTGAATACCAGGGCAACTGGATCTCCTTCCTCAATCCCTACGCTGTCGTGGTAGGCCTCACCACACTGACCCTGTTTATGATGCACGGCGCTATCTATCTGACCCTCAAAACGGAGGGGCGTCTGTTTGCCAAGGTAAACCTGCTCCTGCGCCGGGCCATCATCGCCTTTGTTATCATTTTCGGCCTGCTGACCCTCTATACGCTGATCTACATCCCTCATCTCAGCGATCGCTTTAAAGAATCGCCATGGCTTTTTGCCGTGCCGGCCCTGGCTTTCCTCAGTATCGCTAATATCCCCCGGCTGGTGTCCAGAAAACGCTACCGCCGGGCTTTCATTTTTTCATCCGTCACCGTCGCCATGCTGCTGATGCTGGTAGCTATCGAACTCTACCCCGTATTGGTTTTCTCAACTGGCGACCCCGCCAACAACATCACCATCTACAATGCAGCCTCTTCCCAGAAATCGCTGGGGATCATGCTGTTGTTCGCCGCTATCGGCACCCCGCTGGTGCTCAGTTATACCGCTTTTGTCTTTTACACTTTTCGCGGTAAGGTGGAGCTGGATGAGACGAGTTACTAATACCTATTCCCCAACCCAAAACTGTAACCTTACGGCCATCTCGGTGACTATCCGGATTTGCGATTGCAACAATTCTCGTATTTTAATTGTATGAGCGAGAAATGATATGCATATTGGGTAATATGTTCATATTAATCTAACGCCGGCAAATAATGAAGGAAGCATTTATCAAAAATCTGTATCAGGCACACCGTGAGACGCCTCATATTCCCTCGCCCTCTCTGGTTTGTAATTGGCTGAATCACCTGCTGGAACTGCTGTTTCCGGAGTTTTCGGATCACCGGTATCAAAACCTCAGAGAGTTTGAACATCACTTTCAAAGCACGCAGCTGGAGCTCGTGCAAATCCTGGATTTACTGGACGACGATCTCAGCGAGGACGCCGAAACCCTGGAGCAACGCTTTTCAGCGCAGCTGTCGCAAGTGCGGGAGCTGTTGATAAAAGATGCACAGGCCATCCTAAAGGGTGACCCGGCGGCGTCCAACTTTACAGAAGTGATTCGCACCTATCCGGGATTTTATGCCATTGCGGTATATCGCCTGGCTCATGAGTTCATCAAATTAAATATTCCACTCATCCCCCGCGTTCTCACCGAACATGCACACGGGAAAACCGGAATCGACATCCATCCGGCAGCTCGTATCGGCGAGCATTTCTGTATTGACCACGGCACTGGCATCGTCATCGGCGAAACCGTGGAGATCGGAAATCACGTCAAACTTTATCAAGGCGTTACACTGGGTGCGCTGAGCGTGAAAAAGGAAATGGCCCAAACCAAACGCCATCCTACCATTCAGGACCGCGTTGTCATCTATGCCAATGCTACCATTCTCGGCGGCGAAACGGTTATTGGCCACGACTCCATCATCGGGGGTAGCGTTTGGCTCACCAAAAGCGTTGCCCCACATTGCCGGATATACTACCAGGGGTATTCCCGGCAGCGCACTGAAACAGAAGAAGTGGAAGGTTGAAGAGGCCTGGGCAATCGCTGCTACCCTTTAACCCGATTTAAGAGCAGGCGTGAAATTTCATCCTTCGTCACCGTTTGGAACTCGAAAACGAAATTTAAACATCCTCCAAGGAAAAAAGGAGACCTCTACTTTCCCGATGTTGAACATCTGATGTTTGTTGCTCATAAAATAAGTGTAGGGCTTATTGGCCTCCGCATTGTAATTTAAAGGCTACGAACATGAAATTAAAGAGAACCGAAGCATTTGAGCAACACGCCGATCGATATGACAATTGGTATGATGAAAATCAGGCCGTATTCGAATCCGAATTGCGCGCCATTCGCGAACAACTGCAAAAACTGCCCGCCAACATCGAAGGTATTGAGGTCGGCCTTGGCTCAGGGCGCTTTGCCAGTGAACTGAACATTAAAGAAGGAATAGAACCCGTTAATGCCTTACGGCAAATGGCCATCGATCGAGGAATCGAGGTTATGGAAGCCCGGGCGGAAATGCTGCCTTACAGTGACATGAGCTTCGATTTCGTTCTCTTTGTCACTGTCAGTTTCCTCGAAGACCTCTCCCGCGCTTTTGGAGAAGCCTATCGCGTCCTCAATGACGGCGGCTCTATCCTCGTTGGTATAATAGACAAGGAAAAGCCTGTCGGACAATTTTACCTCGAACGTCGTCCCAATAGTGTCTTTTACAAACACGCCCGGTTTTACACCGTGGATGCTGTTACCAAAATGCTGAAAGAAACGGGCTTTAAAGACTTCGAGTACACCCAGACCTTATTTGGCGAGCTCGATGATATCGATAAACCTCAGGCGCCGGAAGACGGCTACGACAAAGGTGGCTTCGTCGTTATCAAAGCTACCAAACACACATAAAGCAAAGGATATTCAACACAAATACCGGCCCTCATTCGCCGGTATTTGTTATCTTCCTCTATACTTATTGTTATTCAGTCACCATATAATAAAACAGTGTACTGACCTGAATCCCTGCAACCCATGCACCAATACCGGTTTATACCCCATACTGCCGATATCTCCATCGAAGTAGAGGCTGATACCCTGGAAGAACTTTTTCTGGCCAGCCTCCTGGGCATGAATCAAATCCTAAAAGAAGATTTTTGCCTTTACGCTCCCAATCCCAGCGCAGAGCAGGATGTAAGCATCCGTTCCGTGGACAATACGACGCTGCTCGTGGACTTTCTCTCCGCTGTGCTTACCCATACCTATCTGGAAAAAACGATGTTCTGCTGGGTAGACTTCTCCGCCCTCAATGCCAATTACGTGCAGGCCACGATTAAAGGGGTTCCGGTTGATTTTTTTGAAGATGATATTAAAGCGGTCACCTATCACGGCGCCGAGGTCAACCGGAATAAAGACGGTAGCTGGTCTACCGCCATTATTTTCGATATATGAAGCACTGGGAATTTTATACTTTCTCACCAAACCTTCAATCAGCCCAAAATGAAAAAAGTCGAAAAAAAAGACTTGCAACAAATCAACTCGTTCACCTGGGAAATACCGAAAAGCTACCGGCCGGATATGCTGGTGCCCGCGAGGATTTACGCCCTCGAAGAACTGGTCGACGCCATCACCGGTGATCGCTCTCTCGACCAGTTGGTCAATGTCGCTACGCTGCCGGGCATCGTCAAGGCCTCTATGGTGATGCCGGATGTCCATCAGGGCTACGGGTTTCCCATCGGTGGCGTAGCTGCCACGCGTTACCCCGACGGCGTCATTTCTCCCGGAGGCATTGGGTACGACATCAATTGTGGGGTGCGTCTGCTCATTTCTGAGCTCAATTACGATCAGGTGAAATCCCGCCTGGAGGATCTTTCCAAAGAACTTTACAAGCAAATCCCATCAGGATTGGGGCAAGGCGGCAGTCTGCAGCTCACTACCAATGAGATAGACCAGGTGCTGCGCAAAGGAGCTGCCTGGGCTGTAGAACAGGGAATGGGAACAGAAGAAGACCTGCTCCATGCGGAAAGCCAGGCCCGGCTGGAAGCAGCCGACCCTTCCAAGGTTTCTCCGCAGGCCAAAAAACGAGGTAGCGATCAGCTGGGCACCATCGGAGCCGGCAATCACTTCGTAGAAGTAGACCGCGTGGAAGCCATCTTCGATGAGGCGGCGGCCGAGGCCTACGGCCTTCAACTCAACCAAATGGTCATCCTCATTCATACCGGCTCGCGTGGCCTCGGCCATCAGACGGCAACCGATTACCTGCGCACCATGATGGGCGCCATGTCCAAGTATGACATCCAACCCGCCGACCGGGAGCTGGCCTGCGTTCCGCTCAGCTCTCCGGAAGGACAGGATTATTTTCACGCGATGTGCGCTGCCGCCAACTTCGCCTGGTGCAACCGGCAGGTCATCACCGAGGAAGCCCGCCGCGCCTGGAGCAATATCTTCGGCCGCGCCGGCGGCAAACTCCAGGTTCTGTACGACGTGGCGCACAACATCGCCAAGATCGAAGAACATCAGCTCAACGGCGAACGCAGTAAGGTTATCGTTCACCGCAAAGGCGCCACCCGCGCCTTCGGTCCCGGGTTTGCAGAATTGCCCGCCGCCTACCAACCGGTAGGCCAGCCGGTACTCATCCCCGGCAGTATGGGCACCGCTTCCTACGTCCTCCGCGGCACCGAAACCAGCATGAAAACCAGCTTCGGCTCCTCTTGCCACGGCGCCGGCCGACGCCTCTCCCGCCGGGCCGCCAAACGCCAGGTGGATGCCGGCTCTCTGCTGAAAAAATTGCGCCATAAGGGTATTTACGTACAGGCCGGCTCTCACCGGGGAGTGACCGAAGAAGCACCTATTGCCTATAAAGACGTCGACCTGGTCGTCGAAACGGTCCACCAGGCCGGCATCGCCAGGAAAGTGG
The DNA here is from genome assembly GCA_964632995.1 of uncultured Saprospiraceae bacterium. Taxonomy (GTDB): domain Bacteria; phylum Bacteroidota; class Bacteroidia; order Chitinophagales; family Saprospiraceae; genus CAZWDL01. The sequence goes on from CAZWDL010000092.1 coordinate 17,928, forward strand.
CCCGGCTGCGACCCGCCTGCGTGATTAAGGGGTGAGGGTGGCTGGAGGCTGGTGGGTCCAGCTAAGCCAGGCCGATGAGCCAGGCTGACGGCCGGCCAAATTCAGATGCTTGTCTTTCCTCCGTATTTTCTCTATTATCGCAGTGTACAAAAATTAAATTTTAACCAATACCATTTCCTATGGCCAGCATACTCGATTTGGTCGGCAATACCCCCCAGGTGAAAATTGAAAGCATTCTTCATAAGCCGGGGGTTCAGGTCTTCGGCAAACTGGAAGGCCACAATCCCGGCGGCAGCGTGAAGGACCGTGCCGCCTACGGAATGATCAAAGGCGCCATGGACCGGGGGGATCTAACCAAAGGCATGAAGCTCGTAGAAGCCACCAGTGGAAATACGGGCATCGCCCTGGCGATGATCGCTTCCAAATTCGGTATCGGTATTACCCTGATCATGCCGGAAAGCGCAACGGCCGAACGCGTACAAACGATGAAAGCTTTCGGTGCCGAAGTCATCCTCACCCCTGCCGACAAAACCATTGAGTATTCGCGAGAATACGCCGAAGAGTTAGCCCAAAGCGACGAGTACCTCATGCTCAACCAATTCGCTAATCCCGACAACTGGAGTATGCACTACCGCACCACCGGACCGGAAATCTGGCGGGATACCCAAGGAAAAGTTACACATTTCGTCTCCTCTATGGGCACCACCGGTACCATTATGGGGGTTTCCCGCTATCTTAAAGAGCAAAACCCAGACGTACAAATCGTGGGGGTACAACCCACCAGCGGCAGCAAAATTCCCGGTATCCGCCGCTGGTCGCCGGAGTATCTGCCCAAAATTTACGAAGCCGAAAGGGTCGATAAAATCATCGACGTGTCGGAAGCGGAGGCCAAAAACATGATGAAAAGGCTGGCCAAAGAAGAAGCAATCTTTGCCGGCGTCAGCTCTGGCGGCGCCGTAACGGCTGCCAAAAAGTTAGTTGATCAACTCGACGAAGGCCTCGTCGTCTGTATCATCTGTGATCGCGGCGACCGGTACCTGTCCTCCAATGTCTTCGAAGAGTGATTCAATGTCTCCTTTGTTAAGTGTTAATTTCCGGGTTGAATGTCAACGGATTTTGTGATTAATCGAAACGTAGGTTCTCGCACATAGCAGCGCTACGCAAGGAGTTCTCCGACGACGAGTAACTGCAAAAGCCGCCACAGGCAATCCGAAGTTTTAGCCTTGACTGAGCACCAGGTCACGATACTTCAGGGCAAAAACATTATCCCGCACCCAGATCCGGATTTCCTTTCTTTGATAGTTGACAGATACCACGCCCAGCCGGAAGAGGTTGACGCTGAGCAGGCCGTCAATGAAAAGGAGGTTTTGGCGAATGATTTTCAGATCTACAAAGGCCACCTTGGAATGAATCAGCGCCAATTCACCGCCAATGTGCAGGCTTGGAAGGGTGTAGTAATCTACCCGTTTTCGCGACAGGACGCCGTGGTATGAAATCTGATGACGTCGCAGGGCCGCAGCTTCCAGTTCTTTTTGCCAGGTGTTGTGCAACATATTCAGGGAGGCCCCGGAATCAAGGCCTAGTCGCATCAGCTTTCCCTCATCACCAAAGCGGCCTTGGATGACGGGAAGATACCGGCACAAATAAAAGGGAATGCGATGATCCGCAGAGTCGGCGACAGCGCGAACCGGCTCTCCTTTTTTATCGAGCCGGTAAAGGATAATGCGCTGTTTGCCATAATCTACGTGCAGTTCCACCTGCTGCAATACTTCGTAGCCGATCAGTCCTAAAATTTCGACGCCCAGCACTCCTTCTGCCGTTTCCAGGTTTACTGTTTCCGCCAAAAATTTCCGGCGCTGCAGGCTTCCCCAGTGGAAGTCCTTGACAAAAAAATCCCCGACTTTTTGGCGTACACCATTCACATCCGTTACCTCTTTTACGAAGGGCTGGTTTCGGCTTTCGAAAATCCGCGCATTGAGAAATAATCGGGAAGCTCCCGTATCCAGCAGAAACATTCCACTGCGTCCGTTGACCTCGGCCGGCACAAGCATGAGCTTTTCCCGGATCGTAATCGGGATTTCCGTCCGGTCGGTATCCATCTGATAAAGGAAGGACGTCGCCTTCACAATCATGGGCCATAGCAACAGCCCCGCTATTAGTGCACGAGGCACCAGAGTGAGCAATCTGTTCATATCGGGTGATTTAGGTGTACAAATATATCGGTCGGATCAACCGGCCGCTTTGTCGGATTGCCTATTGAGAGCTGTACTGATAAAATGGCTAAAAAAAAGAATACTGTGAAAGACCAGATATGGAATACCCGGCTGTCACAACACTAATTTGGTAAGCGGATTACACGATAAAAGATAATTTTATTTTTGAAAGGTTGCACCGAATCCCTATATTCACTAATATAATTTCTCATTTATCCCCTCCGTGATAAAACTCCGGCAATTTTCTCGAAATTTTTACGAAAAAAACCGGAACGTTTCTCCCCATATTCTCGTATAGAAAGTATAAGTACTTTCTATACCTATTATACCCAAACAATAAGAGATCCCTACCTCATGGATCTCTTTCAAGATCTCTTTTTAGAAAAGTATCCATAAGGATACTGCCAGCACTTCCCCCTACAGGTCACCTTATTGACTGTCGCTTTTTGTGACTGCACCGGATACTGTCCTGCTAAGGACCATACCAGCTTTGAAGAAGCATAAATACCAAAACGTCGGAAAAAGCCTGAATTCACTCATGTACTCAGGCAAGACATTCAGTCTTTTATTCACTGGTAAGAAACATTTGTTTCGGTATATCAGCGAACTACCGCTGTTGTGCCCGACAAATGATAATAGTCCCAACTTCTGTTCCCATGACAAACACCTATTTCAAAAATTGGCAATCGGTACGTGAAGAATGGCTTTGGCGCTGGACCAACTGGCGCCGGCATTATTGCGTGCTGCGATACAATGTCTTCCATCGATTCCCCTTTCTGAGCTGGCCGCTCAAACTACTTTCCCTGATTTCCATCCTGATCCTGCTGGCCGCGCTCCTGTTGGCGATCAGTATTGAGATGGGAGCTTTCGGGCGCCTGCCGCAACGCAGCGACCTGGCCGGCATCACTAATTTTATGGCATCTGAGGTCTTGTCCGATGATGGCAGGGTGCTCGGACGCTATTACTTTGAAAACCGGAGTAACGTACAATACGAGGACCTCTCGCCCCATTTTATCAACACCCTCATCGCTACGGAGGACGTCCGCTTCTTCACACACGACGGCGTGGACCTCCGGTCCTGGGCCCGCGTGTTTTTAAAAACCATCATCCTGAAGGACCGCTCAGCAGGCGGGGGAAGCACACTCAGCCAGCAACTCGCCAAAAACCTCTATCCCCGGAAAGAATATCCTTATTTATCCTTGATCATAAATAAATTAAAAGAGGTCTTCGTCGCCCGGCGACTGGAACTCCTGTACTCTAAAGAGGAAATCCTGGAGTTGTATCTCAATACCGTGCCCTTCAGCGAAAACACCTACGGCATCAAGGTGGCGGCCCAGCGCTTTTTCAATACGACACCGAAAAAGCTCACGCCCGGGCAGTCGGCCGTACTCGTCGCCATGCTCAAAGCGCCGTCCACCTACAACCCCGTCCGGCACCCCAGCCTTTCCCTACAACGCAGGAACCTGGTCTTGCAGCAAATGGCGCACTACGGGTATCTGCCCCCGCAAGTGGTCGACTCGCTACAGCAGACCCCGCTCTGCCTGCAGTACTATCCGTTGGACCACGATTACGGGTTAGCCACCTACTTCCGCGAGCACCTTCGCCTGGAAGTCAAGGACCTCATCAAAGATCTTCGTAAGGAAAACGGGATGGGCTATAATCTCTATACCGACGGATTGAAAATTTATACGACCCTCGACGCCGACCTGCAATACTACGCCGAAACGGCTATGCAGACGCATCTGACTGAACTGCAACAAGACTTCGACCGGCATCTCGACGGAGAAGATCCCTGGGAAGTCGATACCGTATTGTACCTGTCAAAAGTGTTTTCCGAACGCTACCGCCTGCTTCGTGAGCGACAGGTACCGGAAGCGACTATTGACTCTATCTTCGAGACCCCAGTAGACATGCGTATCTTCAGCTGGGCGGGAGAACAACAGCTGCGCATGAGCCCGATGGATTCCATTAAATATTATCTGGCGATTCTCAATGCCGGCCTGCTGTCCATGGAACCCCATACCGGCCGGATCAGAGCCTGGGTAGGAGGCATCGATTACCAGTATTTCAAGTATGACCATGTCAAATCACGCCGGCAGGTTGGCTCCACCTTCAAGCCGGTGGTATATGCCACTGCTATCAGTGCGGGGATCCCGCCCTGCACCTACACCAATAACTCGTTGCGCCGCTACGCACGTTACGAAAACTGGATGCCCAAAAACGCTACCAACCGCTATGGCGGCTACTTTTCCATGGAAGGGGGGCTGATCAACTCGATCAACACGGTCACCGTGAGTATGGCCATGCGCGCTCGTCCAAAGAAGGTAGCGGCGCTGGCCGAGCAACTGGGCATCCGGCAACGCGTTCCCCGCGTTCCGGCTATCGCTCTCGGCGCTATTGACGCTTCTCTGATGGATATGGTCAACGTATACGGTACTTTTGCCAATCGCGGCCTGCGGCCTGAACCCTACTACATCAAACGCATTGAAACCCCGCAGGGCGAAGTGCTCGTCGATTTCGAAAAAGCACGTGATACCTGTACCTGGGAAAGAGCGTTATTTGTCAACCAGGCCGATATGATCAATCACATGCTGCAGTCAGCCGTTGATCGGGGTACCGGCCGCCGCCTGCGCTGGCGTTACCGTTTCGACAACCCCATCGCCGGAAAAACGGGCACCAGTCAAAACCACTCCGATGGTTGGTTTATCGGCTATACGCCGAGCCTGGTCACCGGCGTATGGGTAGGCGCAGAAAGCCCTGCTGTGCGCTTCCGCAACCTCCGCCTTGGCCAGGGCGCCAACACCGCTCTGCCCGTCTTCGCCGAATACCTGCTGCGCATCAATGCCGGAGGGCGCCACGGACACTACGTCGACCAGCCCTTCCCGGAACCCGCCGATACCGTCCGCTCCCAGCTGCGCTGCCCGCGCATCGTCTATCCGGAAGATGCACCGCTTGACTCCCTGCAACAAATGAAGCCCATTGCGCTGTCTCCGCTCCTCCCCGGTCTGAACGTTCCAGCACCGGCAGAACCGGTGGCTGCAAAACCGGAGGGCATGGAGGATAAGAATAATTAGCCGGAGGATGATTTGCTGCTCCGTTACGCCCACACAAGCAAAATAAAGACGGCCCCTACCTCATTGCAGGAGCCGTCTGATCCATCAGATATGGATAAATGCATCAAAATTCACGTCCCTTGAGCATACCGTGCCAGTAGATCTTCGGCAAACCGTAGGCCTTCAGGGCATACATACTGTATCGTTCCTGAGCCTGATCGAAGGGGAAAGATTCCATAGGCTCCTTATCGTAATCGAACTCGGCGAGAATAAGCTTACCGTAACCCGTTACCAGCGGACAGGAGGTGTAGCCGGAATATTCAACCTCCGGCATTCCGCCCGCCATAACTGTCATCAGGTTTTCAACCAGTGCAGGCGCCTGCTTACGGATGGCGGCGCCGGTTTTAGAGGTAGGCAGGTTGCTGCTGTCACCGCAGGAAAACACATTGGGATATTGGGTATGCTGCATTGTGTACTTATCGACGCTCACCCAACCCTTTTCATCCGCCAGCGGGCTGTTCTTGATGAAGTCCGGAGCACTTTGCGGCGGCGTGACGTGGATCATATCGTAGTCCATTTCCACGCGTTCGCCGGAATCTGTTTTTTCAAATACCGCCACTTTTTCATTGGCCCGTATTTCCACCAGGTTGTGAGAAAACTTGGTGACAATACCATAACGATCGATCACTTTCTGTAAGGAATCCGCGTACTTCGGTACACTGAAGATTCCGCCCGCGGCACTGGCAAACACGACCTCAATATCGTGCTCAAGGCCTTGCTGCCGGAAATGGTGCGCCGCCAGATAACAAATCTTCTGCGGCGCCCCCCCGCATTTGATGGCCGTACTGGGTTGGGTGAAAATGGCGCGTCCCTGCTTGAGATTTTTGATATTCTCCCAGGTAGAGGTCACTGTATCGTACTCATAATTGCTGCAGACACCGGTCTCGGGTTTGCCGACACTCTCCTTCAACCCTGGTATTTTATCCCAGTCGAGCTGTATGCCGGCGGCGACAATAAGGTAGTCATAGGTCACCGTATCGCCGCTGCGGAGGGTGACAAGGTTGTTTTCCGGATCGAAGCTTTCCGCGTAATCTTTTATCCAGGTCGCTCCGCGGGGGATGAAATCCGACTCTTCCCGTTCGGAGACCTCCTTCGGAAAAACCCCGGCGCCGACCAGCGTCCAGATGGGCTGGTAGTAGTGCTTCTCTTTGGGTTCAATAATGGCCACTTCGGGTGGGTTCTTTTTATTGCGCAGTAAAGCAGCGATGCTTATTCCTGCTGTTCCGCCACCGACTATGAGAACTTGGTGATGTGCCATGTTTTATGCTTGATTTTTTATTCAGTAATGAGGAATTTGGCTGTTGGGCCAAACGGGTGTCCGGAAGTGCTTTCTCTTTCTACCGGACAACCTTGTGGGATTGTGTTCTAAGCGACTGCCCGAACTTCTTCAGGAAGGTCATCAGGAATCCGATTGCTACCTGCCGATCGGGATCGCTCGGGGCCCGCAACATGCTCCAGATGCCCATAGGCGGATAGCGTTCCTTCCGGGCATTGGTAGCTGCCTGACAAGCCGACATAAAGATCTCGATCAAGGCTTGCGGATCGGGGCCGGTTTCACAGAAGTCATTGATCCCTTCGTCTACCGTATCTGTCAGCATAGCTGCCATCCCCGGTAACTGTTTGAGCAATTGCAGCCCTTGTTCCAGTTGTTCAATGGTTTCGGGTTCGGTTAGTTCTCCCAGCAAATGCCCGACGGCGGCAATGCGCCGGGCCGGGTCGATCTGTGACGTCTCCGCCTTCTGCATCAGGTCCTGAACAATCCCGCTGAGCATTTCAAAAGCCTCCGGCGCCATTTCCAGCAAGGGAAGCATTTGATCCAGGCGTTCAAGCACCACCGGCTGGGTCAGGCGTTCGGCCAGTTGAAGCGCTACGTCAATCCGCTCATCCGGTTTCAGGTCGTTTTCCCGGATACGGGCCATCACGTCCTGCGATATGCCGCCCAGCATTTCGAAAGCTTCCGGCGCCATTTCCAGCAAGGGAAGCATTTGATCCAAACGCTCGAGCATCACCGGCCGGGTAAGGCGTTCGGCCAGCTGCAGGGCTACCTTGATCCGTTCATCCGGTTGCAGATCATCTTCCCGGATGCGTACCATCACATCTTGCGATACGCCACCCAGCATCTCAAATGCTTCCGGCGTCATTTCGATCATCTCAAACAGGCGATCTATTTTTTCAACCATCCGGGGAGCTGTCAGCCGCTCGGCCAGATGCAGGGCGTTGGTCATACGCTCTTCCAGAACGATGCCTTGCTGTTCATTTTGCCGGTAGGTCTCGTCTGCGATATCCGTCGCCATACTCACCAGCCCCGGCCCTTGCTGAAGCAGGCCGGTCAGCCGTTCCACCGCCTCCTCCAAGGTCCCGATACGCTCCAGCAAGTGATCGATCGACTGAAGGGTCTGTTCATCATTCAGCCGCTCTTGCAGTTGCTGTCCGGCAGGGGTCTCTACCCAGGAGGTAGTTTTGCCATTCGTATCCATATCTGAATTTTTATGATCAATGAGAAATAATCCTCAGTGTCAAAGTATGAAGATTCCCTCATGTGTTGAAATGATTTTTCTCATGCCCGGAGGAGAATAATATCACCGCAAAAGGCGGAAACCGTGAATTCAGGAATTCTATCCGCCCCGTCAAAGGAGAGTGGGCAGCAGCTCAACCCCATCTTGTGGATCACGTCCTAAAAGATATTTCGGAACCGCAGTTTTCGCCGATAGGGAAACACGTCGATGATCTCTCCCCTGCTGAGTACCTTTTGCATCTCCACCCAGAACCTGGGCTCGAAGAGATCACCGTGTTTTTTTAGAAACATCTCGCGAATGTCGGGCCGCCCGATGAGGAAACGGGGGAATTCTTCCGGGAATACATCGTCGGGACCTACAGAATACCAGGGTTCGCCAGAAAGTTCCTCTTCGTAGCTGCGCGCCTCGGGAATCTGGCGGAAATTGTAATCGGTGAGGTAGCCGATCTCATCGTAGTCGTAGAAGACCACCCGGCGCAGTCGCGTCACGCCAAAGTTTTTGAGCAGCATATCCCCGGGGAAGATATTGACGGCAGCCATCTGTTTGATGGCATTGCCGTATTCATTGATGACTTCTTCGGCTTCTTGCAGCGTGGCGGTTTCCAGATAGAGGTTGAGCGGAATCATCTTTTTCTCGACGTAGAGATGCTGGATCTCCAGTTTCCCGTCCCCGATATGTACTTTGCTGGGCGCCATTTCCTGCAGTTCAGCGATTAAATCATCGGAAAAGCGATCGAGATCGAAGACGAAGTTTTCGAACATGTGGCTGTCAGCCATCCGCCCTACCCGGTCGTGCATGGAGACGATCTGGTATTTCTGTTTCACCTCTTTTTCGGTGACGTTTTTGGGCGCCGGAAATTTATCTTTGATCACTTTAAAGACCATAGGATAAGAAGGCAGATCGAACACACTCATGACCATACCCTTAATGCCTGGTGCGATGCGAAACTTGTCAACCGAGCGGTCGAGATGGCGAAGGAAGTCCCGGTAAAGTACGGTTTTTCCATGCTTTTCAAAGCCGATGGAATTGTACAATTCTCCCAGGCTCTTGGTAGGCAGGATGGTGCGTAGGAAATCGACCATTTCGCTGGCGATGTCGGTATCCACCAGGAAGTAGGTTCTGTTGTAGCTAAAGATGGAACTCACGTCATTGTATTCCAGCAGGAGTGCATCGATGTAGATGCCCTCGCCGTCATTGAGCAGAGGCAATACGAAAGGGTGGGTTTTATCATCCAGCACCAGGCGGCCGACCAGGTAGGCGCCTTTATTTCTATAGAAGACTGATTTGAGCATTTCGATACGCGACTGCCGGGAGAAGCGGCCCCCTCGCAGTAGTTTTTTTTCGATCGCATCGGCGACAAAGGAGATATCCCGGTCCAGATCCTCGAAATTTGCATCCCAGATATAGTAACTGAATACCTGCCGCAAAGTAAGGTCAAGGGGATGGGTCAGAAAAAAGGTGTAAAAGATAGGCATGGTGGAGCGAAACTCCCGGTAAGTAGCGGTGGCGTGCACAAACATGAGGTCTTCGTCCACACTTAGCCCTTTATGGCTGTGCCGGAAGACGGAGTTGTAATAGGTTTCGGCGATATTTCGCGTATTGAAATTGGAAATTTCCTCCAGAAACATCTCTTTCATCTGGCGCCATACCTCGCGATCATGCGCGTCTTTTCCCAGAAAGCGGAGTACCTCTCGCGTGGTATCTCCTACCGATTCGCGATATAGGGAAATGCGTTGACGGGCGTCGTTTTGGATACCTCCCCAATCGCGATGCTCGAAGCGGATCTTGGCCCGTTTGGTTATGCGCTTGAACTGATGATAGTACCTGATGTAAGCATCAAGGATGATGTAGGCGGCATCGTAGGGAATAAGTTTTTCAAACATGGGTCGGATCCGGTATTTTCCGGAATTTACGATAAAAGTAGTGCAGGTGAGTAATCGGAACAGAAAATTTCTACCCTCTACCCTCTACCTCCTATACAACTTATCCGGCGGAGAAATAAACACGCCCATGCGCAGGTACGGGGCGTTAGCGGGCCGGAACTCGTAAGAGGGCGCGCCGGGGATTTGTGCGTCGAATTGGGTGGGCAGGTTGACCTGGAAGCCGGCTTTGATGTTCATCCAGATCCAGGGCACGATTTGACGTTCAAGGCTGGCGCCGAAGAGCAATTCGGAATGCCGCAGGTGAAAAACGGATTCGGTAGCGGAGCGCCGGTTACCGATATCGATAGAATAGGCCCGGCTGTTGAATTCGTAGCCAAAGAGCAGGATACTCTTGTTATTGATATTGTATCGCCCGTTGACATAAGCGGGAAAGACAGTTTCCAAACCCCATTTGCTGTTAAAGTTTCGGTTGTAGAAAAAGGCGGGCAATACGATGGTTCGTCGGAAGTTCTTGCTAAAAGCCAGTCCGAAGCCATACTCGAAATCCTTGTTCTTCTTGATACCGTAAGCAATGGTAGCCTGATATGCTGCGTAGCGGTCACGAAAAGACATGATACCGGTGTAGTCACCATTGGAGGCATAACGGAAGCGAACACCCAGGTAATGCCGCTCATCCAGGGGTTTCATCGCGTAGAGGTTGAGAGAGGTATGTTTGAGGTGCCGCGTATCGATATCTCTGAATACATCGCTGAAGTGAAGGGTAGCCAGGGAGGAAACACCCGCATCGGGAATCGTGGCGAAGGTATAGGTTTCAGGTTGATAATTGAATCCCGCCAGGACTTTGAGGCCGGGCTTCAGCAGCAACGGCACTTTCACCTTTACTATAATCGACTCCAGGGACTGCAACTGCCCTGCTCGCTCTTGGAACTGGCTTTGTTCCGGCCGTATCATCCCCCCGTTTAAAAAATTGTAGGCAATATCGATCCCCCGGCTTCTGGACTTATTCAAAATGCCCGGCGTGCAGAAGGTCTGGGAAAGGCATTGCTCCGACGAGCTCGTGTCCACCACCTGGAAAAGAGGTGACTCCTGCGCCGCCAGCGTCAGAAAGACTGGGAAGAGGAAAAGCGTAAAAACTGTTCTCATACTATTCAGTCGCTTTTTCGGTTCTTGCTACAAAGATGCGCATCAATACATCCGGGTTCGATGGGTTTTGAAAAATTACCGCCGACAAGCTCTGTTATAACGACGGCAAAGCACCCAGTTATTACTTAAGAGGGGAGAAAATCACTTAAGTCACATTCAACTTACAATTATGAGGGGTAAATCGTTCCAAAATCCACCAAGCGACTGAAAGAGGATAGGAAGATGCACAGTTTTGTAAGTTAGTGTTCTGTCTCTTGTGGTTCTTGCCTTACTTCTGCTTCTTCTGTTCTGTGCTGCAGTTCTTCCTCTACCGCTACCTTTTTCATTTCCACTTCAAACCAGGCGGTCAGCTCCTCGCGCTGTGCCTCGGTGAGGTCGGCCTCGCTATGTATCCAGGTGTAGGATGGAAGCGGCATGTGACCTTCCTCGACTTCTTCAATTGCCTCCTCCAGCTTATGGGCGCGTTTTTCGGCATCATAAGTCGCCCAGATGGAAAGGTTGAAGTGTTCCCGACCTTCGTCGATATGCCCCTTGATCCACCAGCCCACCGGTTGCACGTAGGTATACCAGGGGTACTCTGTTTCGTGGGAATGGCAATCGTAGCAGGCGTTCTTGATCAACATGCCCAATTCCGTCGGGGGAGCAGCCAGATAAAGAAAATCTTCTTCCGGGTTAGTCTCCGGATTCGTTTTCTCGATTTGAAAGAATTGAATAATCACCAAAACGGCCAGCAGGCCGAAGAGTATCCTTTGCACTGTTTTTGACATCTTGAAGTATTTTTCTTCGTTCAAAGAAAACAATTAAAAGGAAGATCTCCAAGGAGAATTACCCGGTATCAAAAACAAAATGGCCGGGATTAGTACCTCCGGCACTAAATACCCGGCCATCAGAAAGATGAATTTTTTTTGACAACTCCGCTGAATATCATTCTTTCAGCGCGGAGGCAGGAACTTCACTCACTTCGCCGCGTCCCGGATAGTCATTCTTCAGCGCAAACCGGATAGCGTTGAGCACTTCGTCCAGAGGAGGCCGGGCGAAGGGCATCGTTTGTATATTAGAAGCAAAAAGCATGCCGTTGGGACGAATGATAAATAATCCCGGTTCGGAAAAATAATCCGCCTCTTTATCCTTTATTGCTTTTGAAACATAAAGCCCCCAAGCCTCCTTTGCTATATCCAGCGGCAATCCGTAGGCAACGGGAATGTGTTCCAATCCCCAATCTTCTACAGTCTGTCGGCCGCGCTCTTCGGTATCACTGCTCACTGCCGTCACACTGACGCCCAGCGATTCGAATTCGTCCATCTTCTTATCCCAGGCTTTCAATTGTTGTTGACAGACCGGGCAGTGCCAGCCACGGTAAAACAACAGAATGTGAAAGTTTTCGGTCTCGTCCAGAGCTTTCCGCAGATCAAAACGGCTGCCATCCGTCATCGGCAACTGCAGTTGGGGAACCGCCGTTCTGGGAAAAATGCGCTTGTCGTTCATGTGTATTGTTATTTTCTGTTCGTAAATACACTTCTCCCAACCAGCTTGCTTCCATCGATGTTTAGCCCTCATCCACATCCCTCACTTCAGTGTCCTCGCCGGGACAATACGCCCCACATCATCAGCCTCCTGACTTCCCTCCTTTCCGCCCCCGGCCTCCTTCGCCGGTACGGGTAAAATTTCCGACTTCCGACTTCCGACGGCCATTTCGCGTAAGGGAAAAACAACTTCATCAGGAA
>CAZWDL010000093.1:0-30352 GCA_964632995.1 uncultured Saprospiraceae bacterium
CGGTTTACTTCCCCGTGGTTCCAAGGCAAAAATAAAAATAACAGAACTGCAGAACAGCAAAACCGACGAACCGCAGAACCGCAGAAGTAGACCAACCGCCCGGGTATTTCGACAACCTTTCGGTGATTGTCCCCTTACTTCTGCGGTTCTTCTGTTTTTCTGTTCATCTGTTCTTCTGTTCCTCCCCGCCCGTGGCTCCAAACCAAAAATGAAAATGATAGAACCGACGAACAGATGAACCGACGAACCGCAGAACCGCAGAAGTAGGCGTACCATCCGGGGATTCGATAACGTTTCAGGGTTTTCCCCCCACTTCCTCTGTTCCTCTGTTCATCTGTTCCTCTGTTCTTCTGTTCTTCTGTTCCTCTGTTCTACGGTTCATCCTCGATTCACCCCGCTTATCCCAGCCAAACTCCGCTAAGCCCAATTCCTCTGTTCTTCTGTTCCTCTGTTCCTCTGTTCCTCTGTTCCTCTGTTCCTCTGTTCCTCCCCGCCCGTGGCTCCAAACCAAAAATGAAAATGATAGAACCGCAGAACAGATGAACCGACGAACCGCAGAACCGCAGAAGTAGACGAACCACCCGGGTATTCGACAACGTTTCAGGGTTTTCCCCCCACTTCCTCTGTTCTTCTGTTCTTCTGTTCCTCTGTTCCTCTGTTCCTCTGTTCCTCCCCGCCCGTGGTCCCAAGTCAAAAATGAAAATGACAGAACCGCAGAACAGATGAACCGACGAACCGCAGAACCGCAGAAGTAGGCGAACCGCCCGGGTATTTCGACAACCTTTCGGTGATTGTCCCCTTACTTCTGCGGTTCTTCTGTTTTTCTGTTCTTCTGTTCTTCTGTTCCTCTGTTCCTCTGTTCCTCTGTTCCTCTGTTCCTCTGTTCTTCTGTTCTTCTGTTCTACGGTTCATCCTCGATTCACCCCGCTTATCCCAGCCAAACTCCGCTAAGCCCACTTCCTCTGTTCTTTTGTTCCTCTTTTCTTCTGTTCCTCTGTTCTGCGGTTCACTTCTCCATCGTCACCCGTTCATTCACCAGCGCGCCCAGTTCTTTCCCCTGTTCAAAGCCGATAGTACAGCCAAAGGTGTAGTGAATACCGCCCAGCAGGCGGCTGCGAGCGGCCTCTTCGGCGGCCTGCCAGAGGTTGTCAAAGGTGCGAGGCGGGAGGCCGAAGAGGACGTTGGTGTCATCGTAGAAAGCGACGTTGCCGTATTCGGCTTCCAGCACGGAGGCAGCGACGGCGGAGATCAGGCTGTGGGCGCTGCTGAATTCCGGGAAGAGCGGCGATTCCAGTTTGGGCGTCCAGTCGGGGTCGATGTGGCGGTTGATGTAGGTTTCGGGGCGGAGAAGATGGTGGTGGAACTTGGTATCCCAGGCCGCGATAAAGCCGTCGGCGATGGCGGCGCAGAGTTTGGCGTAAGCCGCAGCGGTGGCCACCAGTGGACTATCCTGTTCGCGGGCGATGATACTGTGGATGCCCACCCAGTGCCCGCCGGGCGTGTTTTGCTTGCGCACTTTCATGGAGTGGCTGTCCACCAGCGTCGGTCCCGGATTACAATCCCAGTAGACGGCGACGTCGATGTCCTGCTGCTTGGAGGCGTTAACGATTTGATATACTTCTTCGGCAGCTTGATAGAAAGGGGAACCCGATTGCTCGCTGAATGTCACGGGAGGAGAAGCTCTGAACTGACTGGCGGAGTCCATGACAAAGGGCCGAAGTTTGAACCAGTGCGGTTCCAGCGCTTCGCCATAGGTAGGCGCCGTAGCCTCCCAGGTATCGGAGCGGCCCAAGGACTGATAGCGCGGCATATTACGGGTGGTGTTATAGCCGTCCTGATCGGCCCACCCGCTGATGTGAGCGGCCACCGCATCACCGTATTCCAGCGATGCCTCGAAGATTGCCGGATCGGGATACTGCTCCCGTAGAGTATCCAGCATCCGGTTGAAGGTGGAATCCAGCATAAAATCCCGGTAGACCAGGTGTTTGGCCATCTCGGTGTAGCTGCGGATCATGGCGATTTCCCAGTAGGCGCCGCCGTCGGGTATGGCCGGCAGTTCTTTCAGACCGTTCAGCTGCCCGGCCAGGGATTGGTATTCCGGATTCAGATGGCGAACCACTTCGTAGGCGGCAATATTGGAGTAGGCGTAAATTCGGCTGGCTACCGGCGGGGGAAATAAATCTTCGGAGACGACGCCTATCAGAGCGTGGTTAAGCTGATGGATCAATGGCGCCCGATTCTTATCGGCCTGGCTTTCCGAGTAGGTGGTTTGCTCAGAGCTGTCGGGACGACAGGCTGAAATGATGAGTGCTATGGCGAATAGGGTTAAGCCTCTCATAGTATGACGATTGTATTTCATTATTGTAAAAGTAGCGCATATTGTTCTTATTCAGCAACTCGCCCGCGCAGTCTTTTACAAACAGTCCACTTTCCAGAAGTAGGAATCGCAACCGGCAAGTGGGAAGCAGGGGCTTCTTTCGTTTACCTTTCTAAGAGCCTACATGACGCAAAGTCGGGAGGCGCCCTTTCCTGAATAGCTTCGTCGCTAATGCTCCGGCGGATGAACTATTATCCCGGATAATATATTTCAATTCAATCTTCGAAAAACTCCAACCTTTGGCTCCCATGATTAGCAAAACAAGCCTGATAAAAGTGCTTTACGCAAGATGCTAAGGAACCTGCTCAAATCTACTCGCTGGGGTTGATTTTCAAAACCGATAGGACCGCAAGAAAGGTGTTTACAAATAGTACCGGCAAAAGAAAAGAGACTGCTGACTTCTGTCAACAGCCTCTTTCTCAGGTAGTCTTCTTAGCCGGATAGTTACATCGGAACGACTCCAGCGAAGGCAAACGCCTTCCGTCTTCCGACTTCGCACTTCCGACTTCCTATCAGTTTACATCCCACCAGAGCTTGGTGCTCAGGTCATCGGGATTATCAGTTACCTCGCTCAGCGAGCTGCCGTTACGCGTCTGCTCGTCAATCGGGTAAGGCAGGCGAACCGGAATGACCGGGTTGGTAGCCGCAGCGGGGACTTCCAGTTCGGGATAGTCCAGGCGGCGCCATTCGGCCCAGCCCTGAATGCCGTTCATGTAGAAAGCGACCCACTTTTGCCAGCCCAGCGACTCCTTCCAGTTGGCGGCATCGTAGGGATTGTTGGCGATGTAATTATCAATTGCGGCCTGATCGGTGATGCCCCAGTAATTCATCGAGGCGGTAACGCCTTCCGCATAGGCAGCTGCCGCATCACCACCCACAATGCCACGCTGGTAAGTTTCGGCCAGCAGGAACTGCACTTCGGCGTAGTCCATGATGATGGCCGGCTCGGTAGCCGAGCGCACCAGGTCAGAAGGCCGGGAGGTGGTAGATTTGAGGGCGAAGGCCTCGCCGTCGGTCAGGCCGTAAGGCATGCCGACGATTTCACCGGTGTTGGTCGGTTTCGCGTACATTTCCAGGCGAGGATCCCCCATGGCTTTCAGGTTGTCTACCAATACATCAGAAACGGCGTAATCGTCACGATTATTGATTACAGCGTTGACGTACAGCGGATTGGCCAGGTTGGGATCTTCGTTGAAGACAAACAGCCCGTTTTCGTCGTTGCTCGAGATCAGCCCACCGTTAACGGCTTGCGTGATGTATTTGGTAGCAGTTCCCTGATCCACATCGATCATGCGCATAGCTACACGCAGCATCAGTGAATTGGTAAGCTTTTTCCACAAAGACACATCACCACCATAAATGAGATCGCCGGTGCTAAAAGAGGCCTGAGACTCATCCATAACGGCAACAGCATTTTCCAGGGTAGTAAGGATACCCCTGTAAATGCTTTCCTGGCTGTCGTACTTGGGTAAAGGAAACTCTACGCTGTTCAAGGCCTGGGAGTAGGGTACGTCGCCGTACAGATCCGTCAGGTTGTGGAAAGCGTAAGCCATGAGCACATCTACGATCGCCAGTTGATTGGCTTTCGGTCCGGGAAGAATATTGGGATTCTCCTCGATTTTCTCCCTGGCAATGTGGAGTTCATTCAGGCTGTTGGCATAGATATCATTCCAATCACCGTTAAAGTCGGTTCCATCGACCGTATAACGAGAAGACTCAGCGTACTCATTTTCAGCCCATTGCTGGGTCATCAGCATACTCCAACCAGCATTGATAGACAAACTCCAAAGCCGTTGGTTCAGTTGAAATTGTGACTCCGTGACCAGATTGTTCGCGGGAACATCCGTCGGGTTATTGGGATCTACGTTCAGATCGGTAACATCTTCGCAGGCCGGAAGGACCAGGAAGGAGATCCCTAAGAACAGGATGAATTTATATTTCAAGATATTGTTCATATCCTTTCATTAAGATTTAAAAAATGATTCCATGATAAACTTGTTCTCTGTGGGCACCGGTCCGTTGAGCAGTTTTACACACCGCCCAACGGACGGGCCCGGGAAAGTTTACCTGTCAGAAATTAGAGCTTGAACTGGAGTTGTACGCCAAAGGTCCGGGTAGACGGCACCTGAGCGTTTTCCAGTCCCTGATCGTTACCGGCGCCGGTAATGATCTGCGGATCGAGATAAGGCAGATCAGCCGACAGTATAGCCAGGTTACGGCCGAACAGACTGATACGCATATCTCTGAACGGCGAGTTACCGAACAAGCTGTTTGGAATAGTGTATCCAATACGCACTTCTCTCAACTTCAGGAAGCTGGCGTCAAACACGTTAGGCGCCGCGCGGTTCCAGAAGGTCTGGTAATAGACTTGCGGGTCGACACGGATGTCGTTCGGCTGGCCGTTGGCTTTCACACCCGGCAGCAGTAGTCCGTCGGCGCGAATGTCTTCACTGTCGTTAAACGCTACGGTTTCGGGGTGCATACCGGAGTACTTGGCCCACTGCAGCGAAGTCGAATGGATTACGCCGCCTTCCTGGAAGTCAAACAGCGCGCTGGCCGACAGTCCTTTCCAGGAGAAAGCGGTGCTGATACCGCCTGTCCAGTCGGCAAGGGCTGAGCCGAGGAATACGCGACTGGGGGTGAACTGGTAAAAACCATCCTCATTTACCAAACGTTGCCCATTGTCGTTTAATACGTAATCCTGGCCAAATACGGCCATATAAGGCAGGCCTTTGGCGATGCGCAGGTCAGCGGCCCAGGTACCTCCCCGGTTGATACTTTCAACACCTTCGGCGAGCTCAACCACTTCGTTACGCTGGCGGAAAGCGTTCACGCTGAGGTCCCAACGGAAGTTGTTGGTGCGGATGGGTGTAGCCGAGAGTTGGAATTCCCAGCCCCAGTTCCGCATTTCGCCGGCGTTGAGGATACGCGAGGTATAGCCGGTGGCGGCGGAAGAAGGTACCGTAAAGATCTGGTTCTCCGTAGAGCGATCGTAGTACGCTACGTCAAAGCCGAGGCGGCCGTTAAAGAAGCGCAGGTCAAGTCCCACTTCGTATTCGTTCGTCAACTCCGGTTGCAGTTCCGGGTTGTTCTGCGAGTTCGGTACAGCGTAGCGCGGGTTGCCGGCGAAGTTGGGTGTCTGTGGCAAAAATACGTCTCTCAGGCGATACGGGCTGGCATCGTTACCCACCTCAGCGTAGCTGCCGCGGACCTTGGCAAAGGACAGGAAGTTGATTCCGCTCAAGATCGGCAGTTCAGAAATTACGGCGCTAAGCGATACGGAGGGATAGAAGTAAGAGTTATTTTCGTCTGGCAGCGTAGAGGACCAGTCGTTACGAGCGGTCACGTCCAGGTACAGCCAGTTGTCCCAGCCGAAAGAAGCCTGACCGAAGGCACTGTTGATGCCCCAGTCGCTTTCAAAGGTAGAAGTCGTGGGCGCGCCGGCCGAGTTGCTGATATTGAAGAAGCCTTCCAGCGCCAGGCCTCCGTTCGAAGAGATAGAGGTACGGCGGTTGTGCTGCCGCATGCGGTTACCACCTATAAAGGCGCTGAATGAGAAACGGTTCCAGTCTTTCTGGTAACGCAGTCTGGCTTCCAAATTGGTTTCCTGGAAGCGACGCTCGCTTTCATTGTAGACAGCCGTTTCGACTGATTGTATAGGAATACCCTCCCGGGTGCTGAACTGGTAAAAATCGGTGCCGACCCGTCCGACCAGATCCAGTCCCTGAGCCAGGTTGACATTAACCGTACCACTTCCGTAGAAGCGGTTCCGGATATCTTCCTGAAGAAAATTAGCTCTTGCCCAGTAGGGGTTATCAAAAAAGTTAGGCGTTTCATCAAAAAAGAGCAGGTTATTATTGGCGTCCACCTGAGGACCGCGGGGGTTCCAGGTCTGCTGAAAACCGTCGGTGCGGGTATCATTCTGCAGGCGATCCAGATCCAGCTGGGTTTGCCACCACTGGGTAAAGCCCTGCATGGGGTTACCGTTGTTGTAACCGGTGACATTGCGGCCTTCGGCGTCGGTGCGTACGTAGTTCCCTGAAAGGTCCACGTTGATGCGGTCTGACAGCTGATAGCGGGTGGCGAGGCTAAAGTTGTTTCGTTCCAGCTCGCCATTGGGCATGGTGCCCGTTTGGTTCAGATTGGTATAGCCGAGGCGGAAAGAGCCTTTTTCGTTGGAGCCGGTGAGCGCCACGGTGTTGGTCAAAGTCTTTCCGGTTTCGAAGAATTCTTCGTAGCCGTTGGCGGGTGCCACCCAGGGACGCGTCTGCTTATAAGTAGCCGCATTACCCTCATCCCAGGAATCCCAGTGGCGCACCTGCTGAGTCGGATCGTATTTCGGACCCCAAGAGCCGTCCTTGGAATAGGCGGGATACAGGTAGGTCTGGCCATCCTGCACAACTTCGTTGAATCCGTGAGGTGTTCCCGGGTTGGCAGCGCCGCCGCCGTATTGCTGCTGGTGGGGGATCAGGTTATTCACCTCATCGAAGGCCACACTGGAGTTAACCTCCACACCAAGACCCTTGCGGCCGGTGCCGCGCTTCGTGGTGATCACAATTACCCCGTTGGCGCCGCGCTGACCGTACAGGGCCGAAGCGGCTGCTCCTTTCAGTACGGTGATCGACTCGATGCTCTCCGGGTCGATATCCTGGGCGGTGTTGCCGTAATCGTAGGCCGTACCGCCGCCGAATCCACGCATCTGGGAGTTGGAAGCGAAGTTGGAGTTATCGATGGGCACACCGTCCACTACGAAGAGCGGCTGGTTGTTGCCGAGGAAGGAGTTGGCGCCGCGGATGGTGATCCGGGAAGAACCGCCCAGTGAAGAGGGGCTGCCCTGGATCTGTACACCGGCCACTTTTCCCTGCAGAGAGTTGACCAGGTTGGTTTCGCGGGCGTCCGATACTTCGTCACCACCCACTTTCTGAACGGCGTAACCAAGCGCTTTCTCTTCGCGCTCGACGCCGAGGGCGGTAACGACCGCTTCCGTCAGGGTGACCCCTTCGGAGAGGGTAACATTGATGACGTTAGAAGTGCCGGTAGTCACCTCTTTGGTACTAAAGCCCGTATAGCTGAAAACCAGCGTCTTTTCTCCTTCGGAAACTTCCAGGGAGAAGGTACCGTCAATGTCGGTGACCGTCCCCAAGGAAGTTCCCTTCACGAGCACACTGGCTCCAATCAGGGGCTCTCCATCAGAAGACGTCACCGTACCAGTGATCGTCCGTTGCGCTAGCAATGTACCGAAAGTACACAGTACTAGCGTAATAACTAGTGAGAGTTGTTTCATACTAACAAATTTTATTTAGAACTAATGAGAATACAAACCTAAGTTAAAGCGCTAGGTCTGATGATAGAGGCGTATTTAGGCGTTGCGTACTGCTCTTTTGCTTGAGAGGAATCTGGTAAGCCTTTTGTGATTGCACCCTTCCGGAATTATAATATACTCTCTCCGGCAGTTCAATAGAAAACAAAATTCACTGATTACTTTTTTCTATTTTTTCCTTCTCCTTCGGGAGTAAAGTCAAGCGATCTTTTTATTGGCGTCAATCTTTAATCACAAAGCAAAATTATACTTTTTTACCGGAAACTTCCTAAGAATTTGTTAATTTTTAAATTCAAAGGAGAAAAAGCTTTTTTAAAAAACAAACCGAACACCTGCCTAAGTAAATGATAAACAAACACTTATAAAATTCAAACTTTTAATTTCTGTAAGTACAACTGAATGGTGTTTTGCAATCCATAATATAGTGCATCCGCGATCAAGGCGTGTCCAATCGACACTTCAAGTAATCCATCGACGTGCTCGGCGTAGAAGCGGAGGTTGTCGAGGTTGAGGTCATGCCCGGCATTGATCCCGATATCTATTTCCCTGGCCAGACGGGCGCATTGCGCATGTGGTGTAACCGCTTTTTCAGGATCAGCCTTGAAATCGCGTGCATATTGTCCGGTATACAATTCGACGCGGTCGGCGCCTATCGCCTTGGCTCCTTCCACGTGTTTTTCTGCCGGGTCGATAAAGAGGGACACGCGGATACCGGCTTCCTGTAGCTGGGTGGTGATATCACTCAGAAAGCCATGGTATTTAACGGTGTTCCAGCCCGAATCGGAGGTGAGTTGTCCCGGATCATCGGGCACCAGGGTGCACTGAGTGGGGCGGTGAGCGAGTACCAGCTCCATAAAAGGATCGATGGGATTACCCTCTATGTTAAACTCGGTAGTGACGATCTCTTTAAGTTTTGGAATATCATCGTAACGGATATGCCGCTCGTCGGGACGCGGATGCACCGTGATTCCCTGCGCACCGTAGGCCTCACAATCTTTGGATACCTGGATGAGGTCGGGCAGATTTTCGCCCCTGGAGTTGCGCAGCAGCGCTATTTTATTGACGTTGACGCTGAGTCGGGTCATTGGTCGTTAGTTTTATGCTTTAATTTTACGTGTGTAGTAATACTGCTATCGAAAAAAGCAGGCTTCCCGAATTTCTACGCATTTGGAGTCAATGTGGGGGGCGAGGCCTCTGGCCCGGTCTCGCTCGAAGGAGCGGAACCGCTCGCAGCGCCGGCAATCCACATTTTTACAAAGTAAGCCTCAAAATTCGGCCATACGGCCCATCTGGGATGACGCATTTTTTCGACATAAATTGAAAATGAACAGTTACCGCAGTCCCTCATCCCTCTACCCTAGTCTCTCTACCCTCTATATAATTACCTACATTAGCGGTAAATTTACGAAAAATGTAATTATGAGTTTCCCACAGCCACAGGGAGGGGATCCCTCAGAAGTTCCGCCGTTAACCCTCTTATTACTGTTACTGGTCGCTGTGCTCTTCGGCAGCTTGGCGGGCAGCAGCCTGGTGCTGGCCTTGAGTTCGGCGCAGGGCGTGGAGCTTCAGCAATTACTTCAGGGTATAGACGAGAGCAGTCCCGTGTCCGACCGCAACTTCGTACGACTGGCGAATCTGATCAGTCACGTCTTCACCTTTACCGTGCCGGTGCTGGTGTTGGCCTATATCTTTTATCGCAAACAATGGCCCTCCGTTCTGATGCTCAACCGGCAGCCGCAAGGGCGCAATATACTGTTGAGTGTATTTTTCATCCTGGCTGCTTTTCCCATTGCCCAGACGACCTACTGGATCAACCAGCAAATTCCCATTCCGGAATGGGCCCGGGAAATGGAAAGCAACGCCACCGGCATGCTCAAAGGCCTGCTGGTCATGGAGAGCCCCTGGGAGCTGATGTTCAACCTGCTGGTAGTGGCCGTGGCGCCGGCTATAGGAGAGGAATTACTCTTCCGGGGCGTATTGCAGCGACAGCTGGAGCGTTTGTCCGGCGCGCCGCACCTGGCCGTATGGATAGCGGCCGTCATTTTCAGTGCTATCCATCTGCAGTTTGAAGGGTTCATTCCCCGCATGGTGCTGGGCGCCGTGCTGGGTTATCTTTTTTACTGGACGCGCAATCTGTGGGTGCCTATTGCCGCTCATTTCGTCTTTAACGGCATGCAGGTAATCGGGCAGTATGTAGCCGCCGATAAAATTGAATCCTTGAATATGGAAGAGGTGCAGGATCCGCAATGGGGCGCTTTCGCCTTTGCGCTGGCCCTTTTATTTGGTACAGGTTATTATATTTGGCGAAACAGTCAGGATGCCCCGGCGCCGCCGGATGCTTAAAAGACTTTATTATTGGACTTTGGACATCAGACATCAGATTCCAGACACCATAAAGAATAGCTTTGATTTCCAACGGCAGGCAAACTTCCCCCAGCTATTACTAAGGGGGGATGCCAAGCTTATATTACTTTGATAACCATCAACTTATGGTCTAGCGTCTGAAATCTGGCACCTGGTGTCCAAAGTCTAAATTATTAAAAGTTATGATCAGAAGAATTGCCACCGCCGTTTTCTTCGTCGTCGTCATGTTAGGAGGGCTTTACGGCGGCCGCTACAGTTTCGTGCTCCTCTTTGCCCTTATTACGGCGTTATGCCTGTGGGAGTTCTACACCCTGGCCCTCACCCGCAACAACCGCCGCGATCTGATCCGGGTATTTCTGGGGCTGATGCTGGGACTGATGCCTTTCATCCTCTCCTCCATCATACAACTCGACCTGGCCATTAACCGGAGTGATTTTGTGGCCGTCTCTTCTATCCTGATTTTTCCGCTCATTTTTTTGGCCTTCATCTATGAACTGTACATGGATTCCGCCCGTCCGTTCGAGAACGTGGCCTATCTGCTACTGGGCATGATATATATCGGCGTGCCCTTTGCCCTGCTCGACTTTATTGCCTTTGACGGCAATTACTTCCACGCCGACACCGTCTTCGGGCTGCTGCTCATGACCTGGGCCAATGACACCGGCGCTTACGTCATCGGCTCGCGGCTGGGGCGCCATAAGCTATTTCCCCGCATCTCTCCGAAAAAGACCTGGGAAGGCAGCTTCGGCGGGCTGGCCGTCACCTTGCTGATCGCCGTCGTCCTCGGCTTTTTCTTTCACGAACTGACCTGGGCCAACTGGCTGATCCTCGGCCTCATCGTCGTCGTCTTCGGCTCTTTCGGCGACCTCGTTGAGTCTATGCTCAAACGCAGCTTCGAAGTCAAAGACTCCGGCCATATCCTGCCTGGCCACGGCGGCCTGCTCGACCGTTTTGACGGGTTTATCTTTTTGCTTCCGTATGCCTCGGCGTATATTCTCTTCATCCGGTGATAAATTGACGGGGTGACTTTGAGTCATCCCGTCAATTGCCCGCGGGCCACGAAGACAATTCTGTTTTTTCGGTTTGCCATTTTATCCCTAAAAATCCTTCGGAAAGAACTAAATTTACCGCCCGAAACGAACACCCAACAACATGAAAATCCACCGAGAAGGCTACCGAATACTACTGGTGACGGGGGCGGTGCTATTTTTCCTTACCGTCCTATCCTACCTGCTTTACCGGCCGGCCTTTCCTTTTGTCCTGATTTTTGACACCGGCCTGCTGGGTTTTATGATATGGTTCTTCCGCAGTCCACAGCGCCCGATTGAAGTTCCGGACAGGAATCTGCTCTATTCCCCCGCCGACGGACGCGTAGTGGTCATCGAAGAAGTGGAAGACCCCGAGTACTTTGGCGATAAGCGCCTTCAGATCTCCATCTTTATGTCGATCACCGATGTGCACCTCAACCGGGTGCCGCTCAGCGGTGAGGTCGTGTACCGGCGCTATCATCCGGGACGTTACCTGGTAGCCTGGCATCCCAAATCCTCGCTGGAAAACGAACGCTGCACAACCGTCATCCGCCACGGTGATACCGACATTCTGCTGCGGCAGATCGCCGGCGCGGTGGCCCGCCGTATCCGCACCTATGTGGAAAAAGGGACCAAGGTGCAACAGGGTGAAGAACTGGGCTTTATCCGCTTCGGCTCCCGCGTCGATATACTCCTGCCGCTCGACGCAGAGGTGGAGGTGCTCCGCGGACAGCAGGTCTATGGGAATAAGACGGTGATCGCGAGGCTGGGAGGGTGAAAGGAAGTCGGAAGGCGGAAGTCGGAAGGCGGAGGCGGAAGTCGGAAGGCGGAGTTGGAGAAGAGGGGAAAAAGAAATCCGGGCTAAACGATTCCCTCCCTGCTTTAATAGTTTCACGGTGATGTGTACCTTTGTTAAAAGACAAACCATCAGGAGGAGCAGAGATCATGGCAATGCGCGATAATTTTCCCCCGGCGGGATCGGATTACTTAGGAGGAGAAAGCGACGGATACGAATACCGCACCATCTTCGCCGGTTCCAGTCTGGAACGGAGCTACGATATGATTTGCCAGTTTCTCAAAGAGGAAGGCTACGCGGATGTTCCCTTACCTCGCGATGCAGAGGAGCTAAAGCTCTTTCGCCTGCCGACGCGCAACCGGCAGATTTTAATGTTTGAAGACAACGGCTACGTGCACAACCCCGTCAAAATCCTCTTCCCTATTGACCGGCGGCGACGCACCACCCTCATCCTTTGTCTCTATAACGAGAAGGATCCGTATCATCTGTTGAAGTTTCACCGGGTGTTGGAGCAGCGGCCTAAGCTGGCGGATGGGGAAAAATGAGAAAGACGAAATAAGAAAAGAGCAAAAAGTCTGAAGATGGATGGAAAGCCTATGGGATTAACGCTCTTTGAGTCCTTATGCTTCCAGAATCCCCATGTCTTTTTTAGTCTCCTTCTCTTTCAGGCGGCAGATGATTTTTCAAACTCAAAATAAATCTGTCTGCCTGCTTACAGGTTTGCCAGCTCATTAAGATCCATTTCCTGGACGGCTTCGTGGAAGGCATCTTCCTCGATGTTTCGGCCCTTGATGACGACGACAAAGCGATCGTCGACGAAGAGGCTGAGTTCGCCGCGGCGATTGCGGCGGTTGTATTTTTCAAAGGCTTTAAAGCCGTTGATGGTGGTAGTGCGTTCATAGCCGTCCTGGTTTTCGCGGTCGATTTCGAGGGTAGTCCAGGAAGCGATGCCGGTGGCGATGCTGACCAGGCCGCCGGTATCGGTGATGACGACCTCAAGTCGGGCATCGCCGTCCTCGTAGATCGCTTCGGCAGCGGAGATGTTGAAGCCCATGGCGCCGGTGGTCTGTCCGCTGAAATCGGTGCGTTCCAGGCCGGCCATTCTGTCGGGCAGCAAGGATTGCAATTCTCGGAAGTTGACGACTTCACCGTTGCCGGATTCTTGCCCGCCCTCAGCCTTCGCTTCGGAGCTGCTGCTCCAATTCCCTTCCGGGGAATCGCTGCCTGCTTCACTATTCCCGCAGGCGCTGAATAATAAAGTAAAAATGATCAGGACGGAAGAAGAGATGATTTTCATCGGTGATTTTTTTCAAGATAAAAAAAGAAGTCATTCCCAACACTCCGGCAATCCCGATACCGAACTTATAGTTAGAAGTCCGGAATGACTCTTGTTTGAAATTTTGTTTTTATCCTACTCCATGTTTCTGTTCGCAGGCTCAGGAAGTTTCCTTATTCCTCATTTCCCTCCTCCTCCACCTGTTGCTGTTCCGCTTTCATCTGTGGGAAGAAGAGCACCTCCTGTATAGAGTGTTGATTCGTCATCAGCATGACCAGGCGATCGATACCAATGCCGAGGCCTGCGGTAGGCGGCATGCCGAATTCCAGGGCGCGCAGGAAGTCTTCGTCCAGCGCCATGGCTTCTACGTCGCCGCGTTCGGCGAGGAGCAACTGCTCTTCAAAACGGGCGCGCTGATCCATAGGATCGTTGAGCTCGGTATAAGCGTTGGCGATTTCTTTACCGTTGACAAAGAGTTCGAAGCGCTCCACCAGGCCCTCTTTTTCGCGGTGTTTCTTGGCCAGTGGGGTCATTTCGATGGGATAGTCCATGATGTAGGTCGGCTGTACCAGGTGTTCTTCTACCTTTTCGCCGAACAACTCATCGATAAGCTTGCCTCTGCCCATACTGTTGTCCACCTCGATGTGGAATTTCTTACAGACTTTGCGCAGCTCCTCTTCGTCCATACCGGAAATGTCGATGCCGGTGTATTCCTGGATGGCGTCGTACATCGTCAATCGACGGTAAGGGCCCTTGAAGTCGATCTTTTTGCCTTCGTACTCCACGACCGTGTCGCCGGTCACCTCCCGGGTGATGCGTTCCAACAGCTCTTCCACCATTTCCATCATCCAGATGTAGTCCTTGTAAGCCACGTAAATTTCCATGGCGGTAAACTCGGGATTGTGAGTTCGGTCCATCCCTTCGTTGCGAAACATCTTACCGATTTCGTAAACGCCTTCGAAGCCGCCGACGATAAGCCGCTTGAGGTACAGTTCATTAGCGATACGCATAAACAAGGGCATATCCAGCGTATGATGCTGGGTCTTGAAAGGCCGGGCCGCGGCGCCCCCGTGAATCGGCTGCAATATGGGCGTTTCTACTTCGAGCCATTCCTGCTCGTTGAAATAGCGACGCATGGAAGCGATCACCCGGCTGCGGGTCATAAAGATATCCCGCACATCGGGATTTACGGTCAGATCCACGTAACGGCGGCGGTAGCGCTGTTCCGGATCGGTAAAAGCATCGTAGATATTGCCCTGCTTATCGCGTTTGACGACAGGCAGGGGGCGAAGCGCTTTGCCCAGAAATTTCAGTTGCTGCGCCCGTATGGTTACCTCGCCGGTCTGCGTTGCGAACAGCGGGCCTTCCACATAGATGAAGTCGCCGATATCCAGCAGCTTAAGCAGTTTGTTGTTTTGCTCAATTTCCTCTTCCGAAGTGCCGATTTCCCCTTTCCGCAGGTAGAGCTGAATGCGGCCGTAGCTGTCCTGGAGCTTAGCGAAGGGCCCGCGCTGGCCCATGAAGCGACCGGCGATGCGCGCCTGCGGGAATTGATCTTCAGTGTAGCCGTTCAGTCCGCGACTACGCAGTTCGTTGACAAAGTCCTCCAGCGGCATGGGTTGGCGGTCGCTGCTTTCGTCAAATTCCACCGTTGCTGATAGCCCCAGCTCCTTGAGTTGCTCCGGATCTTCGAGCAGCTGCTGTACGCGAAAGCGGTTCTTGAAGAGGTAATCGGCGATCTTTTCAGCGTCTGCCTTACCTACTCCCTTAATCTTTTCCAGTTCTTTTTCTATATTCCGGCGGTAATCTTCGGTAGAGAAATCGGTTGTCTTAAAGTTGATATCCAATCGCTCCGGCGGAAAAGGGTCAATGCCCAGATCCCTGATCTTCTGGAGGGTTTCCCGCCGGACGATTTCCTGTTCGCTTAATTGCATAGTCGGTTGGTTAGTGTTTGTATAGGAGTTTGGCAACCGGTGCTTTGGAATGCGAGGCGCAGGGCCGGACCAAAGCCGTAGAAAGTCACCGTACTTCTCTCTGAGTGTATTACAAAGCGCAAAGGTAAAAACTTGTAACCACATTAGCCTTATCAAGGGGCATTCCGGTTGGAACAAGCCCATACTTCGGATGAACCAAAGGGACGGTAAAATAGTTCAGATGATGTTTGCAGGGATTAGAAGAGTTGTAGCGCGGGTTACTGCCCCGGGCTTTTATTAATAGCAAGTTTAATATGTCAAATACGGAGGAAGCGAAACTAAAAATCGCCTTTTCACCGGTTTACAAATACGAGTTGCCGGAGAAGCACCGCTTTCCTATGATCAAGTACGAATTACTGCCTGAGCAATTGGTTTACGAGGGGACGGTGACAGAAGATCAGTTTTTTCACCCGGAGAAATTATCCGAGGATGTGCTATTGCTTACGCATGACAAAGCCTACTGGGAGAAGTTAAAAGAGCAGCGGCTGACGCGCCGGGAAATCCGGGCTATCGGGTTTCCCATGTCGGAGCGCCTGATCGAGCGGGGGCGGCACATCGCCAACGGCACCGTTCAGTGCGCCTTGTTTGCCAAGCAGTATGGCGTGGCCATGAATGTGGCGGGCGGCACCCATCATTCCTTCACCTACAAAGGAGAAGGGTTCTGCGTACTCAATGATATCGCCATTGCCGCCAACTACCTGCTGGACCGGCAGCTGGCCGGCAAAATACTCATCATAGACCTGGATGTGCACCAGGGCAACGGCACGGCACAGATTTTCCGTAAAGAGAAACAGGTGTTCACGTTTAGCATGCACGGCGCCAAAAATTATCCGCTGCGCAAGGAGCAGTCTGATCTGGATATCGGGCTGCCGGACAAAACAGGTGACGAGGTCTATCTGAAAAAGCTGCGGGAAGTACTGCCCCGCCTGATCGATGAAGTGCAGCCTGATTTCATCTTTTACCTCTCGGGGGTAGATGTACTGGAAACCGACAAGTTGGGGCGGCTCAGCCTGAGCATCGCCGGATGTAAGGAACGCGATCGCTTTGTCCTCGATAGTTGCCGGAAAAACACGATCCCCGTTGCCGTCAGTATGGGCGGCGGATACTCCGAACGCATCGCTCATATTGTTGAGGCGCACGCCAATACATACCGGGTGGCGCAGGAATTGTTCTTTTGACTTTTGAGAAAATTGACCATTCAACCTGCTTTTTATACATGTCTGTTTACGCCACTGTTGACACCAGCCGGTTTCCCCTCGTCTTTGTCACTTTTACCGGGAACAAGGCCACCGACGATAACTTCCAGCATTATTTGCAGGACTTGTCGGCCATCTACGACCGAAAGTCTGCGCTCGGCATAGTTTTCGATGCCAGCTCTGCCGATTTGCCTGCTTTCCGTTACCAACGCATGCAAGCTGACTGGCTCGCCGAACACCGGGACCTGATCCGTACTTATTGCCGTGGGACCGCTTACGTAATTCCGAATCCCTTGCTTCGCCCCATTCTGAAAAGCATCTTTGCCCTGCAGGGACAACCGGCTCCATTCCAGGTCGTACCTGAAAGAGCATTAGCTGAGGATTGGGTGAATCATCAGTTGAGTTCTTGAGTATTTGAGTTGCTGAACAATGCCGGCGGGATGCTGTTTCCCCACCAAATCAAAAAAGGAGAAATGGAAGGCGGTATTTTCTGGTTCAGAAATGACTTGCGATTGAGAGATAATCCGGCGCTGGCAGAAGCAGTTGAGCAATGTGACCTATTACTTCCGGTATACGTGTTGGACGAGCGTCTGCTGGAACGCGACCGATGGGGATTTCGCCGTATGGGCTCCTATCGCCTGCAATTTTTGTTGGAAAGCCTGGAAGACCTTCGTGAGCAATTACGAGATAAGGGGTCAGAATTATTATTTCGGATCGGCAAACCGGAGGAGACGCTAACAGCATTAGCTGAAGCATATGATTGTAGCGCAGTGTTTGCTACGAAGGCTTATGCATACGAAGAGCTTCAGCAGGAAAAAGCCTTGTCGACAAAAATAAAGACGGTGTTCCGGCACGGCCTCACCCTGATTCATCCTGATGATACACCTTTCAATCCGGAGCGCCTGCCTGATGTGTTTACTGCTTTTCGCAAAAAAGTGGAACGCTACAGCGAAGTAAGACGTCCTCTTGATTCACCGGAAAAAATCATTACTCCTGATTTGCCGGATACCCCCCTCCCCTGCCCCGAAAGTCTGGGATACAGGCTGCCGCCGCAGGATGAACGGGCAGCCCTCAACTTCCAGGGGGGCGCCAAAGCGGCTCAAGAAAGGCTGGACCATTACTTTTGGAACACTCATTCACTTTCCACCTACAAGGAGACCCGCAACGGACTCATCGGCGCCGCTTACTCCACCAAATTCTCGCCCTGGCTGGCCGACGGCAGCCTGTCGCCACGGATGATATACCATCAGGTGGAAGCTTACGAAGAAGAAATTAAAAAAAATAAATCCACCTACTGGGTGAAGTTCGAATTACTGTGGCGCGATTTTTTCAAATACGTGGCTATGCGCTACGGTCGTCGTATTTTTCTGCGCGGCGGCATTCAAAACCGGGAAAAGGAATGGCAGGATAATCCGAAGCAGTTCGAGCGCTGGGCTACCGGAACCACTGGCGATCGCTTTGTGGACGCCAATATGCGTGAGTTGCTGCGCACCGGTTTTATGAGCAACCGCGGCCGGCAAAATGTGGCCAGCTACCTGGTGCATCAGTTGCAGGAAGACTGGCGTAAAGGAGCTGCCTGGTTTGAGTCCCTGCTCATTGACTACGACCCCGCCAGCAATTACGGTAACTGGATGTACCAGGCCGGCGTAGGCAACGACCCCCGCGACCGGGTGTTCAACACCAAGAAACAGGCCGACCGCTACGATCCCGAAGGCCAGTACCGCGATCTGTGGCTGGAACAGGAACCCGGTGACCCGGTTGTGTTTGCAGATACTTATTTTCTGGGAAATTCGGAAGAAGTGAAGTAAAACCGCACTGTGGAGTTTAGAAGTTTAAAAGACCTGCTCACGCCAAGCCTGCTAAACTTCTAACCCAGCAAAGCCCGACCGGACGGTCCGTAGGAAGGGCGAGCGACTAAACTTCTAAACTCCTCAGACGGGGGCATAAAAAAAGTCGCACTTGTTAGGTGCGACCCTTAAATTATAATCCCATGAACATATCCAAAATTAACAGAATTTCTTCTGGGAATCATTCTCCTTTTGTTAGCTTTGAAGAACGATCCGCTTTGATTCGTTTGACGAATAAAAAATAATCCACATTAACCTAATACAAATTGTAATCTTAGCAAACCGGCCTTTACCGGCATAATCCCATGATTGTGAACTAGTTTAGTTCCCGGTTTAGCCGGAAAACTTTTCTTTTATGTAGCGGGATCTTTAAAAGTGTGTAGCGTCCCGAATTTTCATTCGGGACGACCTACCACCAACAAATTATAATCCCATGAACATATTCAAATTTGATGCCGGCTTCTTTTAACCGGCTCTTTTCTTTTCTCCTCCGTTATCTATCAATCACAATACAAATATGCAGGTATCTTCTGCTAAGAACAAAGACAAAAACAAGGTATTGTGAAAAATAAAAAATAATAAAACCCAGATAAGGCCAATATAAAAAAGGAATAAGCTTATCGAATTGTGAAAATTAAACCATCACGATGTTTCGCTAAAGCTCATTTTTTTGATAATTTTTTTTGTGAATCCCTTTTTCAATCAGCGTCTGTCCCCGGAGGCAGCCAATAAGAAAGGGTGTCTTTAGCTCAGGCAGGCTGCCGCGAGCAAGGAACATGAAGAATTGCAATAATTTCCTGAGTATGGAGTCTTAACTCGGGTTAAAAAGGCAAGCTGATGGAAAATTTTTCCTCAAAAAACAAGGCAGATCTAGGGAGAAGTGAAAATCAATACAGGGGTTCCCTGAGTAGTTGCTGCTTACCGGATCAGAAGGGAGCGTCATCGGCTTATGGTCCGCTACCCTTTTTCCTGATCCTCGGCAACTTCGACAGTGGAGCGTTTCCCTTCTTTGGCGGCTTGCTTTTCCATCAGTTCCGACGCGGCGCGATCGATGTGCTGCCCGACGGCGGCGATGGCATTTAGTGTTTCTACGATATCGGACAGATCATCATCCGAAACGGAAGGAGCTTCCTCCTTGGTCTTTGTTTTTCCTTCAGGAGCCGCCTTGGTAGGTTGAGCTTCTTCCTCCTGCTCGCGGGCGGTGGCGGCCGCCTCTATTTCCCGGGCGATTTTCTTTTCTGCTTCCCGTTTGGCCGCCTCCCGGCGTTCTTTTTCAGCGCGTTCGGCTTCTTTGGCTTTCAGCTTTTCCAGTCGTTGTTCCAGTTCGGCTTTGGTTTTCATCATATCGCTGAGCTTTTCCTCTTTGGAACGGATGCGCTCTTCGATCATTTTGATCTTAGCCTGGCGAAGCTGTGCCTCCAGCTGACCACCGGAGCGGGAGATTTTGCGGTCCTGGAAATTCAAGTCTTTGCGATCGCGTTCGATGGATCGCTCCATTTTTTCAATTGCAGCCAGCAAACCATCGTAGCGTCGCTGCAGGCGTTCCAGCGGAGAGCGGCCGTCGCTGGCTTTGGGGCCGTATTTTTTTTCTTTCACTTCTTTGAACGCGGCATCGAGCCGTTTCCATACACTGGAACGATGCTCGCGGGTAAACTTGGAGTCGCGGAATTTGCGCTGCAGTTTTTTCAATTCTTCAAAGAGGGGTTGCAGGCGCTTACCCTCCTTTACGCGGGCTTCAACCTCCGCCAGTTCGGCGTGAAAGCGGTCGTGATTTTCTTTAGATTTTTGATGAAAAACCTCATCGAGTTGGGCGCGCAGCTCTTTCATTTGTGCAAAAAGCTCATTGGTGATGTCCCGCAGCTGATTAGCGTGATCTCGCAGCAGGTTGCGTTCCCGTGCCTGGGTCTGCACCTTATCCCAGTAGGCTTTAAGTTCCTCCCAGATGCTGGATTCGAATTTATCCAGACTGCCGATCCGGTCGCGAAGGGCGTCGAGTTCCGTCCGGTAGGACTCAAACAGTTTGGAAGACAGCACGACGAATTGCCATTCCGTTTGGGCGCGCTGTAAGATATCTTCCCGTTCTACTTTCAGTTCTTCAGGCAGCATGCTTTCTGAAACCTGAAGCTCTCGCTCCATCCGGGCATGCGTTTCCGGAAAGGCCACTTCCTTGCCATTGCGCCATTCTTTCATCATTTGTTGACTAAAAGCCTCTGTGGCCGCGCTTTCAGGGAAGGTGAAAACATTGACCATACTCTCTTCAGGCCGAAGCTCCAAAGCAATCAGCAGACGTTCATCACTGGCATTTGATCCCCAAAGTACAAGCTTCTTCTTCATAAATCTGACCGTAATTTTCAGGTTCTCTGACAAAGAGCGCGTTTAATCCTATCCGGCGGCAGCAAATTCCTGCTAGCGGAGCTTGCTTTACTTTACCGTTTCCGGTTGTCCGCGAATTTTGTCAAAGAAACCGTTTTCATTTATAATAAGCCTGGAACAGTCCGGCGTAATGCCCTGCTGTCCCACGGTGAGCGGAGCCATCCCGTAAAGGGTACTGATGCCCCTTCAGCTCTTCTTACTAAAGTCGCTGATCACTTTTTATCTATGTCACTGATAAGCCGGAAATGAAATTCAGTGGAACAATAAACTGCAGGTAGAGTCTGTTAGTTATTGCTCAAAATAATAAGACTGCTTTTCAAAAGTATAAAATTGAGGGGTAATACTGCAACTTTTACTCCCTATTTCTACCGGGCAAAAGGAGGCAGCGCCATTTTAGCGGCCTGCAGCCGGATGCACTTGCCTGTGCAAGATACTGTATTTTCATCGCCGGCTCAAACCGTGGCTCTCGGATTGACGATCTTTTCCTTCACCAGGTACTCGGCTATTTGTACCGCGTTGGTAGCCGCTCCTTTGCGAAGGTTATCAGCCACCACCCATAGGTTGAGGCCGTTATCCAGCGACTCGTCCCGCCGAATGCGCCCGATGAACACTTCATTACTGTTTTTGGCAAAAAGCGGCATGGGATACTTGTTGCTGCGGATATCGTCCACTACCGTAACCCCGGGCATTTTCTTTAGCAAAAGAAATACATCATCGATTTCGAAAGGCTGCTTGAATTCGACATTAACCGACTCGGAGTGCCCGCCGTTTACGGGTACCCGGACAGCTGTGGCTGTGATGCGCAGGCTGTCATCGCCCAGGATCTTACGGGTTTCATTAACGAGCTTCATTTCCTCCTTGGTATAAGCATTTTCGAGGAAAATGTCACAATGGGGAATGCAGTTCTCAAAAATAGGATAGGAGTAAGCCATTTCTTCCGCCTTGGGATCGAAGCCCTTTTGCTCCAGGTTGTATTGCTTGACGGCTTTCATACCCGTGCCGGTAAAGGACTGGTAGGTGGAAATTACCAGGCGCTTAATTTCGTAGCGGCGGTGCAGCGAAGCCAGCGCCATGACCATTTGTATGGTGGAACAGTTCGGGTTAGCAATAATCAGGTCCTCCGTTGTCAGCTCAACCGCGTTGATCTCCGGTACAATGAGTTTCTTGGCGGGATCCATCCGCCAGGCAGAAGAGTTATCGATCACCCGGGCGCCTGCTTCGGCAAACCGGGGCGCCCAGGCTTTGGAAGTGTCGCCCCCGGCCGAAAACAATGCGATATCCGGCCCTCTACTGAGCGCTTCTTCCATATCCACGACTTTGTACAGCTGCCCGCGGAACTTTATTTCCTTTCCTACGGAGCGGGCGGAAGCTACCGGAATAAACTCGGTCACGGGAAATTCGCGCTCCTCCAATACCTTACACATGACGCCGCCTACCAGCCCCGTTACGCCAACTATTGCTACTTTCATTTTGCTTTATTTTTATTTTTCTTCTCCCCGGCCGGCGGTAATGTCCATAGACCGGCCTGAGAGATTCAGGAGGATAATACAATTGTAATGAAAAAATTGTTCCCCTCTTTTGTCACAATTTATACGCATGCAAATATAAGTGCAATCTGACTTTATTGCTATTTTTGAAAAATGAAACCACTGATTTTTTTAGTACTTGGCCTACTGCATGCCGGGCTGTCGACTGCCCAGTTCAGCGATGACTTCAGTGACGGTAATTTTTCAGAATCGCCGGCGTGGACCGGCGACACGGAGCGCTTTGCCGTAGAAGACGAAATGCTGCGGCTTTCCGACGAGGCGCCCGGCTCCGGCAATACCGCCGTTCTGGCTGTTTATGCACCGACATCCAGAGCGGCAACTACTACCTGGGAATGCCTGATCCATCTGGATTTCGCCCCTTCCTCCAGCAATTTCGCCCGCTTGTACCTGCAGGTCCTGACGCCGGAACTGCGTCAAGCGCAGAACGGCTACTTTCTGCAAATCGGAGGTATTTCCGGTAGCGGTGACGCACTGCAGCTCTACCGGCAGGATGGCGCGCAAACCACGCTTTTGCTCGAAGGAAGCGCCGGCGCCGTGGGCAACGACCCCGTGCGGGTTCGCGTACGCATCGTTCGCAGCAGCGAAGGCTCCTGGATGCTGTATGCTGACTACGAGGGAGGAGAGAATTTCCAGCTGGAGGGGATGAGCAGCGACACCACCTATGAGCAGGGGAACTACTTCGGGGTGTTTTGCCGCTATACCGCTACCCGGGCCAATGCCATGGCTTTTGACGACATCCGTATCGATCCGCTTTTCGAAGACCGAAGCCCGCCGGTGCTGATGAGGGCCTCCGCGTCCAGCGCAACCTCCCTTCAGCTGACCTTCAACGAAGCCCTGGACGCCGCCATTGCCTCCGATCCGGACAGGTACCTGATCGACCAGGGCATCGGCAGGCCGCTGCAAGCCGCGCTAGCTGCCGATGATCCCTCCGTAGTGATACTCGATCTCGACAACTCCTTGGTGAACCTGACCAATTACCAGGTCACCGCTTCCGGTATCCGCGACCGCGCCGGTAATACGGCGACGGACCAAACGCAGGAATTCACTTTTGTTGATATCCGGCCTGCCGCTCCCGGCGACCTGCTGATCACCGAAATCATGCCCGATCCCTCCCCACCCCTCGCATTGCCCGAGGCCGAATACCTGGAAATCTATAATCAAAGTGACAAGGTCCTGCAACTTGGTCAACTCGCTGTCAGCACCGGCGGATCGCCAAAACAATTGCCCGAGCTGCAACTGCTGCCCCGACAGTACGTGCTGCTCTGTGATGAAGACCAGGCTCCGGCTTTCAACGGGTTTGGAATCGTAGCCCCGGTAGACGGCTTTCCCAGGTTGACTAACGACGGCGACGAAATCCTACTGCTTGGCCCGGATGCTGACACCCTGCTCGTCCAACGCTATGAAGACGACTGGTACCAGGATCCGGAAAAAAATAACGGCGGCTACTCCCTCGAACTGATACAGCGGCAAGCTCCCGCCAATTGCGCCGGCAACTGGAAAGCCAGCCAGGACGGTCGCGGCGGCACACCGGGCCACCCCAACTCGGTGGATGGCCAGGCCATTGAGCGGCAGGGAGCAACCCTGCGCCGCATAGTGGCCGAAAGCCCGCTGGAAATATTACTGGTTTTTGACGAATCCCTTTCGGAAAACGCCGCCGATACTGCGCGCTATCAAATCGATCCCGCCATTCCCGTCGATATGGCCATTCTCCAGGCTCCCGGCAACCAAGAAGTCCTGCTTCTGCTCGGCGAAGCCCTGGCCCCGGGCCTCGTCTACACCCTGCGCGTACAAGCCGGCCTGCCCGATTGCCTGGGAAACCCCACCAATACAGTTCAGGAAGTGACTTTCGGCCTGCCCGAACCCATCGCAGCGGGCGACCTGGTCATCAATGAGCTGTTGTTCCATCCGCAGGTAGGAGGCGCCGATTTCGTCGAACTGTACAATCGTTCGGAAAAGATCATCAACCTCGAAGGCTTACAACTCATCAACACTCAAAAGCGCTCGGGGCAAGTGAGCTCGAATATAGAATCGCCTTTTCTGCTCTTCCCCGAAAGCTATGTCGTACTAACGGAAGAACCGGAGGACATACGGATGCGCTACAGCGTTGAAAACCCGCTGGCGCTGCTCGATAATTCCCTGCCCACCCTCAATGCCGATGCGGGTAATATCACCCTGCGAAGCGGCGGTATCAGCATTGATTCCTTTGACTACAATGAGGATTTTCACTATCCGCTACTCAGTGATACCCGCGGTGTTTCACTGGAACGCATCGATCCGCAAGGACCTACCCAAAGCACCGGAAACTGGCATTCCGCTGCCTCCAATGCCGGATTCGCCACCCCTACCGCTCCCAACTCCCAACGCTTTTCCGGCAGCGGCCGGCTCGACGACCTGTTTCAACTTGCCCGGCCTGCCTTCTCGCCGGACGGCGACGGCTTTGAGGATGTGCTCCTCATCCGCTACCAAACGGACAGCCCCGGCTATGTGCTCAATTTACGCGTCTTCGACGCCCAGGGACGCCTCGTAAAGGTGCTGGCCGAAAACCAGCTCCTCGCCGCCGAGGGGCAACTCAAATGGGACGGCGCCAATGAAGAAAAAGGCAAAGCCCGGCTCGGGATCTATGTATTGTGGTTCGAGCTGTTCACCGCTGAGGGCCAAATCATCCGCGAACGGGAAACCTGTGTCCTGGCCGGACGGCTAAATGACTGATATTAAGGCGGAAAGCTGCTCAAGATAATATGTAATTTAATTGTGTCCGGGTACTTACTTGAAATGTGTTAGCTTTGATCAGATAAGCGACCGAAAAGGCAAGCGCACCGGCATCGTCGGCACTTCAACTGCAGACCAAAGACCGTCAAAACCATGTTCAACAAACGTCTCGAAAGTTTTAAATATGCCTTCCAGGGCATCGCCGATCTTCTGAGAACCCAAGCCAATGCCCGCATCCATCTTGCGGCAGCCGGCGCCGTTTTTATCGCGGGGCTGCTCCTTGGGCTGCCGGCAACCGAATGGGCGGTCGTCGCCCTGTGCATGGTGATGGTCTTTGCCGCCGAAGCCCTGAATACCGCCATCGAATACCTCACCGATCTGGTTTCTCCGGAATACCATCAGCTGGCCGGCAAAGCCAAAGATGCCGCCGCCGCCGGCGTGCTTTTTACCGCCATAGGCGCCGCTGTGGCCGGACTGTTCATCTTCGTCCCTAAGTTGTTGGAGGTGTTTTTTTAATTGACAAGCTTCCGATGGACGGGGGATATTAGTAGTCGGCAGTTTTACCCGCCTATTCCGCTTCGCAGAATGGGCTGGCCAAGGTCAACTGGAGAAATACGCCGCTGAGCCCAGCGTTGGCTAGCACCCATCCAGCACCCAGGCACCCAGCATCCAATCACAACACCGTCTCCTGCACTGCGTCCAGAATTTCGCGCACCTCCGCCGGAGTGGGCGCCTGTGCGTACATCCGCAGCACCGGTTCCGTTCCGGAGGGGCGGATCAGCACCCAGCGCTCCTCATCCAGAATGAACTTAAAGCCATCGATCGTTTCGACGCGTTCTACCTTGTATTGACCGATAGACTGGAAGGGGCTTTCCCGGCACTGCTTGATGACGGCCTGTTTGCGTTCTTCTTTGAGGTGAAGGTCGTCGCGATCATAGGAGAAAGAACCTACGTATTCGTACACCTCCTCGATGAGTTCCCGCATCGTCTTACCCGTTTTAGCCATAAACTCCAGAATGACCAGAGCGTTCCAGATACCGTCGCGTTCGGGAATATGGCCTTTCACCGTCAGGCCGCCCGATTCTTCACCGCCAACCAGGACCTCTTCCTCTACCATAATTTCCGCGATGTGCTTAAAGCCGATGGGCGTCACTTCGAATTCCAGCCCGAACTGCTCAGCCAGTTGTCGCATCTTATTCGTTACCGAAAAGGTGACGATCACTTTCCCCGTCTGTTTTTTGTACTTGAACATATACAGCAACAGCAGGAGCAGCAGATGATGTGAATCCACAAAGTTTCCGTCCTCATCGAACATACCGATGCGGTCGGCATCTCCGTCATTGGCTACTCCGACCCCGATATCCGGGCGATTGCGGATAAGCTCTGAAAGTTCGGTGAGGTTCCGGTCTATAGGTTCCGGCGGCTGGCCGTGGAAGCCGGGGTTTTCGTCGCAGTGCAGGAATTCAGCCTTAGGAAAGAGGTTGATCATCGCACGCTGACCGGCGCCGTACATCGCGTCGTAAGCAATGGTAGTATTGAGCCTCCGGATCGCTTCAAGATCGAAACCGGCTTCGACGTGCTCCAGATAAATGCGCTCCAGGTCGACGTATTCCAACAGGCCCTGCTTTTCCATATGCTGTAATTCCGGCAGCTCCAGGTTCGTTTTTTTCTCAATCAGCTCCTCTACCTCTGCGACCTGCGCCGGGATCATCGGGCCGCCGAGCCGCGACTTGAGCTTATAACCGTTATACAAAGGCGGATTGTGGCTGCCCGTAATGACCACCCCTACGTCGGACTGGGTTTTGAGTACCCCCAGCGAAACCATTGGGGTAGAAACAAAGCCTTTGCCGAGAAAGACCCGGATTCCGTGGGCGCCGAATACGCGGGCAACGGTTTCTGCAAAAAGCGCACCTCCGAAGCGGGTATCGTATCCAATCACTACCTTATCTTCTTTCCGGCGGAGCATCCACCGGGCGGTGGCCTCTGCCACGCGCTGTACATTATCAATCGTGTAATCTTTCGCAATGATGGCCCGCCAGCCGTCGGTGCCGAATTTAATGTCAGTCATAGTGTTTTTATTATTTTTGGGCCGGGTAAGCCCGCTGTCCTCAAGAATGGCGTAAAAATAGTAATTTGAAAACGAAGTATTACAACTTGGAAGATACTTACAGACATAAAGGCCTGCGCCGCCAACTGGTCACCGCTTTGCACGAAAAAGGCATCAATGACAAAGAGGTACTTAAGGCCATCGGGCGCCTGCCTCGCCACTATTTCCTCGACCGGGCATTCGAAGAATGGGCCTATCAGGATAAGGCCTTCCCTATCGGGAATGCACAAACCATTTCTCAACCCTACACGGTAGCCCAAATGACATCGCTGCTGGAAGTGCAGCCCCGGGAAAAGATTATGGAGATCGGCACCGGTTCGGGCTACCAGGCCGCCATTCTGGCTATACTTGGCGCCCGGGTATATACCATTGAGCGCCAGGAGCTTCTCTACAAAAGGGCGAAAGCCTTACTCGATCAGCTCCGGCCCGGCAATGTACGCTGTTTTTACCGCGACGGTCACCGGGGACTTCCCGAATTCGCGCCCTTCGACAAAATTTTGGTCACCGCCGGCGCCCGGGACCTCCCTCCCCTTCTGCTCGACCAACTCCGTACCGGCGGCCGCCTTGTCATTCCCATCGGCGAAGGCGAAAACCAGATCCTCTATCGCATCACCCGTCACTCGGAAACAGATTATCATAAAGAAGCGATGGGCAACTGCCGCTTTGTTCCTTTTCAGGAAGGAGTAAATCAGGAAGACCCCGGAAAATAGTCGGGCACTCAAAAAAAAACATTAATCTTAAAAACAGGGCCGGATAAAAGTATTCTTTTCCGTTCCTCTGAATTTTGATTGGTTCTGCCAATTACCGATCGGAGCAAAGCGGACCTGCATGCCGGACAGAGGGATCCCGGTAGCGAAGCGTATCGGGACTGCCGCCCGCCCATTCCGCTTCGCAGCCTGGTCGGGTAAAACTGCCGACTGCTGACTGCCGACTATCCTCAATACCCCACTCTCCTCCCTCTCACCGTTCTCGACTTCGTCGACACCTTGCGCACTTTCTTCAAATCCACCATCAAGGTCGTATAGGCGCCGCTGTTGGATTCCACCCGGTATTTGCGGCCGCCGTAGGTTACGATGCCGTAGCGGCGTTCCCAGTCGGACGCCAGCAGAGCATAGCGGCCGCCCATTTTTGGATTGGGGCCGAACATCAGAAAGCGCTCTCCACCACTATCTTCAAAGCTGACGGCAAAGCGGTTTTGCTTGGGACTGAAGAGGAATACACCGGGTGTTCTCTTCGGGATGACGATCTGTTCCACCTCGCGTCCTTCCACCACCGTAATTTCTCCGGCGATGATTTCAGAAGTCCCGCCGGTATATCGTCGCTGTAACAGAATATCATCAGAGAGATAAAACTGAATTCGTTCGAGTTCATCTTCCGTCCAACGGTATTCGCTGTACAGACCCTGCGTAAAAGGACTCAGCGTGGGACCGCAGGAAGACAAGCCAAGCATTAGCAACAGTCCACCCGCTAAATGGATTAGAAATTTCATTGTTGTAAGATATTGTTTGATCAATCGTTCCTTCTCAAATCTAAAGGTGATTGGGAAGCGGCATTCTCCCGGTCGGGCGGTGAAACACGCAGCGCAGGAGCTGTAGTGCCTCCCCATACCGCTTTCGTTCATTGTAAAGATGTGGGAATCCGTCCATATCCCCTATGCCTTTAAGCTTTTTTAACTGGCCTTAACTGTTTTTTAAAAAAAAGGACTTAGGGAATGGAGGTAGCGAGAACTCAGAAACTAACCTCTCCTGGCCGCAAAAAATGTCTTTAGCAGCTTCCGCGACTCCTCCATCAGGATGCCGTATTCGATTTTGGTTTTGGGATGCAACAGGGTTTTGCCGAACCGCATAAACCCCCTTTTGTCATCGGGAGCGCCGTAGACCACACGTTCCAGCTGAGCCCACTGTAAGGCGCCGGCGCACATAACACAGGGTTCGAGGGTCACATAAAGCGTGCACTGTTGCAGGTATTTACTGTCGAGGTAATTGGCGGCGGCGGTCAGCGCCAGCATTTCGGCATGGGCCGTTACGTCCTTAAGTTGTTCGGTAAGGTTGTGCGCCCGGGCGATGATGCGATTCTGTGTAACCACGATCGCCCCCACCGGAATTTCTCCTTTTTCAAAAGCCAGTTCGGCTTCCTTAAGGGCCTGCCGCATGAAGTGCTCGTCAGAGTGTATGGTCAGCATATTGAAATTTACTTCCTTTTCTCGGTTCCGGAACAAAGATCGGAACTTTCCCAGGAAAGCTAAAGTTGACACAGTATTTATTGGTAAGTAACCAATTGCCCGGTTTGCAGTCTAAAGCACATTAACAACGCAATTAGTAACTATTCAGTCGCCGCTGCGCGGCGATGTTTTTAATTTTTGCCGCGGATCACACGGATTTCCACAGATTACCATTTTGGGAAATCCGTGAAAATCCGTGTGATCTGTGGCTTTTTTTGAAAACTTTTTGACGAAGCCAGGATGGTGAATAGTAACAGCCATCATTTAAAATGAGAAACACATGCTAATCCCGGACAGGCATTCATTAAAATAAACTTTTCGGGGATCCTGTTTTTCTTTTTGTATTGAAATTCGATACCTTTGCACATGGAAACAAGAGAAATAGCACAGCAAAAATTTTTAGGAGAAGCACTCACCTTTGACGATGTACTTCTCGTACCCTCCTATTCGGAAGTTCTTCCCCGTGAAGTCGATCTTTCTACGCAATTAACGCGTGACCTGCGGCTCAATGCTCCGGTTGTATCCGCCGCCATGGATACGGTAACCGAGAACAAGCTGGCCATCGCCGTTGCGCGTATGGGCGGCATCGGCATCATCCATAAAAATATGAGTATTGAGGATCAGGCCGAGCAGGTCCGCAGCGTCAAACGCTCGGAAAGCGGTATGATCATCGATCCGGTTACCTTATTGGAAGACGCGACCGTAGGCGATGCGCTGGCATTGATGCGGAAATTCAAGATTGGCGGAATTCCCATTATCAACGAGGACAATAAGCTCATCGGCATTCTTACCAACCGGGATCTGCGCTTTGAAACCCGGCTCGATCGGTCGGTACGGCAGGTCATGACGACGGAGAACCTCATCACCGCTCCGGTCGGCACCAATCTGGAACAGGCGCGGGATATTCTGCAGAATCATAAGATAGAGAAACTTCCGGTGGTTGAAAACGGCAACACGCTCGTTGGGCTGATCACTTATAAGGATATCATGAAGGTACAGGACTATCCCAATTCCTGTAAGGATACCTACGGCCGGCTCGTCGTCGGCGCCGCGGTCGGCGTCACCGACGACATGCTGGAGCGCACCGATGCGCTGGTAAAGGTCGGGGTCGATGTCATCTGTGTCGATACCGCTCACGGTCATTCCCGTGGGGTGCTGGAGGCCATCAAGCTGATTAAAGAACAATATTCCGACCTGCAGGTGGTCGGCGGCAACGTA
>CAZWDL010000094.1:0-30195 GCA_964632995.1 uncultured Saprospiraceae bacterium
CGTCAAAATGCGCGTCGGCGTGATGGATGAAAGCGTCCAATACAGCATCGAACGCGTACGCGCCGCCCGCGAGGCGCTGGGGCCGGATATCAAAATTATGGCCGATGCGCACGGCACCTTCAGCGTGCCCGAAGCAAAACGCTTCTGCCGGGGCGTAGAGGATTGCAACCTCTACTGGTTCGAAGAACCCATTTCGCCGGATAATAAACAGGGGACCACCGATGTGCGCGCCGCCACCGCCACCCCCATCGCCGCGGGGGAAAGCGAATTCACCCGCTTCGATATCCGTGAACTGATCGAGCTGCGCGCCGTCGACGTCGTACAGCCCGACGCGGCCATCATCGGCGGCATCACCGAAGCCTGGCGGGTATCGGCACTGGCCGCCACCCATCAGCTGGAACTGGCGCCGCACTGCTGGGGCTCGGCTTTCTCCTTTATGGCGGGTGTCAACCTGGCCTTCGCGAGCCCATCGGCCGCCATCATCGAGTTCTCGCTGGGCGGCAACCCGATGATGTACGACCTGGTCAATGAGCAGATCAAAACCGGGGATGGAAAAATGAAGGAACCAACCGAGCCGGGGCTGGGCCTGTCGGTCAACTGGGATTTTGTGAAAGAGTACCGGCAGTAAATTTGAGATATCTGATATCAGACGTCAGCCTCCAGAATGCCAACACCTTGGCCCGCCCATCTCGCTACGCGATTTGGTCGGGTAAACATCTGGCATCTAAAGAAAACATTCAGACTAACATCAATCAAAAGTTATGGCCAAAATCACCAAAATCAACCACGTCACGCTGATCGTCGATCAGCTGGAAACGGCCGCGGAATTTTATGAAAAAGAGCTGGGACTGGAAGTCATTCCCGCCTTTCTCTTCGACTATCCCACGGCTTTTTTCAAAATCAACGAAGATCAGCAATTGCACCTCACCGAGTGGGAGGATGAGCAATCCTTCCGAGGGCACATCTGCGTGCAGGTCGACGACTTCAACGCCGTCTTCCACCGCATGAAAGAACTCGACGTCATC
Organism: uncultured Saprospiraceae bacterium; assembly: GCA_964632995.1. GTDB lineage: Bacteria > Bacteroidota > Bacteroidia > Chitinophagales > Saprospiraceae > CAZWDL01. The sequence continues at coordinate 1,026 of CAZWDL010000094.1, forward strand.
GACATCAAACCCTGGGGCAAAGTGCGGCAACTGCCGGACGGCGCCATGCAGCTATTTATCCGCGATCCGTCGGGCAACCTGGTCGAAATTTCCTCCGACCCGGATATGAAAGACCAACTCGATCCGGCCATCTTCGAAGACGACCTGTATCAAGAGGGGCTCTACGTCTCCGGCCGCAATGATTTTCGCGGTTACAAAGCGGAAAACGCCACCCTCTATCACGGGAAAAAGAAAACGAATGAGTGACAAGCAAATACTCCTGCTGGAAAGTGTTTCGGAAGAAGCCGATCAGCTGTTAAGAGGCCGGGCGAAGGTTTTCGACGCCAGTTCACCTTTTACCGGTGAGGAAGTTGCCAGGAACCATGCCATCCACGCCATCGTCACGCGCGGCAAGGGCGACGTCAGCCGCACCCTGATCGAGCAGTGCCCTGATCTGGAGGTCATCGCGCGTTGCGGCGTCGGCCTCGACAATGTCGATGTGGATTTCGCCACCCGGCGCGGAATCCGCGTGATCAACGCCCCCGGCAGCAACGCAGATACGGTGGCCGAACACGCCCTCGCTCTCATGCTGATGCTGCAAAGGCAGCTCTACCCCTCTATCTCAGCCGTAAAAAACGATGAGTGGAATTTCCGCAACGCCTACCACGGCGACGAGATCCGTGGTAAGACGCTCGGCATTCTGGGTATGGGGAATATTGGGAAAAAGGTCGCTAAATTGGCGAGTGTATTCGGCATGAAGATCATCTACTGGGATGCGCTGCCCCAGTCGCTCCCCTACGCTGCCCTGCCGCTGGATAAAGTGCTGCAACAGGCCGACCTCATCAGCCTCCACCTTCCCCTGACCAATGACACCCGCAACCTCATCAACCGGGAGGCGCTCGCCAACATGCAAAACCACGCCCTCCTCATCAATACCGCCCGCGGCGAAATCATCGACCAGGAAGCGCTGACCGAGGCTCTTCGCCAGGGGCAGCTCGGCGGCTTCGCAGCGGATGTGTTGGCCACGGAACCGCCGGCCGCGGATGATCCCCTGCCGGCCATGCCCAATGTACTGATCACCCCGCATTCCGCCAGCCTCACCGCGCGAACTTACAACGAGATGTGCGTGGTGACAGTGCGGAATGCGTTGGCGCTTCTAGAGGGGGAGGAGATTGAAGAAAGGTATGTTTTCAATAGGCGGGAGTTGTGAGGATGGAATTATGTTGCTGCTACGCAGCTTATTCGTGGATGGGGAACACAACCGTTACCCAGGGCTTGCGCCCCTGGGCTATAATCCCTCGCCGCTACGCGGCTGGATAGAACCAGGCAGTGACAGAAAGAAAATCATCCCGAGCTTTGAAGAAGCCGCGTCAGCGGCGAAAGAATATAGCCTATGGCGTCAGCCATAGGTTCTTGCAACAAGTGAATTCACGAACCAGCCGCATAGCGGCGACATAATCCCCATCCCCGCACCAAATAAAATCAAAACCAACCTTCACAATACGATATATTCTATTATTTTCATGATCTTCGAAAATCAACGCGAACACCACATGACCCACATACGATACCTTTACCTGAAACCACTCCTATTTCCGGCCCTTACCGTCCTGCTTGCTCTACTCACCCTGCAATGCGACCACTCCGGCCCCGAGACCCTGGAACTCCGCCGGGGCGACCACATCCTGCTCATCGGCAACAACCTGGGTTCGCGCATGATGAACTACGGGCACTTCGAAACCGAATTGCAACTGCGCTACCCCGACAGCCTGCTCTACATCCGCAATATGTGCGACGGCGGCAACACACCCGGCTTCCGCCCCCACTCCGGCCGCGTCTCGCCCTGGGCCTTCCCCGGCGCCGAAAAATATTACGATGAGCTCGCCCAGAAATCCGGCAGCCAGGGCCACTTCGAAACGCCCGACGAATGGCTGACCCGCCATGAAGCCGATGTCATCATCGCCTTCTTCGGGTACAACGAATCGTTCCGCGGGGAGGCCGGCCTGGACAACTTCAAAGCCGAGCTGCAGGCATTCATCGACCACACCCGGCAGCAGCGCTACAACGGCGAAACACCGCCCCGGCTGGCCCTCGTCTCCCCCATCGCCTTCGAAGACCTGTCGGACCACTACGACTTGCCCGACGGCCGGGAGGAAAACCGCCGCCTCGCCCTCTACACGCAAGCGATGAAGGAAGTGACTATTAAAAATGAGGTGCACTTCGTCGATGTATTCACCCCTACCAAATCCTGGTTCGCAGGAGAGGACATGCTCACTATCGACGGCTTCCAGCTCACCGACGACGGCTACGCCCGCTTTGCTCCCCTGCTCGCCGACGACCTCTTCGGCAAAGCTCAGCCCGACCCCAAGGCCGACCGGGAGATGGTCAAGGCGTTCGTACTGGAGAAAAACTGGTACTGGCACGACGACTTCAAAATCCCCAACGGCGTTCACGTCTTCGGACGCCGCTACGACCCCTTCGGCCCCGACAACTATCCCTACGAGCTGAAAAAAATCCGCCAGATGACGGCCATCCGCGATACGGCCATCTGGATGGCGTTGGAGGGTGAAAAGGTTGACCTGGCAGCGAAAGACCAGCAGACCCTTCCGCTGCCTCCCGTCGAATCCAATTACCAACCCGGCAACGGCAAAAACGGCAACCCGCAGTACCTCTACGGGCAGGATGCGCTCGACAAGCTGCAGACCGCTCCCGGGTACAAGGCCGAATTATTTGCCTCCGAAGAGGAGTTCAACGATCTGGCCAACCCCGTTCAGCTTTCCTTCGACAATAAAGGCCGGCTATGGGTAGCGGTCATGCCCAGCTACCCCCACTACAAACCCGGCGATCCTAAACCCAACGACAAGCTGATCATCCTGGAAGACCGCGACGGAGACAACAAAGCCGATCACCAGATCACCTTCGCCGATAGCCTGCACCTGCCCCTCGGCTTCGAGCTGGCGCCGGAAGGAGTTTACGTATCACAGGGCACCAACCTCCTCCTGCTGAAGGACACCGACGGCGATGACCGCGCCGACGAAAGGCAGATTCTCCTCAGCGGCTTCGACGATCACGACACGCACCACGCGCACAGCGCCTACGCCGCCGATCCCTCCGGAGCCATCTATATGGGTGAGGGCACCTTTTTGCATACCAATGTGGAAACGCCTTACGGTCCCGTACGAGCCACCAACGGCGGCTTCTATCGCTATAATCCGCAGCGCCATCACCTGGAGCGAACCGCCCAGCTGCAAATCCCCAATCCCTGGGGCATCGCCTTCGACGAATGGGGGCAAAACTTCTTCGCCGAAACCTCCGGCCCCGACGTACGCTGGATGATGCCGGGCACCGTCAGACCCCGCTACGGCGTCGCCACGCCAAAGTCGCCCAACCTGATCGAGGACGCTCACCGGGTGCGCCCCACCTCAGGCCTCGAATTCGTCTCCAGCCGTCACTTTCCCGACGAAGTGCAGGGCGACCTGCTCATCAACAACACGATCGGCTTCCTGGGCATGAAACAACATCAGATGATCGACAACGGCGCCGGCTTTACCAGCCGGCACCGGCAAGACCTCATTCGGGGCTCAGATCCCAACTTCCGCCCCGTAGATATGGAATTCGCCCCCGACGGCTCGCTCTACCTCGTCGACTGGCACAATGTGCTCATCGGGCACATGCAGCACAACGCCCGCGACCCCTACCGCGACCACGTACACGGCAGGGTTTACCGCATCACTTATCCATCCCGCCCACTCGTAGAGCCCGCACCCGTTGCCGAAGCCTCCGTCGAACAGCTGCTCGACAACCTCAAACTGCCCGAGTATCGCACGCGCTACCGCACCCGGCGGGAACTGCGGGGCCGATCCGCAGAAGAAGTACTGCCCAAACTGCAAGCGTGGATGCCCAAACTCGACCCGCAAGGCCAACGCTACGAGCATCACCTGCTGGAAGCCCTCTGGGTCACCTGGGGGCTGAACCGGGGCGATGAGGTGCTGCTGCGCCAACTGCTGCAAGCTGACGACTTCCATGTCCGCGCCGCCGCCGTACGCGTACTGCGCTATACTGGCCACCAGGTAGCCGAACAGGCGGAGTTGCTGCAGCAGGCCGCCGACGATGAACACGGCCGCGTGCGGCTGGAGGCCATCGTGGCGGCTTCCTGGCTGCCTGCTGAAAAAGGCCTGCCCGTACTGGAAGTCGCCGCCCGGCATCCGCTGGACGAATACATGGCGCCCGCCTACGAAACGGCCTACGCCCACCTGAACGGGCGTTCTGTCGAGGAACAAAAAGAACAGGAAGTTGTCACGACGCTTACAGGGTCAGACCGGGCGTTATTCGTCAAAGGAAAAGAGATCTACGAGCGGGAGGGCTACTGCATCACCTGCCACCAACCCGACGGCAAGGGGCTCGACCCCTCCGGCTTCCCCCCGCTGGCGGGCACCGACTGGGTGCTCGGCGACGAGGAGCGCCTGATCAAACTGACGCTCCACGGACTGATGGGCCCCATAGAGGTCCTCGGCAAAACCTACCCCGGACAGGTGCCGATGACGCCCTTCGGCGGACTGCTCAACGACGAGGAGGTCGCCGCCGTGCTGACCTACGTGCGCAATGCCTTCGGGAATAAGGCAGCCGTCGTTTCACCGGAAAAGGTGAAAGCAGTACGGGTCGCCACGGCAGACAAAAAAGGGTTTTATTCGCCGGCGGAATTGCTGGGGATGCACCCTCCGGAGACAGAGAAAAAAGCTGTCGGAGATAGGTAGCATCAACTTAATGTCAACTTAGTTTCAACCAAAACCTACACCTGAAACACGAATTACCACAAAATCAACAGTAACATGCAAATTGCCATACACAACTGGATGCGCGCCGAACCGCTCGAAACTACGCTCGCCCGCATCTCCGATCAAGGATACGACGCCATTGAAATCCAGGGAACACCGGGCGCCTACGACACCAAGGAGGTCCGGCAATTGCTCAAGAAGTACAAGCTGAAATGCTGGGGCTCCGTTACCCTGATGATGGGTGACCTCAACCTGCTGGCCAAGGATGAGGCGCAAAGAGCCGATTCCATTCAGTACGTCAAGGACGTCATCACCATGGTCAAGGAGCTCGACGGCTACACGGTGAGCGTCGTGCCCTGCACCGTAGGTAAGATCGTGCCCGACGGGCGGCCGGAAGAAGAATGGGTATGGGCCGTGGAGTCGATGAAGGAGGTCTACGACTTTGCCGAAAAGGCGGGCATCCGCATCGGCATCGAGCCGATCAACCGCTTTGAGACGTACTTCATCAACCGGGCCGAGCAGGCGCTGGCGCTCGCCGAAGCGACGGGGCCCAACTGCGGCGTCTGCCTCGATATTTTCCACATGAATCTGGAAGAAAGCGATTACCACGCCGCCATCCGCCGCGCCAAAGACCGGCTGGTCAATTTCCACGTGGCCGACAATAACCGCATGGCGCCCAGCATGGGACGGCTCGACTGGCCCAAAGTTGTAGATACCCTCAAAGCGGTTGGCTACGACGGCGCCTTATCCGTCGAGTTCTGCCCGCCGCTGGATCGCACGCCAGCCAACCCCTACCCGAATAGCATCGACGAAGCCCCGGTAGGGCTCACGCCCGAACAGAAAAAGTTTCTGGAGGATCACGGCAGCTCTTCCTTTACGGAAAGCTTCTACAGCCAGCTGACGCAAACCTCGATTGATACGCTGCGGCCGCTGATAGCGTCGGGGTAAAGAATCGAGAGGTGAAGGGTTGAATGCCTTATTGAAATTACACAGAGTTAATTAATTAATGGAATGTCAACCTCCGTACAAATTGAACATGGATCCAGGTATATTTCCATCAGCCGACAGGAACCGGTCTTACGTTCTCTCCACCCGTGTACTCGCTAGTCCCTAACGAGGTTTTTACGTCTTTTACTGACGTTACAAATATGCACAAAAAGTTTTAAAAATAAACCATTTTAAAACAAAAAATTTATAAAAATATTCGCTTTCATCCCATTGGCTGAAGACCAATGGGTTTTACGCTCAATTATATAAAAATCTTCGGGAGTGAAGTCTCTTCGAAAAACTGTATAGACTTCACTCCTGAAGAACTGGAGTGACACCCCAAGGCAACCTGAATCTCTAATCACAACCTTACCCGATACGCTTATTTTCATTCAGATTAGAAGATGGGCTCTCAACTCCTCAATAAGTAACAGATTCGGTGCAATTAGTCCAGGTCTCACCGCCGATCCAGGTGATTCCCTGCTTATTGAAAAATACCGTGGCTCTATTATTGCCGGCAAGCGTAATTTCGGCTTCAAATCTTCTGGTGTGAGTCGCACTATCATACCCTGTGTTGGTATTTGTTCCGGTTACCGATATTTGATTTTCACTGATGTAATCAACATCAATACTCTTGATTTTAACAAACCTAAAGCCGAAACAGGACCGAAAATGTTGCCTGCACCATTTGGTCAGCAAATCTTCTATCTCAGCATCGCTTAATCTTTTGCTTTGCGGCTTGCTCGTACTGGAAATCGGTCTAGTTGAGGTCCCGGTCTGAGATTCCTTTGCTTTTCTATATCCAACGGCCACTGCCTCTAACCTTGCACCCTTCGGAGGATGTGTACTTGACCCGGAATTCGAACCAAACATTTTAAGAGCCATTTGAGCTTCTTCCAGGGTAGCCCCGATCTTTGCCAGTGCAAATCCACAAAACTTATCGGCCTCAAGTTCTTTGGTGGGTCTGCTTCCTATTTCATCTAATGTATGCCCATTTAGATGATGTCCAATCTCATGGGCAAGGATGGATATTGCCGCCCATTTTGAACCTGTTTTTTGATTTACTTCGTGAATAAAATTCTCACTATAGAGAATATATCTCGTTGAGCCGTTGATAATTGCTGCTGCATTCGGGACATTAGCACTTTTTATTTCAAAGTTCCTTTCCAGCCCGACACTACCAAGAATTTCATCAATAATCCCGATGGCTTCTGAGCTCGACTCAAATCCGTAAACGTCTGTTTCTACTTTTTCACCGAAATAACTGCAGCTTTCATTTACGCTGAAGTCAAATTTGCTTTGGGCAAAGAGGGAAGTGCTTATCAAAAGCGAAACAAAAACCAGTTGAAGTTTCATTTTAAGAATTTTTTGGTTTAGGGGTAAGGTTGTTTGCGTTTCTTCTTTACTATTGGGCACACCCTCCAGAAGCTCTGTTTTTCCAGGTAAGGAGGAGGTTTCTTTCCGAGACAGCTCCCATCAATCCAGAACCTTTGTATTTCGTCATTGGGTTAGAAACCCTTGAAATAAAGGGGAGCAGGGTATCAGGGGGAATTGCGTCGTTTACTTCGAAGTATTTCTGAAGGAAGTGATGGTTAGTATAGAATTTGCAGAAGTAAATACGAGTCGTGATCAACGCAAGGAGAAGGGAAAAAGCAGTGGCTTTTCTGGAGTTCATGTTTTTGGTTTTTTAAAAATGGAGTTTTTTTCGTAAGATCAAATTACAAAAAGTAATATAAAAACAGAGCAATTGCAGCTTTCATTTACATAAATCTTTAAAAAGATCTCTTTCAATGATTACTCTGAGAGTAACTTCCTGCAACCCCAGCTTTTTTGGGGGTTCCCGAATATACCGTCCACTGCTACGAAAAAGACAATCCGATCCGAACAGATAGTTTCATTTTTGAAGCGCTGGGTTTTTACTACTTTATTGAGCACGCTCTTACTCTATCCATACTTTCATTTTTTTTTAAAGAGACTTAATAACAGACAAACTTTTCGCACGAAGCATGTTTTTCGGAAAGGAAGTTATTCCTGATCCTCACCTTGAAGTAATTCCCTGAGCTTCTTCTCCGCTTCCTCCACTTTGTTAAACTTGCCAAGAATGATATTGTCGCCGCCGAGAACAAAATAAGTAGGATAGGCCTGAATATTCAGCACATTCTCCCTTTCGAACCGGTCAAATTCAAAGTAGAAATTTTTCCAGGTGATACCGTGTTTTCTTGCCGCCTCTTGTGCGGTCACCTTGTCGAAATCCGCACAGATGCCGATCAGATCCATTTCAGGCAGGGAAGCCCTGAGCCGGACCAGCTCCGGCATATTCCGGATACAAGGCTTACACCAGGATCCCCATACATGGAGCAGCCTGTAGTTTTCTCCCGGCGTCTCAGTAGAAATAGAATCCTCGCTGAAAAGAGAGCCCCCCCTTCAGGTTCAGGTATTGCCCGCCGGCCGGTTGCTTTCTAATTAGAATCCGCTGATTGAGGAAATCGACCGAATCGATCCGGTAAAAGGGACCGTTTGCCGCCATCTGGAACCGGTCGGTTTTATATAGCTCGTAGACAGAGCCGTTACCGGTTCTCACGAGCACCTCAGCGCTTCCTTCTCGCCATTGACATGCTTCATTTACCTCGATGGTCAGCTTTTCCCCATCCAGCTTCCCATTGTAAATAAGTTTGTTCACAAACCCCTGAGCGAAATTGTCCTTATACACCAGTTGCTCAGCTTCCGGATCGTAGGTAGTGTTAACTGTAAAACTCAGCCTGGTTTGAACAGGGTGAACCTGATGATTCACCAAGTGCTCGTATGTTACATCGAAAACGAAATTCGTATCTCCCGGATAAGGATACTTTTCGCTGTAGGGAATAGCCCGATCTAAAACGGGTTTGGGAAGGAAAATTATCTCTTCATCATCGAAGCGCAGATCCAGATCGGAATCGATGATCAGCACTTCACTTTCGCCTTTGGTTGCTCTCACCCCAAACAGTCTCCACTTGTGATCGTCACTAGAGTAAGCCCCTTCGGAAAAGCTTCTACCGTAAAAAACAAGGCTGTCGATTTTCCCGTGCTTTAACAGCTGATGCATATTCAATTCAAGGCTGAGTATATTTTTAGAAACACGAACATTTTCCAGATTCTCCGGAACACCCCGAATGGAGCGGCGCTCTTCTTTTGAAACTTCTGAGGCGCGATAACTGTGAGATACGTGGCCGGCAACCGGCTGCACGGCCAGGTTAAGCCAGCGGCTTTCATCATCGCTTTGGCTTGGCAGGACATTAGTAAAAGAAAATAACAACCCTAAAAAGCACACCCGTTTTAACGTGTTGTTTTTGCGCATTGGCCCCCGTTTTTAAGAAAAAGTTAGTTGGCGTGTACTTCCCTCATTTATTCCGAATGATTCAGTTCTAAAGTTCAATTTAAAAATAAATTTTCGCGACTTCAATAATTTAGAGCCTATCCGGAAACCGTTTTTGATGCCGAAAATGACCAGATTTGGGTTCTGGCGAAGCCTTTTTTGAGCTTCGTAGCAGCGCTACTGGGCGAAGAAATGGCAAAGCCAGGTTCCAAAGATGCCCATTTGCAGGCCAAAGGATGGTTTTCGGATAGGCTCTTAGTACAAGGCAGGGCAAGAAGAGAGGAGGCGCCCTGGAAGGCGCCGCCTCTCGCGTCGGGCAAAGCCTAAGTCATCCCAAATTCAGTGGATTTGGAAATTTGGAAGAACTCAATTTTGTAAAAAAATACAGCTACGCATTCGCTAATCGTAGCGAATGCGTAGCTGTATTGATTAAAAAGTGCAAAAATAAAAACGGAGGAAGATACTTTTTTCGCCACCCTCACAAAAATATGTTAACCTTTCAAATATTCCTGTATTTTTTGTTGTAATTCAGGACTAGCCTGTATCGATGTAGCTATCTCCTGATAACGGGGAATCGTCAATCCTTCTTCTACTATTTTCTCCTGCATTTTTTGTTGAGCTCCCCTTTGTATTTCCTCAATTTCTTTGTACGCAGAATTAAACATTTCTATCTCCTCTTCAGTAGCACTTGCTTCCTGGGCAGGGTCCTGGCGGGCTTGTTGAATTTCATTAAAGCGCTGAATGCCCAATCCTTCGCCTTCAACAGCTTTGGCCATTTCTTGTTGTGCCTGTTGATTGATATTCTGAACATGTTGAAATGCGGATGCAAACTGTTTCAATTCTCCATCCGACACCTTCTCTTCGGCCTGAGCAAAAGCCCCAACACTTCCGATGATCAAGAGCATAAAAAGGCCTGTAATTTTTTTCAAGGTGAACAAAACAAATATGTTTTTTAATTAACTAATAAATGTATAAACAAATCTCTTCCCTGAATACAAAATCAAAATCAAGGCTGTTCAAAGATATTGTAGACTTTTCTGAAAACCTATAACTGCGAACCAATTGCCAGATTTCGGAATGCTGCGGTTCTTTTACCTGGGAAACCTAGTGCTTTCGCCTTCCGGCAAAACGCTCTTCGTGAATATTCAGAAGAGTGGGGAGACCCTCGCGATTACCGGCCTCTGGAACCGGCTGGTTTGAGCGAAAGAAGCAGAAAGCGCAAAGCGCTTCTTCGCGAAAGTCAAATAGGAAGGAGACAAAAAGGACAGGGAGACCGCGATATATCCAGAACTTTTTTCCCTGCGGCCCCCTTGTCTTTTACGATACCTTCACACCATCTCCATCACCCCTTTCGGATTCAACCCGTACTTATTTTCTCCCGGCTCACTGTCCGTCGCAAAAAGAATGATCAGCCAAATGGCGCCCACCAGCGGAATCAGTCCGACCAGTAACATCCAACCGCTTTTTCCGATATCGTGCAGCCGCCGTACGCCAACGGCTAATCCCGGAATGAATACAGCCAGTGAATACAGACCTGACGGTACACCGAATCCGGAATTCCTGTCAAGTGTTCCCATCCCCATGTCAACCCCAGCTAATACGATTCCAATGATAATGTTAAATAGAACAAACATCCAATACTCCTTTCTTCTCGCCCTGCCGTTAAAATCTGTGTACTGTCGTAAAACTTTCAGACACCAATTCATGATTTTGTTGTTTTCATTTTCCTACTCTTTTGGCTTCTCGGAATACGCCCCGTTTTTTTGAGTGGGTGCTGGACTCCACTTTTTTGTGGTTGATATACCTGTTCCATGAGCTTTGTAGCCTGCAGGTTTACTTCTTATTGCTTGATAGTGCTTGAGAATGAATTTCTTGGTTCCGGACAGCGGAGTTCTTCTACGCCCTGGCTGTCCGTCGAAAGTGATTAACTTCGGACACAGAGCGTCATTTCAGGAATAAATGTCAGGTATTAATTCTTATGGCAAGCAGCTTTCAGCGTTCCTGTACTTCGTAGGAATCCGCTTGGTTGAGCCGTTGATAGGTTTGAATTCTGGACTAAGATATCTTTTTTTTGCTATAAAGCAATTTGGCAGCCTCTCTCATTTGTTGTCCGTATAGATTTGCCTCTTTGGGCCCCGCTTCCGGCGTTCCGGAAACCTGAATGCAAAAGGTCTCCCGGATCGACATCGACATCGAACCGGCCACCGAATTTAAAGAGGACAAATGCATTTTTTTTCAAAAAATCCCCAAAAAAGCTCTTTCCGTCACAACTAAATTTACCTAACACCGTTAGGCTTTTAATACCTAACAATATTAGGCTAAAATTGAAAAGCAAATCTTCCATATCTACAGAAAAGGAACCGGTGATTGTGAGCCTGCAGAATGCGTACAAGTATCACCGCACGAACGAAGTGGAAACTGCCGCACTCAGTGGAATCGATCTGAATATACACGCCGGCGAATTCGTAGCCGTTATGGGTCCCTCCGGCAGCGGCAAGTCTACCCTGCTCAACCTGATCGGCCTGATCGACAACCTCAGTATGGGCAGCTATCATTTTATTGGGCAGGATACCACCGGGCTTTCGCGAAAAGCCAAAGGCCGGCTGCGCAAAGGGAACATGGGATTCGTCTTTCAAAGTTTCAACCTGATCGATGAACTCACGGCCGCCGAAAATGTGGAGTTGCCGCTGACCTACCTGAAGGCGCCGGCCCGCGAGCGCCGGGAACGCGTCCGTAAGGCATTATCAGACCTGGATATGCTGCACCGCAAAGACCACCGCCCGCAGCAGCTCTCGGGCGGACAGCAGCAGCGAATCGCCATCGCCCGCGCCATCGTCACCAAACCGGCGCTCCTTCTGGCCGATGAGCCCACCGGCAACCTTGACTCCGTCAACAGCCGGATCGTGATGGAAAAGCTCCGGTATATCAACCGGGAAGCAACCACCATCGTCATGGCGACCCACTCGAAAGAAGACGCCGCCTACGCCGGACGCCGCATCGAATTGTTCGACGGAATGATCATCCTTTCCGAAAAAGAATACCTAACAAACAAAAACAAAAAGTCATGGCCAATAAAGCACTCGTAGCTGCTTCCACCAAACCGCTGGTGTTATCCATTTTATCGTATGGCGAAAATTACGGCTACCAGATCATCAAGGAAATCGAGCGCCTCTCCGAAGGCGAATTAAACTGGACCGACGCCATGCTCTATCCCGTCCTGCACCGCATGGAAAAGGAGGGGCTGATCCGCTCTCAATGGGTCAAAACGGAGAGCGGCCGCAAACGCAAATACTACCGCATTACGTCGAAGGGACAGGAACAACTGGAAAAAGACCGGGCGCAGTGGCAAAATGTCAATCGCACTTTCGCCAGGCTGTGGGGACAGACGGATTCGCCCTACGAGCCGGGAATGGAGATGGGATAAAATGCTCGGCTGATGGCTAAAAAAAACCGGGATCCCGCGGCCACAGCGCGTCCCGGTGTCGATTTTAAAAGATTTCACCGACTGTTAAATAGACAACATGAAGTTCAACATCGACCAGGCTGTCCGGGAATGGCGGCAAACCCTGCTTAAACATCAGGCAATGGAACCCGGCTTCGTAGAAGAACTCGAGAGCAGTCTCTACGACCGCTACGACGAGTACCTCATCAAGGGCTACGAGCCGGAGGCCGCTTTTGCGGAAGCAAAAGCCAAAGTGATGCCCGACAGCGAAGGCGTTTCAAAAGAATTTGCCAAAGTGACCGCCAAACCTGCCCATTTTAATTTCGGCCTGGGCAGCTTCCTTTTTCTGCTACCCAATTACCTTAAGGTAGCCCTCCGCAATCTGCGGCGCAAGCAATTTTACAACGCAGTCAACTTCGTCTGTCTGGCCATCGGCATTCTGACGACGGCCCTGGCGGTGCTGTATCTCGACTACGAAAACAGCTACGACGAATTTATTCCCGAAGCGGAGCAAAAATACCGTCTGGGGCGCACCTTCCGCTCGCAGGATTACAGTGTGATGAGTTTCGACGGGTACTTCGGCGCTGAACCCGAAATGCAGATGAAGCAAATCAACGGAATCAGGGATGTCAGAGGAGTAGAAGACGCCTGTCACTTCTTCACTTTCAGTCAGCCCACCTTTGTAACCTTTAATGAAAAAAGACTACCGACCGAAGACCTGCTGCAGACCAATACGCCGGCAGCCTTCTTCGATTTTTTCGGCTGGCCCTTTCTGTATGGCTCGGCCGAAGATTTCAGCAGCACCCTCCATACGGCCGTACTCACGAAAAGCCAGGCCGAGCACTTCTTCGGTTCCGGCTGGCGAACACAAAATCTCTTGGATAAAGAGCTGATTATCGAGGAGCAGCCCTACAGCATCAAAGGCGTCATCGAGGATATTCCGCCTAACGCGCATTACACCTTCAGCATCGCACTGCACAGTGATAAAATCGAATACTGGGGCTCGCGCACCTATATCAAAATAGCGGAGGGCGCGGATCCCGACGATGTCCGGCAGCGCATAGATGCCAATATGACCAACATCAACACCCCGCTGGGGGAAAGCGAACTGTTCGGCGGGACGATCGTTCAGAACATCCGCTCCATTCACCTCAACTCCGATATGCTGTACGAGCTAAAGCCGCCCGGCGATAAGCGCTATCTGTATATCATCGGCATCATTTCGGGCATCATTCTACTGCTGACCGTCAGCAACTACACCAATCTCTCCATTGCCATGAGTGCGGGCCGTGCCCGGGAAATCGGCATGCGGAAAATCTTCGGTGCCACCCGCACGCAGGTATCCCAGCAATTCGTGATGGAATCCCTGGTGCTGAGTCTGCTTACGCTGCCCGTCGTGGGCGCTGGCCTGTGGCTGCTCATTCCTTATTTCAATAACTTCATGGGCACAGGACTCAATGAAAGTATAACCCAGGACTATAACTTCTGGGCCATTTTGCTGGCAGTGACGATCGGCGTGGGCTTACTGGCCAGTATCTACCCGGCAGTTTTTATGGGCCGCCGGCGCATTTTGCGTCTCTTTCAGGGAAACCTGGTGAAAAATAACCTCAGCGGGTTTTCCACGCGCAAAGCCATCCTCACCTTCCAGTTCGTACTGCTGATCGGCTTGTGCAGCCTGACCCTCTTCGTCAATCAGCAGCTCAACTATATCCAGGACAAGGATCTGGGCTTCGACAAAGACCAGGTGGTCTACGTCAACCTCTCGGAAGACAGTACGAAGTTTGAGATTTTCAAAAACGAATTGCTACGAATTCCCGAAGTGACCGGCGTAGGCTCCGGTAGCCCGTTAGGGCGCAATCCCTTCAACCAGACCACCTATAAATTGAAGGGGACGGAACAGGTCTTTGACGACGCCCACGATATCGCACTGGATTACAGCGCCGTCGATCTGCTCAACATCGAAACAACCATCCCTGAATACATCGACAATCCGGCCGAAGCCCCTGACGATTTGGTGCTCATCAATGAAACGCTGGCGGAAAAACTCGGTACTACATTCAATATGCCCCGCGAAGCGCTGATCGGCAAAACCATCATCCAGGAACCCGAATACACCGACGAAGAGACAGGACAGGTGGGCTTCCCCTTTACCATCGCCGGGACTTTCCAGGATGTCAATATGTTTTCCCTGCGGGAAAAGATCGACCCGATGTTCCTGACGGTGTACAAGAATCCGGGGTTTGTCCGCTGGGCTTCCGTCGGCTTCCAGGGCAATCCGTCGGCCGTTCTGGAGAAGATCAAAGAGAGGTACGAAGCCTTGAAGCTCGACCGGGTCTTCGTACACAGCTTCCTGTCGCAGAACCTCGAAGAGCTGTACGAGCAGGAACGCCGCATCGCCAAGCTGAGCATCTACTTTAGCCTGATCGCCTTCCTCGTGGCCGTGATCGGCCTGGTCGCTCTGACGGCTTTTCTGACGACGCTGAAACGCAAAGAAATCGGCATCCGCACCATCCTGGGCGCCAGCGATTTCGATATCCTGAAACGCTTCAATAAAGAATACCTGTGGCTGATCGCCATCGCCCTGCTGATCGCCGCGCCGCTGACTTATTTGGGCGTGTCGGACTGGCTGGCCGGTTTTGCTTACCGCATCCCGGTAAACCCGGCCATTTTTCTGCTGGCGGGATTGATTACGCTGCTCATTTCCAGCATCGCCGTCAGCCTGATGACCCTGCGGGTGGCGCGCTCGGTGCCGGCCAAGGCGCTGCAAGAGGATCAGTAATACGTTTACGAAACCTTCAGAGGTGTATCGATTACCCATATCTTTGGTCGGTACTGAACTTCTGCGGTTCTACGGTTTTTCTGTTCCTCTGTTCTGCGGTTCTGACCTGTTTAAAGCAGTTTTTTACCTTCTTATTGACATTCAGAACCGCAGAACAGTAAAACCGATGAACAGACGAACCGTAGAAGTAGCCAAAACCGAACTTATGGGTAATCAACACACCTTCGGAGGTTTCGTAAACGCATCCAATCGGGAGGTTTTATGAACTCCCCCCTTTATTGTACCTTGCTCCTCATTGCCACACAACCCATCAAAATTATGCTGGAACACCGATACCACCGCCCCCTGGGCAGAACCGGACTGATGGTTTCCCCCATCGGCCTGGGCACGGATAACTTTGCCAACCCCACTTCCGAAGAAAATTCGATCCAAATCATCAACCACGCTATCGAAAGCGGCATCAACCTCATCGATACGGCCAACAGCTACGCCGACGGAGAATCGGAGCGCATCATCGGGAAGGCGCTGCGGGAAAACGGCCGGCGCGAAGAGGTCATCCTGGCCACCAAGTTTTACTATCCTACGGGCAACAAGGGCATCAACGACCGGGGCA
Source organism: uncultured Saprospiraceae bacterium (assembly GCA_964632995.1). Taxonomy (GTDB): domain Bacteria; phylum Bacteroidota; class Bacteroidia; order Chitinophagales; family Saprospiraceae; genus CAZWDL01. The sequence continues at coordinate 16,953 of CAZWDL010000094.1, forward strand.
CCTCCCGCAAACACATCATCAAGGCCTGCGAGGATTCCCTGCGCAGATTACAAACCGGTTACATCGACCTGTATCAGATGCATCGCGTTCCCATGAATATGCCGCTGGAGGAAGTGCTGTCTACCCTGAGCGACCTGGTGCAGCAGGGCAAGATCCGCTATTTTGGAGCGACCACCTCTCCCGCCTGGAAAATCGCCGAAAGCAAACTGCTCTCCGACTTCAGGCACTACTCCCACGCCGTCTCCGAACAGCTACCCTACAACCTGCTGGACCGCCGCGCCGAAAATGAGGTTTTGCCTGCTTGTCAATGGGCCGGCCTGGCCGTACTCGTCTGGTCTCCTCTCGCCATGGGCATGCTGACGGGCAAGTACGACGAGCAGGACCCCGGAAGTTTTGATACGGTGCGCTATCAGCGAGGCGGCATTTACGCAGAGCGCATCACGGCCAGCGCGGTCGCTACCGGACAGCAGTTCAGCAAGCTCGCCAGAGAAGCCGGCCTGAAACCGGCCCATCTGGCCATGCTCTGGGTGAAAGATCAGCCCGGGATAACGGCCCCCCTGCACGGCGCCAGAACCCTGGCGCAGCTGGAGGATATCGTCCCCCTGATGAGCCGGTCGCTGGACCCCGGTCTTCGCGCCGCCTGTGACGAGATCGTCCCCCCGGGCAGCGCTGCTGCAGACTTTTTGAATACGGCCCCCTGGATGAAAGGACAGTTAATGTAAGTATTTAGTCCCCCATCCAACCAAAGGCAAATAGGAGCAAGGTGAAATGATAATCATCATTTGCCGGAATGACGTTCGGCTTTTGGCCAAATCAGCCTGGATATGCTGAACACTCGTAACAAAGAAACCCAGCTGCTCGACAAATGCCTTGAACTCCGGCAGCGCGTCGTCATCGACAATACCCAACCTGACCAAGGAGGAAGGCAAAAAGTATCTCGAACAAATTTTCATCCCTCATCCTCCCGTTCCGTAGCTTTCTCCTCCGTTTCTTCCCCATCCACACCGAACTCCACTGTAAACTTCGGATGTGTCTGATTGAGGGAGATTTCTTCGGTCGAAAGGTTCTTGATGGTAAAGCGATTGGCCGGGATTTCCCGTTCTTCGGTGAGGTATTGCGCAATCAGCTCCTGCTGCGCAGCGATAGCGGTATCCAGTTCATTTTGCAGATTTTCTTCGCCGTAGCGCCGCCGGGCGTTATCGGCGATGGAAATCGTAGAATCGTAAACCGGGGAGGTTTCAGCCAGAAAAGCGCGGAACAGGGAATCGGTGGTGGCGATAGTATTGAGCTGTTGTAAGGAATCTTCGGCTACTGAGGTAGCGGCGAGGTAGTCGGTCTTGGCTTTCCGGATGGCCAAAGCATCCAGTTCGTATTCGCGGTTGTAGAGGTGGAGCAGGTCGACGGTGATCTCCGGTTTTTTACTCAGCACCCGGCTAATGGAATTGAGTGACTTGATCTGCCGTTTTTCCAGATTGGTTTGTCCGCTGTTGAAGTAGATGGTTTTCAGGTCATTCTCGTCCACGTTGAAAGCGTCGGCCAGGAGGCGGAAGGGGGTGCTGGCTGCCTTGACGACGATATTTTTGATCACCTGCCAGATGATCTTTCCCAGTTTGTACTTGGGATCCTCCAGTTGCCCTTCGATGGGAATATCCAGATCGACGTTTCCGTTGACATTACGGATGAGGGCGACGGCGAATTTCATGGGGAGAGAATTACCTGAGCTGGTCTTCAGTTTGTCTCCCACCTCGATCTGTTCGATAAGCAGGTGGTTGTCGCTCTGGAGGTAGTAGTCCTTGATGCTGTTGGTGCTGGTGAAGGTCACGGCGCCCTCTAAGAAGGGGTGGGCAGTATAGAAGCGGGAGTAGGGGCTGAAACGGGTGAGAAAAACGCCTTTGATCTGGAAGTCGACGTCCATATTGCGCACCCCTTCCCGGCTGATTTGCACCTTCCCATCGATCGAACCGGTCCGGTTGACGATTCCGGCAAAGGCGAACTCCGCTTCTTCATCCTCTAACTCGATTTCGCCGGCCGTGATGCTGGTCGAAGAAAGGTCGAAGTAAAACGGATCCTCCAGGGTGTAGTCGTAAAACCGCAGGTTGAAATTTTGCACCGCTACCGTGTCAATCGCGTAGGCATTGAAGATGTAGTCCTTGGTCAGGTCGTAGATGTACAGCGCCAAGTATTCGAAAGGGCTGGCGTAGTAGTTTTGGGTGTTGATTTTCCGTTCTGCCGTATCGGCGGCCGCATTTTCAACGGAAAGAGAATCCGGGGGGCCGCGCACGATCAGGTTGCTGAAATTATCGCCCTTGGCCAGGTACTCAAATTTGAGGTAGGTGTCTGATAATTGCAGCTTCCGGAAGTCAAAGAGGCGGTTTTGCGTATCGATGGAATCAACCCCCAGCTCCAGCTTGTCTGTCAGTACGAGGGTGTCCTGTTCCGGGTCGGTCATCCTAAAGTCGCCGACCTCAAATTGTCCGCTGCAGGCCAGGAAGTCTGCGTTGCCGCTGAGGTGAAAGTCGGCATTGAAGTTTCCGACGAAGTCGCCCAGGCGAATGCCCCGGGTGACGTAGGGCTTGAAAGGTTCCAGCGCCAGGGTCTTGATCGCTGTGCTGGTTTGGTAATCCCCGTTCTGCAGGTTATAGCGTATTTGCCCGTCCAGGCTCCCGCCGGCGGGCTGCTGCGCGCGAAAATCGGCGCGGAAGACCGTATCAACGGAGCTGAAGGCGTGGACCCCGATGCCTATGGAATCGAGCACGATATGACTGCCGACAGAGAGATCGTCGTAGATGATTTGAGACCGATGTAAGGTAACCTTGTTCAGCTGATAAGCCCAACCGCTGTCGTTTCCCGTCGTTTCCGGCACCGTTTCCTCCGGCTCCAGCAGGTCGTCGAAGTTGAACCCGGAACCCGCGTAGATGATATGGCCGTAGAATTCATCGACGCTCAGTTCTTCAATTACGGCCTTGGATTTAAAGAGCGGCCACAAGGCCAGATTGACGTAGGTGCTGCTCCATTTTACGAAAGTGGAATCCGACTGCGGCTCCGTGATGCGGACCCCCCCGGCCGTGGCACCTAGCGTGAAGGGATTGAGACGCAGCTGCTCAATCGTGATATCCCGGTTGATCCATTCCCGGTCGTGTTTTTCGATGTAGCGGATAGTCCACCAGGGGAGAAAAAGATAGATGCCGATGAGTAAAAAGAGTATTAGTCCAATGATAACTATTAACCACCGGGGAAGGCGAAGCAATAACTTTCTTTTTGATTTTTTCATAAGGACAACGAGCGTGCTTGAGATGATAGGTTCTTGATTTTAAAGCAATTTAAGAAAATCGCTTCTTGGAAACCAGGCTAACCTCCCCGGTTTTATAAAATTGAGCGTAAAACCCATTGGTCTTTAGCCAATGGGATGAAAGCGAATGTTTGTTTTTTTGAAAAACATTGTTTTAAAATATTGCTATTTTAAAACTTTCTGTGCACATTTGTAGTGTCAGTAAAAGACGTAAAAACCTCGTTAGGGACTAGCGAGTACACGGGTGGAGAGAACGTAAGACTCCTAACTAGACTACCTGTCATCAGGCAGGTTTCGAGCAGTGAGCTATTCTCTGTGAAGCCCGAAGCCCACCTGTCTTCAGCAGGTGGGTAGTTCACAATGTAAAGCAATTAACCAGTGAAAAGACTTTCGAGATCACCTGGGACGGCGGCGCCGTGCAGCAGTACAACTTCCCGCAGTACGACATGGTCAAAATGTCTGTAGCGCCGACGGTGGAAGTCCACATCATGGAAAACGAAGAATACCCCGGTGGGGTAGGCGAACCTGGAACACCGCCCGCCGCGCCGGCCCTGGTCAATGTGCTGTTCGCCGCAGCGGGCGTGCGGGAGCGGGCGCTGCCGCTGGTGAAGCGGGGATACCGGTTTGTGTGACCGTTTGCGAAACATCCACGTTATCGAAACTTCGGAGGTTTCGTAAACTTCTTAAAAAAAGCAGGAGGCCCCTTCCCAGGGAACCTGGCTTATCCCATACAGCTGTTATTTCTGCACAAAAGTCCCCATCGACAGGCGCAGTATTTTAGCCGAGGGCTGATAATCAAACCCGTAGTGAGTTGGGTAGAACTTGCCCGGCGCCGGATACTTCGCCGGCTGTTTGATCGGTTTGCTTCCCGATTTGAACTGCTCGATGTAGGTTTTGTCGATCATCGTCTCCAGGAAGTTTACCTCACCGTCGTAGGAACCGTAGATAAAGGTTTCAGTGAAAGGCTGTCCGTTGAACACAGGCTCGGAGGGGTTGATCCAGTGGACGCCCATCTGCGGCACGCCGCCCGTGGGGTACTACGTCGGCTACAAAATCTGCGAATCCTATTACGAGGAAGCGACGGATAAAACGGCGGCGCTGCGGGAAATGGTGAAAACCGGGAACGGCAAGAAGTTTTTGAAAAGAAGCAGGTACGCGGAGAAAGTTGACCGGTATTGAGGCTTACGAAACGTTGGAGATGCACTGATTACAGCTATAGCGCACTCCCGGAAAACTTTTTTGTTATACGAAAGTATTCGGACAGATCACTACAAACAAAATTACATGCTGAGATCATCCATTTTCTTATTGTTACCCCTCTTTCTATTCACTTCCTGCAACAATGCCGGCTCCGAACAGACGGAAACGGCCGAAACTCCCTGGTGGACCGGCGCCTCCGACGAGCAACTGCTCGACTCCACCCAGCGCCAGGCCTTCCGCTACTTCTGGGATCACGCCGAGCCCAATTCCGGCCTCGCCCGCGAACGCTTCCATCCGAGCGGCGATTACCCGCAAAATGATTCGCATATTGTCACCATCGGCGGTACCGGCTTCGGACTGATGGCCATCCTCTCCGGCATCGAGCGCGGCTACATCACCCGTAAGCAGGCTGTCGAGCGCTTCCGGCAGATCGTCGACTTCCTGGAAAGCGCCGATCGCTTCCACGGCATCTGGCCGCACTGGCTCAATGGCCGCACCGGTGAAGTCAAACCCTTTAGCCAGAAAGATGACGGCGCCGATATCGTAGAGAGCGCCTTCCTCGCCCAGGGCCTGCTCTGCGTGCGCCAGTACTTTCAGGACGGCAGCGAAACCGAGCAGGCGCTGGCCGCCGACATCGACACGCTCTGGCGGGAGATGAACTGGAACTGGCATACCAAAGGCGAAAACGCGCTGTACTGGCACTGGTCGCCCAATTACGGCTGGGAGATGGACTTTAATATCCAGGGCTACAACGAGTGCCTGATCGCCTTCGTGCTGGGCGCTTCCTCGCCCACCCATCCTGTCGATCCGGCTGTCTACCACAAGGGCTGGGCCCGCGGCGGCGATATTGTCGCGAACGATAGCTTTCTGGGCTATGAACGGGTGCTCGATTACTATTCCGGCAGTGACGCACCGGTCGGCCCGCTTTTCTGGGCCCATTATTCCTACCTAGGCCTGGACCCCCGCGGATTGACAGATCAGTACGCCGACTACGAGTTGCTCAACCGCAACCACGCTCTCATACATTACACTTACTGTGTGCAGAACCCGCAAGGGTTTGAAGGCTACGGTGAAGACTGCTGGGGCCTCACCTCCAGCTATACCCGGAATGATGACGGCAGCGTCGGCTACGCCGGGCATCGCCCCGGCGCCGACAGAGGGGTGATTTCCCCAACGGCCGCCGTCAGTTCTATCCCCTACACGCCGGAAAAATCGATGCAGGCCATCCGGGGCTTCTACAGGGACTACGGTGGTATGCTGGTCGGCCCCGCCGGCTTCTACGACGCCTTCAGTCCCGAATACGACTGGGTAGCCGAACGCTACCTGGCTATCGACCAGGGGCCTATTGTGGCAATGATCGAAAATCATCGCAGCGGGATGTTCTGGGAGTTATTTATGAGCTGCCCGGAGGTGAAGGAAGGATTGAGAAGACTGGGGTTCAGCAGTCCGCATATTTGAGCGCTTTTCGAAGCAATTGACGGGGTGACTTTGGGTCACCCCGTCAATCTAACCGGGGCCGGAATCATTATGTCGCCGCTCAGGTAAGTAAGAGCCGTTCCTTCCCCATGCGCCAAAGTTGGTAGGGCGCCCATAACAGGCTTAAATAGAGAAAAAGTCCATAGGCCATTTGAAAAAACAGGGGAAACCCAGATACCAGATATTCAGTAATAAAGCGCCTTCTATCCAGGAACAACTCCTGTTAATCCGTCGATACTTCCGCGCCAGTTTAGCGGGACATCCCAATTCCGAAGTAGCCGCCTTAAATGCGGACGGCAGGTTCTCTTTCTGCTTCAGGTGGAAATCGAGTCGCAGTCGCAGATCGTCTTCCAGTTCTTCCAGGGCCTGACGATACCCCATATCTTTTAACCCTGTTTCATGCTTTTGAGTGACCTAGTACACTGTGTATTAAGTTAGTTAGCATTTTGAAGAGGGGATTTTTTCCTCAATCGAGGCGCTGCGGAGCCTCGTAGCCTAAGCTACGAAGGCGAGCACGGAACGAAGAGTGAGGGAAAAAGAGCCCTTCAAAATGTTGAAAAATTTAGTACACAGTGTACTAGTGCTCTGTCCCAAAAGTAACTGTCGGTAATTCTGGCCTCTTTTGGCGCTGGGCTTCGTTGCTCATTCCTTACGTAGCTCCAGCTATGCGCGTCATGAGCGCCTCGCTCAGCACCAAAACAGCCGCTGAATTCCTCGAAAGAACTTCTGGGACAGAGCACTAGATGCTGGGGACTGGATGCTCGGTGCTAGGCCCGGCCGCCAGCATCCAGCACTGAGCATCCAGCATCATTTCAGGTTTTTCAGCAGGCCGCCAAGTAGTTGTACCGCATTTTGTACGACACCCTCATCCTCAACCGGAATCTTCAGGTAGGTTTTACCCGAGTGTTCATCTTTCTCCACAATTTCGTTGACGAGCCGGCGGGTGGCCTGTTCGTCAGACAGGGTTTGGGAGAGGCGGCTGAGGAAGCTGACGCCCTGGCTGAGCAGTTCGCGGGCGGGTGTCGGTTCCGGTTGCGGTGGCTGTTTGGCTTTATCCTCGATGCGCTGATGATCGGGGGCGGTGGTTGGTTCTTCTTCCGCGGCCGGCTCATCCTTCCACCATTCCTCCAGTAGGGGTTCTTTCTCCGGGGGCTCTTCGCTGCTGCCGGCGGCAGGCGGCTTTTCCAGGTTGGGGTCGCTGCTGGCTTCGGCGGGCGCTTCTTCCGGTAGGTCGACGCCGGTGACGCGCTGCAGGCTTTCCATGAATTCGCGGAATTTGCGGTCGCTCATGAAGACGCTGTCCTGGGCCGTGTCGAGCACCGCTTCTGCGAGCGAAGATTTGAATTGAAGCCGGAGCACCATGCGGTGTTCGATGGTGCCTTCGGAGATGAGGTTGACCACCTGCACCTGCCGCTGCTGGCCAAGGCGGTACACCCGGCCGATGCGCTGTTCGAGGACAGCGGGGTTCCAGGGCAGATCGAGGTTGACGATCAGGGCGGCCTTCTGCAGGTTGAGTCCCACCCCGCCGGCGTCGGTGGAGAGGAAGACGCGGCAGTTGTCGTCGTCGCGGAAGCGGTCCAGCAGTTCGCCGCGCTTTTCGCTGGGCACGCCGCCGTGGAGATAGGCGAAGTCGATGCCGCGCTCCTCGAGTTCTTCGGCTACCAGTCGGGTCATACGTACCCACTGGCTGAAGATGACGACGCTTTCTTCGGGGTCGGCGAGTCGCTCCTCCAGGATGTAGAAGAGTTCGTCGATCTTGGTGTCGTGGCGGGTCTGTTGATCGACGAGGTAAGTGCTGTTGCAGGACATGCGCATGAGGTTGAGCAGGCTGAGCAGGCGCTGCCGGTCTTTTTCGTTGAGGAAGCCCATGCGCTGCCATTTGGCAACCAGCTGGGCGACGTCCTGATCAAAGCTTCGGTGCAACTTCCACTGGTTGGGCGTCATCGGCACCAGCAACTGCTGATCGATGCGTTCAGGAAGCTGTTTGATGACGTCGCGCTTGCGGCGGCGGATCATCACGTCTTTCAGCTTGCTGTAAATCTCCTGCAGGTTGCGGTAGCCGCGAACGGCGCCGTTTTCATCCTTGACCTGATGGCGGTGCAGCAGGAGGTACAGCGGTCCGAGTAAGTATTGATCCAAAAATTGTACAATGGAGTAGAGGTCTTCCAGTTTGTTCTCCAGCGGGGTGCCGGTAAGCGCCAGCCGGTAGGGGGCTTCCAGGCGTTTGATGGCCCGGGAGATTTTGGTATCGTAGTTTTTGATGCGCTGCGCCTCATCGAGGATGATGAGGTCGGGGGAAGCGGCGTTGAGATAGGGATAATCCCGGGTGACGACGTTGTAGGTAAGGATTTTGTAAAAGCTGTCGGTGTCCGCGTACTGTTCCTGCCGTTTATGCGCGGGCCCTTCGATGACACGCACGCTGCTGCCGGTAAAGCGGCGGATTTCGGCTCGCCACTGGTATTTGAGCGAGGTAGGGCAGACGATGATTACCGACCCCACGCCCAGCTCGCGGCGGTACAGTTCAGCGGTGGCGATGGCTTGCGGCGTTTTCCCAAGTCCCATCTCGTCGGCCAGCAAGCAACGGCCGGCGCGAAAGGCGAAGAGGATGCCGTCGCGCTGGTAGGGGAAGAGATCCGTCTTGATCAGGTGTTGCAGACTGTGGGTGTCGGCGGCCAGTTCGGCGGCCCGGCGCTGACGACGCTCATCGGCGCGCTTCTGAATGACGAAGTCCAGCGCGTCGGGATAACAACGAAAGCTGGGCGCGAGTGTCTTGGCCTGGAAGAGAAAGCGATCGAAATCGAGATAGGATTGCTCATAGAGATATCCTTCTTCGTCAAAGTAGCCGCCGGCCAGTGTTTCCAACTCTTCCTGCTTTTCCGTGCCGATGCGCAACCGCAGTCGGCGGTCTTCCCCATACTCCAGATATACCGAGCTGTAGCTGCGCTCGGGCGGCGGTTTGCGGAAATATTGCTTGTTGCCCCAGGTGTGATACAATTTGTGCAGGGCCCATTCGATATGCTTACAGGTGCCCAGACCATTGGTACAGAAGTCGAGGCAGGAGCAATAGTTGTCGCCTGAATCCTCTCCCCGCAGCGCCACGCGGTACACCGAGTTGCGTTCCGGGTTGCTGACCGTAAAGTCGGACCAGACCGGGTGATCGCCCTCGTTGGTTAGTTTGAACTCTTGCTCCACGCCGTATTGGCGACGCAGCGCTATCTGCCATTCCCGCAAGGATAACTCCTCCGGCTGACGATGGTAGTTGACGCGTTTGGCTTTTTTCTTTTTCTTCCCGCTGGTTTTCTTAGCCATGTATCGTAGGATTGGATTAGGTGATTGCAATAAAACTAATGGATTTTGGTCAAAAAAATATTTTTGTAACCGATCCCTTGAGAAAAACGCTTTCTGCAGTGCTGATTTTTTCGCATTCAATTTACGCTTTCGCTAAATTAATGTCGAATTTTTACCAATTTTAGGTTGGCCCGTATAGGTTGAAGGTTTTCCGACAGATAGCCAAAAGTCATTCAGTGTAAGACTAAGAAGCTATTTAAACTTTTAACCCTCAACTCCGGCATTCAAAAATGAACCAATTACAATATCACATGACCACCACATCCCGCAGAAAATTTCTCCGCCAAAGCGCTACGCTGGCCGCCGCCGGCCTAGTATTCACTCCCGGCATGGGGCTGGCCGCCTCCCGCCGACCTGCCGAAGCACCTTTTAAAATGTGCCTGAACCCCGGCGCCATCGGTGTGCGGGCCAACCAGAAGGAGTTGCTCGACCTGGCCGCCGAACACGGCTTCGACGCCATCGTTGCCTTCCCGCAGGCGCTGGCAGAGATGGATGGCGGTGAGCTGCAGGACCTTCTGGAAGAAATGCAAAGAAAAGGCATCAGCTGGGGCGCCGCCGGACTTCCAGTGCAGTTTCGCGAAAGCGAGCAAAAATTCCGGGAAGATATGGAAGCATTACCCCGCCTGGCCGTCGCTCTGCAGCGCGCCGGCGTCACGCGCAGCAACACCTGGATCATGCCGACGCATGCTACACTCACCTACCGCGAAAACTTCGCGCAGCATAGCGAGCGACTGCAGGAGGTGGCCAATGTACTCGGACACCATGGAGTACGGCTTGGACTGGAATACGTTGGCCCTAAAACGCTTATGGCGCGCGACAAATTCGCCTTCATCCGCACCATGCACGAAGGCAAGGAACTGATCCACGCCATTGGGGAAGACAATGTCGGCTTCGTGCTCGACAGCTTCCACTGGTTCTGCGCCGGTGAAAATAAAGCTGATCTACTCACGCTGGATAAATCGGATATCGTCACTGTCGATCTCAACGACGCCCGCGCCGGCCGCTCCGCCGACGAGCAGATCGACGGACAGCGCGAACTGCCGCTGGCCTCCGGCGTGATTCCGCTGAAGGATTTCATGGACGCCCTGGTGCAAATAGGCTACGACGGCCCGGTTCGCGCCGAACCTTTCAACGCCGAACTCAACGAAATGGACAACGCCGCAGCGGTCCAGGCGACGAAGAAGGCCATGAGCAAGGCATTCGCAATGGTGGGATGACAGAGGTTCCCTGGCGGAAAAGACTTGGAGGCATGGGATACGAGACTGGGAAAAGCCTCTGTTTTAAACGCTCCTTGTTTACCTGCCGCCAAGTCTTTTGGGGACGCCTCTCCAATCAGTAGAATAGTAAAATCTCTAATCGAATTTTAACCAGATGACGGTACGCACCCGCCTTGCGCCCACTCCTAGCGGCTTGTTGCATCCCGGCAACGGGCTTTCTTTCGTACTTACCTGGGCGCTGGCCCGGGCGGCCGGCGGAGAGGTATTGCTGCGCATCGACGATCTGGACAAGGCGCGGCGGCGGCGCGAATACCTCGAAGATGTTTTCGAAACGCTGGACTGGCTGGGGCTTGACTACGACACCGGTCCGAGCGGACCGGATGATTTTTTAAAAAACTACTCCCAGCATACCCGGCTGGACCTGTACCGGGAGGCGCTGGAGCGACTGCGCGAGAGCGGCTACCTCTATGCCTGCACCTGCTCGCGGCGGCAGATTCGCGAAGCTTCTCCATCGGGGATTTATCCGCTGACCTGCCGCAAACTGAGGCTGCCTTTCGAAGCGGAGCGGACAGCCTGGCGGGTGAGCGTGCCTGCCGGCAAAAAAGTGACTTTCCGGGAATGGCAAAGCGGGGAGCGGGAAATCAACCTCACCGATACGATGGGCGACTTCGTCGTCCGCCAGAAAAACAAAATACCGGCCTATCAGATCGCCTCGCTGGTGGATGACCTGCAGTACGGCATCAATTTCATCGTCCGGGGTGAAGACCTGCTCGACTCGACGGCTGCGCAAATTTACCTGGCCGAATTACTCGGCGAGGACGCTTTCCTGCGTTCCCTCTTCTGGCACCATGGCCTGCTGACGGATGAGTCGGGTGGCAAGCTGTCGAAAACCAAAGGCGCCGGCTCGCTGCGCGGCTGGCGGGAAACGGGGAAATCGCCACAAAGCCTGTACCGGCAGGCGGGCAGCTGGCTGGGACTGGCGGAACAAGAAATCGGCTCGCTGGAGGATCTGGTGGAGCAGGTGAAAGTATTTCTGGAAGCCTATCCGCTTAGCTGACGCTATTCGCTATTGGTTTTTCGCCATTCCGAGGTTTATCGGAGCACCTTGTCAATCAATCCACTGTTCAACCTGGAATTTCTTCAATACCATTTTTCCAAAAAATCTTTGACTGCCGCCACCGTGCGCAGCGGATCCTCTTCCATCGGCACGTGTCCGAGGCCGTCGAGGATGACCAGGGTATCGTTGGGCAGATCCTGGTGGAAGCGCCGGGCGGCGGATACGGGGATGAGTTCATCCTGGGCGCCCCAGAGGATGAGCGCAGGTTGCTCCAAGCTGGTAATGTTGCGCCAGGCCTCCGAGCGGCTGCTTTTTCCCTTCATCCGGTCCAGGAAAGCCTGGCGGTTGCCGGGGCGGCGCGCCAGATCATGGTAGCGGTCGATCAGAGCTTCACTGACGAGGCTTTTATCGGCATACACATTTCGAACGCTTTGTTCGATCACTGAACGGGGCGTCACGTACCGGAACAGCCGGCTGACCAGCGGCCAGATCGCCACCCGGAAGGCCAGGGGTCGGCTCCGGGATGTCACCGGGTAGCCGGAAGCATCCACCAGGATGAGCCCGCTTACGCGTTCGGGTGCGCGCAGGGCGGTCATCCATGCCACGCCTCCGCCCAGGGAATTACCGCCGATAATAAACTGATTAACCCGGAGGCTGTCGAGGAATTGCAGCATAAAACCGGCGTAGTAATCGAGGGAATAATTTCCGGAAGCGCTAGGGCCGGTGAGTCCGTAGGCCGGCAGATCGAGCCGGATGATACGGTGTTGATCCTGCAGGGCCTCTACCCAGCCGTCCCAGGTGTGCAGGCTGGCGCCGGTACCGTGAATCAGCACGATGGGCGGCAGCGTATCCTGCCGGTTGCCTTCGTCCCGGTAGTGCACGGGCATGCCGTCGATGTTCAGAAAGCGGGAGTGCTGATTAGCGTATTTGACCTTGAGCCAGGACAGGGGAATATCGCTTTTCCAGTTGAAGGCGATCAATATCAGTACGGCCAATATCAATAAGCCTAGCAATGCGGAGATCCAGCGGACTACTCGTTTCATGATGGAGCATTTGGACAGGAAGAAGATGCTGGTAAAATAATTACTATTTCGAGCAGGTCTGGTAATGCCGCTAAAAAGTTTAGAAGTTTAGACGCTGGCCACTTCGTGGCCGCTGGTTTAGGAGTTTAGCAGGCCTGAAACCGGCGCTTCGTTTTCACACCTGCTAAACTCCTAAACCAGCCACGCCCGACCAGACGGTCCGTAGGAAGGGCCGTGGCGCCTAAACTTCTAAACTTACCACCAGGCTAATCCAGATACCGTTTCACCAGTCCCTCATACGCATCGATGCGCCGGTCGCGGAAGAAGGGCCAGATGCGGCGCACTGCCTCCGTCCGTTTCCGGTCGATTTCGATGACGGCATTGACCTCCTCATTGGCCGGCGCCTGGTAGAGAATTTCGCCCTGGGGGCCGGCGACAAAGCTCTGGCCCCAGAAGCGGATACCCTGGGTGGCGCCCGACCAGTCGGGCTCGTGGCCGGTGCGGTTGACGGCGATCACGGGCAGGCCGTTGGCCACGGCGTGGCCGCGCTGTATCGTCTGCCAGGCGCCGAACTGCCGGTCCTGCTCCTCCACCGGATCCGAGCCCTCATAGCCAATGGCGGTGGGATAAATCA
>CAZWDL010000095.1:0-29940 GCA_964632995.1 uncultured Saprospiraceae bacterium
ATCTGGTCAAATCCGGCCTGACCGCCGGTCATCCAGGGGGCGAAGCCGATGGCGTTTTCGATCCGGATGCCGAGAACTTCCGTCCGTTTGCGCAGGTCGGCGAGCTTGCCGCCCTCTTCCTGGTACTGCGTCAGCGCATTGATCCAGATCTCCACGCCGTCGAAGCCGGCTTTGGCCGCAGTTTCGATATCTTTTACGATGCCCTGCTGTTGGCCCATCAGGGTGCTGGTGTTGAGACAGTAGGTGAAGGCGCCGCCGGTTTCGGGGACAGCTTCCTTAGCGGATGGCGCACTGCCGGCGGCCTTGAAGGGAAGTACGGCCGCGCCGGCGATCGCGCCGAGCCCGGCCAGCAGTTTGCGACGGGAGAGGGTGGTGGGCTTCATAGATGTTTTTGGGCGAATTTAAGAAAGATTGGGGGATTGCCCATCCAGCGAAACTGTCAACTTCTCTTCAGTACAAGCGGGTTAAAAAACGATCCAGAGCTGGATAAGTGGTGCTTTAGCAAGGTTCAAAATGGCGGATTAGTTTTTGGAACCGGTTTTTAGCGCTTCTTCTCTAATCAGATTTTGACAAAAAGCGTATCTTTCCAATTATGGCATCAGATCAGACCTTTGTTGACTACGTCGTGGAGCAGATGGAACCGGCAGGTGTTATTTCGAGTAGAAAAATGTTCGGGGAGTACGGCATTTATGCCAACGGTAAGTTTTTTGCCGTCATCTGCGACAACAAGTTATTTGTAAAACCGACCCAGGCCGGGCGGGCGTTTATCGGAGACCCGGTAGAAGCCCCGCCCTATCCCGGTGCAAAGGATTATTTCCTGATCGAAGAACAATTGGAAGACCGGGAATGGCTCAGCAAGCTCGTACGGATTACAGTCGACGAGTTGCCGGCCCCAAAACCCAAAAAGAAAAAGAAGCCCAAAAAATAACATTTCCAGTCCATACTTTCACCGGCTCCTCCCTTTTGCCCCACCGGCGCCAACGCCATTATCTGCAAACTTGATATCGTCTGCATTTGCAAAAAAGTCATCCAGGTAATTGAGCATTCTTTTTCTGGTATACGCCCTTAGTCGTTTGAATTGCCAGATGGTTTGGTAGAGGGCATCCTTTTTCTCGTGAAAAGAGAGAATGACGTCTTCTAATTCCGCACGGCTTTCTTCAAAGCCCAGGTAGACGCGGTCGTAGAAAGAGTTTTGCCCGGTAGCGTTGCTATAGGAAGCATAAGAAGCTTCCACCAGGGCGGCGAAGTCGAAGTCGTAGGGAACCGGGAAAATTTTCTCTTCTTTAAGAATATACTTTACATTCTTGGAAGAGGTCATCATCCAGTCGGCATTGCCGATCATGTATTGGAACAGGGCGGTCGTTTTCCGGTATTGCGGGTGGAACAGGGTGGTGTCGATAATAATCTTTTCATCGGTTTTTTCAGCGCCGACCCTGGCCCTTAGCTGCGCCGTATCTTCAATGATAAATCCAAGTCGCTGAAAGGTGCGTTTGCTGCGGCTATCCGTATAGGTGATGTTCAATAGCTGAACGCGGTAGCTGATGTCCGTGATACGGTTGTACAATTTATAAGCCAGGTATTCCCGGAGTAAGGACTCCTCGGCCTCCTCGTCGTCTTCCATGCAAATGTTGACCAGCTTGAAATCGTCGAAGCTCGCCAGGCCGGCGGCTTGCAGGTCGTCCTTGTCAAAATCGATCTTGAGCGGCGGCAGCTCACTGCATTTGGTCCTTCGGAATTTTCCCCGCTGACGGATGTCGATGTCCCATTCCTGCGACACGCCCTGAGCATCGGTAAAATTAAGTTTGGCCTCGTGATCCTCATCGTCTCTGCGATCGGCAAAGACCGCTTTCAAATCAAAGGTGAGCTGGATGTCCACAATCTCCTTGTACTGGAGGAGATCGAAGATTCCATTTTGTATAGTGTTTTCAGCGGCAAAGGCCCCAACGCCGGTGAAGAGGTACAGCGCCAAAGCCACTAATCCTGTATTTATTATTTTTTTCATACTATTTGATGTTTCAGTGTTGTAACAATGAATAGGATAAATGGTTCCAAAAAAGATATGCTTGTACTTTTTTCTCCTTTTATACTCGACGTAAATTGGTTTGTGAAACGTACGTGTTTAGCATTATTTATGAGTCTGGCCGACACAAGTTTAGAAGTTTAGCCATCACTCCTTCGGAGTGGTTGGTTTAAAAGTTTAGCAGATCTGAAAACGAGAATTCCGGTTTCAGATCTGCTAAACTTCTAAACAGCGAGCCCGACCGGACGGTCCGTAGGAAGGGCGAAGTGCTAAACTTCTAAACTTTAGTGGACCTACTCTAACAACGACGCTAAACAAGTACTGAGAAACTTCTCAAACCATTTCGACGTCAGTATAAACTCAAATAATTGTGTCCGGCTACTTACCAAAGGATGCGATTAAAAAAATCTTCGTAATTTTCCCTTTACACCTAAAACCTATAGTCATGGAACCGGATATTCCCGCTAAAAAAAACTTCCGCAATTATGACCAGGGCGAAATTACCGCCGCTGTTCGTGAACATTACCGCAAGATGCGCAGCCGCCAGACGCTGGACTACGTGCAGCGCATGAAGCGAAAGTATCTCACATTTAACCGACCACTGCAGCTGTGGGAGGCCATGGAAAAGCTCAATGAGCTCATCGACGTGAGTGATCCCGATCTGGACCTGCCCAATGTGCAGCACCTCATCCAGTCGGCCGAAGCGATCCGCGCCGACGGCCGGCCCGACTGGATGCAGCTGGTCGGCCTCATTCACGATCTCGGCAAGGTCATGTTCCTTTGGGGTTGTGATGAAGATGGAACCAGTCAGGCTGAACAGTGGGGGCTGGTCGGGGACGTTTTTGTCGTGGGCTGCGCGCTGCCGGACACCTGTGTTTATCCGGAGTTCAACGAATTGAATCCCGATATGAATGACGAGCGTTACAATACCTCGCGGGGCATCTACGAAGCCGGCTGCGGACTGGACCAACTCTCGCTCGCCTGGGGACACGATGAATACCTCTACCAGGTGCTGAATCATCATCCGGATAACAGAATTCCCAAGGCCGGCATGGTCATGATCCGGTATCATTCCTTCTATCCCTGGCATACGGGCGGCAGCTATCAGGAACTGTGCAATGAGACCGACGAGGAGTACAAGGAATGGATCCTGGATTTCAACCAGTACGATCTGTACACGAAAAGCACCAAGACCTACGATCTGGAGGAGATCAAATCCTACTACTTGCCCATAGCGGAGAAGTACCTGGGGAAAGGTCCGATTTACTGGTAGGCCGATGACTCAATTTCTCGTTTTTCTGATCTTTGTGCTGTTCGTCGCCGGTTACGCCACCTGGAAACTGCGCAAGGACAACCTGAATTCCGAAGACGGTTATTTCCTGGGCGGACGCAGTCTGACGGGCGTCGTCATTGCCGGTTCCATGCTGCTCACCAACATCTCCACCGAGCATCTGGTAGGGATGAACGGATCGGCCTACCGCAACGGGGCGATCATTGTTGCCTGGGAGGTCACCTCCGCCCTGGCGCTGGTGGTGGCGGCGCTGTACTTTGTGCCCCGGTACCTGAAAATGGGGATCACCACGATCCCCCAGTTTCTGGAGCAACGCTTCGACGGCCTGACCCGGACGGCCATCAACCTCTTGCTGATCCTTTCCTTCGTTACCACGTTATTGCCCATCGTGCTGTACACCGGCGCCATCAACATCGAAAGCCTGTTCGGCATCTCTGAACTGCTCAACCTTGAACAGCGGGCGGCGCTATGGCTTATCGTGGTGGTCGTGGGCGGCATCGGGGCAGTATATGCTATTTTCGGGGGGCTGAAGATGGTCGCTTATACCGACACGGTCAATGGATACGGGCTGCTGATCGCGGGTATTCTGGTGCCGGCCTGGGCGCTATTGGATATCGGCGACGGCAACCTTCTTGACGGTTTGATGAAAGTATATCACAATGCTCCGGAAAAATTCAACGTCGTCAGCCGGGAGCCGTCGGTTGGCAACGGGGCGCGGGAGGCCATTCTGCCGTTCAGCGTGCTGTTCACAGGGCTGATCATCAATCAGTTGTATTTCTGGTCTATACATCAGTCTATCATACAGCGGGTGCTGGGGGCGGCGAGCCTGAAAGAGGCTCAAAAAGGCGTGTTGCTTACCGGAATGTTTAAAATACTGATGCCCCTGGTCATCGTGCTGCCGGGATTGATCGGCTTCTATTATTTTGGCGAGCAATTGTACGACTCCCCGGACCTGGTCTATCCGGAGCTGTTGAAAAGAGTACTACCCGTCTGGATGACCGGCTTTTTCGTAGCCATCGTGATGGGGGCGGTCCTGAGTACTTTCAACAGCGCGCTGAACAGCGCCGCCACCTTGTTCAGCCTGGGAATCTACAAACGCTACTTCCGGAAGAGCGCCGCCCAGGAGGAAGTCGTGACCTCCGGCAAAGTGGTCTCTTCTGTGTTGGCCGTCTTTGCCATCGTGGCCGCTCCTTTCGTCGCCAACGCACCTGCAGGCTTGTACCAGCTGCTGCAACAGCTCAACGGTATCTTTTTCATCCCCATGGCCACCGTCGTGCTGGCGGGATTTCTGATGCCCCGGGTATCCGCTACCGGAGCCAAAGCGGGGCTGGTCTTCGGACTTCTGTTTTACATTCTTTTGTTTATGATTCTGAAGGTAGACATGCATTTCGTGCACATCTGGGGGCTGGAGTTTGTGCTCAACATCATCGTCATGCACCTGGTGTCGCTGTTCTATCCACCCCGGCACTCCTTCGCCATTACGGATGTCGGCGTGGTGGATATGGAGCAGTGGAAATACGCCCGGAGGCTTAGTATCGTACTGGTGTTGGTGACGCTGGGTATCTATATTTGGTTGGGGAGCGGGCAAGCAGGTGGACAGTAATAAAGTAACCTTATCCAGCAGTTCGAAATAGTTCGATTTTGTTTGAGGTGGTTCGAAAGCGGCTCAAACGAAACCAAGTAATAAATAATTTTTTTCCAGAAGGCTACTTTAATACCATCACTCATGAAAAACCTTACCCTCCTCGCCATGCTATGCCTTATCAGCTTCCTTTCCTGCACGCCAACCTCGGATAATGCCGGGGCGGAAGAAGCTGCAGCGGAGACGAAAGCCCCCCTTTCGGAAGAAGAAAAAGCCATCAATCAAGCCGTGAAAAATGCCTACGCCGCCATTAGTTTTGAAGAAGGGACAAGTCCGGATTATGAAGCGCTACGCGCTCTGTTCACTCCAGAGGCCACCTTGTACAATTTCCGGGGTGACAGTTTAAATTTTTTCTATATCGATAAATTCGTTGAGGGGTTCAAGGCAGGTGTTGAGGGGGGCGAAATGTCGGCTTTCAACGAAGTAGAGCTGGGAGGGGAAACGGAGTATTTTGGCCAAATCGGCCATCGCATCAGTGCCTATGCTTCTTACTTTAACGGCGCAGAAGAAGTTGGTGAAAGAGGTGTCAACAGCTTTCAGCTACTGAAGAAAGATGGCCAATGGCTCATCAACTCCATTATCTGGGATATTGAAAAAGAGGGGCAGCCCATTCCTGAGCGATATCTCAGGAAGGAATAAGCTTTCCGGCACGTTTACGAAACCTCCGCGGGTTTCGTAAACGCAGGCCTTTACAACCTGACACTGACACTACTTCCCGCGTACTGCCCCTCTGGCTGTTCGACCCTGATCTCACTGACCTGCGCTTTCTCATTCCAGCGGGTCTGAAAGTCCTTGCCCGTCTTCTCTATTTTTTCGAAACTGAAAGCTGCATTGCCCCAAGTTCCCGGTTTGGATCGGCGACGGTCAGTTGCATCGCCCCCTCCGGCAATATTTGCAGAATGACGATTCCGGGTGTTTCGCAGTGCATCGTAATTTGCATCGATGGGCTTGTTGCACCAGCGAAGGCTCCAGTTAATCACCCATGATCAGCATCACGGAAACCAGCGCATTCGGCGTGCCGATCTGATTGTGCCACCAGTTGTCACAGGTGTAATCGTGCTCTACCCAGTGCTTCAGCGCCTCTTCGATGACTCGCTTTACCTTTTCATCATGGTAAAACTTCGAAGATTCGGATACGTAGGCGCGCGCTAGCGCTACCTGTTGGACAGATGATACCGGTGCTCAAAGCCGGTTTGGGAAATATCCTCGTAATCAATGCCCGGCCAGGCGCCGTCTTTTTGTATGGTCGCTAGCAGGTTGGCGATTTCCGAATCGTCCACTTCCGGTTTCAGGAGTTCCCCGGTTAGCGGAAGAGGAAAAGCAATTTACTTCATATCCATCTTCTCGATACCAGTCCAGTCCTCCGACAGGTCGGTGGTGATATTCCGGGCGGCTTTATCGAGGAAATAGGTGGCAGTAGTATCTTCCGGCCCCTTGTCGTTGATCGACTGGAAACAGCCGACCGCTTCGGCAAAGTTCCGGTTGAGGTAGTGTTCGAGGCCTTTTTGAAAACCATCGAGGTGTTTGATTTTCTTCTTGATCATTTCCGGTGTATCGCCGTCAAAGCATTCGTAAATGCCTATAGGGTTCATTTTTCCTTTCATCTGCACCTGCCCGAGGTAGCGGAGGTGAAAGGAATCGGGATGGTTGATTTGCCGGAGGCTGTCATCACTCAGTAAAATTTTTGTGCCGAAATACTTGGTGAGGTTTTCGATGCGGGAGGTGGTATTGACCGTATCAGAGATGGTGGCGGCGTCGAGGCGTTCTTCATCGCCGATGATGCCCATGATAAGCGGTCCGGTATGCATACCGATGCCGATCCGGATGGGGCGGCGATTTTTCGACCGGCGCAACTGATTATAGCGATGCAGGGATTGCTGCATTTCTACGGCCGCTCGCAGGGCGTCCGCCGGGTTTTCGTTAAAAATAGCCATGAGGGCATCGCCGAGATACTGATTGACGAATCCCTGCTGTTGCTGGATGATCGGTCCGAGGCGGCCGGCGAGGGCATTGACGAAGCGGAAGTTTTCCGAGGGCGTCATGGTTTCGGCCAGGCCGGTATAGTCCCGGATATCGGAAAAAAGCACTGTCACCTCCTGTTCGGTCTGGTCTCCGCGGGTGACTTCCGTAATGCGGCTGCGGCCGATGGAGCGCAGGAATTCGTTGGGGACGAAACGTCCCGTCGCTTTGAAGATGTGATGCAGGTCGAGCTGCGTCCGGATGCGCGCCAGCAGTTCCTCTTTGGAAAAAGGCTTGGTCAGGTAATCATTGGCGCCAAGGCTGAGGCCCTGCACGATGTCCTTGATCTGATCTTTGGCTGTGATCATCAGGACGGGCAGTTCCGAGGGCAGAAAGCGGCGGCGAATTTGTTCGCACACCTCGTAGCCGCTCATTCTGGGCATCATAATATCGAGCAGCACGAGGTGGAACGGCCCCTGTTCATCGAGTGCCTGCAGCGCCCGCTCACCGTTGAGGGCCTGGGTGATCGAGTAATTGGCATCGGTCAGGTGATTGCGTAAAACCTGTTGATTGACCGGTTCGTCATCGACGACGAGAATATGAAAGGAGCCCCGGGCAGGGAGCACAACTGCCGGTGCGGAAGGCGCCTCTTCAAAGGCGCTCAAATTGTTACTGGTTTCAGCCGGCGCCGGAGTTGGAGTGGATCTAACTACAACGGCTTCTTCCGCTATTGGGAGGGTAAAGAAAAAAGAAGCCCCTTCCCCCGGTTTCGATTCGACCCACATCCGCCCCCCCTGAATCTCGACCAGGCTTTTGGAGACGGACAAACCGAGTCCTGTGCCGTTGTATTCGCGGGTTGCCGAGTCATCGGCTTGTTGGAAGGCTTCGAAGATCACCTCCTGCCGGTCGGCGGCGATGCCGACCCCGGTATCCCGCACTTCCACCTGCAGGACTTCTCCGCCGGCCGGCGACCTGTTCACCTTGCCTGTCAGGCGCACTTCTCCGCTGGGGGTGAACTTGATTCCGTTACCGAGGAGGTTAAACAAAACCTGCTGGAGCCGGTTCTCGTCGGCATGTGCCGGCGGCAAATTGGGCGGAATATCGTTGATCAGTTCCAGGTTTTTTCTGCTGGCTAAAGGTTTTAAATTTTTCAGGACAATATCGGCCAGTGCATGCAGGCTCACCGGCTTCTGATGCAACTGTACATCGCTGTTTTTCAATTTGGAGAAATCCAGAATATCGTTAACCAGGTTGTTGAGGCGTTTTCCGGAGGAAATGATCATAGTGAGGTCTTCGCGTAATTTCGGGTCGCTGATGTGGTCGTATATTGATTCCGACAGTCCAATGATGCCTTGCAGCGGTGTACGCAGTTCGTGGGAAGTATTGGCCAGAAACTGATCTTTGAGCTGGTCGAGGCGCCTGAGTTCATCGGAGCGTTCCTTCTGGAAAGCCAGCTCGCGTTGTTGTCGCCGGTAGCGGTATAAAAGGTAGAGGCCGGTCAGCAGCAGGACGAGGATCAGCGAGCTGCCGATAAAGGCGTTACGGGCGAGTTTCTGATTGGCGTTTTCTGTTTCGAGACGGGCATTTTCCTTCTGTATTTTTTCAAATTCATAGCTCGCCCTGAATTGATTGAGCTGGGTGGTCAGATTTTGGGTGTGCTGGTAATCCTGCAGGTTTTCCGACTGGCTGAGGTATTTATATGCGGCTTCGTAATTGCCGAGCTGGTTGTGAACTTCCGAAATCCTGAGGTAAGCTTTCCCCAGCTTATCCCGGGTTTGAGTGGATTCAAGTAGGTCAATCCCTTCTTGCAGGAATTCCAACGCTTCGCCGTGCCGGCCCAGCAGGTAGAGCGTATGGCCGTAGTCGATATAAGCGTCGGCTTTCCCGACCGTTACCCCTGTTTCAAGGCTTTTTTGTAGTTGTTTTTTGCGCAAATCCAGGGTCTTCCTGTAATTCTGCTGTGCTTCGTAGAAGTCGCCAAGTTTTTCGTAAGCTAGCAAAAGTTCGTCGGTGTTGTACTTCTCTCCCAGGGCCACGGCTTGCTGCAGGTAGTCCAGCGCCCTGGTCGAGTCTCCCATTAGGCGATAGGTTTCCCCGATGATCGCGTGATCCCAGGTGATGTCGTCCTGATTGTCGAGTTCCTGGTCGATTTCCAGTACGGCCAGGTAGTGTTCAAGGGCTTTATCCAGCTGGCCGTAATCCGAATAAAACCGGCCGATATTAGAAAGGGCGAGTGAATGCCCTCTTTCGTCTCCGTTTATTTCCGCACAGTCGATACAGCGGTTGAAATAATTGAGCGCTTCGTTGTAGTTTCCACTTGCCTTTGCAACCACGCCCAACTCATTCAGCACTTTGCAAGTATCGCGGTAGTCGATTTTGGAAGCTGTTTTCAGCGACCGGAGCAGTTGGTCTTCTGCCTTCTGGTATTGGCCCAGCTTGAAATAGCCGGAGCCGAGGTTTAAATACATGTCAACGACGTTGCGCTGATCATTCAGTTGCTGGTAATCCTTCAGGGCTTTTCGGTAGTAGGGGAGGCTTTCCTTTGCCGAACGGCTAGAAAGGACAAAGCCGATGTTCCGGTTACTCAGGGCGCTCAGGGCGGCGTCTCCGGTTTCGGAGGCGATCCGGCTGGCTTGCTTATAATACTCCAGGGCCAGAGAATCATTATAGAAATCGTCTTCAGCCAAACGTCCCATATTGATCAGAATGCGCCCCTGAGCTTCGAGGTTACCGGTCTTTTCCGCCAGATCTACGCCTTTCTGGTACAGTTTCTGGGCCTGCTCAGGGTCACCTTTCAGGTAATAGATCAACCCTTCGTTTTTCAGGGTGTTGATGATCCCCTGGTCGTACCCAAGCTTTTGCGACAGGCGGCGGGCTTCCCGGGTCAGCTGTAGAGCTTGTTCCAGGGTGTCGGTAGGGGAAAGGCCTTTAAAGACCTCGAGAATAAGCGCAAAAACCAGGTCGTTACTCCGGTTGACTTGGGTAGTATCGGCCGGGGAATCGTCCAGTAAAGTGCGCAGACTGTCCCCGGTAGCTGCTTGCCCCCGGCAGGGGGTATAGGAAAAAGCAGACAGGAGCAGTAGCAGGACCATCAGGCCGATCCCGGAACCAAGGGAAGAATGAAACGGAAATAGTCTTCTCGTGTTTTTAGTCATTTATCTGAGGTGTTGGGATTTAGTTCTAAGTCGGAAGTCAGCATTGAGATTCAATTTTCAAGGGTGCACTGTTATGAGCCAGAGATTACCTGCCGCATCTTCCAGCATCAAATTTATTTGGTCGGTGCTCAGGCCATGGTCGGCCTTGTTGAAAATTTTAAAGCGCAAACCGTCGAAGCGCGCCACCCCACCAAGCGTAGCCAACCAAATAAAACCCTGCCGGTCTTACAGAATGCTACCCACCTGCCGGTGCGGCAAGCCGTCCTCGATGCCGAAATAGCGGGCAACGGGCAGGTAGTTTTGCCCCGGGGCGTCGGGTAGAAACCGGAGTAAAAGAAAGAGAAAAAACAGATGCCTTGCCAATAGATTTTTTTAGCGTGAAAATATACGAAAAAAAAACCAGGTAATATTTCTGATTTCCGGGGAAAGCAGAAGGCATTTCTCCATTTGTCAACTGGAGAAACCTTACCCAATCTGGAGAACACCTTCCTTGATGACAGCAGGCATTGTCTTTCAGGGGGCGGAGCGTTAGGGCGGCCGACTGGCCGGGCGGCAAAAACACCACCACTTGCGGCGAAAAAAAGGAAGGCCGCCTGGAAGGATACATCGTGGTGAATGACTTTGACCGCAAAGGCCGGCATAACTCAATCTGCCTTACAGAGGCCATCCAGTATCATTATTGAGGACGGGCCCTGCAATTGGCTCAGGAAAAAAAACTTCTACAAGTTCATTAATGAAGCCAACGCCATCCCGGCTTCTACCTATAAAACGGCAGACAGGGAAAAGTATCTCGGCTATCTGTTCATCAGTTACGCGGCCAAAGACAGCCTGTACAGCCGGGAGAAAATGAACCAGATCAACAACTACATTTTTTTAGTCATTCATCTGAGGACAATGAGCGCCATTGTTTTATACCCAAGTGAACATCTTCGTGGGCAACAAGGGTTATACGTAAATAGGTAATTTGCTCATTATTAACGAAATACATGTCTTCTATTAAAGATTCGGACGAAACGAAAGGCCTAAAGCGCAGTCTCTCACTGTCTATGCTCATTTTCTACGGGGTGGGCACTATTCTCGGTTTAGGTATTTATGTATTACTGGGAAAAATTGCAGGAGAGGCGGGAATGATGGCGCCTTTTTCCTTTCTTTTTGCCGCGCTCATCGCCGCCTTCACCGGGCTCTCCTACGGAGAACTATCCGCCCGTATCCCCAAAAGCGCGGGTGAGGTTAATTACGTCGATCGCGCATTCAATCAAAAATACCTGTCAATGCTCGTGGGCTGGCTGATCGTTTTATCGGCCATTGTTTCTACGGCGACGGTCGTGAATGGCTATGTGGGCTATGTACACGTGTTTGTCGAAATCCCTGACTATCTCATCATTTCCGGAATCATCGTGATTTTGGGAGGAATTGCTATTTGGGGTATTTCAGAGTCGGCGGTGACCATCACCATCATTACTATGATTGAAATCATTGGTATTTTGCTGGTGGTTTTTATTGCCGGCGATAACCTGACAGCCCTTCCCGACCGCTGGCAGGAGATCGTTCCGGGCTTCAATCTAGCCGATTGGAAACATATCATGCTGGGCGCTTTCCTGGCCTTTTTTACCTTCATCGGCTTTCAGGATATGGTCAACGTGGCGGAGGAGGCCAAAAATCCGGAAAGGGATATGCCGCGGGCTATCATCATCTCCTTGGCTATCCTGACATTACTCTATTTGTTGGTGTCTACGATTGCCGGCCTGGGCTTGACACCGGAAGAGCTGGATCAAAGTGAAGCGCCTCTGGCCGATGTGCTAGCCAAAGAAGGATCGGGATACCCCAAGATCATCAGCGGTATCAGTCTGGTAGCCATCATCAACGGCGTGCTGGTACAGATCGTAATGATCGCCCGTGTGTTGTACGGGATGGCGGAAAAGAAAATGGCGCCCCAGTTGTTTGGACGAATCAACCCAACTACCAGGACGCCGGTTTGGTCCACGATCACCTCCACAGTTGTTATTCTGGTGCTGGCCCTGCTCTTCAATCTTGAATCTTTAGCGGAAGCGACTAATTACATTTTACTTACGGTCTTTCTGATGATCAACCTTGCGCTCTGGGTGATTAAAAGGAGAGAAAAAGCGCCGGAAGAAATAAGCACTTACCCACTGGCTGTTCCGATTACCGGGTTCTTCCTCAACCTCGGTGTACTGATATTCCAGATTTACAATTCGCTTAGTTAAGCTCATGTTAGAACTGTTATTCTATTTATCGGTCATGCTGGTCGCCTCCTTCGTGGTCTGGAAGGGCGGCAGCATATTGGAATCTTCGGCGGAGTCTCTCTCCAGATACTACGAATTATCTCCTATCGCTCATGGCAGTATAGTCACCGCGGTGGGCTCCAGTTTTCCAGAGCTTTCTACAACGGTGCTTTCCACGTTAATTCACGGAGAGTTTGATCTGGGCGTTTCGGCCATCGTCGGGTCAGCAATTTTTAATATCCTGGTCATTCCGGGCTTAAGCGCAGTGATGGCGAAGCGGATCGATTCCAAGTGGACTTTCGTGGTCAAGGATGTTCAGTTTTACATCACCTCCGTAGTGGCCCTCTTGCTGGTGTTCGCGCTCGCTGTTATTTATTACCCCGTAGAAGGGAGCGGATATAAAGGACAGGTTACCCGCGAAATAGCGCTGTTTCCCGTATTGCTGTATTTCCTTTACCTATACCTGCAACAACAGGAGACGATTATCTTCCGCCGGGAGAAAGAGGAAGAGGAGATCACGGAGGGAGTAATAGGTCGTGAGTGGTTGAAATTTGGATTCAGTCTCCTTTTGATCGTCCTCAGCGTAGAGGGGCTGGTACGGGGGGCGATTTTTCTCGGCGATTATTTCAATACTCCCAATTTCGTTTGGGGCGCGCTGGTGCTGGCGGCGGCTACCAGCGTACCCGACGCGATTGTTAGCGTCAGGGAGGCAATGCATGAAAAAGGGATCACCAGTCTGGCCAACGTTATCGGCAGTAATGTGTTCGATCTTTTGATTGCCGTACCGGCAGGTGTATTGATCGCGGGATCTTCGGTGGTCGATTTCGCGGTAGCCGTCCCCCTGATGATTTTTTTGAGCCTGGCGACCATTTTGTTGATTTTCCTGCTTTTGCGAAAAGACCGGCTCAGCCGGGGGGAGGGTTTATTGTTGCTGATGACTTATACGGTATTTGTCGTGTGGGTCATATTGGAATCCATCGGCGTATCGAACTGGATCGCAGGATAAACGCTGTTGCCTCCTGCTGGTCACCGCTTCATCAATCCAATCATCTTTTGAATATTCGCTGGTTTTACTATATGATGATCAAACCCGGCTTCCTCCGAGCGCTTGCAGTCTTCCGGCTGGTCCCAGCCGGTATGGGCGATGAGCAGGATATCCGGGAACTGCGCGCGCAGTTGCCGCCCCACTTCGTAGCCGCTGATATCCGGCAGGCCGATATCTACGATAGCTGCTTCGGGCCGGAAGCCGGAGGCGAGCTTCAATCCTTCCCGGCCGTGGAGCGCCGTTTTCACTTCATGACCTCCCATCCGCAGCGCCAATGCCAATGTTTCCGCTGCATCTTCATTATCCTCTACGACGAGAATGCGAAAAGTCGGAGTGGATTTACCGGTTGGGCGTTCTTCAGGTGGATGGCCGGCTACCTCGCGGTGCTTAGCTAAGGGCAGTGTGACGACAAATTCGCTGCCCCGGCCCTTCCCCCGGCTGTGAAGGGTGATGGACCCGTCGTGCAATTCCGTCAGTTGCCGGGCCAGGCTCAGGCCTATACCCAGGCCGCTTTGTTGACGGGTTTCCTCGCTCTCAACCTGCGTAAAGAGCTCAAAAATGCTTTCGCTTTGGTCTTCCGGAATGCCGATGCCGGTATCCTTCACCCGGATCAGCACCTCGTCTTCACCGGCGGTGGCGGTCAGTGCAATTTTCCCTTCCGGCGGTGTATATTTGGCGGCATTGGAGAGCAGGTTGATAAGTATCTGCGCGATGCGGATTGGGTCGCCGTCAATAAAAACAGGGTGCTCCGGAAGGTACAGGTCAAACCGGTGTTTTCGGAGGGCTATCAGGGGGAGACGGTCTCCAGAGCCAGCTCAACGGCTTCGCTGAGATCGAAGCGCTTTTTCTGCAGGCGTATCTTATTGCGGGTGATGCGGCAGATATCCACCAGGTCATCGACCAGTTGCGCCATTTTATTGATCTGCCGGGCCATGATTGCGCGGGCTTTCTGGTCTTCCTCATCGTTGACGCCGCGCTGGATGATCTCCAGGGCGAGTTTGATGGGCGTTAGTGGGTTGCGCAGCTCGTGGGCCAGAGTGGCCAGGAATTCATTTTTACGGCGGTCGGCCTCAAGAAGTACCTGTTCGGACTGCTTGCGCTCAGTGATGTTGTCATATAAAACGGCAAATTTATCCTCTTCCCGGTGATAAGCACTGATAGCGAACCATCGCTTGAGCCCCGAAACGTAATACTCAAAATGCCTCGGCTGCCCGCTGTCGACTACCTGTCCGTAGAGGTCGATAATTTCCTCCTCAAACCCCGGAATGACCTCCGTCATACGGCGTCCGATCGTGTTTTCCGGTTTCAGGCCCGACAGCTTTTCCATGGCCGGGTTCACTTCCAGGTGGCGAAAATCGATCACCCGGCCCGTATCGTCACGCACCACCTCGCAGAGGGAGAAGCCTTCTTCTATCGATTCGAAGAGGGAGCGGTACTTTTTTTCCGACCGCCGCAGCGCCTCCACCGCCTCCTGTTTTTCGGGAATGTCGGTATTCGTACCGAACCAGCGAATGACAGCGCCGTTGTCATCCCGGACCGGTATGGCCAGGGAGTAAAACCAGCGGTACTCGCCCGTTTTTGACCGCAGCGGGAAGGTATCCTCCCAGGACTCGCCGGTATCCCAGGAATGTTGAATTTTTTCCACCACGCGGTTGACATGATCGGGATGATGAACCCTGGTCCATCCCCATCCTTTGACTTCCTCCGGGGTGGTACCCGTATATTCGTACCAGCGCCGGTTGTACCAGAATATATATCCGTCAGGGTCGGCCATCCAGACGAGCTGCGAGATATTTTCCGCCAGGATGTGAAAGCGTTTTTCTTTACGGTGGCTTTCCTGGTCATTCATAGAAGGGATATTAGTTATACTCGACGTAAATTGGTTTGAGAAGGGTACGTATTTAGCGCAATCTATCGGTTAGTTCGCCTGAAAAGTTTAGAAGTTTTACCCGACCACCTAAGTGGGCAGGTTATTTCAAGGAACGAATTTACGCTCAATACATACTGAGAAGTTTCTCAAACCATTTCGACGTCAGCATAAAATAGCAATAATTTGGAGTAAGCCGGTAGCATAAATGAAAAAAATACGGGATAGGAGGAGGTGATTTTTTAAGTAGAATCGTATTATTGTTTTCATTCTCGCCTCACTGGATTGGAATAATTCTACTGTTTTTACTGCTCAGCATTAATTCCGGCACAAAAACCAGAAGAATAAGCTGCCGGAAGTCATAGAAGAAGCTAATTACACCGATGGAAAAGAAACGCATTCTCATTTGTGACGATGATCCGGATACCCTCGGCGTATTACAGATGGCGCTACCCCGAATTGCCCCGGTAGAAGTTATCCCCCTGCAAAGCGACCGCGAGGTGCTCGACTATCTGTCTTCCCATAAAGAAATGCCGGATTTACTCATCATCGATCTCGTGCTTTTGGATATGGAAGGAGATGATATCATACAGCAGTTGCGAAAGGATCAACAATTAAAAACCCTTCCCATCATTTTAATGTCCGGCCTCATCGTCAATGTCGACGAACGGGCCCGGGTGGTAGGCGCCGATACCTTTTTGAAAAAGCCCTTTTCCTTTCCTGAGCTGGAAAGCAAGGTGCTGAAATTGATCCATCTCTAAATGAATTTTCATAAACAACTACTCACTCTCTCAAAAAACTCCACCAGCATCGGATATTGCTGGTAGTAGAAAAAGGAGTGCTCATCGCTGGCCAGGTTTTGCATGTGCTGGATCGAGGCTTTGCGGGTCTCCTCCCCGAATCGGTTCTGGTAGGGAGAGAGCCGGCCGGTATACAGACTGAAAATGTGTACGGGGTCGAGATCCGTTTCCGGATCTCCGGCTTTTAGTTGTTGAGCGTTAATCAGGTCGGCTTGAAAGCCGTGGCCGCGCATATGGGCGTGCGGGTCGCCGTCGGAGATGAGGACGAAATAATTGGGCACGCCGGCAATCGAATGTTTTTGGAACTCCTCTTTGGCCAGTGAAAAGGCCGCGTGGATATCGGTGGCGTAGACCAGGGTCGGCAGTTCCAGCGCCTCGATAGCCGCGTCCATCGTTTCGGTTTCGCCCGTCATCGGCAGGACAATACGGGCGCCGCGGTTAAACGTGATAATGCCGATCTTCAGGTGCGTCTCGCTCAGTTCGAATGTATGGGTGATGGCACGCAGGGCGGTTTGGATTTCTCCGATATAGGCTCGTTCACTACCCGAAAAATCTACTGCAATGATGATGTTCAGCGGGCAAGAGGGCAGGATACGCTTTTCTTGCGCAGCGATCCGCAGCGCAAACAAGGGAATTGCAAAGAAAAGAAGAGCGATGCGGTACATACCGGCAGTTTTTGGGTGAGGAAGAAAACGGACTTATATAAAGATAGGATATTTTGATCTTCTTCGAAATAGGGAGAAAGTTTCAGTGACTCATGGTTTCAGCGTTTCACGGCTTCATTGTTGGGTATGGGAACGCCGTAGGGAAAAGTCCATAGACGATAGTCGACAGTCCATAGCCACGGCAAATACACCTTTAGTTTGGAACTGAAATGTTGGTGAAACTTAACCCGACCCGACGAAGGAGGGCGGGCAAGCACCCAGGCACTCCTGTAACTTCCCTGCGTTCAATGATCTGACGGTAAAATCGCAGGCCCTTGTCGTCAGCGCCATGTAGATCATCGATGGGTTTTGCGGAGGGGAGGAGACCATGCAGGACCCGTCGGTGACGAACAGGTTGGGAATGTCGTGGGATTAATTCCATTTGTAGAGAACAGCGGTTTGAGAATTGCGGCCCATGCGCGACGTGCCCATTTCTATCAAGTTGAGAGCTTTTCGGGAAAGTAATAGGGCTTCCCTTTCGGAAATCCAGTTCCTGCGGTTGGCTCAGGTTTCCAGCAGGATGAAGATGAAAGCTGCCAGCGCCCCTCCGAGGAAAGGACCGATTACGGGGATCCAGGAATAGCTCCAGTCGCTGCCTCCTTTACCCTTAATCGGGAGCAGGGCGTGCATAATGCGTGGCGAGAGATCGCGTGCGGGATTGATGGCATACCCGGTGGTGCCGCCCAGGCTCAGACCGATGCCGGTCACCAGCAGGGCGACGGGCAGGGCATCGAGCGAACCTAATGAAGCTTTCTGATCGCCTATCTGTGCCTCCGCCAGGTAGAAGACGCCGAGGACGAGCACTATAGTGCCGATAATTTCGGAGATCAGATTAGCCGGCGCATTGCGAATAGCGGGCGCCGTGCAGAACACCCCCAGTTTGGTGGCCGGATCGTCCGTACTATTAAAATGGGGACGAAAGTGCAGCCACACCACAAAAGCGCCTAGCGCACCGCCCAAAAACTGAGCCAGCAAATAGGAAGGCACTGAACTCCAGGGAAAGGCGCCGGCGGTCGCCAACCCGATGGTGACCGCCGGGTTGATGTGCGCGCCACTGATAGTAGCCGATACATAAACGCCGACAAATACGGCGATACCCCAGCCGGCTGCAATGACGATCCAGCCACCGCCTTTCGCTTTTGATTGATTGAGAACAACATTTGCGACGACGCCGTCTCCCAAAAGGATGAGAAGCGCGGTGCCCAGCAATTCTGCGAGAAATGGTGTCATGGTTCAGGTGTTTTTCGGAAGCCACTAATATAGAGATATTTCCTGCATCTACTGGAAAATGTTTCCCAGTTTCACGCTCACTCCGTTCAGTCACTGCACAGGGACTCAACCCGGAATCAGTAATGGATAAGTTTTCGGGCGGCTGTTTTCGTTTTCCCTCGCCGGATGGCTTCAGTCACCTTCCGGGTCTTTTTTTGTGGGTTTCAGCCAGTAGCTCAGACTTGCTCCCAGCAGGCATAGGCCGGCGGCGATGCAGCTGAGCTGTTGGAAGACCCTCACAAAAGAGCGGTCAATGGCCTGCTGAATTTGTTTTTCTTTGGAGGGCGCTGCGGAAGCCGGCGGTTGTGCCTCCGCCAGTTTTTCCGCTTCCTGTTCCAGGGCCTGTTGCACGGCAGGGGATAAAGACAGATTTGCGGTCTCCTCTTCCAGGTTTTGGCGAAAGCCGGTTAACGCGATCGCTCCAAGTATGGCGATAGCCAATACGGTGGACATCCTGGCGAAAGTGTTATTAATGCCGGAGGCGGCGCCGGTGCTATCATCGGGAACAGCTCCCATGACGGCTGTGGTCAGGGGGGCGACTGTTATGCCCATGCCGGCGCCCAAGGCCAGGAGGGCGGGAAAGAAAGTGCTCCAGTATTGCGCTGGGCCGCTTGTCAGCCCTGTTCTGCCCAGGAACCAATAGCCCACCGCGCAAATCAAGGGCCCCAGAAGCAGCGGCGGCTGGGCGCCCACCCGGTCGACCCAGCCGCCGGACAGGCGCGAGAGCCCGGAAATGAGCAGCGCAAAAGGAAGCATCGCCAGCCCCGTTTGCTGCTCACTGTAGCCTTGAACCTGAACCAGGTTTAGGGGAATAAAAAAGAGCATACCGCCCAGCGAGGCGTAGATCAGTAAGGTTTGAGCATTGGCCACAGTAAAAGTACGGATGGAAAACAGCCGGGGGCGCATCATGGGATGTGATGTTCGCAGCTCCCACCAAATAAAAGTTATCAGGGCGAGCGCTCCCGTACTAAGGCCGGCAATGATGCGCGGTTTTTCCCAGCCTGCCTCCGAGCCCTGAATAAAACCGTAGGTGAGCAGCCCCATACCTAACGTTGCCAGCACCGCGCCGGTGAAATCCAGCGGACGTGCCTGCGAGGCCCGGCTCTCCGGAAAGCGAGACATGGCGTATAAGGCAATGCCGGCAAGGGGAATGTTGATGAAAAATACGGCCCGCCACCAGCCGATACCGGCCAACCAGCCGCCGAGAACGGGACCCAGCACGGTTGTCAGAGCGCTGAACATCGACCAGGTGCCGATGGCCCGGCCTCGCTTGTTTGCAGGGAAAAGGGCGGTGATAATGGATAGGCTGCCGGGAACCATCAGCGCTCCGCCTACTCCCTGGGCAATGCGCGCTGTGATCAGAAAGGTGGGCGACGGCGCCAGCCCACAGGCCAAAGAGGATACGGCGAAAAGCACAATTCCCGCTCCGAAAACGCGATTGCGGCCATACTGATCACCCAGCGCTCCACCCACTAATAGAAGGGCGGAAAGAAACAGGGTATAGGCATTGACGATCCACAACAAGCCTGTTCCTTTAACATCCAAAGCCCGCTGAATAGCCGGCAAGGCCACATTGAGGGCCGAACTGTCAATGAACGCCATGCTGGAGGCGAGAATAGTGGATAGAAGTATCCATTTTTCCTGAAAGGGTTTGGCGGTGGGAGCGGAAGACATTCGGCGAATGATTGAAGGCCCCCCCTTCCTGTTCAAAGCGGACGGGGGGAAATGGTAGGTTCAAGGAATTAAATGGCATCATGAAGGGGAACGCGGGGCCTCTCAATTCGATTCCGCTTGCTTCCCCTTATCGCTTTTACTGCCACTCCCGGATGAGGAATCTTCTGACTCGTCGTTTTCGGCTTGTCCGTCTTTGAGTTCAAACACTTTGGTGTCGCCCATTTGCAGCGTGCATTCTGCGTCTTTAACTTTAAGCTGAACAGGTACTTCCCGGCCGCCGTCGCAGGCAAGTTTGAGCTGCTTCCTGTTGACCTCCACCTTGATCCAGCGACTGCGGTAGCGCAGGCGAAAGCTGATACATTCGAGGTGCTCCGGCAGTCGCGGGTTAAACCAAAGCGTGTTTTCGCGATATTCAATACCCGTATAGCAGCGTTGTATCAAATCAATGGTGCCGCCCATGGCTCCCAGGTGTATGCCTTCTTCAGTCGTGCCGCCCTGGATATCGTTGAAATCGCTTACCAAAGCCTTGGCGAAGTTATGCCAGCTGCGCTCCCGGTTCTCGCGGGCCAGCACCCAGGAGTGCACCATTTTACTAAGCGTAGAGCCGTGGGCAGTGCGCTTGGTGTAATAGTGAATGTTTTTCGGAATCCATTCCGGGGAAAAGGCATAGCCCATATTGTTAAATTGCTTTTCCAGCGCCTCGGAGGAAAAGAGGTAGAAGAGCATAAGAACGTCGGCCTGTTTTGAGGCCTGATACTTGTTGGTGCTGTCGCCTTCCTTTTCCAGGATGCGGTCGAGCCGCAGAATTTCGCCATATTCCCGGTGATAGCGCTTCCAGTCGAGTTCTTCCAGGATATCCCATCCTTCAAACTGAAGGATGATGCCTTCATTGGTGATGGGGATAAACATGTTGTGATCAATTTCGCGCCAGTGCTGCACATCATCTTCACTCAATCCGGTATAGGAAAGTACTTCTTCCCGGCGCCGGTCATCCAGCACGTTAAGTGCCTTTTGTGCCGCGTACAGCGTCCAGGAGGCCATAACATTGGTGTAGGCATTATTATTCAGGCCGGGTTCATCGGAGCCCGGATACTTGGTGTGATACTCGTCGGGACCTACGACGTGATGGATTTCGTACCTTTTCCGGGTTTCGTTATAAGTCACCTTACTCGCCCAGAATTTGGCGATCTCCAGTAGCATTTCGGCGCCGTAGAAGGACAGAAATTCGTAGTCTTCTGTGATTTGATAGTACTGCCATATATTGTAAGCGATGGCGCCGTTGACGTGCCGCTGCAGGTAGGTGTTGTCCGGGATCCAGTTGCCGGATTGCGGATTGAGGTGAATGACCTGGCTTTCCTCCCGGCCGTTGCTGCCGCTTTGCCAGGGGAACATCGCCCCTTCGTAACCGGCTTCCTTTGCCATTTGGCGGGCTTCGTCCATACGGCGATAGCGGTACATCAGTAAAGAGCGGGTAATCTCGGGGACGCTGAAATTCATAAAGGGGAAGATGAAGAGCTCATCCCAGAAAATGTGCCCCCGGTAAGCTTCACCGTGGAGGCCTCGTGGAGGAACGCCGGCGTCCAGATCGATATTTTTTTTGGAAACGGTCTGGAGCAGATGGAAAATATGCAGACGGAGCAGCAACTGGTCCTGCGGGTCTTTGCTTTCGATATCTATATCGCAGCGCCGCCAGTAGGTTTGCCAGGTTTCCTTTTGCCATTCTTTCAGGGTGGCAAAGCGGGGCGCCCGTCCCACTTCTTTTTGCGCTTCGATTACCGGTTCGGAAATCGCCCGGTCGCGGGAGGTGAAGATGGCAACGGTTTTTTCCAGCCGGTATTCGCGTTGTTCTTCTACTTCCAGCGACAGGGTTTCCCCAATGTATCCTTCCTGTTGATCAACTTTTCGATGGAAAGCTACTTCGTGGCCGTCACTAAACAGGTCGGTAATGGCGGCCTGGGCCATGGTGATTTCAGACTGATTGGTTTTAACCTTGAGGAAAATGCCTCGGTCGCCGAATTTACCGGTAGTCAGCGGGATGAGGTGTTGGCTTTTCAAATCGCGGTAGCGGGGCACCCCGTTGTTGATCACCCGGCCGTCGAGGGCCGAGTGTATGATGAGTTTTCCCTGCCAGTTGAGCGGTTTGATCTTCCATTGAATTGCGGCGAGATGTTCGTGTGACATATGGACGATGCGCCGAGTTTTGACCTGGGTGCGCCGCTTATGGCCGTCCTCCACTATGAAATCGCGCTCCAGCACGCCCTCCTGGAAGTTGAGCCGTTTTTCGTACTCAATAATTTGCATTTTATCGAGATCCAGCCATTCCCCTTCTTCGTGTCTGAAAGAGAGCACCAGCCAGTTCGGCCAGTTGACGAAATCTTCGTTTTCGATGATTTTACCTTTGACTTCAGACTTCAGGCGATTGTAACCGCCGGCTATATAGGTGCCGGGATAGTGAATTTTATTGGCCGTAGATTCCTCGGCGGCTCCCCGGGTGGCGAAGTAGCCGTTGCCGAGGGTGCACAGGGCTTCCTGCCGACCTTCCTGGTTAGGATCGTATTCGTCATAAATAAGTGTCCAGGGTTCCGGGTCCATTACATTTCTTTTTGTTGCCTTTCAATTTCCAGATCGAGCATCCATTGCAAAAGCTGGCGAACTTCCTGCACGTCGCGGAGGAAGTACTGAGCGGAGGTAGGCTCTCCGTGCCGGCCTACCTGAATCCCGATCCCTGAATCGCGAATTTCACGGTAGGCGTCTTCATCCGTGATGTCGTCACCGATATAGATGGGCGTGAATTCGGATTTCTTGATGCCCACTTCGTTCATCAGCCAGGAGATGGCTTTTCCTTTATCCCATTCGATATCGGGGCGGATTTCAGCGACCTTTTTACCAGAACTTCTTTTGAGATCGGAGCTGTTATTGGCGATTTTTCTAACCGTCTCCTTAACGGCTTTTTCTCCTTCCTCGCCGGCCTGACGGTAATGGAGGGCAATGGCAAAACGCTTGCGTTCCACATCCGCGCCTTCGTAAGCTTTGAGCTGTTCGCGGGCTTCTTTTTCTGCTTCTTCCAGTTGGGGAAGCATATTGACTGCTTCTGGTTGCTGCTCGCTGAATTCTCCCGGGCCGCACATCTCGAAGCCGTGGCTGCCCAGGTAGTAGAGGTGATCGAGGTTGACCCGGTTTTTTACGTCGAGCAAATCGCGACCGCTGACGACCGCAATCATGCGAAAATGCGGGATCATTTTTTCCAGCGTATGACGGATCTGCGGGTCAATGCTGGCTTCATTACGGTCTTCTACGATAGGAGCCAGCGTGCCGTCAAAATCGAGGAATAATAGGGGAGGGCGATCTTTTAAAACCTGATAAATTTTTCCTTTTTCCTCCAGGGCATGCGGCAGTTCCTCCGGCATGACCTCTTTCTTGGAGTCCAGGTCGAGCTGGCCGAGGCGACCGACGACGATATCGGCGCCGTTCTCCCGCAGTTCTTCTTCGCCGGCATTGCGGGCCACTCCGACAACCAGGCCAAAGCCGCCCTTGCTTCCGGCGGCTACTCCTGGTAGTGCGTCTTCCACCACGAATGCCCTTTCAGGATCCACGCCGAGTTCCCTGGCCGCTTCCAGCATGATCGCCGGATCGGGTTTGCCGGGCAAACCTCTTTCTTCGGCTACCTGACCGTCGATGCGGGTGTCAAAAAGGCTCTCCAATCCGGCATGCTTGAGAATGAACGCGCAATTTTTGCTGGCGGAGATAATTGCCGTTTTCAGTCCCTCTTCGCGCCAGGAGCGTATGCGGTCAACGGAGTCCTCATAGATATCTACGCCTTCCTCTTCCAGAAGCTTCCTGAACGTATCATTTTTGAAGTTGCCCAGCCCGTAAAGGGTTTCGTCCTCTAACCGATCATCCGGACTGCCTTTGGGGAGTTCTATGTCACGGGATTCTAAAAAGATCTTTAGGCCGTCGAGCCTCGACCTCCCGTCAATATACTTGGCGTAATCGACGCGGTGGTAAGGGTCAAAAGTGGGGTTTCCTTTTCGGCGCAAATAATTGCGGTATTCCTCAAATAGTTTGCGCCAGGCTTTTTGGTGCAGTCGGGCTGTACGGGTAATTACTCCGTCCAGATCAAATATCCCTGCTTCGAATTTTTTCATGTTGATTACTCTCGTTTTTCTTTAAACGGGCAAATTAAAAACCATGTTCATTCTGCCCGACAGAACAGAAGAATGTTGATTCTGTTAGTAAAAAAGAATGACAAGCGCAAAAATTAATGAAAATCAAGGCAGCACATAGCCAATCGGTTAAAGAAATTCAAAATAAACTGGATACCGATCCGGAGCGGGGGTTGAGCGAGAAGGAGGTATCCCAGCGTCTGAAGGAATACGGACACAACAAACTGGAAGAACACGAGCGGGTATCAATCTGGCAGATTTTACTGGATCAGGTTAATACGCCCGTCATTTATCTGCTCGGCGCCGCGGCTATCCTATCCTTTGCCTTCGGCGATATTCCGGAGGGGAGTTTTATTTTAGTCGTTATTCTGATTAATGCCGCCATCGGTTTTTATATGGAATACCGCGCCCGGGAGTCCATGCAGGCCTTGCGGCAAATGGACAAACTTCAGGCACACGTCATTCGGGAAGGAGAACAGCATAAAATTGATGCGGCGGAAATCGTTCCCGGCGACTTGCTGGTAGTTGAACCCGGTGATCTGATAGCAGCTGATGCTCGGCTGATCGACACTTCGGAGGTCGAAATAAACGAATCGGCGCTGACCGGGGAATCTGTGCCGGTCAGTAAAGCTATAGAACCGGTGGATGAAAATACCGCCCTGGCCGACCGGAGCTGCATGGTGTACAAAGGTACGGCTGCCACCCGCGGCAAAGCTCGGGGAATTGTCGTGGCTACCGGTATGGACACGGAGATCGGCGCCATCTCCGAAATGGTGCAGTCGGCCGAAGGAGAAGATGTGCCGCTGGATAAAAAACTGGCCGGGTTGACCCGCCGCTTGATCTGGGTCGTTCTGGGAATGGCCGCGGTGCTGGGCGCCGTTACTTCGGTAACCGGGCAGGATTTATATACCATCGTACAAACCGCTATTGCCTGGGCGATCGCGGCTACTCCGGAAGGACTGCCCATCGTCGCCAGTATTGCACTGGCCCGGGGCATGCTCCGCCTGGCCGATCACCAGGTCATCGTCAAAAAGCTGTCAGCAGTAGAGGCCCTGGGGGAAACAAATGTCATTTTTACGGATAAAACAGGCACCCTTACGGAAAATAAATTAACCGTAAAAGTGCTCGCCAATCTGGAGGAGGAGATGAAGGTGGAAGATGCCGGCCTTTTTGAAAATCCGGAGAAAGTCAGGGAAGATCCCTATCTGAACCACTTTTTTCTCATTTCCGTGCTGGCCAATGATGCAAAGCTCGATGCGGAAAATGACGAAAATAATCAGGGGGACCCGCTGGAAATTGCGCTGCTGCGCTTCGGACAACGCATTGATGAGGAACTCATGGCGGACTTGCGCGCCCGGGAGCGTATCGCGGAAGATCCCTTCGACTCGGAGGATATGGTGATGGGAACGGTTTACCGCTTTGATGATGACCATTATTACACCGCGGGCAAAGGGGCTGCCGGCCCGATGCTCGAGCGTTGTTCGAAGATACTCCGGCGCAATGGAGAAACGGAACCTCTGGAAGAGGAAGACCGGGAAAAGTGGCAGCAAAAAAATGACGAGCTGGCCGAGCGGGGGCTGCGCACACTGGTTTTTGCTTGTCGGGAAACGGAGGAGCCTCCAGAGGGAGTAGAAGAAGAAGACTTCTTATACAATCTCACCCTCATCGGACTGATGGGCTTTATCGACCCGCCCCGGAAGGACGTAGCAGAGGCCATAAAAATTTGCCATGAAGCCGGCATCGAAGTGGTGATGGTGACGGGTGACCATCCCGGAACGGCGCGCAACGTAGCCGAGCAAATTTACCTGGTCGACGGCGACGGCGCCAAGGATTTGAACAGCGAGGAAATTAAGGAAGTGTCTGATAGTGAGATCACCAAAGCTTCCATTTTCTCCCGCGTCAGCCCGGGCGAAAAGCTGGATATCGTCGAAAAATTCCAAAAGCAGGGTAAAATCGTGGGAATGACGGGCGACGGGGTCAACGATGCACCCGCCCTCAAAAAGGCGGATATCGGCATCGCTATGGGCCGGCGGGGTACCGAAGTGGCCAAGGAAACGGCGGATCTGGTACTGAAAGATGATTCCTTTCCCTCCATAATCCAGGCCATCCGGGAGGGGCGTATTGTTTTTAGTAATATACGGAAATTCATCGTCTATCAGCTTTCCTATCACCTCGGAGAAATTTTCGTCATCGCCGCTATCAGTTTTTCACTGCTGACCTTGCCGCTGCTACCGTTGCAGTTGTTGTTTCTCAATATCCTTTCCGACGTTTTTCCGGCCCTGGCGCTCGGTATCGGCGAGGGCCGGGAAGGGGTGATGAAAGAACCGCCAAAAGATCCCGATGAGCCTTTTTTGCATCGCGCCAGTTGGGTGTCTATCGTTACTTTCGCCGTGGTGATCGCCGCCAGTGTTTCGGGAGCCTATCTCTGGGCGTATTTGAAGTGGGGCTTGTCCCATGAGATGAGTAATGACGTGGCCTTCTTCTCTCTGGCTTTTGCCCAACTGCTCCACGTATTCGACATGCGCGATGCCGACGAACCCATCTTTTTCAATCAGGTCACCCGCAACAAATACATCTGGATGGCGCTCGCCTTTTGTACAGCTGCTTTGGCTGTGGCCTATTTGATCCCGGGATTGCGCGAGCTGTTAGGATTCGAACAGTTGGGAATGCGTGAGTGGATACTGGTAGCTATTGCCAGCGTGTTGCCCATCATCATTAGTCAAATCCTGAAGGCAGTATTCAAATTATTCTAAACAAACTAAAAAGCATTATGGCATCCTATATCAAGCATTTTAAAGACATTCGCCATACCGACGGCGCTCAGGTAGGGGGCAAAAATGCCTCCCTGGGGGAAATGATTCACGAATTATCCGAACAGGGCGTCCGGGTGCCGGGCGGCTTTGCTACTACGGCCGAAGCCTACTGGCATTTTGTCGATGAGAACGACCTCCGGCAGCCGCTGCAGGAAGCACTGGCGGAACTGGACCGGGAGGATTTTTCCAATCTTGAAGAAATTGGAAAAAAGACGCGTAAGCTTATCCGCGAGGCCCAGATGCCCGGCGATTTGGCGAAAGCCATTAAAGAAGCTTACGCCGCCATGAAGGAGCGCGAAAAGGAGATGAGCAGCGTCGCCGTCCGCAGCAGCGCTACCGCCGAGGACCTGCCGAAAGCCAGCTTCGCCGGACAGCACGAGACCTTCCTCAACATCCGTGGCGCCGAAGAGGTAGTGAAATACGTGCAGCGCTGTATAGAATCGCTGTTTACCGACCGGGCGATCAAGTACCGGGAAGACAACGGCTTCGAACACATGAAGGTCGCCCTCTCCGCCGGTGTGCAACGCATGGTGCGCGCCGACAAGGCCTCCGCCGGCGTAGCCTTCACCATTGCCCCGGATTCGGGCTTTGACCAGGTCGTCTTCATCAACGGCGCCTGGGGCCTGGGGGAAAACGTCGTGCAGGGCACGGTCAATGCCGATGAATACTATGTGTTCAAGCCTTCCCTGGAAAAAGATAAATACGCCATCATTTCCAAAAAACCTGGTCGCAAGGCCAAGACCATGATATTCGCCGGGGAAGGGGAGGAAGCGACAACACTCAATACGGATACACCGGAGGATAAACGATATCGCTTCGTACTCAATGATGAGGAAGTACATCAGCTGGCCCGCTGGTGCGTGATCATCGAAGAGCACTACGAAAAGGCTATGGATATAGAATGGGCCAAGGACGGCGCGTCGGGCCAGCTCTTCATCGTGCAGGCCCGCCCGGAAACGGTGCATTCCCAGAAAAAGGGCTCCAAACTGAAAAAATACGAGTTAAAAGAAAAAGGACAGGTGCTGGCCGAAGGTACCGGCATCGGTGGTAAAATCGCCAGCGGTAAGGCGCGCCTGCTTTCTTCGCCGGAAGAGTCGGAAAAGCTTCAGGAAGGCGAAGTACTGGTGACCGACAGGACCAACCCCGACTGGGATCCGGTGCTGGAGAAAGCTTCGGCGATCGTGACCAATAGCGGCGGCCGGACCAGCCACGCCGCTATTGTCGCGCGGGAGATAGGTGCAGTCGCCGTCATCGGCGCTAAAGACGCTACGGAAAAGATCAAGGATGGACAAGAGGTGACTGTTTCGGCTGCCGGCGGCAACGTGGGGAGGGTCTTCGAGGGCAAACTGGATTGGGAAGAACAGGAAATCGACCTCGATGAATTCGAATCGCCCGAGACCGAGGTCATGCTCATCCTCGCCGATCCGGATCACGCCTTTCAGGATGCCATGTATCCCACCGACGGCGTCGGCCTGATGCGGCTGGAGTTTGTAATCAACAACTCTATTGAGGCACACCCTCTGGCGCTGGTACATTTCGATGAGCTGGAAGACCAGGAAGTCAAAGCCAGGATCAACGAACTGACCATCAACTACGAAGATAAGGAGCAATATTTCGTCGATGAGCTGGCTATGGCAGTAGGCGCCATTGCCGCTTCCTTTTACCCCCGTGATGTCATCGTACGCATGAGCGATTTCAAAACCAATGAGTACGCCAATCTGCTGGGCGGAGAGGCTTTCGAACCTAAAGAGGAAAACCCGATGCTTGGCTTCCGCGGCGCCTCCCGTTACTACAGCGACGCTTACCGGGAGGGCTTTCGCCTGGAATGCGCGGCCATGAAAAAGGTGCGCGAGGATATGGGACTGGACAATGTCATCCTGATGATTCCTTTCTGCCGCACCGTTGAGGAAGGGAAAAAAGTGCTGGATCAAATGGCGGAATACGGACTGAAGCGCGGCGAAAACGGCCTGCAGGTGTACGTGATGACCGAAATTCCGAGCAACGTGTTGCTCGCCGATCAGTTTGCCGAGATATTCGACGGCTTCTCCATCGGATCCAATGACCTGACCCAGCTCACCCTGGGCGTCGACCGGGATTCGGAGATCGTCAAAGATTTATTTGATGAGCGAAACGAGGCCGTGAAGCGAATGCTGGCCATGGCTATTAAACAAGCGAAGGAAAAAGGGGTAAAGATCGGTCTGTGTGGCCAGGCGCCCAGCGACTTCCCGGAAATGGCGCGCTTCCTGGTCGAGCAAGGCATCGACAGCATCTCCTTCAACCCGGATGCACTGCTGCAGGGGATCGAGAATATCCTGGAGGCGCAAAGTTCGCAGGACGGCCGTGCTTACGGGGATCGGCACGCGGAGGCGCGGAGTTCGCGGAGTTAGCAGGGCGGCTATGCTTACGGGGATCGGCACGCGGAGGCGCGGAGTTCGCGGAGTTAACAGGACGGCCGTGCTTACGGGAATCGGCACGCGGAGCAAATAGGTTGTTGTAAGAAGAAAGGCCGGGGGATAGTTCAATTTGCGCCTCTGCGTGCGGCCCTTATGTCAGCGCGGCTGCCCCGCCTGCTTTGCGTCCTTTGCGCCTCTGTGGGAGATCCACTGTTAGCCCGGTAAATCCCCAATTCACAATCCATTCACCATTCGTTTTATCCCATCTTTCATCAACTCAACATTGAAATTTAGCATTAACCCCAGTTTCAACTCGCTAAGTCTCAGATAAGTAAGAAGAACTTTATAATAGGTTGGTGGGATTTTTTCAATGGATTTAATTTCTACAATGACTTTTCGCTCGACCACCAAATCAGCCCGGAAGGATTTACCAAGGGCATATCCTTTGTACATTGCCGGAACCATCTTCTGCCGTTCCACTTCCCTGCCTCGTATCGCTGTGAGCTCGTACCACAGGGCTTCCTCATAAACTGATTCCAGTAACCCAGGACCAAGATTTCTATGTACCTCTATAGCCGCATCGACAACAATCTTTGATATCTCATTCTCATGCATAGTTCTAGAATGGCATTTTTAAATAATACAGGAAAAAAGCCGATAGCAGGAAAAATTCGTAAGAAGGGCAAAGAGACTTTGAATTAAAATCTTGCCATATATAAGACTTTATCTGAAAAGAAAAAGTTCGCATATGATAAGCTGTCAGCGCGGCTGCCCCGCCCGCTCTGCGTCCTTTGCGCCTCCGCGTGCGGCCCTTCTGTCAGCGCGGCTGCCCCGCCCGCTTTGCGTCCTTTGCGCCTTACAACGACCTTTTTTTAAGATACAGACTAACGGCATCGATTAAG
>CAZWDL010000096.1:0-29685 GCA_964632995.1 uncultured Saprospiraceae bacterium
TGATCAAAAAAAAAAAAAAACTTCAAATTTTGCTTTTTGTCATCTCTCTCTTTGTTACGGCAGTATCTGGCGCCGTTCAAACGGCGGGTGGCACTGTTGAGTTTGCTCCTGTTGGGCAGCATTGGTTTGCAATTGGCAGCACCGCAGGTCGTGCGCCGGTTTCTGGATCAAGCTCAGCAGGGCAGTTCGAGCCAGGTGCTGGTGGGAACGGCCTCCATTTGGTACCCGGCCCTCACGCTCGGCTGCGATGCCGCCGTCATGGCCCTGGCCAACTGCGCGCCGGAAGCCTGCGTGAAAGTGCAGAAGCTGTTTTTGGAAGATCGCCGGGAGGAAGCAGAAGAGCTCTACCGCCGGCTTGTACCCGTCAACCAGGCCGTGACCGCCGCCTACGGCATCGCCGGGCTGAAATACGCCTGCTCCCTGCGCGGCTACCAGGGCGGCTACGTGCGCAGCCCGCTTGCCGAACTGAAGGAGGAAGAGAAAAAGGCAATCCGCGGAATACTGGAAGCAGCCTCGTTGCTGGGTGG
The DNA here is from genome assembly GCA_964632995.1 of uncultured Saprospiraceae bacterium. Lineage (GTDB taxonomy): Bacteria > Bacteroidota > Bacteroidia > Chitinophagales > Saprospiraceae > CAZWDL01. The sequence goes on from CAZWDL010000096.1 coordinate 528, forward strand.
TTGATGCTCGATCCAGCACGCAAATTGAAGTGGGCCATACGGCTCTTCGCTTCGCTCCGAGAAGTCAGAAGGAGCTTAGCGGGGCTTATTCAGGGAATATTCCAGGCTAACGCCAGGCATCCAGCATCAAGCCTTCACTTCTTCTACCGACTCAAAAATTTCCTGCTTCAGGATTTGGAAGTGCGACTGCACCTCCCGCATTCGACGGTCCAGTTTGCGTTGTCTGTCCCGGATTTGCTGCTCGTTCTGGGCAAATTTATTTTCCACCAGAGCGCTGAGTTTGGATTTCTGCTCCTCGATCTTCTCCCGGATACCGGGAAGCGTCTGGTCAACGAAGGCGTTAATGCGTTTTAGCAGCGCTTCGAAATGCTCGCGCCGGTCCGCCTCAGCGGATTTCAGAAAATACTTATCGACGAGTTTGTGAAAAAAGACACTCTCCGCATTCCAGAATTCGACCTGCGACTGCCACTCGCGCAGCAAGTGGTGCATCTCTTCAACGGAGGCGTGATCGAGGTACTGATTTTTGAATTCTAGTTGGGTCATGGTTTTACATTTTGTAGTAAAGGAAGTTCGTTTTGTCTTGTAACACGGAAGCGGCCGGCGATGATCAATCCCTTTTTCCCGAGGCACTAAAGAACGAAGTTTTGACGATCGGATACTCCCTATTGGAAGGTCTGGCGTCTGATAGCTGGTTTCTGACGTCTTTTTGATCCGACAAGATTAAATTCCCTGCACTTAGTTATATGGCTTCACGCTAACAGGTAGGCGGACTGATTTAAGAATTCCTATTCACCATCCTGACTGGCGATGAAAGCAGAAAGCGCCCGCTGAAGCTTCAAAATTACTTCAGAATGCCTTCTTATCTTTAGGGGATGAAGATACTGCTCGTAGAAGACAGCCGGGAGCTGTCGGAAAATATCAGCGCCTATCTGACTAAAGAAGGCTACGTTTGCGAACAGGCGTTCACTTATTACGAGGCCACCGACAAGCTGGCGGTATTCCGCTATGATATCGTCGTGCTGGATATTATGTTGCCCGACGGCAACGGCCTCGACGTATTGCACCTTATTCGCGATTTGGAAAAACAGCCCGGCGTGCTGATCATTTCGGCTAAAAATGCGCTTGACGATCGCATCCGGGGGTTGGATCTGGGCGCCGACGACTACCTGACCAAGCCCTTTCATCTCGCCGAGCTCAATGCCCGGCTTAAAGCGATTTACCGGCGGCGGCATTTCGAAGGCCAGCAGGTGATCGACTTTAATGAAATCCGCGTGAATACGGATACCCTGGAGGTGGAGGTCAACGGCAGGCTGCTCAATCTGACGCGCAAAGAATACGAATTGCTCGTCTTTTTCCTGGCCAACAAAAACCGGGTCCTCACCAAGCAAACCATCGCCGAGCATCTGTGGGGCGACCACATGGACTTCACCGACAATTTCGATTTCGTTTATCAACATATAAAAAACCTGCGCAAAAAACTGACGGCAGCCGGAGGAGAGGATTACCTGACCAATGTATACGGCGTTGGATACCGCTTCAATGAAACCGTCGGCCGGCGCTAAATACACATGCGACTTCTTACCAAAATAAGCTCTCTTTACCTGCTTATGACCCTGCTGGTATTCGCCGCCGGCGGTATCATAGCCTACCACGTCATTAAAGATGAGATCGATGCCGAACACCGGCGCTTTCTGCGGCATCGACTGGCGCGTATCGCGGAGCTGATCGCTAACGGGGAGCAGGTACCTACTTACGACGGCGAAAAGCTCGATGTAATACCGCTGGGGCCTGATGCCCGGGAGCAATCCTTCCGCTTTTCGGATACGCTGGTCTGGCATTCTTACCTCAAGCGTATGGAAAGCCATTACAAACTCAGCGCGGTACAAAAGATCGGCGACCAGCATTATTATATGGAAACCTTCGATGTCATCGTAGAGGCTGATGATATCATGGAGACAGTCATTCGGGCGCTGAGCCGGATTTTCCTGTTGTTGCTCATCGTCGTCGGCGTGGTTGGCGCCTTGTTCTCCGCGCGTATATTCCGGCCCTTCAACAAGACGCTCAACCGAATCCGGGACTTTAACGTCCAAAGTAATGAACCCCTGGACCTGCCGAAGACCAGCACCATGGAATTTAAGCGGCTGAACTACTTCGTCGGGAAAATGGCCGATCGCAACCGCCGGGAATACCAGGCGCTGAAAGAATTTTCCGAAAATGCCTCTCACGAAATGCAAACACCGCTCTCCATCGCCCGCGGTAAACTTGATTTGCTCCTTGACTCGCCCAATCTGGGTGATCAGGACCTGGGACTGGTTATCTCTGCACAGCAATCTATCCAAAAGCTCTCCAAACTCGGCCGGTCGCTCTCGCTGCTGACCAAAATTGAAAATGAAGAATTCCGGAGTGAGGGGCCCAGCAATATGTCGGCTTTGCTGAAAAGCATCATCGATCAGTTTGAGGAGCTGATTAGCCTCAAATCATTGACGCTGGAACAAACTGTTGAAGAGCAGGTGTCTGTTCCTATGGATCCCGTGCTGGCAGATGTGCTGTTAACCAATTTATTCCAAAATGCCGTGCGTCACAATCTCAAGGGGGGCTACATCAAAGTAGATCTCAACCAAGAGCGGTTGCTTATTCAAAATACGGGCCCGCCGCCGCAGGTTCCTACCGAAGAACTGTTTAATCGCTTTCGCAAAGATCGTCAGAGCGGAGAATCCCTGGGCCTGGGCCTGGCCATCGTGCGCCGTATCTGCGATATGAACAACCTTCAGGTCCGGTACCGCTACCAGCAGGAGCGGCACGTGGTGGAAGTGCGCTTCCCCGATGCCGCTTCCTGATGACTTTTTTAACAAAACACCGGTAAACAGCCAGGATATATTGGAATAATTAAAATCTTCAGATTTCCTTCAAACTTGCTACCAACTCTCCTCAGAGTAGCCCCCTATCTTTGTACTGTAGTTTAAACAAAAAGGGTTTATTACAAATCATTAGAGCAACATTCTCTCTAATTCCTTGTTTAAACACCGTTTCACCTAGATTACCTGACTTAACACATAGAAAAAGCTGGATTATGTTCCCCACCCGTTTGTTATTCGTTTTACTTGCTATTGTTCTTCCCGCGGCCGGTCTGTCGGCGCAAGATAATGAGCAAGCTCTTATCCGCGGTAAGGTGCTGGATGAGACTACCAATGAACCTCTGGAATTTGCTACCGTTACCGTGCTGGCGAAAGATTCGCAAGAACTGGTTACCGGCGGGACAACCGATATTGAAGGGAATTTTGAAATCCCGGTGCCGATAGGTGCCTATGATATTAAGATCGACTTTCTTTCTTTTTTGCCGAAAACCATAGAGGATGTAATGATCAGCGAGGAAAATCCCGAAGTGGATCTGGGGACCCTTATACTTGCACCTGATGCTGAGGTGCTTGAAAGCGTGGAGGTCATCGGTGAAAGGAGCCAGCTTCAAATCGGATTGGACAAACGCGTATTCAACGTCGGAAAAGACCTGTCGCGTGTCGGTGGGTCCGCGGCCGATCTGCTCGATAACATTCCTTCTGTCGTCGTCGACGGCGAAGGCAATATTAGCTTGCGGGGCAGTGGCAGCGTTCGGATTCTGATCGACGGCAAACCCTCCGGACTGATCGGCATCGGCGATGCCCAGGGCCTGCAATTGCTGCAGAGCAATATGATCGAATCCGTAGAGATCATTACCAACCCCTCGGCTAAGTATCAGGCGGAAGGGACGGCCGGTATCATCAATATCATTCTTAAAAAAGAGAAAAAGGAAGGCATCAACGGATCCTTCGATTTCAATACCGGCTGGCCGCACAACCACGGCGCGGCCGCCAATATCAATATCCGCCGCAACTGGATCAACCTGTTCGGCAACTTTGGCGTCAACTACCGCGAGCGTCTTGGCGGTGGTAATACCTTTCAGCAGTTTTTCCGGTCCGATACAACTTTTTTCACCGAATTGGATCGCGACCGCACCCGCACGGGCTTTGGCCTAAATACCCAGGTGGGGGCCGACATTTACCTCAATCCCACCAACACCCTGACGACCTCTTTTCTGTACCGCAAGGGGAATGACGATAATTTCAACGAAACGATCTATCGCGATTACGACGAGGACTTTATCCTGGATGACATCACCGAGCGGATCGACAACGAGAAAGAAGATGAGTCAACAGTGGAATACAACCTCAATTATCGCCGCACTTTTGATAAAGAAAAGCAGGAACTGACGGTGGATGTGCAGTTTCAGAACAACGATGAAGTGGAAAGCTCGGATATCGAAGAACGGCTTGTCGACGAAATGATGCGCCCCATCGGGACGGACCCGCTCTTACAGCGTTCCCTTAATGACGAAGGAGAGCGCCGCCTGCTCCTGCAAGCCGATTATACGCATCCTTTCGGTGAGGAGGGACGTCTGGAAGCCGGTTACTTTTCTACCTTCCGGCATATCGACAATGAGTACCGGGTAGAGGAACAAAACGATGCCGGGGAGTGGGAACTCCTCGAAAACTTCTCTAACATCTTCGATTACGATGAAAATATCTACGCGCTCTACACGACCGCCGGCAACAAATTCGGTCGCTTTTCGCTGCAGGGAGGATTGCGCGCAGAGTACTCCGATATCCGCACCGAACTGGAGGAAACCAACGAGGTCAACGACCGCTCTTACCTCAATCTTTTCCCCAGCATCTACCTGGGGTACGAATTGCCCGCCGACCAGAACATACAGGTGAGTTACAGCCGACGTATTCGCCGGCCGCGCTTCTGGGATCTCAATCCTTTTTTTAGCTTCAGCGATAACCGCAATATCCGCAGCGGTAATCCCGACCTGAATCCGGAACTGACCGATTCCTACGAGATCACTTATCTCAAATACTGGGACAAGGTATCCATCAGCGGGTCGGCTTATTATCGGCATACGACGGATGTGATCGACCGCATCACGCGCCTGCTCAATGACTCGACAACGATCTCCCGCCCCGAAAACCTGCTGGAAGAGGACAACTTCGGCCTGGAAATGATCGTATCCAGCGATATCGGCAAGTGGTGGAAACTCAACGGCAGCTTCAACTTCTTCCGCTCCATTACCGACGGTGGCAACCTGGGTGAAGAGTTCTCTGCTGATACCTACGCCTGGACAGGTCGCGTCAATTCGCGAATGACCTTCTGGAAAAAACTCGATTTCCAGCTCATGTTCAATTATCGCGGACCGCAAATACGACCGCAAGGCGAACGCAAGGCGATTGCCTACCTCGACGCTGGTTTGAGCATGGACGTCCTCAAAGGCAGAGGTTCTCTGAATCTCAATGTTCGCGACGTGTTCAACTCACGCCGGTACCGTTTTATCACCGATATTGAAAACCTTTATTCTGAAGGGGATTTCCGTTGGAGCGTCCGCACCGTGACTCTCGGCTTTACCTATCGCCTCAATCAAAATGATAAGCGCCAGGGCGGCCGTCGCGGCGGCGGTGGCGATTACGGCGGCGATGAATACTAATACGCCGCCCTGTATCTGAAACACTACCCTCTACTGTTTGTGATTGGCATTACACCTTTGACAGGCTGGCCGGTTCTTCCGGTACAGCCTGTTTTTAAGTATTGAAGGGAGGACCACGAGCGGAGGATATATAGTTTTCGCAGCCCGGCCAGGCTACGAGCAATACGCTGCCCCGGATAACTATTCTCTACCCGGGCTAAGCAGCCAACCGCCTACAGCCAACAGCCAAACACTAACCACCCACCGCATACCGCTCCGCCAGTTCCGGAAACAACTGCCGGTTGAGCAGGCGAAGCGCCTGTTCTTTGTAAACCCTATTGACGAGCAGAGAGATATTGTTGTTACTGCCGCCGTAGGAAACCATGCGTACCGGCGTATCGCCCAGGGCGGCGAAGATGCGCTGTACATGGGTGTTTTCCTTCCCCAGGTTATCCCCAACCACACAGATGATGGACTGTCCCGTCTCCACGCTTACCTCTCCGAAAACCCGCAGTTCGGCCAGAATATTTTCCAAAAAAGAAGCATCGTCTATAGTGAGCGAGACGGCCACTTCGGAAGTGGTGATCATATCGATGGGGGTGCGGTATTTTTCAAAAAGCTCAAAGACGCGGCGCAGGAAGCCGTAGGCCATCAGCATGCGGTGCGAGCGGATTTTGATCGCGATGATGTCATCTTTGGCAGCGATGGCCGCCACGGTACTGCCGGAAGGACGGGTCGAAATCAGGGTGCCTTCCGCCTGCGGATCGAAGGTGTTCTTCAGCCGGATCGGAACGCCCTGGCGCTCAGCGGGCAGCACACAGGTAGGATGCAGGATCTTGGCGCCAAAGTAAGCGAGCTCCGCCGCCTCCCGGTAGGATACCTGCCGAACCGGATAGGTGTGTTCCACCACCCGCGGATCGTTGTTGTGTATACCGTCGATATCGGTCCAGATCTGGATCTCTTCCGATCCCAGGGCTGCGCCGATCAAGGTAGCGGTGTAATCGCTGCCTCCCCGTTTGAGGTTATCCACCTCCCCGCGGTCATTACGGCAAATGTAACCCTGCGTGATAAAGCAGGGGATGCCGGAGTCCAGCAAGGAAGGAAGTTTCTCGCTGGTGAAACTCAGATCGGGCTCCCCGTAAGGATCGGTGCGCATAAATTCGAGCGCGGGCAGCAGTACGGCTTCCTGGCCACGGCTCTGCAAATAGAAATGAAACAGATGGGTGGAAAGCAATTCGCCCTGGGCAAGGATCTCTTTGGCCAGCTGAACACTGAAGGACCGCTCCAGCGTCTCCTCCAGAAAATGGAAATGCCGGTCGAGTACAGTCCGGCCATGGCGGATATCGGCTCGCTCCTGAAAGAGATCGTAGATAAATACTTCGTATTCTTCGCGCAGGGTCACCAGAAATTCACCGGCTTCTGCTACCCGGCCCGTTTCGAGCAATTGGTTGAGATGAACAAGCTTGTTGGTAGTGCCGGCAACCGCCGAGAGAACGACTACCTTCGGCGTTCCGTCGTCGATGAGTGTCGCTACATTCTTCATACCGGCAGGGCTGCCCACTGAGGTCCCGCCGAATTTCAATACATGCATAGATTTAATTGATTTAACACGAACGCTTAATTGTGTTTTTTCTCAGAGGACTGTAAAAGTAGAATCTGCTTAAGGTTTTCACCAAAAAATTGACTAAATTGAACTAAATTTTCACTAATTGTTAGGAATTTAACAATAGGGGTATGACTTGAGGCGCTCCTTGCTTCTCTGTCCCGGCAGGTATTTCTTCCGGGTTACCCCCCGCAATAATCATCTAATGATCACCATATCCGAAATTGTCACTCGCCTGGTGGCGCGCTCTCCTTTTGTTTCGGAGGCCTTGTCGCAGGGCTTGATCAATGTGTCCGCCCTGGCCCGGCAGTACCAGCCGGAGGTAGAGCGGCAGTTGGGTAGGCCGGTGAAGCCCGGCGCGATCGTCATGGCGATCAATCGCATGCAGCACGGAGAGATTACTTTTGTGGAAAAGGACCTGCGCCGCTTTTTCCGGCGGCTCAGTGATATTAGTGTACGCTCCAATTTGCAGGACTACACGTTCGCCAATTCAGATACGCTGCTCGCTGCTCAGGCCCGGCTGTTAGACCTGGTCGGTCAGCAGCCCAAGGGATTTTTTACCTTCAGTCAGGGTATCGCGGAAACCACTGTCATCGTCAACGAGGCAATGCAGAAAAAAATGGAGGAGCTCTTTACGGGGGAAAAACTACTGGATAAAGAGGAGGACCTGTCGGCCATTACGCTGATGCTGCCGGCGGAAAACCGCTCTTTGTACGGCGTTTATTATTACATTCTTAAAGACCTGGCCTGGGCGGGTGTAAACCTCGTCGAGCTGATCTCCACTTCCAATGAATTTAACATCATCGTGAAAAACGAAGATCTAGATCTGGCTTTCTCTACCCTGATGCGGCTCAAACAATAATCCGCGACAAGCTGGAGATACACTAATTTTCTATCAGAGGGAGGGAAAGAAGCTGCGGACCAAATTTGCAAAGCCCTTGGTGGTTTGAATGCTTTGCAGGTGGCGGTCGAAGAGGAGATACTCGCGGTCGTCATAGCCGCGACGGAGGGCTAGTTCGAGATACTCCAGGGCGTCATTGCGCTCGTAACGTACGGCGTGGTAACAAGCCAGATTGTAGAAGTACTGCGGGTCTTCGGGCGCCAGTTCCTGAGCGTAGCGAAAAGCGTCCCAGGCCTGGCCGTAATTTTTTTGTTCCAGAAAGATATACCCCCTGTACATGACCAGTTCCGGATCATCGGGTTGATCCTCGATCAGCGGTTCCAGGTATTCAGTGGCCGAATCGGGCATTCCACGTTCCAGGGAGATATTGACGAGCAGTCGGCCCAGATCCTCGTCATTGTTGAAATGATGATAGGCGGTGCGCAGATCCTCCCAGGCGCGTTCGAGGTTGGCTTGCGCCAAAAAGCAGTAGCCGCGGGCCAGATGCGCAACGCGGAGAGGGGGATAGAGTCGCAGGGCGCGGTCAAAGTGGTTGATGGCGGCCTGATATTCTTCTTCTTCAAAGCAATCTACGCCGCGGTTATAGGCATCGCCGGCCTTCTCGTAAATGTCGTCGGGATCCTGACCGCGTTCGACCAGATAGGCATCATAGTCATTGTGCTTTAGGTAAGCCAGGTAGCCGTTCAGTTCCTGATGTTCAACCGGCCGGTTGCCGAGGTAGTTGACCTCTTTACGGCGGCGGGCCTCAAGTGGGTGATGATTCCGGTAAGTGGGATAGTCTTTGAATTGATCGACACGTGGTTTTTGAGTCAGGGGGCCCCGCGTCAGGATGTGCATCACGGGAGATTTTCCTTCTTCCAGTCGCAGGACCTTGTGAATAAAGTATTCTCCCTCATTATTACTGAAGTAAATATCGCCTTCCCGAAGTAGAGCTTTCATGTATGAACTGACGCGATCCTTCAATGAAATAATTTTGATACAATGCAAAGCTAGGGGATTTATTCCCCAATGTCCACTTCAGCGCTGTTAAATATTCAGGAAGTGAAAAGGGTTCCCCTTGCCTTACGCGTATCGATGGCCCTCTCGTTATCAGCCGGGCGGAGGCGAGCAAGTTCATAAAGCAGGATCAACTCCTTATGAAAACCGGGCAGGAGGGTGGGGGGGGATTCTCTATTTTGTGGTTCTCCCGGATGCTCAATGCTTTTTCGCGGCAACTTGAATCGGGCCGGGTACGCAGTAGTTTCATTGCTCTGCACTGTACCCGCCGGCGCCGAAACCCATGCGTCCTTCTTCGTCCCGGGCCGCTGCCTTGATCCTGAATCTACTGAGGTCGTCGGTGTGTTGAAATGTTATCCTGGCCTTTCCGCTTGCGTCCGTACGCAGGTTGCCCTGCCAGAATACGAGCGGGCGGAAGGCCGGCTGTTCGCCGGAATTGGCAACGGGGAAAACAACGGGTGGCTGCAGGCCTGTGATGGTAAAGCGGTTGGGAGCCACTCCGGAAGGCAGGGAAACCGGTGCGCCGGTCGTTTTCAAGATCACCACGCCACCCAGTCCCAGCCGTCCGAACCGTTCGCTTAGTCCTACCGGGTCGAAGTACAGGGCGATGGACTCGATGCGATCGATGTCGAGCTCAGCGATGTAGGCTGCATCGCTGGTCAGTTGACCGTCGATCAGGAAGATGGGGGCACTCCGGTAATACTGGCGGCTTTCCGGGTTGTACATGCGCGCGGCCTGCCGGCCGTCTTCCTTTCGGAACTTCAGGGGAGTCAACAGTTCGCGGAATAAAGTGGGAATATCCGGGAAAGGCTCATAATCGTCTAGGCGAATCAGGCGATCCGGATTTCCAGGCATTCGCTGTTGGTCCGGCAGGCTGGGCTCGACGAGCATCTCCAGCGATCCGTAGAGCTGGTAGATCTTTTTTCGTTGCCGGCTGAGCCGCAAGTAATCGGTGACCGTCTGGGTGTACAGCAGCTCTCTTGTCGGCGCCTGTGCTGCCGGCATTTTCTTTTTGATCCGGATGCCTTTATCCAGAAAGTCGGCAAACTGAATATGGGCTTCACCGTAGAAATCGGGCAGGGGTAGCGTGAAGAATCCCAGGGTATCGGTTTGGGTGTACAGAAAAGTGTCGAGCGGGGAGAGGTAAGCGCTAAGGGAAAAGGTGCGCCGGGGCGCGCCGGTGGAGTCCAGCACCTGTCCCTGAAAAATCATAGCAGAGCCGGGGGCGGGACAGGGCGCTTGCCCGGCAGGGGAGGTTCGAAAGGTCGTTTGACCTAAGTGGCGATCACCGACCAGGGGATGGTCGGTAACGGAAACGGAAACACTGGCCTGAACCGGACTTCCTTTTTCATCTTTTACCGAAAGGGTGGCTTCTACCATCATGCCAGGTTGGTAGCTGTTCCTGTCAAGGTCTATACTGACCTGAAGGCTTCCCGCTTCCTTTGAAAACTGCAGGTCGCTACGGCTACGGTCAGCTTCAGTTGACTCAGCCGGCGACCGGGGCGCTTTCAGGTCATTGTAAACGGGGATCAGGGTGTTGATCAAAGTGCCGGAATCGCTTCGCGCATCCGTCGGACATTGCAGGGCCAACCGGTAATTTCCGCTGGGCCAATCGTAAGGTATCCGGATGTAACCGCTGGCCCGGCTGGTATCAGATTGCCGCAAGTGGAAGCGTTGTACTTCGGTTCCGGCGGGGTTGTGGAGTGTAAGGCGAAATACGCCAGGTAGAGGAAATGAATCGGTAGGCGGCGGGTGAACGGCAAACCATATGACTTCGCCGGAGGTATAAAAAGGCTTATCCAAGTGTATGGCGTAACGGTCCTGCTGGCCGGAAAGCGGCAGCCAGAACAGTACAGTGAAACACACAATTAGAAACCGGATCATGCGCTGAATCATGCTAAAGGGTTGTTGTAAATAAAATCAGTGCCCGAAGATTAATCCGCTGATGATTAATGATTCTTCAGTTAATCACCAGTAATCGGGACGCTGCCGGGTGCTATTGTTCCATAGCAGGCAATCGAAGCAAGCTTCATTTTCATCCCCTAGCTCCGTTTCACAATAAAGGGGGAGCGGGCGGCTCAGTTCTTCCGGATTGATTAACAGCCGGATCGTATCGACGGCGCCGGCAAAAAAATATCCCAGCACCTGCTCCTCCTGATTGTCCGGATTGCTGATATTGCTGGGAATAGCGCCGGGAGGGGTTTCAAACAGTCCACCATCGCGTTGGAGGACTTCCGATACCCGGCTCCAATACTGCGCGGCGCCCCGCGACAGACTGTACTGATAGAGCGTGAGGTAATAACCGGTCGCGAAGCGCCAGTTTATTTCTTTCTCAACCATCGGATAGCGGACGAGGGTGGTTTGGTCACTACTCATTTCGCTGAATACGTTAATCCTTCCATTGTCAACCTGTTCTGTTATGAAACAGAATTTCGGGAAGAGCAGCGTCCGGGATTCATATAAGCGGAATACAGCCTCGGCTTCCCAAAGCAGAGAGACGGGCACGGCATAGCCTTCGGGGATAAGCGGGGTAGTTATGTGGTATTGGGCGTAGGGTTGGGTGACGATATTGCCGGCATCATTTAGCACGCGTTTATCTACTTCGGTAAAGCCGAGGGAGTCGGGCTCCGGTACGGGGTGTAGGGGTTCCCAGGCCGACTGGTAGCGGCTGCCGTCCGGCAGTTCAATTTGAATCTGGTAGGACTGACCGGTTTGCAGATCGAAAGGAGCATCGGTTGTCAGTTCTGCTGAATAATATCCCCGGCCCTGGTGAAGCAGGTATATAATTTCTTCTGCCTGGTTGGAGAGGTAAACCCGGGCATCTTCTACTAGGACAGGAGCATCTTGTATGCTCAGATCGGTGGTTCGGCTGAGCTGCACGAATACACGGGAAGGCGTTCCTTTTATGGCCCGACCTTCGACCACCAGTTTGCGCTGCTCCGCGCCGTAATCCGGCAAGGGAATTTCATCAACACAAGAAACAAGGAGACCCGACAGCAGCACCGTGGTCCATGAGGCAATGAGATATTTCATATCAATTCAAAGTTAAAGGTCAAAGAGGGAAAAACGCCGCCCAGAACAGACAATCGCTTCGCCTTTGGAGGGTTGAAGGCTTGCTGGGTGAAAAATACGGAAAAGGCGTTGCGGCGGCCGTACACGTTATAGATGGAAACCGTCCAGCTAGTTTTGAAGCGCTTGTTTTTATTGTACCCCTGGCCGAAGGTGTAGGCCAGATCCAGCCGGTGATAATCGGGGATGCGTAGCTGGTTGCGCGCCGAGTAATCCAGCACCTTCAGGCCGTTGTCGAGCGTATAGGAGCCGATGGGGCCGGTAGTGGGCCTGCCGCTGCTATAGTTAAAATTGAGGGACAGCGTATGCCGCTTGCTCGGCTGGTAGTTGAGCACCAGCGTCAGGTCATGCGGCTTATCGAAATTGGCCGGATACCAGGCGTCGTTGGCCACGCCTTGCACCTTTAGCTCGCTGCGCGACAAGGTATAGCTTATCCATCCGTTCAGGCGGCCGCTTGTGCGTTTGACGCTCAATTCCAGGCCGTAGGCGCGTCCTTCCCCCGGCAGCAATTCGGTTTCCAGGTGCTCGTTGACCGTCAGGTCGGCAAAATCACGATAATCGAACAATTCATCAATGATGCGATAATATATCTCCGCGGAAGTTTCCCATTGGTTGTTCCGGAAATTTTGGAAAAAACCGGCAGAAAAATTGTGGGAGCGCTGGGGAGCGATAGTCGGCGTGCTCAATTGCCAGATGCTGGTGGGCGTTGGCGAGCCGGCATCTGTGATCTGATTGATAAACTGGGCGCTGCGGCTGTAGCCTGCCTTCAGCGAGGTAGCGGGGCCGAGGCGGTAGCGGGCCGAAAAACGAGGTTCCAGGCTGGAGTAGGAAGCAATGCGCTCGCCTTTGCCGTATCGCAGGGTATCGGTTATTGCGGGCAGGGTCGGCGGTCCATCGCCGGAATATTGAAAAACGGTATGTGGCCCCAGATAGGCATACCAGACAAAACGCAAACCCGCCGAAAGCGAAAAGGCGGCGCTGGGCGACCATTCGGCGTTGAGAAAGGCGGCGCTTTCCAGGCCTTTCTCCTGTTCCAGCTGCCGGGGCAAGGTCGTGGATTCCGGCGAGGCAGGCTCGACGCGCCCCGGCTCCACCCAATACCGGATGAGGGACAGCCCCCCGTCGACCGACAAATCACTGGCCGGCGTAAAGGTCAGCTGCTCTTTGGCTTTCAGGTAAGCCACGGCATTTTCAAGCACGGAGGCGTCGCCTCCGCTGAAATCCTCTTCCCGGTTTTTATATTGACTATAAGTAAGCGAGAAGCGCGACAGCCAGGTTTTGGAAAAAACGGAACGCAGAAAACCCTGCACGGAGTTCGTTCGGTAATTAAAACCGAACTCATCGGCGTAGCGAAACCGGTCCCAGGCGCTGTATCCCGACAAGCTAAGGCTGTGTACCTCGTTGAGACGATGGGTATAGCGCAGGTTGGCATCATAGAAAGAAGCCGCGCTTTGCTGCACCTCCGGCACCTCTATCAATGCCAGTATCCAGTCGGAATAAGCCCCCCGGAAACCGGCGATAAGGGAACTGCGGCCCTTGATCACAGGCGTCTCCATACTCAGGCGCGCGCTTACGGGGCTGAGCCCCCCCTGCATACGGAAGTCTTCAAAACTGCCGTTGCGCATCTCTACGTCCAGCACACTGGCTAGCCGGCCGCCGTATTGTGCCGGCATAATGCCCTTATACAATTTTACGCTGCTGACCAGATCGCTGTTAAACGTACTGAAAAACCCCAGGGCATGGGAGCTGTTAAACAGGAATGCCTCGTCTTGCATGATCAGGTTCTGATCGATATTACCGCCCCGAACGTTAAAGCCCGCTGCTCCTTCCCCGATAGTGCTCACGCCGGGTTGGAGAAGCAGACCCCGGATCAGGTCGACCTCGCCGAGAAAAGCAGGCAGCTTTTTGATCGATTTTATATCCAGCTGAGTGACGCCGGCCACCACCCGGGCGACATTGGCGTCGGGAGCCCGGGCTTTCACTACCACCTCCTGAAGGGCGATGCTTTGTTTTGACAAGGTAATAGGGAGCTCGCCGTCGCTATATAATTCCAAAGCCAGTTGTTTTTCGCCGTAGCCGACGTATTGAACGATCAGCTTATGCGCCCCTGTGGGCAGGCTTAATGCAAAGAAACCTTCGGCATCTGTGACGGCTCCTTCTTCAAGTTCCGGAAAATAAAGGGTGACCCCGGTCAAGGGCTCGCCGTCTTCAGCGTCGGTCACCTGGCCGCTGACCTTCGCTTTTCCCGCAGCGGAAAGACGGCTCAGCGCTCCGATAATGATAGGCTCCTGTTCCGCCTCCTGTTGATCTTTTTCAGTCTTCAGGGCTTTCTCCAGGGCTTCAAAGTAATTGGCGCCGAAATCCCGTTCGATAAGGGCGCGTTCGCCAATCACGATGGCCTGATCCCGGTAAATGAGGTAACTCAGGTCGCTGTTTTCCAGCAGCTTGTTTAGCGCCTGAGGCAGTGGCGTGAGCGGAAGGTCGAGCGTTACGCTTACTTCTCTTCCCATTTCCTTTGGTTTAAAAATGCGGATTTCGTAGACTTGCGCCAGCCTTTCCAGCACGGCGGACAGCGGTTGCTGCTTGCTTCGGACGCGCACCTGCAGGGTGTCCAGGCGGCTCTGAGCTCTTGTTTGATGAAGGAAAGTGAAAAGACAAAGAAATAAGGAGAAGGCTACTAACCGGGATGGTTGCATTTAACTAGATTTTTTGCCGTCGAAGTGTGAAAACCACTTCTGTGGGTAAATTAAAAAAATCTGGTGGATCCTTTCATTGCCATTTCGGTTTTTGCCATTTACCGGTATAAATAATTATTTTTAAATTAAGCCCAGAACCAATCTCCATCCCATATGAAGACTACCATATTACTGCCGGCTTTCCTGATTTTTTATCTCCTTGGTAATCCGTTGCTACCGGCGCAGAATCCCAACTGGGAGCAATACGAGCAAGCGGATGCACTTTCTTCCTTCGACCAACGGTTCCGGGAGGGCATAAGTGCTATTGCGGCTTCGGATGTGCGGGCGGCGCTGGCGCATTTTGACGAGGCCAAGGCTGATGCGGCAGGACGCAAGGACAAGGACCTGAAGCGAAAAGCCCGGGATGCGCAACGCCGGGTAAAATCCTTTTACACTCCTTATTTCGAACAGCTCGCGCAGGGGCGGGCGGCTTTTGCAGAGCAGGACTGGAAGGCGGCGCAGCTAGCTTTCGAAACGGGACAGGCCCTGGTTGAAAAGCACCTTCGGGAGTCTTTCCCGCAATTCGCTCCTGTTGACGAACAGTTGTCGGTACAGGTGCAGCAGGAACTGAATCGGGCTACGCAGCAGCGACAATACCTCGTTCAGGAGCGGCTGCGCCGGGCTGAGCAATTGTTTCACAATGGCGACTACGAGCCCGCACTGCAGGAGGTCCAGGCTGCCAGGTCGCTGCTCATCGAAGAGCGGGAACAGCCTCAGTTCGATCGCCTGATGCAACTGGAGCGGCAGTCGCAATACAATCAGTATTTCAGTCAGGGAGACGAAGCCTTCCGGCAACAACAGCATGAACAGGCCCTGCAAGCCTATGAAGCGGCGAAAAAACTCCAGGCCACTCCGGAAGTAGAACAGCGGATCGAAGAACTGAAAGGCCGCTTACACTATCAGCTGCTTCAGGAAGGGCAGGATGCCTTCTTCAACGGACAATACGAAGCCGCCGCCCAGACGCTGGAAGAAGCCGCAGGCTACCAGGACAGCGACTACCTGCAGCGCATCCGGGAAAACGCCTATAGCACCCTGCGCGAACACGGACAATCCGCTCTCGACCAAGGAGACCAGGAGGCGAGTACTCGTTTTTTCGGACTGGCTAGCCGCTTCATCGAAAACGAAGCGATCCGGAGTGATATTCAACGGGCCAAAGCTTATGGCAAATATGAGAAGTACCTGAAAAAAGGGCTGCTCGCTCTCGAAGACGGGAAATTGAAACGCGCCCGGCGCCGCTTTGCAAAAGCCGGCAAGTATCAGTCAACGCCTGTCGTGGAGGAGAACCTAGAGGCGATTGATCAGTATCAGGTTCAATTGTCGAAGGGTAAGCAACTGATGAAAACAGACCCTTCCCAGGCCTGGCAAAGCTTCCGCGATGCTCAGCAGCTCTTCGATACAAAAGAAATACGCGCCTATCTGAACGAGGCGCGGGAAGCAGCCGGGGGCGTCGTCGGCACAGGATCAGGAGAGGTATTTTACAAATAAACAAGTTGGCTTGAGCGGGATGAACAAACGCAGAGAGAATTTGATTTTAGATGCTGTATAAAGGATGCCCGTATTCAGTCCGCCCATTTCGCTTTGCGATCTGGTTAGATAAACCCGTGGAATTCGCAAAACGGTCATTCCACGGCCTGAATGCCCGAAAATCAGGATCAAGAAATCAGGCATCCAGCATTTTTTTACCTAACTAAGTCCAAAGCCCTTGTCCGCAAAACAAGATAACACTCAGCGTCGTTTGCTTCTTCTTTCCCTAGGGGCGCTCGGGGTCGTCTACGGAGATATCGGCACCAGCCCGCTCTACGCCTTCCGGGAATGCTTTCACGGGCCCCACGCAGTGGCAATTACCGACGCCAATATCCTGGGCGTACTGTCCCTGATTTTCTGGTCGCTGGTTCTGGTCATTTCCTTTAAGTACCTTGTGATTATCATGCGGGCCGACAACGACGGGGAGGGTGGTATTCTGGCGCTGATGGAGCTGGTCATTCCGCAAAATAAGAGCCGGAAGCGCGCCTTTATCTTTTTTATGGGCATCTTCGGAGCCACCCTGCTGTTTGGCGACGGCATTATTACCCCTGCGATTTCGGTGTTGAGTGCGGTGGAGGGGTTGAACGTGGCTACGGATATCTTTGAACCCTATGTGGTGCCCATTACGATTGTAATCCTCGCCGGTTTATTTTTATTGCAGCGGCGTGGTACAGGAGGAGTAGGACAGCTTTTCGGTCCGGTGATGCTGGTCTGGTTTACCGTACTGGGCATACTGGGGCTGACAACCATCTTCGAGAACCTGCATGTTTTTGCGGCGCTTAATCCCGTTCACGGCATCCAATTTTTCTTTAGGGAAAAACTTCAGGCGCTGTATGTACTCGGCGCCATCTTCCTGGTGGTGACGGGGGGAGAAGCACTTTATGCCGACCTGGGGCATTTCGGCCGCAAACCCATCCGGCTGGCCTGGTTTACCATTGTATTACCCGGCCTGCTGCTCAATTATTTCGGACAGGGGGCACTGCTGCTCAACAACCACGAGGTGGCGGAAAACCCTTTCTATTACCTGGTCCCTGACTGGGCGCTGTATCCGATGGTGGGACTTTCGACGTTTGCCACGATAATCGCCTCGCAAGCGATTATCTCCGGGGTCTTTTCGCTGACCTTCCAATCGGTGCAACTGGGGTACCTGCCCCGGCTGCCGATTAAATATACCTCAGAAAAAGAAGCCGGCCAGATTTATATCGCTCCGGTCAACTGGCTGATGCTGGCCGCTACCCTGGGGGTCGTCATCGGTTTTCAGACGAGCTCGGCGCTGGCAGGCGCCTACGGCGTGGCGGTGGCCTCTACAATGGTCATTACGGATATCCTGGCTATTTACGCGATGCGTGACCTTTGGAAGTGGTCGCTGGGCGCCACACTCGGCCTGACCCTGTTGTTCCTAGTTGCCGATGTAGGTTATCTCTCCGCCAATCTGCTCAAAATACTGGAAGGGGGCTGGTTTCCGCTGTTGGTAAGTGTCGCCATCTACATCCTGTACGACACCTGGGTGCGCGGCCGGGAATTGCTCAGAAAACAGCGCAGCGGCTATCTGCAGCCGCTCAAGGAGTTTGTCGATGATTTTCGCCGCACCGACTATGTCACCGTCGACGGCACCGCCATCTATATGACCGGCACCATCCTGGTGACGCCGCCCGCATTGGTCCATAACCTCAAGCACAACAAGGTCATTCACAAACAGGTGGTATTCCTGACCGTGGGTATCCGCAACGTCCCCTACGTTCCGGCCGAAGAACGCCTCACCCTGGAGGATATGGGCAACCGCTTCTATCGTATGCTGGTCAAGTATGGTTATATGGACCGGATTGACATCAGCCGCATGCTGGCGCATAAAAAGTATCCTGAAAAAATATCGGAAATTGACTTCGAAGATATTACCTACTTTCTCGGACGCGAAACGCTCGTGCCGGAGCGCAAAGTGGGGATGAGCCTGTGGCGGGACTTTATCTTCAAGTATCTGATGAAAGTATCCCAGGACCCCACCCGTTTTTTCCATATTCCCTCGGATAAGGTCTTCGAGGTAGGTGAACAGGTGGAGATATGAATACCTTGTTATGACTTTTTTTGTTTTCTGTTTTTTATTTTATATTTGATTGAAGCCATTTTGGTCATTCTAAAGCGTCGGAGGGTATTTTTATCATCCGCTTCTGATTTGGTATCAGCTCTATCTGTTCGGTCCTGCAAATTCTCCGGAAAAAGAACAGAGGTCTTCAGGTAAAGCACAACGAAACAGCCAGTTGTAATCGCAAAAACCGGTATCAGCGGATTCACCTGAATTTCACTAGTGCCGAAGCCACTATAGTATTCCTTGGAATCTGGATAGCCAGCCTTTTGCAAATGCTTTCTGTCCGGTTGGAAGTTGCGCCCTTCACGGGGGGGCTTTATTTACGTCTCAGGTGTGAAACTGCACGGAATGAAAGGAGAAAAAGAATCCATTTCGAAAAAGCCTTATCGCGCATTAGAGTACCTTGCCGATGGTCTTTTGTGGATTAATGAACTGGGAACCATCATTCATTCCAACCGGAACTTCATGGAGGTGCTTGGTTACCAAGCAGAAGAACTCATTAACCATAAAATTTTCGATCTCGAGTTTCACTCCAGTCCCGGGAGCTATTCCCTTCACTGGAAGCGGCTGGAGAAAGAGGAAATGATGGAAAGGCAAACTTTTTTTCTCTCTTCCGAAGAAAAGCTGGTGCCGGGAACGGTCCGGATAACGCTTAAAGGGGAGGACTCAATAGCCCTGTGGCTCATTTCCTTTCAACCTTTTGCTCCGCAAAATTTCGAGTTACTGGACTGGTGCGCCGGCTGGAACGGCATAGCCGGCTGGCAATGGGATCTGCTGCGGGGAAGCCTGATTGTAACTCCTTCTTTTTATTCTCTTTTTCACCTGGAGAAATCCGGCACGGTTCACCGGGAAAGCATCGTTGAGCTGCTAAAAAAACGCTTGAACAGCGTTCAGCTCGTCAGTCTGACCAAGGCGCTGCGCGAACTACACCATACGCGGCAACCTCTGGAACAGGAACTGTTGTTCGAATGGAGGGGGGCAGTGAAAAATTTGTTTTTCCGGGCCGAAGCCATCGTGAAACAGGAACAGGTGATCCAAATCCGGGGTTTTTTCCGAGAAATGAAATTGAAGGGAGAACGGCAGCAGGAACTGTCGCATTATAAAAATATACTCGACAAGATACCCCAAATTGTTTGTTGGTTGACGCCCGAATGCCGCTTCCGGTACGTCAACCCGGCGGCCGTTCAACAATTGGGTTACTCTAAGTCTGAATTACTGGACGGCCTGCGCATTATGGATATAGAAGTGGAGAGTACGAGAAAGGAATGGGAAAATCGCTGGGCAATGCTGGAAGACAAGGACGTTTTGCACGTGGAGGGCTCCTTTCAACGCAAAAAGGGTTCTGTTTTTCCGGTAGATATCCGGCTGACCCGAATCCACAGTGGTGAGGAAGTACTGGTGAGCCTGGTGGCGCATGACATCAGTCTGGAACGGCGCAAGGAAGCCCGCCTGCGGCGCGCGCTCGTAGAGATCGATAACCTTTCCCAGCAACTCAAGGAAGAAAATATCTACCTGCAAAAAGAAGTTTCTTCCCAGTACAATTTTGAGAATATTATCAGCCGTAGCCCGAAATACGAGAAAGTGTTCGATCAGGTGAAGCAGGTGGCGCCCACCGATTCTACGGTGCTGATTCTGGGAGAGACCGGCACCGGTAAGGAATTGCTGGCCAGGGCCATCCATCGCAACAGTCACCGTTCGGAACGGCCCCTGATCAAGGTTGATTGCGGCACCCTGCCCAAGCATCTTATCGAAAGTGAATTATTCGGGCACGAAAAAGGCGCCTTCACCGGTGCGGTAAAAGAAAAACCCGGCCGCTTCGAGCTGGCCGACGGAGGCACCCTCTTCCTCGACGAGATCGGCGAGCTGCCGCTGGAATTACAACACAAACTGCTGCGCGTGCTGCAGGAAGGAGAGTTTACCCGGGTCGGCGGCAACCAGATGCTCACCGTCGATGTGCGCATTATCGTCGCCACCAACCGGAACCTGAGAGAACAAGTCCGGAAAGGCGATTTCCGCTCCGATCTCTTTTACCGGATCAACATTTTTCCCATCTACAATCTGCCGCTGCGTGGACGACCTGAAGATATTCCAGTCCTGGCCGAGTACTTCCTTCGTAAATACCGTGAAAAAATCGGCAGGAAGGTCCGGAAAATTCCGGACCAGGCTATGGAAAAGCTGATGCAATACGACTATCCCGGCAATATCCGCGAGCTGGAAAGTATCATCGAGCGGGCGGTCATACTCAGCTCCGGCGAAGAGCTTTCGCTGAATCACTGGAAGCCGGACGGCAATGCCCCGGAATGGGAAACAGCACCAAATCAAGCTCTTGCGGCAAAGGAAGAGACGTTGCTTCCCTTCGAAGAAATGCAGCGCCGACACATTTTAAAAGCCCTGGAAAAAACAAACTGGAGAGTAAGCGGCAAAGGCGGCGCTGCGGAATTGCTGGAGCTGAACCCTCAGACGCTGTACTCCAAGATGCGAAAACTGGATATCAGCCGGAAAAAGGATAGTTGACATAAGTCAGGGATTAATCGATCAGTTTTCCTCTTGCTCTATTTTCCGGCTGCTGATCAGCGCTACATATTTGATCTGATCCTGCAAAATGACGGGAGTAGCGAACATGATGAGTTTTTCGGAAGCCGTCGCCTTCTTACCCAGGGGGAGCTCCAGTTCGTCATAGGGCTTGCCCTCAAAGATATCCCGGATGATATTTTGGGTGTTTTCCCGGTCTTTTTCCGGCAACAGCTCGTAAAAACGGCTCTCCTGGTCTATCCGCTCCGGGTATAAGGAGCGAAAGCTGCGATTAGCCGCTACGATCCCCCATTGGGCGTTAATCAGCGCGATAGGGCGCCGGGTGTGTTCCATAAAGTTCTGGTACCGCGTCAGCGAAATGCTGATTTCTTCTTTGAGCAGCTCCCGTAAGGTGACATCTTCCGCAACGACCAGGACGAAAGGTTGGTCCCGGGATTCTGTTGAAGGGATAAAGGTCAGGTCGTAGAAAGCCGGATGACTTTTGAAATCTGAAAGGGTAAGAATAACTTTTCCTTTCTGAGCTTCGTGGAAAGACGCTGCGAGAAGCCGGTCAACCTTCTCCTTCTTATTCCCGGGAATGAATTTCGTTAGGGATTGCCCCTCAAGTTGTTGAACCGAGTACTTGCCCAGGGGGTGATTGGCTTTGGTGATCGATTTATCCCTACCGATCATTAGCAGGATGTGATCAGTGTGTTCAAAGAGGACCTCGAACTGTTCACTGCTTCTGGAAGACAGTGCTCTCGTCTCAATGAGTTCACTGATTTCCACAAAAGTCATCACCAGGCCCCGGATTTCATCTTTCTCGGTACGATACGGTAGAATCCGGAGCAGGTAGTGGCTCCCCTGACTGTCGGATACTTCCTTTTCAAAACTGTTTAAGGTGTTGAGAACTTGTTCGCAGGTCGCTCCGATATCCAGGCTGTCAAAAGAGGTGGAAAAATCGGTGATCGGACGGCCAAGGTCAGTATCCAGTAGCTTAAATTGTTGCCTGACGGCAGGCGTAAAGCGGCGGATGCGCAGCTGGTTGTCGAGAAAAACGGTGCCTATACCGGTGCTTTTGAGGAGGTTTTTGAGATCGCTGTTGGCGATGTTGAGCTCGTCATTTTTGCTATATAGTTCGCTATTGACGCTGTACAGTTCCTCGTTAATCGACTGTAGCTCCAGGTTGGTGCTTTGCAATTCTTCATTGGAAGCCAGCAATTCGCGGTTGGAAGATTCCAGCTCCTCGTTAGTCGTTCCCAGTTCTTTAACCAGTTCGTTGGTTTGTCGACGCGCATTTTGCAGTTCTTCTTTGAGGGTTTTGATTCTTTCCTGCAGGTAGTCGGCCCTGCCCAGCTCTTTCCTCTCGGGAGGAGAAGGTTGCTCGGAGGCGGAGGAAATGATCTCTACCTGAATGACGGGATTGTCCAATTCCGGAAATTCTACCGTTTTGAAACTGAGGTCTATCTCCTGTCCGGATTTGGATAAGGAGACGTTTTTGAGGATGACCGGATGCTCTGATTTGATTGCGCGCTGTACGCCCGTACGGAACAGACTTATATCCTCCTTGTCCACCATTTTGTGCAGGTTCATTCGAGGAAGAGCACGGGGCACCTTCAAAATGTGGTCCATTTCCCCATGGATATACAGGATGTTCAGCTGCTTGTCCAGAAAGATGGAAGAGGGCGCGTATCGGTCGATCAGGAGGCGGGCGAAAGGGTCGATGTCCTCCTCAGCCTGGGGACGGTCGCTGGAGGCGTCAGTCACCGCCTGCTGCTTAACCGGCGGGGTCCAGTGCAATTTTTCCAGATTCCTTTCCCGGGGGGCAAGATTGATCATTTTGGAGTCTTCTTTCTTTTGGTAGAAACTCCAGCGCGTGCTGATCTTATCAAAGGCGTACTTCAGTTCTCCAGTAGACTCACTGGAGCCCAGGAACAGGTAAGCGCCGGGGTTGAGCGCGAAATAAAAAGTCGCCAGCATATTCCTTTGGGCTTCCGGCTTCAGATAAATCAGCAGGTTGCGGCAGGAGATCAGGTCCATGCGGATAAAAGGCGGATCCCGGAGCACATCCTGCAATGCGAAGAGCATCTTTTCGCGCAGGCTCTTACGGACGCGATAATGGTTTTCTTCTTTTACAAAATAAGCGGACAGCAGCTCCCCGGGCATTTCCGATTCTATATTGGAGGGATAGAGACCGGAGGCGGCGAAATTGATGGCATTCTGGGATATATCGGAACCGAAAACCTTAAACTCTCTATTGATATCGTTTTCCCTGAAGTGTTCACTCAGCGCGATTGCCACGGAGTAGGCCTCCTCCCCGGTAGCGCAGGCGGGAACCCAAACGCGGATGGTCTTGTCAGGGCTACTCTGATCAACGATGTCGGGGATGATCTGGGAGGACAGCAAATTGAACGCTTCCTCATCGCGAAAAAACTGAGTTACGCTGATGACAAAATCGGCGAACAGCGAAGCCATCTCACTGCGGTTTCCATTGAGAAGGTGGAAGTAATCTTCCAGGGTTTCGGACTGGTGAAGCAGGAGGCGTTTTTCCAGCCGCCGGACCAAGGTCGATTCCCGGTATTTACTGAAATCGATGTCGGAAAAGTTTTTCAGATAGTTTAGAATCCGGTCGAAATAGGAGTGGTCGGCCCTGGCCTCCAGGTTAATCAGCGCTCTTTTCTCCGTAAAATTCTGTTTGTGCTTCAGAATTTTACCTAGTTTTTCCGCCAGGATTCCCGGCCTCAGCTTATAGTCGACGATTTCCATATTGATCGCGGCTTTCGGCATTTGGTTAAATTCGGCGCTTTCAGGGTCCTGCACCAATACCAGGCCGCCCCGATCCTTGATCGCCCTGGCGCCGCGCGAGCCGTCGGAGCCTGCTCCGGAAAGGATAATAGCCACGACTTCTTCCCCGGCCTCTTTGGCAAGGCTTCCGAAAAAACGGTCGATGGGAAATTTCAAATGAGAGGAGGGTTCCGGGGGAAGGAGCCGCAGCTTGCCGCCTTCGTATAGAATATGATGCCCCGGCGGATGGAGATAAATTTTTCCCGGCTCCGGAACAACTTCGTCCTCTACCGTAATGACGGGATAAGTCGTTTTCTTGGAGAGAATCCGTTGGAGCGCGGATTCTTCATTCGGCGGTAAGTGCTTGACCAGGACAAAGGGAACCTCCAGGTTCAATGGTAAGTGAACCAGAAAGTCCGACAGGGCTTGTACTCCGCCTGCCGATGCGCCTATGCCTATAATCTTCATAATGCCTTTTATAAGATGCGATCAGGCTAAGTGTTGTTCAGAAATGAATCCTCCTTGTGGGTCTTGAATTCTGACTCATCTTCGCTATTCTGCGATTTTTCAGCTTTTACCCGAATTCAAAATGTTGGATTAACTCTTTGAGCCTCGCTAAATTGGAAAAATTTCCGACGGCTCCTGAAAAACGCTCCAATTTCCGGCAAGTTAGTTGAATTGTGAGGTAGATTTGAAATATCCCATAGAAAATCTTGAATTTTTATTCTTTCAACGTTAAGAAGTGACCTTGTGTTTTTCCCTTCGGTTTCGATTGACCGCTTTAATTTCGGTTCGCCTAATCAACTCTTCGGTGGTTTATAAAAAAAAAGCAGCTCTTACGAAAGAAAGAATTCTAATGTAAGCGCTGCGATACCAATCGGGGAACAATCGAGATAAAATGCTCTTATTAAACAGTTTCAGCGACTCAACAAGTCTTCAGTTTTTATGTCATTTGAAGTAAGGCAAGACGCTTCTGCAATGTTTTTTGATTGTTTCTGTTCTTTATTTACATAATTGCAAACCCCGTGCCAACACGCCAGCCTTTATTTTGCAGGGTATACAAATTAGGCCAATACTTTTTTATTAAATAAAATAATTTTAATTTCATTTAATTATTTTATTTAATAAAAAAGTATTATTCATCAGTCCTTTACTTAAAACATCCGTATTTAATAAAGTAACAGATCTGTAATTTATCAAGTCAGGATTTGTGAAAATATAACGCCGCCATTTTTCAAGGTGAAAAATGAGCCTTTTTCAGTTCTTCGAAGCAGGCTCCGTTAGGTTTTCCGGATCTGCTGAAAAGCCGCCAGTACGCGCTGCACATCATCTTCCGTAGTGTAGGCCGAAATGCCCAGCCGTGTTACCCCTCCCTTTTCCACCAGATCAAGCACCTCTATGGCCCGTAAGGCGTAGAAGTGGCCGTCCCAGGCCAGGATATTGTATTGGCTGAGCTGCCGGCAGATTTCCTGAGGAGTATATCCTTCCACCGTAACGCCGAGCGTAGGCGCCCGCATCGGGTCGCGGATAGAAGGGCCGAGAACTTTTACGCCTTCCATTTCTTCCAGTCCCCGGTACAGCATTCTGGCCATTTCGATTTCGTGTTCGTGGATGCGCTCCATAGCGCTGGTCAGCTTTTCCCGGAGGGAATCGCCCCGGCCGAGGGAGGCGATGAAGTGTACGGCGGCGCTTACGCCCGCCATAGCTGCGTGGTTGAGCGTACCGGTTTCGATGGAGTAGGGGGCGGCCTGTCCGGCAGTGCGCAGGCGATCGGGCTGCAGCCGGTCGAGCAGGCCGGGGCGACTGTAGAGGATGCCGACATGAGGCCCGTAGAACTTGTAGGCGGAGCAGAGGAGGAAGTCGCAACCGATGGCCTGCACGTCGATGGGGAAGTGGGGCGCGTAGTGCACGGCGTCGAGCAATAGCCAGGCGCCTACCTGCCGGGTCAGCTGCCGGGCGAGGCGTACATCGTTGACCGTGCCCAGGATATTGCTGGCGTAACCCATGGCCAGCAGGCGGGTGCGCTCGTTGAGCTTGCGCTCCATATCGTCGTAATCGAGGCGGCCTTCGGGCAGCAGCTTCACCTCACGAACCACGATGCCGTGTTCGCGCAGGCTGAGCCAGGGGCCGCGGTTGGCTTCGTGATCGAGCTGGGTAATCAGAATTTCGTCGCCGGGTTGAAGGATGCGCACCATGGCACGGGCCAATGCGTAATTCAGAGAAGTCATATTCTGTCCCAGGGAAATGGTGTGCGGTCCTTCTGCTCCCAGCAGCGCGGCTATATCGGCGCGTACAGCGTCCATCACCTCATCGGTTTCTTGGCTGGTGACAAAAGTGCCGTGGGTGTTGGCATTGCTCGTTTTGTAATAATCCGAAATGGCGTCGATGACCGGTTGCGGCGCCTGGGTGCCGGCCGGTCCGTCCATAAATACCAGGGTTTCACTCTGGTGTTCTCGTTGCAGCGCGGGAAACCGGCTGCGGATGATGTCGTTCATTTTAAATGTATTTTTTGCTTCCAGGTAGCTGGTGTGCAAACTTAACCCGGAAAATTCACAAAGAATTTTCCGCCCGAAAGGCTGACGAATTGCAAAATTATGGTTGTCAATCAATTATAAAGATTCCGCCCGCTTTATGTTCAGCAGGGTAAATATCCAAATTTGGGTATCCAAAATTTTGCAATTGTCAGGGTTAACCCTGACACAAATGTTTGAAAATCATAGGTTTTCGATCATTTGTCGTCATTATTCATGGACTTGCCATGAATAATCCGGGTAAAAAAGGAGGCAGAATTTTCCTCTAAGGGATATCCAAATTTTTGTAATCCTGTTCATCCCGTCAATCCTGTCCATCCGCTGTCTTTTTCTCCAGCCTTTTCCACTCAATATTTCCTCGTCTAAAGAACGCCACCTTACCGTCTTCGTTCAGCTCGAAAGAAAACAAATCGTCCTCCAGCCAGGGCAGACTGAAGCTGCCGCGGAAGGTATCGAAGTGCCAGTGCCGGAGCGCAACCTGCAGGCCGGCGGAAAGACGAGCGTGCAGCTGACTCTCTCTGAGTTCCACTTCCACCGTACCGTAGAACGGATCTTTGTAAGTTCCCGTATAGGCCGTCAAAGGTAGGGAAGGTGTCGTTTCTTCCTGTCTTTTGGTCCACTTTTTTTCCTGGGCTGCTTCCTTTTCAGCCCGAATATCATCGTACAATTCCATAAATTCGGCGCTCCAGTCGCGGCCGCCGGTCCTGCCGGTAAAGGTGTCAAACACCTTGTACATAATGGCGTGGCGCAGCTCGGCGTGATCCAGGTTGCCGAAAACGTAGACGCCCAGGCGCTGTTCCGGGATCAGTCCGCAGATGGCCACCGTGCCTCCCAGGCTGCCGGTGTGGAAACTGACGGCGTGTGACCCGTAATCGTGCTGGAACCAGCCCAGGGCGTAGGTGGTCCAGAAGGGTTGGGTAAGTTGTGAGGTTGGGTAGAACTGATTCTTGGGGATCACGATTTGCGGTAAAAAGAGCTCCGAGAAGTTTTCGGCGCTGATCAGCCGGGTGTCATCTACCCGCGCGCTGTCGAGCAGGAAGTTCATCCATTTGGCCATATCGGCTACGCAGGACCAGCCGGAGCCGGCGGGCCCGATCCTATCCGCGTCGGTATTGACGATGGGTTGGATCTCGTCATTCACGTAGTCGTGAGGGGTTGAACGGTTTTCTTTTTCCTCCGCCAGGCGGCGCAGGGGCGTGCTGCGCGACATTTTCAGCGGGGCCATTACGCGATCGGAGATGAACTCGGTCCAGGTCATACCGCTGACCTGCTCGATGAGTTCACCGGCGGCCAGGTACATGATATTCTGGTACGTGTAGCCGCCGCGCAAAGGGTAAGCCGTCTCGGCGTACTGCATGCGATCGAGGATTTCTTCGGAGCTCAGGTCCGTCTTCCACCACAGAAAGTCGGCGTTGCCGATGCCGGTATTGTGCGTCAGCAGATCCCGCACCCGCAGGTCGCTGGTGATGTAGGGGTCTTCCAGGCGGAACTTGGGAAGGTGTTTTACAACGGGATCGTCCCAGTCGACCTTCCCCTCGTCGACGAGCATGGCCAGCGCGGCCGCCGTCATGGCCTTGGTGGTGGAGGCCATGGCAAACAGGGTCTCCTCCGTCACCGGCTCACCGGTCTTCAGGCTGCGCACGCCGTAGCCTTTGGCGTGCAGTACTTCGCCGTCTTTGACGATGGCCACGGCCAGGCCTGGAACTTTCCAGTCCCGCCGCGCTTGTTCGATGTAAGCGTCGAGCGCCCCCAGGTCGACTTCGGTGGATTGGGGGTAGCTGACTATGCTGAGCAGGCAAAAGATTGCGAATAATGATGCTTTTTTCATGTGAGGGTGGTTAATGTTTATATAGTTCCGGGTAATACGCCTTCGAGGCTTCGTAAACGTATCCGCCGCTCCTCCGGCCTAAGGCCGCCTCTCCTGTGGAGAGGCTTTTCGCCTTCCGCTTTCCGACTTCCGCCTTCCACTTTCCGACTTTTCATTTCCCTCCCGCTCCCTTCACAAACCTCCCCGGCGTGGCCCCGGTATGTTCGCCGTCCCGCACCACCTGCCGGCCGTTGACGAATACGTGCTGCACGCCCGTGGCGTACTGGTGCGGGAATTCAAAGGTGGCGTGATCCTGTATGGTTTCGGGGTTGAAGACGACCACGTCGGCGTAATAGCCAGGTTCCAGGCGGCCGCGGCGTTCTATCTTCAAATTGTCGGCCGGCAGGGAGGTGAGTTTGCGAATGGCTTCCTGCAGGGAGATCACCTGTTCGTCGCGCACGTATTTGCCGAGCAGTCGGGCGAAATTGCCATAGGCGCGGGGGTGGGTGTTGGATTTTAAGAAAACGCCTTCGGCGGCCAGGGCGCCTGCGTCGGAGCCGAAGCTCATATAGGGCAGCTGGATTTGCTTTTTGACATTCTCTTCCGACATGAGGAAGTACACCGTCCCCACGCGGCTGCCGTCCTGTATGACGAGGTCCATGGCGGTTTCTTCCGGACTGGTTCCGCGCATTTCGGCCACTTCGGCCAGGGGTTTGCCGGTATACTTTTTCAGGCTGTCGCTTTTAAAACCGACGAGCAGCAGGTTATCCGCCGAGCCGGCGGCATAGTAGAGGTTTTCCCAGTCTTGCGCGTCGGTTTTCATCTCCGCTTTGACGCGCTTGCGGATGGCCGGTTCGGCCAGGCGGCGCGCCCATTCCTCGTAGCCGCCTTCCTGCACCCAGGGCGGCATGGCGGCGTCGAGGCCGGTAGCGCCGGCGACGTAGTTGTACATGTCGGTGGTGATGCGCAGGCCGGCGGCGCCGCATCCTCGAGCGAGCCCGTGTGCTCGGGCTCGGCGTCAAGGTCCACGCCGAGCAGCTCAGCCGAACCGGCGCCACGGCGCTCGCTGCGGAGCCGGTCACGGTCAGTGGGTTTCAATCCCTTCCGGGTAATTACGAGAGTC
>CAZWDL010000097.1:0-29226 GCA_964632995.1 uncultured Saprospiraceae bacterium
GCGCTGAAGGCGGCGCCGGCGAGAAGCGCCGCCTTGAAGGCGGCGAAACGGGTAATCCATCCTCTCTGCCTCCTCCATGGCCGGCTGGAACATCTACCGGCCGCTGGTGCGTCCGGATATTTCCTCGCTGCGCCTCGCTACCATCATCCGCCGTTGTATCTGGATCGTCGGCATCGCCGCCACCCTGCTGGCGCTCAACGTACAAAGCGTCTACGCGCTGTGGTTTCTGTGCAGCGACTTCGTCTACTGCCTGCTCTTTCCGCCGCTGGTTTGCGCTCTCTTCGATCGCAAGGCCAATGCGTACGGGGCATTCGCGGGCTTTATCGTGGCCTTCGTCCTGCGCTTCGGCGGGGGCGATCCCACCCTTGGCCTCCCCATCCTGCTCCCCTACCCCATGGTGGAAGAGGGCGTCAACCTCTTCCCTTTCCGGACGCTGGCAATGGTCTCGGGATTGGTCACCATTATCATTGTTTCCAGATTGACCGGGCACTGGCAGGTGCCGCGGAAACTGTCGGTTAGTGAAGAATGAAGGCTTGTTTGAAATTTGTAAGCATTGCTTTGAAGATTGTTACCGGAAGGGGGGTGAATCGAATAGCTTTAGAAGACTTTTACAAACGCAAACTCAATTGGCTTCCCGAAAACTTCCGCAAGGAGATCGGGCATTTCAATATTTTCAGATTGGAACCTTATGTGGAGGGCAAGCCTACCAAAATTCTCTACCGAAGGCGGGACTTTTATAAGATCTTGCTGGTGAGAGGAAACAGCAAGGTGCACTTTGCTGATCAGGTGGTGGAAATACAAAAGCAGGCGCTGTCCTTCTCCAACCCCCGGATTCCCTACAAATGGGAGCACCTGGACAGTGTCCGGGAAGGGATTTACTGTATCTTCAACCCCCATTTTTTTCACCAATTCGGGCAGTTTTAACAGTACGAGGTCTTATATTTGAATTGATCCACTAGATAGAAACCGGGGTATAGCCGCTTCCGGCGCCCTGCTCAAACACTCCGCCCCCTTCCCTGAAAAAAAATTGTTGAAAAACTTGGCAAAAAAAAAATGGCCTTATATTACTTTCGTAAATACATGTGCGAGTTTAAAAATCCGCTGCCCCTTCCATAGTCTTAACCCGGATTATGCATGGGTTCTTCGTCATGAGGCGCCAAAATAGCTGCCAGTGTTGGGCTCTCGCAGGAATGAGGCGCACAGCCGTCCCTACGGACGGTTAGCACCGAATGACGAGGAAGCCCAAGAATGGCGATAGTTTAGCGCCGTAATAGATTAATTCATGCATAATCCGGGTTAACCCAAAGATTCAATTCGTCAAAAGCTACAGTTGCTTTACTGCGTTCTATCGCGGGTGCCCGGTATAAGTTTGGTTTAACCGTAACTGTTCCTATGGGACGGTAGCGGAAATTGTTGTCGGTCGGCTTAGGGGCCGGAGAAAAATAAATTCCCTGTTTCAGGCGAGCTATTTTTTCGCCAGGCAAGGCAGGAGGCGGGAAGATAGCCATAGCTACCTGACCGACGAGCAACGCAGCATGGCGGAAAAATAGCCGTATCAAATGGGGAAGTTATTCTTCGCCGGGCCCTTAAGCTACGGCCGGTTGAACCGGCATGGCATTCTTTACAGCTAAATAGCTGACGGGAAAAGAATGTCCGTCTGCTTGATAATAACACTCAAGCTTTTGTGACTTGGGAGTCGTATGGCTTTCCAAAAATCAGTATTGGGGAATGATAGATTCAGCTCCAATGTAAATAAGTGCAACGGAATTTGATTAGTCATTCTTAAAATAAATCACGAAAAATGCGAAGAATTCTACTACTGCTCGGGCTTGTCGTTCCGTTGTTTCTACCCGCTCAAAATGTAGAATTTGCGCCGGTTGGCGCCCAATGGTATCACCGGAACGATGGCGGATTGAGTCCTGGCAGTCAGTTTCATTCCTATGAGGTGGTAAAGGATACCTCAATACAAGGCGTTTTATGTCGGAAAATAGAAGGAAAATCTTTCAAAATCGACAGTACGATTGAGCATCTACAACCCCAATTTGTCTACGACCGCAACGACTCCGTTTTTTATTACAACCACCATTTCGAACGTTTCGATCTGCTCTACGATTTTTCCGCCCAGGCAGGGGATACGCTGACCTTTCCGGTACCGGTTGAAATTGGAACGGATACGAATATCTTTAAGGTAGTCGTAGATTCCATCACGCTGGACGAACTCGACGGCTCGCTGCTCCGCCACTTTAATACGACTGTGCTGGACAGCAGTTATAATTTTCATTTCGACGACGGCTACTACGAACGCGTCGGGCAGATCAACAGCTTTTTCCTGAGCCCGGATATCATCTGCTGTATCGCCGGCACGCCTCTCGGTCCTCTTCGTTGTTACCAGGACTCTGAATACCATATCAACCTGACAGATGCTCCCTGTGATCTCTGGCTTACAACCGATCTTGAAATCGTAACGGAGTCAATGAATATTTCATTGTACCCAAATCCAGCCTCAAGCCAATTGACACTCGAATGCCCGTTTATTCTGCTTGGAGAAGTGTTTAACCTTTCCAATGGGCAAGGGCAGGTTTTACTCACCAAAAAAATTCAAAATAAGATGACAGAAATAGATATAGGGAAATTCCCGAATGGCATCTATTTTTTCCAAATGTTCATCGGTGACAAACAAATAACCAGGGCAGTGCTAAAGCAATAGGAAGCAAAAATGGGATAATAAGGCATAAACGACCTCGGTAGTGCCGCCGGTAAAGAATTTATAAAATGTTACTGTGTGCTCTGCGCCTCTGCGTGCGGCATCCTGCAAGCATGGCGAAGAGCAGCTATGCTGGCAGTAAGTGGCACGCAGAGCCGCAGAGGCCGCATAGCTTAAGACTGGCCGGCTTCTTCTCAGTCCACTTTCACCTCGCGAATCATCACCGCTCCGCTTTCCTTGAGGTTGGATGAAACGATAACGATCTGTTCAGTATAGCCGTCATCGACGGAGACGGCGACGGTGTTGGGCGTGATATCGCCGAGATCGTCGGCATGGAGGATGAGAAAATTGTTGGATTCCTCCAGCGTGATGGGAATGGCCCATTTGTGTTTGCTAACGCGGTAGTTGTGCAGAATGCGGCGGCCGTTGAGGAAGAGGGTGCAGATATCGCCGTCGACAGTGCCGTTGTCCCAGACGCGCAGATACAGCTGGCGGCTGCGCACCTCCAGCGTGCGCTCTATCTTCACCTTACGCTGAGTAGTGGCGGTGTAGGCCTGCTGTTGGATTTCGTTTTGCCGGACAATGGTTTTGGTCAGCACGGGTTTTTCCAGATAGACAGTCCCGGGAGCGCACTGCGAATTATCACTACCCGATTCAAAGCCCTCGATGAAGCCTTCCCAGGGGCCTTCCAGCACGTAGCGCATGCCGTCGCGGCGCAATTGCAGCGCGCCCCGCTTGATACACCAGGGCCAGCGCGGGTCGGTCTTCTCCGTCACCCAGTGCTCTTTGAATACCAACAGCTTCTTTGCTTCGTCATAACTCCAGCGCAGCGCGTGATGGGCGCTGCCGCCGTTATCTTCGGAAACGATATAAGAGCTGCCCTCCGGCGCTTCTTCCAGCGTCAACTCAAAAAAGAAGCCGTAATCGCGATCCGACTGGGAGAGGTGGCCGGTCCAGGCGCCGCTTAATTCAAAAGGAAGTTCCTGCTCCAGCGTATCGGTAGTCGTGCGGGTGGGAATCCGCGTCAGCGTCATGCGTCCGGGCGTGCAGCCGGGCGCCCGCCACTCCCCATCCAGCTGATAGCCCTCATCGGTCATCTTAAACTGCAGCGTAGCGAATTTCAGGCACCACTTCGGTTCTTCCGGTTCCAGCTGGCTGATCTCCTGCAGGGTGAGTTGCTGACCGTCCCAGACGCCGCTAATCTCGAAACGGGCTTCGGTCTCGCCTTCCTTACTCACCGAATAGGAAGTACCGGAAACGGCATTACCCTCCTGTACCACATCAATTTCGTAGTAAAAAACGCTGTTTTTCCCCTCCTGCGTGACCACACCCTCCCAGCGTCCTGACAACAGCTGGGCGTTCGGGCTCAAAGTAATCGAAAGGAACAGAAAGAGAAAACAAAAGTACTTCATACCTTTTCTTTGAGTACAAAGATAAGTAGCCTTCCTCAAATGTTCCCGGCAGTACGGCCAAGAAAGCACAACCACTTAAATATGCCCGGGAAAGTTCATAAACCTCTCCTTCATGATCGCCAGGGCTGCAGCTAACTGATGCAAATCATAGCCGGAGGTGATGATTATCACAACGCATTACTAATTGGTATCTTATATTCCGGAATGAGAACAGCAGCCGGCATTTTGAACACTTAGGGCGCTTATTGCTGTTATAAAAGTGTATTTTGTCCTGAACTGCAATAAACCGCGGTCCAAATATGTAAGATTCCCTCAACGGGAAAATTCCATTACCATTCTGAACAATCTGAAACCATTTTTCACGAAAACTGAATTACTATGCTGAATCTTCAAGTGGAAGCGCCTTTTAAAGTAAGTGATGACCTGAACCGATTAATCGAAGACAAGGTGACTGGTCTGACTAAATTCTTTGAGCGCATCACCACCGCACAGGTTTATCTGAAGAACGTAGAGAACCGACGTCAGCACGCTGACCCGAGAGGGAAAGTGGTTGAAATCCGTTGCGAAATCCCCAATCATTCGCTTTTTGCCGAATCCTCTGCGGAAAGTTTTGAAAAGGCACTCGCGGAAGCGACTGAAAAGATGAAAAGACAGCTACGCGATAAAAAGCAACAAATGACCGATTACCAAAACCGGTAAATCCCCCCCCCCATAAACGGAGTAGCCCGCATGGGCGCTCCGTTTTTTTTAAGTTGCCAGTTAGCAGCACCCAAATCGAAGTGGGAAGTGGGAAAGCGGAAGTCGGAAGGGATTTAACGGGGCTTATCCAGGGGATATTCCAGGCTAGCGCCATCAAGCACCCAGCACCCAGCTATCCAGCATCCAGATTATTTCCCTTTAAAATTCGCCTGCCGCTTTTCGATAAAGGCCGAAGCGCCCTCCTTAAAATCTTCCGTTCCCGTGGTGTGTCCGAATGCTTTAACCTCCCGCGTGAAGCCGTCCTCTTCTTTATCAAAATAGGCATTCACGGTTTCGATGATTTTAGTAATGGCTACAGGCCCTTTTTTTGCCGTCTTTTGGATGATTTCCCTGGCTTTATCCATCAATTTGTCCGCCGGCAGGACATAGTTGACCAGTCCCAGGCGATGGGCTTCCTCGGCATCGATCATGTCGCCGGTCATCAGCAACTCTGTCGCCTTGGTCTTTCCTACATACTGAATCAGGCGCTGGGTACCGCCGTAACCGGGAATGATGCCCAGGTTGACTTCCGGCTGGCCGAATTTGGCATTTTCACTTGCTACGCGCAAATGGCAAGCCATGGCCAGTTCGCAACCCCCTCCCAGTGCAAAGCCGTTTACCGCCGCTATTACCGGGCGCGGGAAGGTTTCGATCAGGGCAAATATTTCCTGGCCACGCTTGGCCATCTCCGCGCCTTTTGCGGCATCCAAATCGAGAAACTCCTTGATGTCAGCTCCGGCCACGAAAGCCTTTTCGCCGGCGCCGGTCAGAATGACGCCCTTCAGGTTTTCCTGCTCCAGGGCATCCTCACCGAACAAGCCCTTGAGTTCGAGCATGGTTTCGGTGTTCAGCGCGTTGAGGGCCTTCTCGCGGTTGATGGTGACAATGAGTATGCCGTCTTCTTCCTGAATTTGCAAGTTGTTATACTTCATGTGCCGTTTGATTCTAAATGGATAGAGTGGTTTTACTTCGAATCAGAAAGATAAGAAAATTAATAGGCCGCCAAGAGAAAACGCCTTGCCCTTTTCAATCCCACTCTCTCAACATTTCCAAAAACGTCTGTGCATAAACTTCCGGCGATTCCAGCATCGGATAGTGACCTATGCCGGGCAGCAGCTTCAGGCGGCTGTCCGGGATGTTCCGGTGCAATTCGTGCGCCATTTTGATCACGGCTACCGGATCTTCCTCTGCCCAGAGCAGGTTGACGGGCAGATCCGTCCGGTACAGGCTGCCCACCCATCGATGCCAGAAGCGCCGGCGTTCGCGGATGTACTGCGTGAGCTGCGGCAGGCGTTGGCGTCCCTGATCGCGGATCAGCATTTCCCAGAGCAGGTCCAGGTCCTGCTGTTCCACCTTATCCTGGTCGCCCCACAAGCGCCGCATATTCAGGTCGAACAGGGCCTTGCTGCTAAATTTGGCCACCAGCGGGCCGAGACGGCGGTGAAGCAGCAATTTCTGTATCCAACGCAGCTGCGACAGCTCAATGAGCATGCTGCCGTTGCCCAGCGTAGCGCCGAGCAGCCGCACCGGTTCGTATTCCCGCTGCCGGCGGGCGATGATTTCCGTGGCCACGCTGGTGCCGTAATCATGCGCCAGCAAATGCGCCTCCCGAATGCCGAGCTGCGCCCACAGGCCAAGGGCTATTTCGGCCTGCTCGATCAGGGAATAGGAATAATCCGCCGGTTTGCCCGACAGGCCGAAGCCGGGATGATCGTGCACCACCACCCGGTAGTCCTTCGTCCAGTACGGCAATACCCGGTAGTAATCATAGGAACAGGATGGGTAGCCGTGCAGTACAACCACTACGGGGGCCTCCCGCGGCCCTTCGTCGAGCGCGAAGACGGGGATGCCGTGAACTTCGTGATAAGCACCGCGGGTTTGCCATTCGGGCAGGGTCATGTATGAGGAAGTTTAGATTGATTGACGGGGTGACTTTGGTAAGTATTTGCGTCACTTCCGGATAAAAACGGCAGAAAAGTTTAGAAGTTTAGCGCTTCGCCCTCTGGGCTCGCTGCTTAGGAGTTTAGAAGATCTGAAACCGGAAATCTCGTTTTCAGATCTTCTGAATTTCTAAACCAGCCGCTCCGAAGGAGCGGTGACCAAACTTCTACACTGTTGTAGTCACCTCTACTTTTCCACCTGCTGCCCGCTCATCACTTTCTCCTGGTGATTGATGGACTCCTGGTGGATGGCCCGCAGGATGACCGAAATGAATTCCTCGCTCAGTCCGTGCAGCTGCCCCCTGGCAACAGCGCGGCCGAGGATCTCGTTCCAGCGGTCGGTTTGCAGGATGGCGATGTTGTTGCGCTTTTTATACTCGCCGATACCTTCGGCGATCTTCATGCGCCGACCGAGCAGGTTCAGCAACTCTTCGTCGATCTCGTCGATCTCGTGACGCAGGTGATCGATGTGCTCCTGGTACTCGGGGTCATCAGAGCTGGGCTGGCGGTAAACAAGCTGGTTGATCAGCTCTCCGAATTCTCGGGGTGTAATTTGCTGGGCAGCGTCACTCCAGGCATTATCCGGATCGGGATGCACTTCCGTCATGACGCCGTCGTAATTCAGATCCATCGCCTTCTGAGCGATCTCACTCAACATGTGGCGGTTGCCGCAGATGTGGCTGTTGTCCACTACAATCTGAATATCCGGAAACTGCCGCTTCAGTTCAATGGGAATCTGCCAGCGCGGCACATTGCGGTATTTGGTGCCTCCGTGATAGGAAAATCCACGATGGATAACCGCGATACGGCTGATGCCCGCTTTGTAGATGCGCTCGATGGCGCCCATCCACAACTTGAGATCCGGGTTGATGGGGTTTTTCACCATCACCGGAATATCGATGCCTTTCAGGGCATCGGCGACCTCCTGAACAGAGAAGGGATTGACGGTGGTACGGGCGCCCAGCCATACGACATCGATGCCGTACTTCAACGCTTCAAATACATGAGAAGTACTGGCCACCTCGGTCGTCACTTTCAAGCCCGTTTCTTCTTTGACCTGCTTTAACCAGCGAAGCCCTTCCGTTCCTACACCTTCAAAGGAGCCTGGCCGGGTACGCGGTTTCCAGATGCCCGCACGAAAGAGATCGATGCCGCCCTGGCCGGCGAGGGCGCGGGCGGTTTGCAATACTTGCTCTTCGGTCTCGGCGCTGCAAGGGCCGGCAATGACGAGCGGTTGCTTGGCTGGTTTGTCCAGAATTGGCTGAAACTTCATTTCCATGATAGATTGAGTTTTATGTTACAGTCCTTTTTTCTCCAGGATACCCCGGATTTTATTAGATTGCTGAATGAGTTCGTAAAATCGTTTAAAGTCGCTTTTAATCAGCAGGCTGCGAAACTGCGCCAGCTGATTGATGTGCTCGTCCAGCACATCGAGTACGTTTTCCCGGTTTTGCCGGAAAATGGGGATCCACATATCCGCTGAACTCTTGGCCAGCCGCACCGTCGAGCTGAAGCCGGAACTGGCCAGCTCAAAAATGCGGTCCTCATCCTCTTCCTTCGCCAGAACCGTCAGGGCCAGAGCAAAGGAACTGATGTGTGAAATGTGCGATACGTAAGCCGTATGTACGTCGTGCGAAGCAGCGTCGAGGTACGCGATCTTCATGGGAATTGATTCATAGAGCCGGCGCACCAGATCTACGGCCTCGGGTTTACTAGCCTCCACATCGCAGAATACCGTGTACTTGTGATCGAACAAATTAGGGATCGCCGCTTCCGGCCCGGAATACTCCGTCCCCGCCATGGGGTGCGTCGGCACGAAATGCCCGCGGCGGGGATGGTGTTTTACGCTTTCCAGCAGTCGCAGTTTGGTGGAGCCCACATCCATGACTACCTGATGATCATCGATTTTATCCAGTACATTCGGCAGCAGCCGCAGCATGGCGTCCACCGGCGTGGCAAGTACCAGTAAATCGGTTTCCGCCAGCGCTTCATCCAGCAGCATATCTTCGTCGATCAGCCGGCGTCGCACCGCCTTATCCAAATTCTCCTGCCTGACGTCCACCCCAATGATGCGACCGGCAAAACCATTCTCCTTGAGGGTGATAGCCAGCGAGCCGCCAATAAGTCCTATGCCTACTATTGTTATCGTCATATTAAACTTTTCAACTCATCACCCAATCCCCGCCTCATTAATCCGCCGGATGCTTTCCCGGTACAGATCGCCGGGGCTGCAAAGAGAAACCCGGATGTAGCGTTTGCCCTGCGAACCAAAAATGCCGCCGGGCGTAATAAATACATGTGCCTTATAAAGCACTTCGTCTGAAAGCTGGAAGCCGTCTTCGTACCGGTCCGGTATACGCGCCCAGACAAACATGCCCACCTGCTCGGTGTCGTAATTACATCCCAGCAGATCGAGCAGGTCGAAGACCCCCTCCCGCCGGGAGCGGTAAACCCCGTTGAGCCGCCGGTACCAGTCGGCCGGTGCGCCCAGGGCCCGCGCGGCCGCCAGCTGAACCGGTTTGAACATTCCCGAATCCATATTGCTTTTAAAGCGGAGAATATCCTGCAGGAAGCTGCTTTTACCACTGAGAACGCCAACCCGCCAGCCGGCCATGTTGTGCGCCTTGCTCAGCGAATTGAGTTCGAGGGCGACGTCCTTGGCGCCTGGTACGCTGAGGATACTCAGGGGATGATCATTTAGGATGAAGGCATAGGGATTGTCATTGACGATCAAAATCCGGTGTTTTTGCGCAAAGCGAACCAACTCCTCAAAAAAGGCCCTGGTGGCCGAAGCGCCGGTCGGCATATTCGGATAATTGACCCACATGATCTTGACGCGACTCAGATCCGTTTCCGCCAGGGCATCCAGATCCGGCAGCCAGTTCTGATGCTCCGCCAGCTGGTACTCCCGGACGGTAGCTCCCGTCAGATCCGAAACCGCCCGGTAAGCCGGGTAACCGGGATTGGGCACCAGCACCTCGTCACCGGTCTCCAGGTAGGTCATCGCGATGTGCATGATCCCTTCTTTCGAACCGATTAGCGGCAGCACCTCTCCCTCCGGATCCAGTTCCACCTGGAAGTATTGCCGGTACCAGCCGGCGAAAGCGCGGCGCAATTCAGGAATACCGGAGTACGGCTGATAGGCGTGATTGTCGGGATGAATCGCCTCGCGGCTCAGCTCCTCCAGCACCCCGTCGGCCGGCGGCAGGTCCGGACTGCCGATCCCCAGGTTGAGCACTGGTTTGCCCTCCGCACGCATACGGGCAATCTCCTTGAGCTTCACCGAAAAATAGTACTCCTTTACCGCCCCCAGGCGGCCGGCGGTCTCGATGAAACGTTCCGGTTGATCAGTCATATTATTAATTATTCTCGGTTTTCGATTCTCCCTGCCCACCTTTCTGCTGCTTGGGTAATCCCTATGAAGTTCGCAAAGCGACTATTCCGCAGGATAGACAGCAAGCATCACACTTCAATATGCTCTCCCTGCCGGTAAACGCCCAGCACCTGTATGTTGTACGTCAGGGGCCGGATGGCTTCAACGGCCTGTTTGTAACCGACCGTTCCTTCGGCGAGAAAGTCGACGAAGAAGAGATATTCCCAGGGACGGCCGATAATCGGGGCCGACTGAATTTTGGACAGGTTGATATTGTAAGCGGCCAATACGGCCAGCACCTTGTACAAACTCCCCACGGTGTGGTCTACCGAAAATACTAACGATACCTTTTCGGGTTCTTCTACCGGAACAGTCCGTTCACTGGGCTCCAGCACGAGGAAACGCGTATAGTTTTTCTTATTGGTTTCAATACCGGAAGCGAGAATATTCAGATCGTAGAGGTCTGCCGCCAAACTACTGGCGATGGCGCCGGTATTGCGCAGGTCCCGCTCCTGAATATCGCGGGCGCTAAGCGCCGTATCGGCCGTCTCTACCAGACGGATGTGCGGATAGGCCCGGAAAAACTCCCGGCATTGCGCAATAGCCATCGGATGGGAATGCACCTCCACCAGGTCTTCGATACGGGTGCCGGGTGAGGCCATCAGGTTGTGCTTAATCCGCAAGTATACTTCGCCGGTAATGGTCAGATTCGAATCGTGCAGCAACTTATAGTTGTACATCAAACTACCCGCCAGCGAATTTTCTATAGCCATCAGGCCCAGATCCACTTCCTGCTGTTGCTCTATCAGCTCCACCAGATCGTCAAAAGTACGGGCGGGAACGATCTCTACTTCCCGGTCGAGAAAACAATGCCGGGCGGCAATATCGTGGAAGGCGCCGGCATAGCCCTGAATACATACCCGCAGCGGCGACGCACCGTCACGGGTCGATGAACTGGAAGAGGTCTCTGCGTTGAGCATAATTACTGCGTTATTTTTGTTGCAGATAAAAAAAAGTCCCGGCTGAGCGGGACCCGATGGAATATTCGTCACTGATAACCAATGCTCCAGGGCCCCTTTACGGTACGCCGTAAAAAAAGAAAAAGAAATAAACGTAATATTGGTTCGGTTGGTTAGGTTGCATCGATAAAGCATTTTGGGATACGCTTAAAATAAAAATGGCCCCGCCTAACGGAGCCACTTCATTTTATCTTTACATTAGAATCAAGCAAAATGCAGCAGCTCCTTACGGTTGACCGTAAAAATAAAAACTGCTAAAGTAAAAGTAACGATTGCTTGACATAATGATCTAAATCTTTTTCGTTTCGATCGTGAGCAAAGAAAGACATTTATTTCCTCGTGCGCAAGTGATGCCTTATTTTTTTTAAAATTTAACTTTGAAATAACAGAAGCGCTGCCTCGGTTTGCTTAATTTATCTCGTTACTTACCCATAAGAAATGTTTCTGATAACCCTACTCAGCCACCAAACTTTAATGTTTGAACGTTGTTCTATGAGTAGTTCAACAATAAGACTATGAAAATAGAGCAGGTAATAAAACAACGACGCCCCTTTCGCAACGCCTGGCAAAAGTCGATCATCAACCTGATTTATACGAGTAACTGGGTGACCGATCGCATCAAACAATTGCTCAAACCTTACGGCATCACCCTTCAACAATACAATGTGCTACGTATTCTCCGAGGTGCGGGTGAACCTATTTCCACCTCGGTTATCCGCGAACGGCTACTGGATAAAATGGCCGATACTTCGCGCATGGTCGATCGCCTCTACCAGAAAGACCTGGTCGACCGCCGCGTGTGCCCAAACGATAAGCGCCTCGTCGATATAAGCCTTTCTGACGAAGGCAGGGAACTCGTCGAAGAACTGGAACACATCAACGCAAAACTCGACAGCATCACCGGCAACTTGTCTGAGGAGGAAGCTCATCTGCTTAGTGAATTGCTGGACAAAATAAGAGAAGAGAAATAAGCCTTAACGAAATAGACCGGAACAATCAAAGATTTTTAAATCAACGTTTAAACAATAGTGTTGTAACACTGTTTTAAGATAAGAAAAACAGAGAGTCTCACTACTCCAGTTTAAATCCAAAAATTATTAATTATGGCAAACCTAAGAGAACACGTCAACAACCTGAACCAGGAAATTATGAAAGGAAATATTCTGGGCGCCTTTGAACAATACTACGCCGAAGACTGCCAAATGAAAGAGCCCGGAAAAGAGCCGCGTGTCGGTAAGGACGCCAATCGCGAATATGAGAAAGGCTTCGTCGATGCGGTCGATGAGTGGCACAACGTCCAAGTACGCAACGTAGCGGTGGATGAGAAAAACAACACGTCAGCTGTTGAGTGGTTCATGGACTTTACCATGGGGGGCAGCCGCTTACAACGCGAACAGGTCGCCGTTCAGGAGTGGAAAAACGGAAAAATCGCCAAAGAGACCTTTTACTATAACGGTTAAACCCGGCAGGTAAACAGAAGACCGAACAATCAAACTCACATGCGGAACCCACCGGAAGGCGGGTTCCGCTTTTTTCATTTTTCAGCCGGGACTCGCGCGGCCAGTTCCTAAAAGGTATGGCTGAGCCCCAGCATCAAGCATCCAGCCCCCCCTACTCCGTTTTCAACAACTTTTGCACCACCTGCAACTTTCCTCTTTCGAGGCTAAAGAAGTAAAGGCCGCTTTTGAGTTCTTCCAGTTGGTAGAGTCGATTCCAGTTGCTGCCGCGTTCCAGGCGGTCTTCCATAACCAGGCGACCGCCGGCATCATATATTTTAACCTGAAAAACGGCGGGTTCGGTGACCTCTACCTCCAGTCGAATTCGATTGCTGAAGGGGTTCGGCGTCACCTGCCACCAGCGAATGCCTATGGTCTCTGCGAGGGAAGTGATGGAAAGGGGTTCGCTAAGGACAGTACAGCCCCGTTCGTCCTCCACCTCTACAGTGTAGGGCCCTGATTCCGTCGGCGCATAAGTTGGAGCAGTCGCCCCGCTGATCGGCTCGCTGTTGAGGAACCACTGATAGGTATCGAAGGTATCGGGGACGCTAAGCACGTCATCGCTGAAGGTGATGTCCGGCGCCTGTAGAGAAGCGCACTGATCGATGAGGCGATAAATATTACCCGTTTGGATACCGGCGACATAGAGCTCCCCGTTTTGATCCTCCCCAAAGGAAACGATATCGTTGTTTTCAAAATTGATCAACAGCTCATTGACATAGCCGCCCTGAATCGCCGGGAGCAATCCCCATATCCTGCCGCTACAGAAGTCAGCGTACAAATATATCCCTTGCAGGTTTGGAAAATTACTTCCCCGGTATACGAAACCGCCGGTAACCGAACAATCGCCCTCGTCGTGCGAATAGGTATGTAGGGGAAAGGTTAGCTGATCGCTGGCCGGACAGTCGGCAGTGAGTTCAAACTGCAAGTTACCTTCGTAACAATCCCAGCCGTAATTCTGCCCCCCACCGGCGCCGGCCGGCTGCCTATTGATTTCTTCCCTTTCACTTTGACCGACATCGGCAATCCACAGGTCGCCGGTTTGCCGGTCAAAACTATAGCGCCAGGGATTGCGTAATCCCAGAGCCCATATTTCATCCAGGG
Organism: uncultured Saprospiraceae bacterium; assembly: GCA_964632995.1. GTDB lineage: Bacteria > Bacteroidota > Bacteroidia > Chitinophagales > Saprospiraceae > CAZWDL01. The sequence continues at coordinate 13,787 of CAZWDL010000097.1, forward strand.
TGCCATCGGTGAAAGCAAAAGGATTACTGTCCGGAATGGCGTAGGGATTGCCGTTATCCACATCGATGCGCAGCATTTTCCCTAAAAGGTCGAGGCGGTCCTGTGCATTCTCCTGAGGGTCGCCGCCGCTCCCCCCGTCTCCCGTACCAATGTAGAGGAAGCCCTCGGGGCCAAAAGCCAGATCACCGGCATTGTGATTCGAGAAAGGCTGATCAATTTCCAGGAGGAGCAGTTCCGTGCCGGGATCCGCCCGGTTGGGGTCATTGCCGCTTACGCTAAAACGCGCAATACGGGTGTTGCCGTTGTTGTCGGTATAGTTGACGAAAAAAAAGCCGTTTTCCGTATAATTGGGATGAAAAGCCAGCCCGAGTAAGCCTCGCTCACTTGCCGAGGAACTCACCCGGTCACGGATATCGAGAAATGGAGAAGGCAGCGTTTGGCCATCGGCTCCGATAATGCGGATGAGGCCGGCTTTTTCTACGATGAACAGTCGATCATCACCGGCATGAGCAATATCTACCGGCTGCGTGAAGCCGGAAGCGAATACCGGCAGGTCGATGACCGGCTGTGCTGTTGATTGATGTAAAAAAATGAAAAAGCTCAGCAAAGTGATGAAGGGGATCGGTGTTTTCATGTTATAATCTTTCGTTTTCTCCCGGGCAATTTGATCGTGGGCGCCTATCGAAAGTAATAACGCATTGAACTGCCACAAATATTTTATCTTTGACAGAAAGAATCAGATAAAACGCCTTAGTCCGGAGTATCGGTAAAACAGTCTTTTAATATGTCGTACCTTTTCCGGATAACGGTTGCCTTTGCTCGACAAAAGAAACGGAAATAATGTTCAGATTCACTTTCTTCATGCTGTGTTTATTAGGACTGGTTCAGCTGCTGCCCGCACAGATCCAGCAGTCCAATGTCTATTTATTCGACATGCGTTCCGGGGATGACGGTACTTACCAGTTCAGCAATCCCCGCTGGCTGACCTACTTCAATCGCAACGGCTACAACAACCATCCTACCTTTATGGAAGATGATTTGTTGTACTTATCGGTGCAAATGCCTTATCAGCAACAGCCCGACGTCTTTGCTCTCAACCTGCGGGATACCACTCGCACCCGCATCACCGCCACCAGTGAGGGAGAGTATTCCCCCGAGCGAATGCCGGATTTCTACAACTTCTCCGCTGTGCGTATGGAATTCCAGGGCCAGGACACCCTGCTGCGCCTCTGGCAGTTCCCCATTAACCGCCGGGCCAACGAAAACGGACGCCCCCTGTTTAAGTACCTGACTAATATCGGTTATTATCACTGGCTAAACAGCCAGCAGGTCGCAGTATTCTTGACTGAAGAAACACCCCAGTTGGGCATTGCCAATATCTACAGCGATAATGTTCAGCCGCTGGCCGAAAATGTTGGCCGCACTTTTCGCAGCCTGCCTAACGGCAACCTGGCCTTCGTCAAAAAAGAGAATGGCAGCTCCTGGCAGCTGATGGAAATGCCTCCGCGTCCCAATATGAAGGCACAAAAAATCATCGACACCCTCCCCGGCTCGGAGGATTTCGTCATCCTTCCCGACGGCACCTTCCTGATGGGTGAGGGAAGTAAATTGTACAAATACAACCGCTCCCGCGATGAAAGCTGGGTGGAAATTGCCGATTTCAGTTATTACGATATCAGCAGCATCACCCGGCTGGCCGTCAGCCGCGACGGGAAAATTGCAATTGTAGGAAGGTAATCCTTGAAAACGCCTTCATGCCCGGTTTCTATATACACGGCAATACACCAGAAGAACAGGAAGGCTTGTCAAGGCTCAACGCGCCCGCCGCTATATGCTCGATCGACGCCTCATCGACACCGACTCCTTCGATCGCGGCATCGACGGCCTGCGCTTCTGGAAAAACCTGCCCGACGCCGCCCTTTGGTACGGCGTATGCTGGGCGGAAGGGAACCGATGAACACGGGGAAGCGAAAAGCTTTAAATAGTAAAGTATTTCCTATGCCTGCTTCCTCCATTCAACAACTCATCAACCAGCTGAAAAGTGTATACGAAGATGATGCCCGGTACGGCCCGAATATTATGCAAGTTCTGGGCACCCTTCCCAAAGAGCAACGGCTCAACCAACTCGAGGGCAGTCACTCCATCGCTGAACTCCTGCAGCACATCATCGCCTGGCGCCGGTTCGCCATCAAAAAACTCAACGGCGAAGAAGAATACGAAGTGGCCGACAGCGACAACTTTCCTGAGACCGAAACCATCGATGACCCTACCTGGCAACACTGGCTGGATGAGCTGAGCGAAACCCAGAAGCACCTGATCAACCTGCTGGAAGGAGCTGAAGATGAGCTGCTCGAGGAACAGGTGCCAGGAAAAAAATACAATTTTGACGCCCTGCTCCACGGCGTGATCCATCACGATATCTATCACCTGGGGCAGATTGTACTGCTGATGAAAATGTAGACAAACCCTGCCAGTTTTCAGCCCCCCAAGCTCCTCCACCCTTTCCAGATGATATCGAGATCCCGCCAAACATTATAGTCCTTGGCATAAAAAAGGTTAAGGCGCCGCCGGGTGGGCGCATCCATATCGACGGAGGGAAGTTCATCGAGCGGCGACAATATCCCCGGACGAATACCGGGCAAGGTGGCGCCGTTCTCTTCCACCGGAGCATATCCCACCCAGCTACGCCGCCCCAGGAGTACGGCGCCCGCATTAGCTAAAAGCGATAGAGGCCGGCGAACAAACAGAAATTGCAGGGGAAACGTCAGCAGCAGGAACAGGGCGAGAAAGATATCGAGCAGCCGCTTGTTGCGCCGTTGTAAAGGTTGAATGATATTAAACTGCAGATCGATAGTGTACAGCGTGCCGGCGCTGTGCTTGCTGCGGCTGCCAATAATGCTGAGACTGTCTTCCGGCACGATCTTGTACTCGATACCCGGGCCCAGTTTGGTCATCCAGTGCATAATGGACTGAGTACTGACATCCCGGGAGCAAAAAATCAACTCGTCAACTTTATAGATTTGCACCACCTCCTGCAACTGAGATAAATGATTGAGGTAGACGCCGTTGTCGGCACTTTCCCCCGGCAAAACGGTGCCGATAAAGTTTTTGCGAACCCCCGCCTGTGTCAGCAGATGCCGCACCCGGCTGCTCTCCTGTTGGGTGCCGATAATGACGAGGTTATTACTCCGCTCCCGCCCCAACTGAAAATTGTGGTGCCGAAAAAAATGCAATCCGTATCGCAGACCGATGGTGCCGAGCAAGGACCAGGCGGCGCCAAGCAAAATGAGCGCTCGCGAAGAGCGGTATGCCATATCCAGAAAACCGTAAACCGCCGCCAGCAGCAGGGTGCCTACCAGCAAGCCTCGCACCAGGCGGCGTAAATTGCCGGTTTCATCGTAGCCGCCGCTGAAAAACACGGAAAGCACCCAGATGAGCGTGTACAGCGGAGCATTGACGTACAGAAAAGACAACTCATAATAATCCGGATCGCGAAAATGATAAGCCGCCCAGAAATTTTTCAGAAAGATAAGCCCTGCATAGATGAGCATCGCGTCGAGCGCCGGCAGGAAGGCGCGCCTCATCCAACTGTTCAGCACCGTCAGGAAAGCACGAAAGTAAATCGCTCCCTGTAACATCAATACAAAAAGGCGGGCCCGCCCGCCATGAAAATGCTTCCGGGCGAAAATGATCATCGCCTGATAGAAGCTGCGCACATAGTTGAGACTCCCCTTTTTGGTGCTCTCCCCCTTGTAATGAATAATCGTGGTTTCCGGAAAATAGTAGTTTTTATACCCCGCCTGAATGATGCGATACGACAAATCAATGTCCTCCCCGTACATAAAAAAAGCCTCGTCGAGAAAGCCGGTTTTTTCGAGCACGCTACGGCGCAGCAACATGAAAGCGCCGGCGAGCACTTCGATCTCGTGCACCTCGTCTTTGTCCAGATAGCCCAGATGATAGTGATTAAATAGACGAGTGCCTGGAAAAAGCTTCGACAGGCCGAAGGTTTTGCAAAAAGCCACCCACGGAGAAGGAAAACCCCGCTTCGATTCCGGCAGGAACTTACCGGAGCCGTCGATCATTTTCACGCCCAGCCCGCCGACCTGCGGATGCGCCTCCATGAAGGCCACGCACTTGTCAAAGGTATCCTCCTCCACCACCGTATCCGGGTTGAGCAGCAACACATAGGCGCCGGCAGCCCGGCGTATCGCCTGATTATTCGCCACCGCAAATCCGGGATTGCGAGGGTTGGCGATCAGCAGCACCTCCGGAAATTTTTCCCGGACCATCTTCACCGAATCATCAACGGAGTTGTTATCTACAACGAAGATCTCGACCTCAAGCCGCCGGGCAGCCCGGCGGACCGACAACAGCGCCTGCTCCAGAAAGTACTGGACATTATAGTTGACGATAATGACGGAGAGCTTCATGATTTAGAGCATGTTTCAATTTCGTTTTCGAGTCCCGAACGGATGGATTCTGGTCCTGGGCGAAGGTTTTTTAAGGTTGACAGCAGCGCTATTGGCCGAGAAAAAGCCACAGCCCAGGGGCAAAAGACGCCGTTCGGGCCCGAAGGATGAAGTTTAAACATGCTCTTACTCCTTCTTATACGGCACCCGCGCTACGATCGAACGGCCAAGCGTCACTTCGTCCGCATATTCCAGTTCGCCGCCAAAGGAAATGCCGCGGGCAATCGTGCTGAGGCGCACCTCCTGATCAGCGAGCTGTTTGGAAATATAAAATATGGTTGTATCTCCTTCAATGGTTGGACTGATGGCCATGATGACCTCTTTGACCTCTTCTTCCCTGACGCGCTCCACCAGCGAAGCGATGTGCAGGTCGGAGGGGCCCACCCCTTCAATCGGAGAGATAACGCCGCCCAGCACGTGATACAGGCCCCGGTACTGGGCCGTTTCCTCAACGGCCATCACATCACGGATGCTTTCCACCACGCAGATGGTAGATCGGTCGCGGCGCTTGTTGGCGCAGATCGAACAAATGCGCTCATCGGCGAGGTTGTGGCAAAGGGCGCAGGACTTGATATTCCGGCGCATGCGCACAATCGCTTCCGCAAACTGCTCACTGGCTTCCGGCTCCTGCCGGATGAGGTGCAGAACTAGTCGCAGCGCCGTTTTCCGGCCAATTCCCGGCAGCGTCGCAAAGGCATCCACTGCTTCTTCAATCAGTTTTGACGAAAAATTCATGCTGCAAATTTAGCAAACCTTTAGATTGGTGCGGTGTTGTTAATAGCGTAACTTTGGAGAAAACCCGGGGCGAATTCATTAAAATAGCGTAAAATTTAACAACTTTGCCCTCTCCGGAAAGCCAAGAGCTTGTTTAAAATCCCATTACTGGCCTGCAAACGGCAATTTTTTTCATACGGCGTCAAGTTTTTCGCCGGATCGCCCACATGCGACTGCAAAATTTGCTCGTTTTCGTCACCCCATGGAAATTTGAACAAGCTCTAATTAACCCTTTTGTAAAAGCAAAAAATCATACATTCTTATGGCTGAAGTTATACGCATGCCCCGCATGAGCGATACGATGGAAGAGGGCAATATTATTGAATGGCTGAAAGAGGAAGGCGATCAAGTGGAGCCCGGCGAAACTCTGGCCGAAGTAGAGACCGACAAAGCAACTATGGAGCTGGATGCCTTTGTGGAAGGCACCTTGCTGCACATCGAAGTCAAAGAAGGCCCCGTACCTATCAACGGCGTCATTGCCGTTATCGGAGAAGAGGGCGAAGACTGGAAGAAGGCCGTGGAAGAAGCCAAACAGGAAAACGGGGAAGAGGAAAAAGAAGAATCCACTGAGGAAGCCGGCGCCGAGGAAGAAAAGTCCGGGGAACAGGAAGCCGCAAAAGAAGAGCCGCAGGAAGCCGCTGCCCCCCTGGAGGAAGAAGGAGACGGCCGCGTAAAAGCTTCCCCGCTTGCCCGAAGCATGGCCAAGGAAGCCGGTCTCAACCTGTCCGATATCGAAGGCTCCGGCGAAGGCGGCCGCATCGTCAAGCGCGATATCGAAAAGCAGCTGGAGCAACCCGAAAAAAAGGAAGCCGCTCCTACGCCTGCACCGGCCGAGGCGCCCGTTCCCAAACAAGCCCCCGAACCGAAAAAGAAAGCGGAAGAAAAGAAACCCGCCGAACCGGTCACGCCCTTCGTGCTTAGCGGCGCCGAAGCCAGCTATGAAGAGATCAATGTCAGCCAGATGCGCAAAACAATTGCCCGCCGGCTGAGCGAAAGTAAATTCTCTGCCCCCCACTTCTATCTCACTATGGAGATCGATATGGGGAAAGCCATCAAATGGCGCCAACAGATCAATGAAGTGGCGCCCAATAAAATTTCCTTTAATGACCTGGTCGTCAAAGCTGTTTCGGTTGCACTGCGTCACCATCCGGACGTCAACTCATCCTGGCTGGGCGATACCATCCGCCGGAATAAAGACGTCAATATCGGCGTCGCTGTAGCGATTAACGAAGGGCTTCTCGTACCCGTGGTGCGCCACGCCGATATGAAGTCACTCTCCCAAATCAACTACGAAATCCGGGAACTGGCCGGCCGTGCGCAGAAACGCAAACTGTCGCAAGAGGAAATGCAGGGTAATACCTTCACTGTCTCTAACCTGGGCATGTTCGGGATCGAAGAATTCACCGCCATCATCAATCCGCCCGATGCTTGCATCCTGGCCGTCGGCGGCATCATCGAAAAGCCGGTTGTAGAAAACGGAGAGATCAGCGTGGGGCACCGCATGAAAGTCACCCTCTCCTGTGACCACCGCGTCGTGGATGGCGCCACCGGATCGAAGTTCCTGAAAACCCTGCGGGATATTCTGGAGAACCCCGTGCGGCTGATGGTCTGAGCTTTAGCGATCAATCAACTCTTGTGACCAAGAGCTTTTTTAGCATCCTTCGCTGCGAAAAAGAAGACGCCTGCCTGCGCGGAATCATCTACGGGACCGCTCAGGCAGGTATCTTCGCATGGGAAGTCCACCCCCTCATCCTCTTCTGAAAATTAGTTCTATTACAATGAAAAAAACAGTTGTACTCGGCGCCACTACCAATCCAGTCAGGGCGGCCTATGCCGCCGTAGAACGCATGGCCCGGCAGAACCTGGAGGTGGTCCCCATCGGTGTACGAAAAGGAAAGATAGCCGGTATTATTATCCAACACGATCAGCCGGATATAGAAAATGTGCACACCGTCACGCTCTACCTGAACCCACAACGCCAGGAACAGTACTACACTTACATCCTCGAGCAGCTGCAACCCCAGCGGCTGATTTTCAACCCCGGCACCGAAAATCCGGAACTGGCGCAATTGGCCCGCAAACGAGGCATTGAAGTGGAAATGGCCTGCACACTGGTAATGTTATCTATGGGAAGTTATTGACTGGGGGCTGGGGGCTGGATGCTGGCTAACGGAGCACTGATCTCCGTTTCGGAAATCAGGGGTGGGGAGCAAAACAAAGCGGCGATGAGATCATTGGGATCTCATCGCCGCTTCTTCTATACAGTGAGCTGTTATTCGAAACTTATATTAATTCCATACCTTTTTGCCGTAAGTACTCGTCATCAAGGCCTTCCGACTTGGTATCAGCCGTTAACACTGCCCAGCTGTTTATTTTGTTCTTCCGGCATCTTACAGTCTTCCCCGGGATTTTTACCGCAGACGCCACACTCGCCCACCTGATTTTTCAGCATGGGGTTGTTGGTCGCGCAGGTGCCGCGAAATTCATTTCCGGTAAAGATATGCCGGATATTGATCAGGATAAAAGAAATGCCGAAGAAGCCGAAAATGATGGCCAGCACATATAAAAATTCCATGGATTGCGGTTTTGATTTTTACTTCCGTGTTACCTCGTCTAAACAGGTACAAAGTAGCGGCAATTCCGGGTGTTGACCAAACATCTCTGCTTTTTTTTGCCGCTGTTGACTATTTTATGACAAGCCCTTGATAACTTAGGTCACTTAAAAAACAGGTAATCCGCAAATAAGGTTTATTTTTGCAGCCTCAAATCGGGAAGAGCGTTAAATTCACCGCAAGCCCCCAAAATTTCGTTAACCATGCAGCACAAACTCGATGCTTTCGGCCGACTGTTGACCATCATGGATGAACTGCGGGAACAGTGTCCCTGGGATCGTAAGCAAACGCTGCAGAGCTTGCGCAACCTGACGATCGAAGAAACCTACGAACTGGCTGACGCCATCTTGAAGGAGGACCTGGATGAAATTCGTGAAGAGATCGGCGATCTGATGCTGCATATGGTATTTTACGCCAAGATCGCCGAGGAAAAAGGCGCTTTTGATATAGCCGACGCCCTCCATGAAGAGTGCGAAAAGCTGATCGAGCGTCATCCGCACATCTATGGCGACCTGGAAGTGGAAAGCGAAGCCGAAGTGAAGAAAAACTGGGAACAGATCAAACTGAAATCCGGTAAAAAATCAGTGCTGGGCGGTGTTCCCGAATCGCTGCCGGCTATGGTTAAAGCTTACCGCATGCAGGAAAAAACCGCTCAGGTGGGATTCGACTGGGAGAACAGCGGACAGGTATGGGAGAAAGTCGAAGAAGAATTGAAAGAGTTCCGCCAAACCATGGAAGAAGGCGGCTACAGCCAGGCGGAAAAGGAAGATGAATTTGGTGATATTCTCTTCTCCCTGATCAACTACGCCCGTTTTCACGATATAGATCCGGAGACGGCCCTCGCCCGCGTCAACCAAAAGTTTAAATTCCGCTTCGAATACATAGAAGCCCATGCCGGCAGGGACCTTCGGAAACTGTCGCTGGAAGAAATGGACGCCCTGTGGAATGAGGCCAAAAAACACCGGCGCAACGCCTCCTAGAGCTGCTCGGCGCTTGTCGCTCCCCCTCTGGCCTATGTTTGAGAATTATTGGATTATGTTGTAACTTTCCGTTTATTTTCGTCCGCCAGGCATCTTCCAATAAATTTCCGGTACGGGCCTCCGGGCCGAAAACTATTTTTCAACTGGCGATTTGCTTTAACTCTGTTTCGTTTATTTGAAAATTTTGATTCGCATACCAGAAGAACAGCTGGGTATTATTATCACTCGGCTGATTTCTCGTGAGATTGACCCATAACTCGTAATTTTCTATGAGGAAAATTGAATTGGATATAGTTGCTCTGTCACATAGCGTCACGCAATCACATAATTACGCCGTTGTGCTGGGAGAAGAAAACGGCACCCGCCGCCTTCCAATCGTTATCGGCAGCTTCGAAGCGCAGGCTATCGCCGTTGCCATGGAAAGAATGACCCCAAACCGGCCGCTTACCCACGATTTGTTTAAGAATACGCTCGAAACTTTTAACATAGAACTCAAGGAAGTCATTATCAACAACCTGCTGGATGGCATTTTTTACGCCAGGCTCATCTGTATAAAGGACGGCGAAGTTTTCGAAATCGATTCTCGTACTTCCGATGCGCTGGCTATGGCCGTTCGCTTCGGTTGTCCTATTTATACTTATGAGTTTATCCTCGACGCCGCCGGCATCGTCCTTGAAGAAACGGAAGAAGACGCCGAAGAAAAGACGGAGGAGCACCCCGTCGCCAAGGTGGAAAAAAGCGGCTCACTCTCCACTTACTCCATCGAAGATCTTAACAAGCTCCTCGATGAGGTGCTGGCCGAAGAGGATTACGAGCGCGCCGCCGAAATCCGGGACGAACTCAACCGGCGGAAGTCGCAGGGCAGCTGATCTTGTTTGCTTCTTTCACGGCAAAGGAATCGCCGGGACTGCTTGAGTGTTTCCCTGTGGAAAAAAACCTTGTCTCGTTTAGTCGCTGGGTAGCAGGTACACTAAGAAAAGGCCTGTTTTGAAAAATTTATGTTAAGAAAAAGTTACCAGGCGCTGTTTAATGCGTCTCAACACTGAAAAGAAGGTGTGAAAGGGAAGTAGACATTCCAAAATTTGTAAATTGAGGCAGACTGGCTGATCCCGGAGACTATGAGTAACAAGAACAATTTCAAGAAATTATTAGAAGAGGAAGAGCGACAATTCGAAGCGTCGGGCCTGCGAGAGGTTATCGACAAGAAGTTGAACCATCGCTTTGCCTTTCTGCGCCTGATGAGCGATTTGGCAGAACTCTTTACCGTCAGAGTTATGGATGTAATGATCATGATGTCCGATGAAGATATCGAACCCGGGGTATATTTTACACCCGCTCTGAAGAGCGACCTTGAAACTGCCATGGACAAGCTGATCGAACAGGATGTTGAACGGGCAATTTCAAGGCTAAAAGAACTTATAGATCAGCGGTCGGAAAAGTATCCACAGCTTCTGGTGCTGGAAGCCCGGGCACAGCAAAGTTCCTCCCCTACCGAGGAGGCAAAAGCAGTACTCGGTTCCCGCCTCAAGGCATTCATTACTTCACTGAGCCGTAACGACCTTCGATAGAAGGATGGGTATTCTGCTTCTCTTTCGGGAAAAGCCCGGCCTCAAAGTTCTATTTATCATTTTTTCTCAGTAGCGCATAGACTCCTGCGGCAACACCGGCTGCGACTACACCCGCGATGATCCAGTTTTTGGGTTCCTTGCTAACCTGCCGCGCCATATCTGCGCTGATAATACCTGCATTTGTCCTGATGATTCGATTCCTGGCTTCCGGGCTCAGGCTATCCCAGATTTTCTTTCCTGCCTTTGCTGTCAACGCATCGGCCATAATTTCCGGAGCTTTATTTGCAACTGTCATCTCTTTGGGTTTTTTTGTTTAAATAATCAGATGATCTGTTATTCTAACAGGGGAAAACCTTGAGATGTTTGAGTAGTGGACCACTGATCATCAGATCAGGGAGGAAAGCCCCTTGCCACAAGGGGCTCAAACGGCTATTTCCTCTGCCAGCTTCTCGAGCACCACTACCGTCTCTTCTATCATCGCCTCCGTAACGTCCAGATGCGTGACGAAACGAACCGTACGGGGACCGAAAACAGAAGCCCGAACGCCGTGCGCTGAGAGCTTACCCAGAAATCCTTCCGCCGTATGCCCTTCCACCAGGTCGAAGATCACAATATTGGATTGTACAGGCCGCACAGCCGCTACGTAAGGCAGTTGTCTCAGGGTAGCTCCCAGCCGGCGCGCCCGCTCATTGTCTTCCCGCAGGCGCTCTACGTGATGATCGAGAGCATAGGTAGCGGCGGCAGCCAAATAACCCGCTTGCCGCATACCCCCTCCCATCACTTTGCGGAAGCGGCGAGCCTCCTTGATGAAATCGCGGCTGCCGATGAGTACGGAGCCCACCGGCGCACCCAGCCCTTTCGACAAACACAGCGATATGCTGTCGAACGCCTTCCCTACATCCTCCGTCGGCTCTCCCGTTTCCACCAGTGCGTTAAACAGGCGGGCGCCGTCGAGATGGATTCCCAGCCCCCGCTCGCGACACAAACGACTGATCGGACGAATCTCGTCAAGGGTGTAATAACTGCCGCCGCCTTTGTTACAGGTATTCTCCAGCACTACGAGGCGGCTCTTCGGCAGCCAGTCGAATTCAGGCTTGATTACAGCTTCTATCTGTTCCGCTCTGATCTTGCCGTTCTCTCCCTCAATCAAACAGATCGACACGCCGGAATTAAAAGCGTACCCGCCGGCTTCGTACTGGTAAACATGCGACAGCTCATCGCAGATGATTTCATCCAGCGGCTGCGTGTGTACCTTTATCCCGATTTGATTGGTCATCGTGCCGGAAGGACAAAAAACGGCCGCTTCTTTGCCAAACATGGCAGCTGCTTTTTCCTCCAGCGCATTTACGCTCGGATCCTGCCCAAAAACGTCATCGCCTACCGGGGCTGCCATCATCCGCTGCAACATGGTCGGCGTAGGCTTCGTCACGGTGTCACTTATCAGATTGATCATTTTGTTTATTGTATTTACGTTATACCCATTGATGGAATCAAACCTCCCAGCTTCCCTCAAACACTCGCTTCGCCGGGCCGCAGAGCCAGATCTCATCGAAGCCCTCGCCGGCCGGTTCGAAATGTACTTGCAGTTCCCCCCCTTTAGCCCGGATATCCACGCGCTGCCGCGCTGCCGAAGGCTGACGAAGATAGTAAGCGATAGCCGCGGCGGTTACTCCTGTGCCGCAGGAAAGCGTTTCATCCTCGACTCCTCGCTCATAAGTGGCGACGGCGATCCCCGCACGGACTGGCTGTACAAAGTTGACGTTGGTGCCGCTTTCGCGAAAACGGTTGGAATAACGCACCGCTCGTCCCTGGGTCACCACATTCACCTGCGCCAGATCCTCGACGAAGACCACATAGTGAGGCGATCCGGTATCCAGGTAGAAAAAATCACCGCCTTGCTCCACACGGGCTACCTTGCCCATGCGTAATTCCACCCAGCTTCCCGCCTCATCAATACGAGCGTCGTGCGGACCGTCCACCGCCAGAAAATGCGTCTTCAGGTCAATGATGCCTAACTGACGGGCAAAAGCGACAGCACATCGTCCGCCGTTGCCACACATACTGCCTTCACGGCCGTCGGCATTGAAGTAAACCATTTCAAAATCGTAGTCCGGATGATCCTGCAGAAGAATCAGCCCGTCAGCGCCTACGCCAAAGCGTCGCTCACACAGGCGACGTATCTTGTCTTCTGCCGACCGGTCCAAAGCCCCTGTCCGGTTGTCGATCATAACAAAGTCGTTGCCGGCGCCCTGATACTTGGAAAAAGATAGTTTACTCATAGGCCTATTCTTGATCATTGGAGGGCGTATCTACCGCTTGCTCCGTCTTTTCAGGCGATGCCGGTTCTTCACCACCGAAAGGTATGTCCAGGGTGTAATGACGGTAAATCATAAGGGCGAGCATAAGTAAAATCAGAGCCAGCCCGATCATGGAAAACCGCCAGCCCCATATGTTGCCAATATAATCCTCCTCGTCCTGTATCTGATCCTTTTTCTCCGAATTTCCGGAATACGGCTTATCTGCCATGAACCTGATTTGTGATTATTTAAATAAAGGTATTTCGGATTACCGGTAAAACCTACTTCTCTCTACCCTGTCTTCTACTTCCCGGAAGCTCTCCGGCGCAGGGAGCTCGCGAAGAAAGTCTGCCGGTTCGCGTAATGCTGCAGAATTTCTATCTGCTTTCTCCGTTGATTTTCGGATTACAAATGTACAGAATTCACTTAAAACACTAAATGTCGGCGCTCGGCTTCTTTTGCTGTGAGGGCGGCTTCGTTCAAACTCTTTCGGCTTTTTATGCGTTAAAAGAGATGGTTTTCCTACATTACCAAAAAAATCCAAATTTTGTTGCCTGTGCTGCGCAATCTAGAAAATCACGCGCACCGGTAGGTATTATTTGAGAGTAATCGTAAATTGTAAGTGCGCCGCGCACTAGTTTGTTAAACTTATCTAAGTCCAGGGCAAGATGAAGCATTATGTTATCGTAGTTGTAAGCTCCCTGCTGAGCGCCGTATTAGCTATATTTTTTTATAAGCAAGTAGAGGATCCCAAGGAGGTGATCATACGGGAAACGGTTCCTGCCAAGTACACCAATTTTGCCGATCCTTTTAAAATGCCGCAACAGCGGCCCTTTCTCTCGGCAGCACCGACCAATTTTACCGATGCAGCCGAAGCCGTCCGCCCGGCGGTGGTTAACATCCGGACCATACAAGGTGGCAAGGGCTTTGATCTTTGGGGCGCTAATTCCATGGGGACTTCCTCCGGTTCCGGGGTCATCATTTCAGCCGACGGCTTCATCATTACCAATAATCACGTTATTGAGAACAGTGAAAATATCGAGGTGACGCTCAACGATCGCCGCGAGTTCTCAGCTAAACTCATTGGCTCCGATCCCTCTACCGACCTGGCCCTGCTGAAAATAAAAGGAGTGGATATCCCCTATCTTTCTTTCGGCAATTCCGACTCCCTGCGCATCGGCGAGTGGGTGCTGGCTGTGGGCAACCCTTTCAATCTGGAAAGCACCGTCACCGCCGGCATCGTCAGCGCTAAAGGACGCAGCATCGATATCCTGGAAGGGCAGGACCGCATCGAATCCTTTATCCAAACCGATGCCGCCATCAATCCCGGCAATAGCGGGGGCGCCCTGGTCAATACCGCCGGAGAGCTGATCGGCATCAACACGGCTATCATCACCCGCTCGGGGCGCTACGAGGGCTACTCCTTCGCCGTCCCCGCCAACCTGGCGCGCAAAGTTATCAGTGACCTGCGCGATTACGGGCAGGTGCAGCGTGGATTACTCGGCGTCTTTATCGACGAAGTGAATAACACCCGCGCCGAAGAACTCGGCCTGGCCAGCATCGCAGGGGTGTACATCACCCGCGTTACGCCGGGCGGCGGCGCCGATGACGCCGGCCTGCAACAGGGAGATGTCATCGTCTCTATCAATGGCATCAAAACCAAAACCCTGCCCGAAATGCAGGAACAGGTGGGCCGCTACCGGCCGGGCAATACCCTGGAAATAGAATTCATACGCAAAGGAAAACAAAGCAAGGCCAGGGTAACCCTCAAAAATAAAAGCAATACCACCTCGCTGATGACGGCGCGCAATGAGAAAGTTCTCCGCGATCTGGGCTTCGAGCTTCGTGAACTGACCCGTGAAGAACGCCGCCGCCTCGATGTCGACGGCATTAAAGTTATCAGCATCTACCGCAACAGCCTCATCGAACGCACCAATATGGACCCGGGATTTATCATCACCAAAATCGATGACAAAGGCATCTCCCGCGTCGATGAACTGATCAAAAAACTGGAAACCGCCACCGGCAAGGTCATGCTGGAAGGAATTTACGAAAACTATCCCGGTGAATATTACTACGCTTTCCCCGTGGATTAAGGAAAAGAAGGAAGGCTGAAATTAAAGCGAAAACCGAAGCGCCCGGTTTTCAGATTTTCGTATCTTCCGCAGCGTTAAAAAGCACTATCTATCTATGACCAAGTCCGAAATCGAAAAGAATAAGAACGAAGACCACATGAAAATCCTGCTCTCCCGTATGGAGCACCGGCTGAAAGAAATGCACCTGGGAGGCGGAAAAAAACGAATTGAACAACAACATAAAAAAGGGAAGATGTCCGCCCGCGAGCGCGTCTACGCCCTTATCGATGAAGAGAGCCGTTTCTTTGAGATCGGCGCCTTCGCCGGCTACGAAATGTACGAAGAATACGGCGGATGCCCCAGCGGTGGCGTGGTGGTAGGCATCGGCTACGTCAGCGGGCGCCAGTGCGTGATCGTGGCTAACGACGCCACCGTTAAGGCAGGAGCCTGGTTCCCTATCACCGGCAAGAAAAACCTGCGCGCCCAGGAAATTGCCATGGAAAACCGCCTGCCGATCATCTACCTCGTTGATTCAGCCGGGGTCTTCCTGCCCATGCAGGACGAAATTTTTCCCGACAAGGAACATTTCGGACGTATCTTTCGCAACAACGCCCGCATGTCGAGCATGGGTATTCCCCAAATTGCAGCCATCATGGGCCCCT
>CAZWDL010000098.1:0-29128 GCA_964632995.1 uncultured Saprospiraceae bacterium
AACCGCCAACGTGCGCGACGGCAGCAACCGCAGCGCGGACATGGCCGTCCACAACGTCATCGGCGACGCCTTCCGCGGCGCCACCTGGGTGAGCCTGCACAACGGCGGCGGCGTCGGCTGGGGCGAAGCCATCAACGGCGGCTTTGGCCTCGTACTCGACGGCAGCGAAACCGCCGAACGCGCCCTTAACGATATGCTGTTCTGGGATGTCAACAACGGCATCGCCCGCCGCAGCTGGGCCCGCAACCGCGGCGCCATAGAAACCGCCCGCCGAGCTATGGAAGCTGAACCCCGGCTGCGCATCACGATGCCCCATGAGGCGGAAAATGAGCTGTTAGAAAAAGTGCTTTCACAGGCGGGATTTTAGGGCGTCCCGGGGACAGGAAAAACGGTAGACCCCTTTTTTCCTGGCCTTTGCCACACCTTTTTCGGCTTTAGAGAAAAGACCTAAAGGACAAATTCCCTGCAAATCCGGGGCTTGCTTTTAGATGCTGTCGCAATTGCTTATTTTCATGGCTAAAAACAGCACTATGAGAAGGGGAACAATATATGTAATGCTACTTTATGCAGTACTATCAGCCGGATGCTCCGGAGGTACGGAGCCGGAGGGCGCTGCGGAAGACAGCTTGGAAAGAAAGGCCCAGAAGGCCGATCCTGCCAGCCTGCGCCAGGCCTATCAAAACTATCAAGAAGCGCGTGAGGACCCCATGCCCACTCATCAGATCGAAGAGGCCGGTAAACTTTATCCGGTTGATGAGGCGCCCCTCGATACGGCCTTCTTTGTTTTTCGGGAAGAACTCATCGACGCGGTGGAAGAGAAAAATATCTTCGCCGTTATGGAAGCGGTCGCCGACGATATTAAGGTCGGCTCCGGAGGTGAAAACGGCATCGCCGCCTTCGCCGGCGCCTGGCAACTGGAATCGGAAGAAAAAACGCAACAATCGCCGCTGTGGAAGGTCCTCGCCGAAATGCTGCGGAGAGGGGGCGCCTTTCACAAAGACCGGCGGCGCTTCGTCGCTCCCTATGTCTACGCCACCTGGCCGGAGGAGTACGACGCTTTCACCCACGCCGCCGTAAACGGCGCTGGCGTCCGCCTGCGCAGCGAACCCAGTCTGAGAAGCCGCATCCTAACCATGGTCTCCTACGATATCGTTGAGTTTCTCGGGGAAGAAGATAAAACAGAAACCATTGACGGCAAGACCTATCCCTGGATCCACCTCAAAACACCTGATGGAACCGAGGGCTACCTCTGGGGAAAATTTATTGACCGCCCCACCGGCTACCGCGCCGGGTTTGAAAAAAGAGACGACGTGTGGAAAATGGTATTTCTGCTTGAAGACAAGGGAAGTTCTTGAATTTCTGGGTTCGTCTGGAATCCGGCACCTGGTGCGCTGTCCCAAAAGTATTTAAACTTTCTTTTTTCAAATAACGGGGCTTAGAACTGTCAGATTTCAAAAATCTGACAGTTCCATCCAACAAAAGAGACCAGAATCACCGACAGTTATTTTTGGGTAGTATCCAAATTATAGCCCTCCCTTGGCCTTCCTCTTTTCAATTTTTCCTATTTTGTCCGGAACAAATCTACATCCGATCAAAAAGAAAAAATGACCCACGAGCAACTAGAACAAATTCAGTCCTTTCTCTTTGACCTGATAAGTCAGCGCGCACCGGAAGAGGGACTGGACTGGCTGAGCAGCCGGCTTGAGGAAATTCAACAAACAAAAAAGGATCGCACCTTTTATCTGACCTTCAGCGCCATGCCACGCTACCTGGGCAAGGATAAGCTATTGCTGGAACTTGCCCATATGAAGCGCGCCGGTCAGCTGCGGGAAGGCTTTCACCCGCTCGACTGGACCGTAGACCGGGCAGCGCGTGTATGGCTGTTGTTGCATTTACCACACGATAAGACCACTGACTTCATTCGCAAAATGGAGATGCTTTTTAGTACGGCCGATATGGGTGAGCTGGAAGCGCTGTACAGCAGCCTCCCGCTCATTCCCTACCCGCAGCATTTCGTTAAACGCGCCGCCGAGGGCATCCGCACCAATATGACAAACGTCTTCGACGCCATCGCCCTCGACAATCCTTATCCGGCCGAATACCTCGACCAGGGCGCCTGGAACCAACTGGTGCTGAAAGCCGCCTTTATGGACCGCCCCCTTTATCGAATATACGGCCTGGAAAAACGCGCGAACAGCGAACTGGCGCAAATCATCTCTGATTATGCCCACGAACGCTGGGCTGCCGGCCGGGTCGTATCTCCCGAATTCTGGCGCCCCGTAGGCCCTTTTGTCACCGATAGCATCGTAGAGGATCTGCGTCGCCTCTTCCAGGAGGAACACCCCTTGCAACGGGAAGCAGCTGCCCTCGTTTGCGCCGAAAGCGAACACCCGGAAGCGAATAAACTGCTGGACGAACACCCGGCGAT
Source organism: uncultured Saprospiraceae bacterium (assembly GCA_964632995.1). Lineage (GTDB taxonomy): Bacteria > Bacteroidota > Bacteroidia > Chitinophagales > Saprospiraceae > CAZWDL01. The sequence continues at coordinate 2,429 of CAZWDL010000098.1, forward strand.
TAAGCAGAAAATAGAGGAAGGAAAAAGCAGCTGGGAACAGCTGTCGCGTACCTGGTGGGAAGAAAAGAGCAGTAGGCAGTAGGCACCCTCTCATCACAACTGAAAGAAGCCAATAACCAGCTGCTAACATTATAAAGATTCAAAACCGACAATCATGTCACAGGATAAATTAACCATGATCATTGACCCGCATGTGCACATGACCTCCCGGACGACGGACGACTACGAGGCTATGCGCAATGCCGGAGTGGTGGCTATTATAGAGCCGGCCTTCTGGCTGGGGCAACCTCGAACTACCCTGGGTTCCTTCAAGGACTACTTCAGCAGCCTGGTCGGCTGGGAGCGCTTTCGCGCCAGCCAGTTCGGCATCAAACACTACTGTACTATCGGACTTAACTCTAAAGAAGCCAATAACGAAGAGCTGGCAGAACAGGTCATGGAACTGCTGCCGCTTTACATCTGTAAGGAAGGTGTAGTGGGTGTAGGCGAAATCGGGTACGACGATCAGACACCCGCCGAAGACAAGTACTTCCGCCGGCAACTCGAACTGGCGCTGGAGGCCGATCTGCCGGTGCAAATTCACACGCCGCACCGCGATAAGAAGCGAGGCACCTCCCGCTCCATGGACGTCTGTGAAGAACACGGACTGGAGCCCGGCGCAGTCATCGTCGATCACAATAATGAAGAGACGGTGCGTGAGGTGCTGGACCGCGGCTTCTGGGCAGCTTTTACCATCTATCCTTTTTCCAAAATGGGCAATGAACGCATGGTAGAGGTAGTTCGCCAATACGGTTCTGAGCGTATCTTCATCAACAGCGCCGCCGACTGGGGCATCAGCGATCCGCTGGCTGTCCCGAAAACGGCCGCCCTCATGCGCGAGCGCGGCATTCCCGAATCGCAGATCATCGATGTCTGTTACAACAATGCCCTGGAGGCTTTCACCCAGAGCGGCCAGATGAAAGAAAGCGACTGGCTGGAAGAAGAAGGAATCGACCAACGGGAGAAGTTTCTCGGCAACTCCATCCTGCGCGGCGGGCAAAAGCCGAAAGTAGGGAGAGAATCCGGGAATATTATTATTGAGTAAAGTGTTTGAGTTCTTGAGTTCCTGGATGCCTGCAAAAAAACCAATTTAAAAGTACCCGGGCACATTTAAATTGGGTTTGTGAAGAAGAGAATCATGAAGACAAGATGACCGGGGAAACGCCCGGTCTCCTTGTCATCTTAAATTTTCACAAAATCAGGCTTAGTTTCTAACTCGCGGTTAATCAAAGAAATTGAAATGTCCGTTATTGCTCCTTATCTGCGTCTGATGCGACCGGCCAATATCATCACGGCCTGGGCTGATATCCTCGCCGGATTCGTCGTTTCGGGTGTGTATCTGCCGGTATCGCTGAGCGGATTCATTCACGTGAGCAGCGGCCGGCTGGAAGATCTGGCCTGGTTGCTGTTGTCGACGACCGGACTGTACGGGGGCGGTGTGGTCATGAATGACGTTTTCGACCTCGAACTCGACCGGATAGAGCGGCCGGAGCGCCCCTTGCCCAGTGGCCGGGCCGGTTTCCGGGGGGCGCTTCTTTTAGGCATTGCCCTCTTGTTGCTGGGCGTGCTTACGGCCGCGCAGGTCAGTGCGCGCAGCGCTTGGCTGGCTTTTGCTGTGGGGCTGCTCGCCGTCATCTACGATGCTTTTGGCAAACATCATTCCTGGCTGGGCCCGCTCAACATGGGCGCCTGCCGGGGAGGTAATCTCCTGCTGGGAATGAGCCTCTTGCCGCTGGCCTACTGGGCCTGGTTGCTGGCGCTGATCCCCGTCGGGTACATCGCCGCCATCACCCTGATCAGCCGGGGAGAAGTGAGCGGTAGCGGCCGGCGCCCGCTCTACGGCGCCCTCGGCGCCTATCTGCTGATTATGGGGGGACTGCTGGGGTTAGGAGCTGCCGGCGCTTACGAGTGGTGGTTATCCCTGCCTTTCCTGTTCATATTCGGCCTGCTCATACTGCCGCCCCTCATCCGCGCTATACAGTATCCCTCCGGCCCCCGGATTGGTAAAGCCGTGCGGGCCGGCGTGCTGGCCCTGATCGCGCTGGATGCTGCCCTCGCTGCTGCCTTCGGTGGCTGGCTGGCCGCATTGCTCATTCTGTTGTTGTTACCCCTATCTTTGCTTGTCGCTGGCTATTTCGCAGTTACCTGACTTTTTTTTAAACTAAAGCCAGGTCACGGCCGTATAGTAGGTAATCCGGGTTAAGGGTTTTCAGGTTCTACTCCGTCTTGGAGCAAAATAGAAATTACATTCCCAAGCGCCCACCTTCTTTGCATTTGACACGATACCCTTATATTACTTCGCCTCAAGGACCAGCAGAAGCAACGGCAGATTTCGAGTAAAAATGAAAAGCACCGAAAGACTGGGAGTACAATATTTACAGGACAACCTAACACTTCATGAAAAAACTTCATCAGGATTTTACGATCAACTTTAGATACGATGTACATTTTACCCGCGCTTTGTTTGATAACGATAATTCCCTGCTTCAGGAGATTATACACGGACAATCCAGTCAGCATCCCGCTAAGATAATGGTCATTATCGACGACGGCGTCGCCGAATACTATCCGAATTTATCGCAGGAACTGCATCAATATGCCCGGGCGCGGCCGGAACTCATGCAGCTCTGCGGCAGCCCCATCATTGTTCCCGGCGGCGAGCGGGCCAAGAACGACCCGCAACTGGTCGAGCAAATTCTGGTGGACATTAACCGCCACGGCATTGACCGACACGCCTTTATTATGGCTATCGGCGGCGGGGCGGTGCTCGATATGGCCGGTTACGCAGCCGCGATCGCTCACCGGGGCATCCGGCATATCCGGATACCGACAACGGTGCTTTCGCAAAATGACTCCGGCGTCGGGGTCAAAAACGGCATCAACTACTTTGGCAAGAAAAATTTCCTGGGCTGCTTCGCCCCGCCTGTCGCCGTGATCAACGATTTCAACTTTCTGCGTACGCTCCACGACCGCGACTGGCGCGCCGGTATCTCGGAAGCTATCAAGGTGAGCCTGATCAAGGACCGCCCCTTTTTCGAATTTCTGGAAAAAGCCGCCCCACAGCTCGCCCGCCGGGAGGAAGCCCCTATGGAACACCTCATCTACCAATGCGCCCGCCTGCACATGGAACACATCGCCGGCGGCGACCCTTTTGAAATGGGCTCTTCCCGTCCGCTCGACTTCGGGCACTGGTCAGCACATAAACTGGAGCAACTCAGCGATTACCGGCTGCGGCACGGAGAAGCCGTCGCTATCGGCATCGCACTTGACGCTACCTACTCTTTTCTCAAAAATCTGATCGACAAAACCGCCTGGCAACAGATCATCCGGATGATGCAGGAGTTGGGTTTCGAAGTATTTACTCCGGAATTGAACAAGAAACATGCCGGCAAGTTAGTCGTTTTAGAAGGCCTCGATGAGTTCCGTGAACATCTGGGAGGTCAATTGACTATTATGTTGCTGGAGCAAATCGGCCGGGGCTGCGAAGTTCACGAAATGGACCGGGGCCTCATTCAGGAAGCCATTCAGCTGCTCGAGCGCATTCATCAAACCGCTATAATTTCCTAATGCAAATTTCAGACCAACAACACTTAACGTATTGTACCAACATCCATCCAGGTGAAAACTGGCAGGCCGTCTTCAACAGCCTGGAACGCTACGTGCTGCCCATTAAGGAAAAGCTGTCCCCCGACCAGCCCTTCGGCATCGGCCTGCGCCTGTCCAACAAGGCGAGCCAGGAACTGGGCGGCGGAGAACCACTGGAGGCTTTCCGCAACTGGCTTGACGAGCATGGCTGTTACGTATTCACCATGAACGGCTTCCCCTACGGTGAATTCCACGGGGATAGTGTCAAGGAAAAGGTACACCATCCCGACTGGACCACCCGCGAACGCGTGTACTACACCATTCGCCTGGCCAATCAACTGTCGGCACTGCTCCCAGAAGGCATGGACGGTGGCATCTCCACCAGCCCCCTGTCCTACAAACTCTGGCACGAAGATATCGCCGAGCGCGAAACTGCTATCGTTCGCTCTACCGAACACCTCCTCGAGGTAGTGGATCACCTTTTCGATATCGAAGAACGCACAGGTCAGCACATTCACATTGACCTGGAACCCGAACCCGACGGGCTGCTGGAGGACAGCCGCGAAACCATCGATTACTGGCAGCGCTGGCTCCTGCCGATGGGCATCGAACACTTCGCCGGCCGCCTGCATGTACAGGAAGCCGAATCAGTCATCCGCCGGCATGTCAACCTGTGCTACGACGCCTGTCATTTTGCAGTGGAATACGAAAGCCCTGAAGAGGCCATCCGCCTTTTCCGCGAGCAAGGCATTCAAATCGGCAAGGTGCAAATCAGTTCTGCAATCAAGTCGCTTCTCCCGGAGAAAAAGAAAGAGCGCCAGAAATTCAAAAAGCAGTTTGAGGTATTTAATGAATCTACCTACCTGCACCAGGTCATCGCCCGCGACATCAATGAGCGGCTGATCAATTATCCGGACTTGCCCGACGCCCTGGCTGAAATTGACGATCTCGACTTGAAAGAGTGGCGCATGCATTTTCACGTCCCCCTCTTCATCGATCATTATCACGACCTGAAATCTACGCAGGATGAAGTCATTCGCCTCCTGGATATTCAACGCCGCGAACCTTTTACCAATCACCTGGAGGTGGAAACCTATACCTGGGAAGTGCTGCCCAAGGGACTGCAGAAAGATCTCAAGGAATCCATCGAACGGGAACTGGAATGGGTGAAGGAGCAGATGCTGGATACTTGATGTTTAGAGACACATAGTTAATCAAAACACGAAATCCAACGATGCATAAAACCGCCGTCATCAATGTGGTGGGATTGACGCCACGGTTAATTGGAGAAGATACGCCTTTCATCCGGCGCTGGTCTGCCGGAGGGAAGCAGATTTCCATCGATCCGGTGCTACCTGCCGTAACCTGTTCGGCGCAATCGACCTATCTGACCGGTCAGTTGCCGGCCGTTCACGGTATTGTGGGCAACGGCTGGTATTTTAAGGAAGAATGCGAGGTAAAATTCTGGCGGCAAAGTAACAAGCTCGTCCGGGCCCACAAGATATGGGAGGTTGCCAAACGGGCAGATCCAGACTTTACCTGCGCCAATATGTTCTGGTGGTACAACATGTACTCCAGTGTTGACTACTCAGCCACTCCGCGCCCCAACTATCTTGTCGACGGCCGGAAGACCCCCGACATCTACACTTACCCGGCCGCCTGGCGCGATGAACTGCAACGCCAGCTGGGCCAGTTTCCTCTGTTCAACTTCTGGGGGCCCACCACCTCCATCGTCTCCAGCCGCTGGATCGCCGATGCCTCCATACTTACCGATCAACGCTACGATCCTACCCTCACCCTCATTTACCTTCCCCATCTCGATTACAACCTGCAACGCCACGGCCACGATCACCCCAGCATCGCCAGTGACTTGCAGCAGATCGACGCCGTAGTGGAGGACCTGGTCAAGCACTACGAAGCGAACGGCGCCCGCGTCGTGCTTCTTTCGGAATACGGCATTACCGATGTGCAGCGCCCGGTACACCTCAACCGTCGTCTGCGGGAAGCCGGGCTGCTGGCCTTGCGACGGGAACAACAGTGGGAACTACTCGACCCCGGCGCCAGCCAGGCCTTCGCCGTCGCCGATCACCAGGTGGCCCACGTGTACGTCAATGACAAAAGTAAATCGGCCCAGGTGAGGGCCTTACTGGAAAAAACGGAAGGCGTAGATTTCGTGCTCGACAAGCCGGCGCAATTAGCCTACGGCCTGCAGCACGAGCGGTCGGGCGACTTCGTCGCCGTCGCTGACCGCGACTCCTGGTTTACGTACTACTTCTGGCTGGATGACAAATTGGCTCCCGACTATGCCCGCAGTGTCGATATTCATCGCAAACCGGGCTACGACCCCGTGGAAATGTTTATCAATCCCGACATCAAAATGCCCATGCTGAAAGCAGGCTGGAAAGTTCTGCGCAAAAAAATGGGCTTCCGTATGGTCATGGATCTCATCCCGCTCGACGCTTCCCTCGTCAGCGGCTCCCACGGCCGTATCCCCGAAGACCGCGCTGACCGCCCCGTGTTCATCACCCGGCAAAAAGACCTGAATAGTCCCGACAGCATCGCCCCCACCGGCGTGTTTAACCTCCTGCTGCAACATCTGCAAGCGCGGGCCCTCACATGACTTTTATGACCTCCTGACTTCCCTTCTGTAAGCGCCCTTTAAACCCGGATGTTCCGGGCCTATCCTTTAGTATTATTGCACAAATCGCCGGAATTCTTGTTACTCTAAAGGAAAATACGTATAAGAAGCAAATCAGAAAATTAAAATATGGAAACACTTTCAGGAAAACTCCGGTACCGGGACAGAATCGCATTACCAACGGGCGCCGAGGTGCGCGTGCGATTGGTCGACATTTCAAAAACGGAAGGTCCGGCCGTGCCATTGGCTACCCAGGAGTTCACCACCCGCGGTGAACAGCCGCCCCTGTCTTTCCGGCTGGAGTATGACTCCAAGAACATCAAAGACAATCACGACTACGCTATCGAGGCCAGCATCTCCATCGATGGCAAGCTCGCCTGGATCACCCCGCAGGAACTCCCGATTTTTGACAACGGAGCCCCGCCGCCCATTCTGCAAGTCAACTTGGTTAAGGTAAGCTGAGCACCGATGCCTGGACGAACTGAATCACTTATTACCCTGAGCGGCCTTCGGCCGATGCATCTTCCTACAAGGGTAATTCCTTTTGTCCAGGCATTCACTTATTCAATTGGTCAGCGTACTATCACGAGTATCGTTCCGGGCTCTTTTGCGACTGCCACCCTCTCTCCTCCCAGCTTTACCCTCCATTTATTCGGCTAAAACAGCAGTGCTGCTCGTATCCCGACACAACAAGTCTAATAAAAGGGAATCACCCTTTTCCCAGGGCCGTATCTATTCTTTTCCAGGATGGCCCTTGCAGCAACAGGCTGATAAACATCACCAATCCGCAGCCGACCAGGTTAAGCCACAGGTAAGCGATATTGACCGTAATCGGACGACCGAAGAGCATGAAGGATATTTCGTATTGCGTCATCAGAAAAAGACCGATAACGATGAGTTCCGCCAGCACCGCGGCGAGAAATACCGCCCGGGCGCCTATCCACTTGAGGAAAAAAGCAACGAGGAAGATCCCCAGGATGGTGCCGTAGAAAAGAGACCCAACAATATTAACGGCCTGTATCAGGTTTTCAAACAGAGAGGCGGAAGCGGCGAAGAGCAGCGCTATACAGCCCCACAATACGGTAAACCACTTGGAGGCCATTAGGTAGTGTCGGTCCGATCCCCGGCTTATAAAACTGCGCCGGTAAATATCGACCACGGTAGTAGTCGCCAGTGCATTGAGTTCGGAAGCCGTAGAGGACATGGCAGCAGAAAAGATCACGGCCAGCAAAAGCCCCACCAAACCAATCGGCAGGTAGCGCACAATGAAGGTGATGAATACGTAATCCCTGTCCTCTACCTGAGCGTCGGGGTCCTGCTGCAGAATCAGCCCCTTGGCCTCCTCGCGCAATTCGCGGTCGGCGGCCAGCAGGGTCGCTACTTCTTCCTGCGCCTCGGATACCGCAGCCTCATTATCGCTGTTTAAAGCGGCGATCAGCTCCCGGATTTCCGATTGTTGCATCTCAAAAACCTCGTCTTGCCGCGCCAGCAGTTGTTCGTATTCGCCTTCCAGCGGCGTACCGGCCAGTTTTTCAATATTAGCTTGGTTGAAATGCAGGGGCGGCTTGGTAAACTGGAAAAAGACAAATACCAGGATGCCGACAAAAAGAATCAGAAACTGCATCGGCACCTTGAAAACACCGTTGAAGAGCAGCCCCAGCCGGCTTTCCGTCAGCGATTTGCCAGACAGATAGCGCTGCACCTGTGACTGGTCGGTGCCGAAGTAGGATAAAAACAGGAACACACCTCCCAGCATTCCCGACCAGAAGGTGTAACGATTGGATAAATCGAAGGTGAAATCGACGACGTTAAGCTTGCCCATCTTGCCGGCCACGCCCACCGCATCGCCGAAACTGACGTCACCCGGCAACTGCATGATCAGGATGATAGCGGCGATGAACATGCCGGTCAGGATGACGATCATCTGCTGCTTTTGCGTCATACTCACCGCCTTGGTGCCGCCTGCCACCGTATAGATGATCACCAGGATACCGATGAACAAGATGGTGTAATTGAGGCTCCAACCCAGGATTTTGGACATAATGATCGCCGGGGCGTAGATAGTTAATCCGGCTGCCAGGCCACGGGAAATCAGAAAGAGGATCGCAGTAAAGGTACGTGTCCGCAAATCAAAGCGGTTTTCCAGGTACTCGTAAGCGGTGTATACTTTCAGGCGGTAAAAAATCGGCAGAACGAAAACGCTGAGGAAAACCATAGCTACCGGCAATCCGAAATAAAACTGGGCAAAGCGCATACCGTCGGCAAAGGCCTGCCCCGGTGTCGAGAGGAAAGTAATTGCACTAGCCTGGGTGGCCATTATGGACAACCCGATCGTCCACCACGGCAAATCCCGGTCTCCTAACAGATAACTTTCGGAAGTATTGACATGCCGGGTTTTCCAGACTCCGTAGGCCACAATGGTCAGGATCGTTCCCAACATTACAATCCAGTCTAGTATTGCCATGATTTTTCGTTCTTTTGCACGCAGCTTTTGCCGAAAGGCGAAGCTTGCTGTTCGGGTTCTCAGCGGTCCGCTTTCAGGAATAGGCCCGGGTAAACAGGTAAAACAAGGTAATGATGACAGCGTGGAGAATCAGTACAAAGGCATACATCTGATTCCAGGTTCGAAAGATGGGGGGCCGTTCTCCCGGAGGTTCTTGGCTGTTTTGCGTTTGCTCGTTTTGCATTGTTCGTTGTTCAGGATGTTTTGAGTTGTCTGTTCATCAGGGCCGGCTTTGTTTACCCACCGAAATCAGGTTGGCGAATAGACGAAAGGCGCCGGGCACGCCGGCGGGCAGTTCGCGAAAAAAAGACAATCCGGTATAGATGTAATAGCCGTCACCGTATTTAGCGGCCAGCAGGCTGCCTTCAAAGGGTTCTTCTCCCGGATCCTGTACGGAGAAAATAGGCGTAAAGTGTGCACCGTCCCACTTAGCGGGAAAATAGAGGCCTCGTTCCTGCACCCAGTCGTCGAAGTCCTGATGCGTAATTTCATTAGGGAAGTTCAGCAGCGGATGATCGGGTTGAAGAAAATTCATTTTGGCCTCTTCTACTGTCACCCGGTTGCGCGACAGTTCCAGCTCGTAGGGCGCCAGTTCTTCCTGTGGCAGCTTGAGGCGGCGAGAAGTATTGTACTGCACGATCATAGTGCCGCCATTTTTCACATAATCCAGCAGCGCTGCTTGCTTAAACTGCAGCCAGTCGACCGTATTGTAGGCGCGGATTCCCAGCAGCACGGCATCGTAACGGCGCAGGTTGGAAGCATTGATATCATCACTTTCCAGCAGGTCCACCTTGTAGCCGATCTGCTCCAGGCTGGCAGGTACTTCGTCACCGGCTCCCATGATATATCCCACCTGATCACCTGCCTTTTCCAGGGCTATTCTTACGATTTTACATTCGCTGGGTTGCAATACCGTCTGTACCGGAATGTGGTCATAGTCGATGAGGGTGAGTTCCTGGCCGTAAAGCTGTTCACCGATTTGCACCTCGGCGCGCAGCAAACCTTTGCTCTGTTCGGAAGGAGGGAATATTTTAAATTCCACCAGTTCCTCCTGTTCCTTGAGCGGCAGGTCAATAGTTCTATGGGCAGGTTCTACCCGCCAGCCATTGGGCGCCCGCAGGCGTACCCGGCCGCTCACCCCATCTTGGGCAGCCCTTACCCGCACGCTCACGGTGCGGGCCTGCTCATCACCGAAAATGTATACCTTATCGGCGATGTTGGCAAATACCGGCGGCGTCACTTCAAAGGGGCTGTAAACCTCACCGGCTACGGGGTCTGTCTCTTTGTAAATGATGTTCTTCGAAAAAACCATCGGCTCCCCCTGAATAAGTAATTCGAATTGTGCTTTCAGTGGCCGGGGCCCTTCGGGCAATCCCCGCAGCCTTTGTTCCTCTACCGTGTACATGCCGAGTTCGTGCGGCTGCCGGAGCCAGTAAGGCGTGGTATAAGGCAAATCGGCGGGCAGGAGGATGCCGCGCTCGAAGCGCAGACGCTCGTTATTCTCCAGATTCACCTTCAGGCTGGTATCGGCATTTTCAGGCAGGAAGCGGATCGACTGCAGACGTACCTCCAGGGGCGAGCGATTAATAGCTTCGATAGTCAGCTGTACCGAATCGCCAGGCACGGCGGAGAAATCAGCGGCAGCAGCCTCGAGGAAAAGCCCCAGGCAGGCTTCGATGGCTTTTTGCGTTTCCGCCATCTTGATCTGCTTCCAGTATCCGTCGGGCAGCTTTTCCATCATGCGATGAGCCTGCACGAGCCCGGGTACGCTGGCCGAAGGGTTATTGAGATCAAAATTCATTTCTACTTCCTTCAGTAATTTACCAATAGGGCCGCCTCCTTTGACGCGGGTCCAGCTGGTGTTGATCCCTTCAAAAAGATCAGCCGGGTTCTGTGGCTGATCGCCTTTCAGCAAAAGCAGTTCCTCCTTTTCAGAGCCGCGCGATAGCGCTACGCCGAAGCCCTGACATTTGTGCATACTGCGGCTGCGTGCGGCAATCTCGTTATTCGACTGACCGAGCAGAGGGTAGAAAACACCGACATCCAATACGGCCAGCCGGCTGGAATCGAGCTGCCGGTTGTCCCTGAACCAGGAATAGGAATTGAAATAAAGACGGCGGGGCTGCCAGGTATCCACGTACTCCAGCTGTCCGGGATACACATCCTCCCTGGCCGCCAGATCGAAAGCCTCGTGCGACAACATCCCCGACGCAGTATGATGGCCGTGCATGCGGCCGGCCAGGCGCTCCTCGTATTCGTGCCAAAAGCGATTGACGATGATGTCCGGCTGCCATTTGCGAATGGCCCAGATGACATCGGCCAGGGCTTCGTCTTTACCCCACACCTGCAGCGTCTCTTCGGGATGCTTGGAAAAGCCGAAATCGATAGCGCGGGAGAACAACTGATTGCCGCCGTCGATACCCCGCGCCGCCAGCAGCTCCTGGGTGCGGATGACGCCGAGCAACTCCTGAATTTCAGGTCCGATGAGATTCTGCCCGCCGTCGCCACGTGTCATGGAAAGGTAGGCCGTTTCGGCTTTTAATTCGTTGGAAAGATAGGAAATCAGCCGCGTGTTCTCATCATCGGGATGGGCGGCCACGTAAAGCGCCGAGCCCAGAAAATTGAGCTTTTGAATGGCCTGGTGAATTTCAGCGGAATTCCATGCCTTGGGAGCCTGAGCGCACATTACCAAAGGCGACAGACTTATTGCGATGAGTGCTAGAGTTCTATAACATAAATTCCTATACATGGGTGTTATTTTTTTTAGGGAAGGGCGCCTTTCGGAAATCGAGAAGGGATGCCCACGGAGTCAGCCCGGCAAAACTTTATTACGGACAGCGCCGTCTTTTTATTTCCCACCATCCTCAAAATAAGCGAAACACAAATATAATAAGGATTAGCCGTCCGGCCGGAATCAGGCCTTGTTAAATAATTCCTAAGGTGAACCTGAGGATCGGGAACAAAATTACAAATATATTCGCCGGACTACGGTTGAGCGCCAAATTTTCAATAAATTGATAGCCGTCCGAAGCATATACTCAACACAAGTTGTTTTGAGAACCCTCTCAAGCCATTTCGATGTCACTGTAAGAGTCAAGCTCATAAGTCTTTAATCATCATTTATGAAAAACAAGATCAAGGATCTCACCGCCCGTATCGGAACCACGCTCGACCGCTTTATTGAGCGGGAGGAATACAAATACCCCGGCGCGACGGGAGAGCTCACGCGCGTTTTACGGGACATTAATCTAGCCGCCAAAATCATTCATCGCGAGATTAACCGGGCCGGATTGATCGGCCTGGGCGGAGCAGCCGGAGAAGAAAACGTGCAGGGAGAAAGCCAGCAGACGCTCGATGTAGTAGCCGATGTGCGCTTCATCCGGGCGCTGCGCACCGGAGGCATGGTCTGCGGTATCGTCTCAGAAGAAAATGAAATAATCATTGATACGGGTAATCACCAAGGGAAGTACATCGTTGCCATGGACCCCCTGGACGGTTCCTCTAACATTGAAGTAAATGTCCCGGTGGGCACCATCTTCTGCATTTACCAACGTCTTTCCGGTACCGGCACCCCTCCCGGCACCAAAGACGCCCTGCAAAAAGGACAGGAGCAGATCGCCGCCGGTTATGTTCTGTACGGTTCATCCACCATGCTGGTATACACTACCGGAGACGGGGTCAACGGCTTTACCTACGACCAGTCGCTGGGCGAGTTTTACCTCTCGCATCCCAATATGCAATATCCGAAGGGCGGCAATACCTATTCAATCAATGAAAGCCACTTTTTCGATATGACCGAAGGCATACAAAACTACCTGGGCTACTGTAAGGAAGAAGGCTATACCTCCCGATACATCGGCTCCATGGTGGCCGACTTTCACCGCAACCTGCTCACCGGAGGCATCTACATATACCCGAAGGTGAAAAAGTACCCGGAGGGCAAACTTCGCCTGCTATATGAATGTAACCCCCTCGCTTTTATCTCCGAACAGGCCGGCGGAATGGCCAGTGACGGGCAGCAACGCATTCTGGATATTTATCCTTCCAGCCTGCATGAACGACGGCCGGTGTTCATCGGCTCCAAACGCATGGTGGAAGAGGCGCTCGCCTTCATCTGATGACTCCGGAAATGAGGTAAGCGCCAAAAAAACAGCTGAATTAGTTGTATGATCTGCCCGTTCTGAAATATCGAAGTGATGTAAAAATCACAAACGGCTCTCGAGGCTTTAGAAGATTCGGTTCAGCAGCAATTTCAGTTGCGTCACCGCCCGGCCGCCAAAACCCGGATCCCTTTTTCCGAATTTGCTGTACGACCGGAATAATCCGTTTAAACAAACGGAACCGGATGAGCTCAAAAGAGTGAATTCTATGGAAAAAGACGATTAACAAAATATTATTTTGCATGTAGCGCATAAACGAATCAAAAATATTTGAACAATCTTAAATTTGAGCAGTTTACTACCTTTTGTTACTTACTTATTGTTAGATTTACACGAATTTATAATCTCAAGAACTTGCTCTATAAAGGCAAACAGGAAACCGAAAACTAAGATTACTACGTATGGAACCGAGCAAGAAATACATTTGCATCCATGGTCATTTTTACCAGCCGCCACGCGAGAATGCCTGGCTGGAGGTCGTAGAGTTGCAGGACTCCGCCGCTCCTTTTCACGACTGGAACGAAAGGATAAACTACGAGTGTTACGCCCCGAATACAGCAGCGCGCATACTTGACGGCGAAGGGTATATCACTGAAATTGTCAACAATTACGCCCGCATCAGCTTTAACTTCGGCCCAACGCTACTGCAATGGGTGGAGAAGGCCGATCCGGAAACTTATCAGGCCATACTAAAGGCCGACAAGCTCAGCCAGGAACGCTATGGCGGTCACGGCTCAGCCTTGGCGCAGGTACACGGGCACCTGATAATGCCCCTGGCCGATCGCCGCGATAAAATTACGCAAATCGAATGGGGCATCAAGGATTTCCGGCACCGCTTCGGGCGGCATCCGGAAGGCATCTGGCTGGCGGAAACAGCGGTGGACACCGAAACACTGGAATTGCTCGCCGAACGCGATGTCCTTTTTACGATTCTCGCTCCGCGACAGGCTAAGGCCTACCGGTCTATCGGAGATAGCGAATGGCTGGAGACGCCCGACGGAAGCATCGACCCCCGCCGCCCTTATTTGTACAACCTGCCTTCCGGTCGCAGTATCGTCCTGTTTTTTTATCACGGCGAAATTTCTCAGGAGGTAGCCTTCAAAGGTCTGCTCAATAACGGTAAACACTTCGCCCACCGGTTGCTGGACGGTTTTGACAATGATCAGCAACAACTGATGCATATCGCCACCGACGGCGAAAGCTACGGACACCACCACCGCAAAGGGGAAATGGCTCTGGCCGATTGCCTCGACTACCTGGAGGATCAGCAATTGGCTACCATCATGAATTACGGCCACTACCTCGGTCTGTTCCCGCCGGACCACGAAGTGCAGATTCACGAAAACAGCTCCTGGAGCTGTGTGCACGGCGTAGAACGCTGGCGCAGCAACTGCGGCTGCAACTCGGGCGGCCACCCTGGCTGGACCCAGGAGTGGCGAAAGCCCCTGCGCGATACGCTTAATTGGCTACGGGACGAGCTGCGCCCGCTTTACGAAAAAGAAGCCGGCAAATTCCTGCTCGACGTGTGGGAAGCCCGTAATGATTATATCCGGGTGATCCTGAACCGGCACCCCGATAACGTGCAGGCTTTCATCCAGCGGAATGCCCGCCGGCTGCTCAACAAAGAGGAAAAAATCAAGCTGCTGCGGTTGATGGAAATGCAGCGCAATACCATGCTCATGTTTACCAGTTGCGGCTGGTTTTTCGACGAGATCTCCGGTATTGAAACCAACCAGATCCTTCAGTACGCCAACCGGGCCATTTACTACGCCGATCAGGTGGCGGGGGCGGAACTGCACAACGAGTTTATCCAGCGACTGGAACTCGCTCCGAGCAACGTTTTCGAAAACGGCGCTATCAGCTACAAGAAACACGTAGCTCCCGCACGGGTCGACCTAGAACGAGTAGCCATGCATTACGCCGTTTCCTCCCTGTTCGAAACCTACCCCGAATACCTGGAATTCTTCAACTACATCGCCGAAAGCGAAACACTGCGACTGCTGGAGGCCGGCAAGCAAAAGTTCGCCCTCGGCCGCACCACCGTCAAATCCCGCATCACCCACTCAGAAAAACAGTTCAGTTTCGCGGCTCTTTACCTGGGGCAACAAAACATCATCGGCAACATTTCGCTGGATCTGGACCGCAGCAAATTTGACAAGATGGCCGAACTGAGTATCGATGCCTTTCAGAGCACCAACCTCGGAGAAGTGATCGGACTGATGCAAACCTATTTCGGGTCCGACAAGTATTCTATCCGGCATCTCTTCCGGGATGAAAAGCGCAAAATCTTACGGCAAATCACCGAACAGAGTCTCGATCAGGTAGAAAAATCCTTCCGGGAAATTTATAATGACAACTACCAACTCATGATGGGTATGCAGCGCAGTAATATTCCCATCCCGGAAGGTTATCAGAGCGCCGTCAAGTTCATCGTCAACCACGACCTGTACAAATATTTCAGCAACGGAAGTACAAATCACATCCGCGAACTGAAACGCCTCGCCGAAGAGTTCAAAAAGTGGAATATCGATATTTCCAACGAGCAATCGCTCGCGCTGGCCGTGAGCGAGTACCTTTTTTCCCAGTTTAAATCCATGAAGCAAAACGGCGAAATGGAAAAATCCCTGATCGACAACCTCATCGTCATTCTCGAAACCCTGCAGGGTATGGGTGTCCATCCGGAAGTGTGGAAAAGCCAGAATCTCTATTTCTCCCTGTTGAAAAAATTCAAAAACGGTGAGCTGATCATCGAGGAGGAAGAAACAAGAAAGGCCTTCCTGCGATTGGGAGAGATGTTAAAGGTTAGAATGTGATAGAAACAGGAAAAGGGAATTGACTGGGAAAACCTGAGGTCACCTTCACAAAGCCCTCCTGCAGAAACGCCGGCGGTGAACAGCTCAATCAAGCTGAGATTAAATATTTTTTTTCGGAGCCTGCCTCACCGCTCAGAGCTCTCGCGCTGAATATCCCGGCTGAGAATGTGCTGGAGTACCGCCTCCGGTGTTTGGCGGGGTTGGAGTTCTTCATCTTCCACTTTTTTCGGGTCTTCGACTTTCAGAAGGGGGCTGACGTAGTTATAATCCACCTCATCGTACTCGTAGATAGACCATCTTCCCCACTTATATTCCAATGCGGTGAGATTCTCCACCCAGTCGCCGGAGTTAAGGTAAGTGACCTCTCTGCCTTTGACTTCCGAGGTGCGCATCTGAGGCCGGTGAATATGGCCGCAGATGACATAGTCATACGCTTCTTCGGAAGCCAATTGAATAGCCGTATCTTCGAAATCTCCGATAAATTTGACGGCTTCCTTAACCTGATGTTTGACTTTTTTGGCGAAGGACATGCGCGGCATACCCAGCCTGGTCCGCAGCTTATTGACAAAGCGGTTGAGCAGTATGAGCCAGTCGTAACCTTTGCCACCCAATTTGGCGATCAGCGGGGAGTACTTAATTAATACGTCGAAGATATCACCGTGGAAGATCCAGTAGGTCTTGCCTTGAAGTTTTAGAATCAGCTTATCCCTGAGATGGATGTTCCCGGAAGCAAAATCGGAGTAACGCCGAAGAGCATCGTCATGATTACCGGTAATGTAGTAAACCCGGGTTCCATTGGCCGCCATTTTCAAAATGCACTGAATCACCTGTATATGTTCTTTCGGAAAGTAGCGCTTGCGAAACTGCCACATATCGATGAAGTCACCGTTGAGGATAAGGGTTTCTACCTTAACACTCTTCAGATAATTGAGCAGTTCCCGGGCGTGGCAGCCATAGGTACCCAAGTGTACATCAGAGATAACGACGATGTCTATTTCCCTTTTCATGGTTTGATTTGATAAGCCGGTCTGAGTCGAGTAAGTGATCCTATAATTTACTGCAAGATCCACTTTGTATGTAAATTGAATGTAAAAGTTTAATCATGAAATGATTAAACATCACAGCACCGGCTTATCGAACGATTTTTTTCAGGCCTTTGCGGTAGGCGCGCGGATTGGTATTGGTGAAGTGCTTAAACTGCTTGTTGAAATGGGAAACATTATTGAAGCCGCTTTCAAAAGCCACCCCGGAAATGGTCAGGTCCTCGTCGGCGAGCAGGCGGCAGGCATGAGCGATACGGTATTCGTTGACGAACTGGATGAACGTTTTATTGGTCAGTCGTTTGAAGTAGCGGCAGAAAGCGGGCAGGGTCATATTGACCCGGCCGGCTACTTCTTCTAGACTCACCGCTCCCTGGAAATTACTTTCCACGTAGTTGTAAACCCGGTCGATGCGTTCGTGATCCTGCGTATTCACTTCGATGCCGAAGCCACTGGCCTGCAACAATGCGAATTCTGTGGAACAGGCCATACGCTGCAGCACCTTCAATAACAGGAGCAGCCGGTCGAAGCCCGATAAGCGGGGCATCTGCTTAAGCGCTGTTCCTACCTCCGCTTTTGTTTCTCCTGTAAAGGAAATCCCCTGCTTGGCCCGCTCGAATAGCTGACGGATATCCTTCATTTCGGGCCGCGAAAGGAAATCGCCACCCAGAAAGTCTTCTTTCATCTGTACGACGATCTCCACGTGCTCCTCTTCCAACTCCTCGGTAAAACCAAAATGCGGCAGATCGGGACCGAGAAAGATCAGGTCACCATCCTCGTAATAGGAAATATGGTCGCCGATATGGCGCTTGCCGCTTCCATTCGACACATAGACGATCTCATACTCCGGATGCACATGCCAGTGCGGACGATTGCAGAAGTTGGCGTCGGCAAATTCTCTTACAGTAAAGGAACTACCGAAAGCGGGTTCTATTTTTTCGAATTTTGCCTTCATAAGCCATTCAATTCAAATACATGCTAAATTAAGACTTTAGTCCACAAAGCGCCAATTGATCCCCAGGCTGAGGCCGGAGCCGGAGGTAAAAGGATAGCGGGCGTTGAGATAGAAGAGTTTCGGATCGCCGGATTCAGGGTCATCAGGTAAGAAGAACGAAGAGATGTTTTCCCATTTGACAAAAGCCCTAAAACGGGTTACGCGCATACCCAGAAATACATCGACGGAAGGATAGAAAGGGATATCGACCTGATCTTCAAGTATGAACTGACCAGTCAGCGGGAAGTAATAATAACCGCGATAGGTGCTGTTCATACGCAGGTCGGCGCCCAGTTGCACATTCAGTACTTTGAACCATTTGCCCCAATAGTAAAGGCTGTGCTTTGACCAGATTTCCGGTACCCGGATAAACGCTTCCGAGCCGGACTGGAAGGCGATGACATTATCCAGGTGAAACTTGCCGACCCGGAAATCCTTTTTGACGATCAGTTGTGCTATGCTGACGGGGGTTCCGGTTTGCCGCGGCATCGCCAGGGTATCGTAATAGATATAATTGTTGAGCAGATGGAAGCGGCCGGAGACTTCCAGGTCAAAGCCGGGCAGGCGATAAGTAGCGGTAATATTGGTTTCCAGGGTCTTTTTAAAATCGTTGTCCCAGATGGGCTGTTCGTTAACAAAGAAACGCTGCTGCATCAGGTTGGGTTCGTACAACTGGTTGTTGAAAGAGGCCGACAGTTCGCCGAGTTTGCCCAGGCCCAGGGACAGTTCGCCGAAGACACGGTAATCGCCGGCGTTGTCCCATAGTCCCAGCTGGCCGTACGTGCGGAGGCTCAGGTTATCTCCCGGTTGGAAGTTCAGCCGTCCGAAGGCAAAAAGATTTTGGATGAGCGAATCGGTAGCCTCGAGATCCAGCCAATTGAGCCGGTGGTTGATTCCTACTTCGAAGAGATCCCGCTGTCGGCGTACATCCCCGGTTCCGGAAGAACGCGGTTTGAAGGTACGCAGGCGGAAGGTGTTTTCCAGTTCGCGGTGTTGCAGATAAAAGCGCAAGCCACGCGGATCGACGAGAAAGTCGCCGTAGTAATCGGCCGTTATTCCGTCATCCAGTTCCGGATCGAAATATTTGTAGCGGTTATTTTGGTAGTGGATCTGATGGGCCAGGGTAAAGCGTCGCTTGTCAGCGCGGGAGCTGCCGCCGCCGGGTGGAACGGGACGACGCCGCAGGGAATCCGCACCGGCCATTCTCTGCAATGAGTCGGGTACTTCGGCGCGGTCGGGCAACTGTTGCATCAGGCTGTCCCCCATGATTCCCGGAGGCCTGCGGCGTGGTATCCTCGCCTGCGTCCGTGCGGGCGCCTTTGGTCCTAGGGTGTAATAATGGGTGTAGGCGATGCCCTGGCGGCGATGCCGCGTTTCAGCATCCTCCAGGAAGACCTCCGCGGTGTTGGGATCCAGTATACCGCTACCTTGGGAGGAGGGCGGCGTCAGGATCCCACCGTTATCCTCCTGTTCAATGGTATTCCAGGCCAGGCTCAGAAATCCGTCGTAGCGCCCTCCTTTACTCTTGTACCACAAACCGGTCGCCAGCGCGGTATTGCGGGTGCGCTGATGTGGATATTGGTTGCGGGTGCCCAGCTGCGGCATTCGGTTATAATCAATGCTGAAATTCAGCCCTCCGGAAAAATTACGGCTGAACTTTCCCTTCAGGTAGGAATCGGCCTGCTCGCCACGCTGATAATAACTCAAATTGGTATAGGCGCGATCGATGCGGTAAAAGGGCATCTCGGTAGCTAGGGTCTGATAAATATCGAACTGATGCAGCCCCACGTCAAAGCCGCGCCGGTAAAGGGGTTCATAAACAATGGGGCGCGCCGCGGAGCCCAGGTTGCCGAGATTGACGTAATCCAGGTCTCTGGCCCGTGTGGGGTCGTACTGGTGAAAGTAATTACCGAGTAAGGAATCCGAAAAACTGTATTCCTCTCCCGGGTTATCAGCGTAGAAGTAAAAGATATCAAGCGTATCCGGTATCACCTCGTAATCCTCCGACTGCGGATCCTCCGAGTAGTTGTCGGGAAAATCCACCCCTCCCGGCGTAAACTGCCCCCAGGCAGCTGACGCCATCGCCAGAAAAAACAGGGTGAATATCAATAGACGCATGCGGAATAAAGGATTGAATGAAACGTTTGGTTTTTAATTAAACACCTTCTCCTGTTTTTTAGTCCCTCAACCGCCGGACTTAAATATATCTTAACAAAAGAAACCCCGGATTCCACGCTCCTACTTCTCGCTTGCAGGCCTACGCGCCTGCAAATTTCCCAACCGGACCGGCTCGAATAAGGCCTTAACCCTGCTCCATTCAATCCTTCAGTAAAGCCGGGCTCATCCCCATACTTGAAAAGCCTCCGTCGTGGTACAGGTTTTGCATAGTCACCATACGGGTAAAGTCGGAGAACAGGGTCATGCAGAAATCGGCGCAAGCTTCGGCGGAGGCATTACCGAGAGGCGACATTTTTTCTGCATAATCAAAGAACTCGTCGAAGCCTTTGACACCGCTGCCGGCGGTCGTTTTCGTGGGAGACTGAGAGACGGTGTTGACCCGCACTTTTTTCTTCAGTGCATAGTGATAGCCGAAGCTACGGGCGAAGGATTCCAACAGCGCCTTGGACTCCGCCATTTCGTTGTAGTCCGGGAAAGTGCGCTGCGCGGCGATATAGGACAGGGCAACGATGGATCCCCATTCGTTCATGGCATCGCGCTGGTAAAGGGTTTGCATCAGGCGATGAAAAGACATAGCCGAGATATCCAGCGTTTTGTGCATCCAGTCGTAGTTCAAATCGGTGTATTCGCGCTTTTTGCGAACGTTCAGCGACATGCCGATGGCGTGCAGGACAAAATCGAGCTTTCCCCCCAGTGCTTCTATTGATTCATCTATCAGTTTTTCCAGGTCTTCCAGACTGGTGGCATCGGCGGGAATCACTTTGGCATCCAGCTGCTCCCCAAGTTTATTGATTTCTCCGAATCTCAGGGCTACCGGGGCATTGGTAA
Organism: uncultured Saprospiraceae bacterium; assembly: GCA_964632995.1. GTDB lineage: Bacteria > Bacteroidota > Bacteroidia > Chitinophagales > Saprospiraceae > CAZWDL01. Next base: position 23,207 of record CAZWDL010000098.1, read on the forward strand.
GGATTATCTTCGCCCCTTCTTCTACGCAGCGTTCGGCCACTTTCCAGGCGATCGATTGCTCGTCCAGTGCACCGAACACAATACCTCTTTTTCCTTCTAGTAAGTCGTTTGACATCATCTTGATATTGTCGTTTTTCGTTTTTTTTCGTACAATCATTTGCGTATCAGGGAAGGAACCTACCGGCGGCCTCCGGTTCCGGAAGTCCTCACAATGCACTGAGCAATTCCCGGGCATTTTCAATTGCCGATTCGCTTGGCGGGCTTTGGCTAAGCATCGTGGCGATGGCGCGAATGCGTTCCTCTCCTTCCAGCAGGTTCAGGTCCGTTACGGTCCGGTCTTCCTTTACTTTTTTATAGACGAAATAATGCCGTTCGGCCTTACAGGCGATTTGCGGGGAATGGGTAATTGATATTACCTGGTGGTTATTGGATAGCTTTCGCAAAATATTACCCATTTTCAGCGCAATATCTCCCGATACACCGGCGTCGATTTCATCGAAGATCAGTGTCGGGAGGGGAATAGCGCTGGCGACCAGGGATTTGGTGACCAGGGTCAGACGGGATAATTCGCCGCCCGAGGCGACATCCTTGATCAGCTGAAGGCGGCTGCCCTTATTGGCGGCAAAAAAGAAGTTGACCTCGTCGAGGCCGGTGGGTCCCAATTCACTCATCGGTCGCATTTGTACGCGAAGCTGAGCGTGTTCCATAGCCAGCTGAGCCAGTAAGTCCATCACCTGAGTTTCGAAGCCTTCGATAACGGAGCGCCGGCGCTCTGTCAATTGTTCGGCCATCCCGTGAAGCTCTTTTTTTTGTTTTTCAATATCCGCCTCCAGAGAGTCAATCTCCGTACTCAAATCGCCGATCTTATCCAGCTGGCCCTGCAGGTCTTCCTGTATTGCAATCAGGTCCTCTACCGTACTGACGTTGTGCTTGCGCTCCAGGCGGTAGATCAGGTCGAGGCGCGTTTGCACTTCCGAGATGCGCTCGGGATCGTATTCGGTATCCTCGGCGACGCGTTCAAATTCCTGCGTCAGGTCTTCTATTTCCAGCAGCAGACTGTCGTAGCGCTCGTAAAGCTGAGCAAGTCGGCTATCGTAGCGACGCAGCTGGCTTAGCGAATGCCCTAATTCCTGTAGCTGACTGATGACCGACTGTTCGCTCTCGTTCAAATGCTGATAGGCGCCGGCCAGGGTTTGCTTGATCTCCTCGGCGTTCTGCAGGACAGACAACTCCTCCTCGAGCTCCTCCTGCTCACCGGCGCGCAGTTCCACATTATTGAATTCTTCAAGCTGGAAATTGATGAAATCCACTTCTTTAGCCGCATTTTGGTTGCGTTCGATAAGATCGGACAAAATACGGCGATCGGCCTGGTAGGCGCGGTAGGCTTCCTCGTATGCGGCTATCAGCTTTTTATTACCGGCCAGTGCATCGATCATACGTAACTGAAAGGAAACATTGTGGATATCCAGCGTATCGAATTGCTGATGTAAGTCGATGAGCGCTGCACTGAGTTGCTGCAGCACTTTGAGATTGACCGGCGTATCGTTGACAAAGGCCCTCGATTTGCCGGAAGGCAGCAATTCCCGGCGAATGACCATATCAGTATCGTAGTCGAGATCATGATTGCGGAAAAAAGCCTCCAAATCGTATTTACCGATATCGAAAAAGCCCTCTACGACGCATTTTTCCTCATCACTGTACAACGTTTTGGTATCCGCCCGGTTACCCATAATTAAGCCCAGAGCGCCGAGCAGGATGGACTTTCCCGCACCGGTTTCGCCGGTAATGATCGTCAGTCCTTTCGAAAAATCGATGGACAGTGATTCGATCAAGGCGTAGTTTTTTACCTGTAAGTGTTTGATCATATAGTACCCTGCGATTGGAATTAAGGAACTGTCGGTCTTAAGGTTCCTGCAAATTGGAAAAATTCCAAACCATCTCCTCTAATCGAGGCAAAAATAAAGGTTTTACCCGTGAAAAGCACTATTTTTGTGCCGCTATAAAAAATTCCATTACTTCTTTGACAACTGGTGTGAGCGGCGGAGGGCTACAAGTCCCTCCTTATTCGACCTAACCCGGCTTCCCGATACACCCTTTATCAGAGAATTACAATGACTAATACCAGAACGTATGAAGAATTGGATAGTGATGCTTGCCCTGATACTCGGTTTTTCCGCCTGTCAGCAAGATGAAATGGATCAGTGGCGTTCGACCGACCTGCTCCCCTACGGCATTCCGCTTAGTATCAAAACGCCCGACAGCATCGATGTGGAAACCAGTGATATGGGAGGATTAATGCAGGATGTGACGATCAAGGGAGGCGAAAATTACTACGTCCAAATCTATGCCTCTGATGCGGAGACTACCGACATTTCCAAGGTGAAAGCCGAACAACTCTCCGAAGTAAAATCAAACCGCTATTTTTCTCAGATCGTCGAGGAGGAGGAAGCCGGTTTTATCTACCAGACTCAGATTGACTCCATCACTAATTACGGCTTCCGCTATATTCGCGTGCAAGGGGATAAAGAATATATTTTCCAGACCGGCATGACCGGCATGTACTCTCTGGAAGAGGTCAGACGCATGTACGAGGCGGTGAAGCCGGAAAGCAGAAATTAGGAAATCCGGAATTTAACCCGCCGAAGGTAACCTTTCGCTCCTATTGGGCATAAAGGCTTGAAGGGTGTGGAATTAAAAAGCTTTTTTCCCGGGACAACTGACGGGGTGACTTCAAGTCACCCCGTCAGTTGTCCCGGGAAAGAAATCAGTCAACAGTAGAAGAGGGCCCGGAACAGCGAAGCGAAGACGATGTCGCGACCTTGCTGGAGAAAACAGAACGATACCGTTTCTTCCGGGAAAAGCTGACGCAACTCGGCGGCGATTGCCGGAAAGTGCTGAATCTGTTTTTCGCCGGCGAAAGCATGGAGAATATCGCCCAGGCCTTGGGCTACGCCAAAAAGCGAAAATTTCAATGTAAAAAGCAGCTCATCGGGCTCATCCGGGAAGACCGGCGGTATGAAGAATCGTCAGGGTAATGGACGAAACCGAAAAATACGAACGCATCGAACGATATCTGACCGGCCGGATGGTAGCTTCGGAACGGCAAGCCTTCGAGGAGAAGCTGGCCAAAGACCCGCAGCTGCGAGAGGAGGTCTCGCTGCATAAGGAACTGGAGGAGGCCGTAGTGGAACCGGAGATCGCTGAGTTCGAAACTGCTTTGGACAAGGCCATGGAAGACCACCGGGACAATCCCGCGCGCCGGCGCTGGCCGGCAATACTACTGGCAGTCATCCTTCTCTTATCGCTGCTCTGGCTGGGCAGCCGCTGGCTAAAAAACCGCAAACCGGCGCCTGCCCAGATCTACGCCGAATATGTCGACCTGCCGGAGGCATTGCCAGACGCCATCCGGCTGCGATCGGCTGCCCCTGGTACGGATTCCTCCATTCCCCACACAATAGAACAACTCCGCCAAAACTGGTCCGCCCTCAACCAAGCTTACCAGATGGGCAATTATGCAAAAGCCCTTTCCCTGTTGGAGAACCTACGCTCCACGCATCCGGAATTCGTAGAAGAAAATCCGGAACGCTACTACTATCATCGCGGACTGCTGGAACTACAGCTGAATCGCCCCGTCGCATCCGCCGACTCCTTCGCCCGGGTCCAGAGCGGCAACTACGCCGAGAACGCCGCCTGGAAACGCGCCATGACCCTGCTGCTGGAGGGGGCGCCGGGAGGAAGCCAGAGAAGCTCTGCGGCGAATCAGAAGCAACCCCATCCCCGTCGAGCGGAAGCCCGGGCTGTATTGAAAAAACTAAGCGTGCAGTAGCCCCTCCTCTACCCCAAGGCATCATTCCTGATTCCCGTGGTAAAACAATTCTTTTCCTTGCCGTTCCCCGAAAAGAGGCGCTATCCTCTGGCTCATAATCGCTATGCTTTCTGTCGGCCTTTTATCAAATTTATCTGACGGGTTGAAATTGACCTCTAAAATGCCTAACTTATATAAGCATTTTTCCGGTTGCGACGGTACATTTTTCAGACGCAACGAGAGATAAGTTTAGTTCCTAAATCCTGGCCCTCCTATGCTGCTTAATCCAGCTCTTCTGTGTGGAATTATTTGTATCTGCTGACCGGCACTTCCTGCCGGCAAGCCCCTTCCGAAACGGCAACCAATGCTCAACCGGGGGAGGAGACGACACAGGGCGGCAATACGCCTTCTGCGGAGCCCGGCGCCGCCCCGGCCGACACCACGCCGGCGCGGATGCTGCTGGATAGTGCAAAGACGCTTTTAGATTCAGGTCGTTATGACGAAGGGCTGGAAAAGAGCCGGCAGGCGCTGACTATTTACCTGCAAAGTGTTGCAAAGACGGATACTATACTCGTACAGCCACTCAATTTGAAAAGTGAGTTTTTCTGGCGGACAAACGAATTGGACTCGGCCTTCGCATCGGCAGAGCAAGCGCTGATAATTGGGCTAAATGGGCTGAGAAAGGACCATCCCTCCGTGGCCACTACTTATCACCACCTGGGGGTGGTACATCTTATGAAAGCGGATTACGAACAAGCCCTGGTTTACAATGAAAAGGCAGTGCAGATTTACCGGAAAGCGCAAGGGAGCCATCAACTCAGTTTGGCCAGCGCTTTGGATAATACCGGAATTATTCACTATTCCCAGGGCGATTACGAGCAGTCATTGACTCATTTCGAAAATGCCCTGAACCTAAGACTGCGCACCGCAGGCAGAGACCATCCTGACATAAAGGATTGACCACCGTATCGGCGTTTTAAATTCCGTACAAGGGGCCTACGATCGCGGGTTGAACTACTATAAGAAGGCGCCATTGATAATCTTTTGAAACTTAAGGAGCAGCTTCCCGAAGCTTTCCTTCTGGCCGAAAGAACCAAAAGCCGTCAATTCTCCCCTGCCCTTTCCGGCATTAAGGGGGCGATATTTTTCTCAATCTAAAATCACAATGTGATGAAAATGCACCTAAACCGAAGCCGGAGCTTTACCCTGTCACCGGCCCTTTGCTCAAGTATTTTTATAATAAGCCTGGTGGCCGGTTCTATGCTGCTGGCCGGCTGCCAAAAGGAAGAGACCTCCCAGCCCGCCGTATGCGAAGCCGATCAATGCGGTACTTATCCCGACTGTTTTCCCTGCTCCGACACGTTGAGTGTCACCACGAACCCCCTCGGGGATACGACGCGCACGGACAACGGATTTATTCTGAACGAAGGCGACTTGGAAGTCACCCCCGCCGATGGAGCATCTATACGGTTTGAGGATGCCGTGAATTTGAGAGTGACCTTTGATAAGGATGGTAATCTGACCAGTATTGAAGGGCGGGCCCGCATACCCTCTCCGGATGATTGTCTGGAATTCAAGGACCCCGTCCAGTTTAACATGGGATACTACACCGGAGCCTTTGTCAACGAAAATTTCTACCTGGGCTTCCCGCTGACCAACAGTAAAGAATACTTTGTTTTCCGCATCGAGGCGGGCCTGGAAATGAGCATCTGCTCCAACAAGGACCCTTCTGCCACCAAGCCTCTATCTATCGCCGCGCCGATAGGAGGACATGTCCTTTACGTGATGGAGAGCAACGATCCCTTTTTCTTTTTTGAGGGTGCCCATGACTTGCTGGGATCAACAGCCAGCGGATCTTCCGTGCAGGGTAATATCGAATACCTTCCTCTGCAGCCGGTAGAACAGGTCTTTGGGTTTTCCGGCCGGTCGGTGCGCAAGGGCAGCATCAGCTTTCCCGTTCTCAAAATACTGGAAGCCAAGGAGGTAGTATTTATCCAGAATGCCGGGTTCGATGCCGGGCTGCTGTCGGAAAGTCCCCTGGAAAACATCAGCGCCAGTTATCAGGGCGGGCTCAACGGCGCCTTAAACCTGGCCTTGTCGGCAGCCGGCTTTGTCAC
>CAZWDL010000099.1:0-28762 GCA_964632995.1 uncultured Saprospiraceae bacterium
ACCACCACGTCGGCCGCGGCAGCGGCGCCAACTCCATCGTCGCCTACTGCCTGCGCATCACCGACGTCGACCCGCTGGAGCTCGACCTCTACTTCGAGCGCTTCATCAACCCCTACCGTACTTCGCCCCCCGATTTCGATATCGACTTTTCCTGGGACGAGCGCGACGACGTCACCGATTACATTTTCAAGCGCTACGGACGCGACTACACCGCGCTGCTGGCTACCTACAGCACCTTTCAGGGGCGCGCCGTAGTACGGGAGCTGGGGAAGGTGTTCGGTCTTCCCAAGGCGGAAATCGACAAGATCGTCGCCGATCCTCTGCAGCCGGAGCGCCACCACGCGCTGGCCAAAGATATCATCCATTACGGCCGCCGGATCGAGGGCTTTCCCAACCACCTGTCGATTCACGCCGGCGGCATCCTCATTTCCGAAAGGCCAATCTACTACCACAGCGCCCTGCAGATGATGCCCAAGGGCTTCCCGATTGCCCACTTCGACATGTACCACGCCGAGGAGCTGGGTTTCCACAAATTCGATGTGCTCAGTCAGCGCGGCCTCGGTCATATCAAGGACGCCGTCGACCTCGTCAAGCGCAACCGGGGCAAAGCCGTCGACATCCACGACGTGGAGCGGATCAAGCAGGACGAACGGGTACGCGCGCAACTGCGCTCGGCCAATTGCATGGGCTGCTTCTACATCGAGTCGCCGGCCATGCGGGGGTTGCTCAGCAAGCTGCGCTGCGACAACTACGTGCACCTGGTCGCCGCCAGCTCCATCATCCGGCCCGGTGTGGCCCGCTCGGGCATGATGCGCGAGTACATCCGCCGCTTCCACGCTCCGCACAGCTTCGAGTACCTGCACCTGGTATTCGAGGAGCAGCTCGGCGAAACCTTCGGCGTAATGGTGTACCAGGAGGACGTCATGAAGATCGTCCACCACTTCGCCGGCCTGGATCTCGACGAATCCGATGTGCTGCGCCGCATTATGAGTGGAAAGAAGCACCGGGGCGATACCTTTGAGAACCTCAAAAAGAAATATTTCGATAACTGCCGTCAGCGCGGCTATCCTGAAGAATTAATCCAAGAGGTCTGGCGGCAGATCGAAAGCTTTTCAGGCTATTCCTTCTGCAAAGCCCACTCGGCCAGCTTCGCCGTGGAGAGCTTTCAGAGTCTTTATCTGAAGACCTACTTTCCCCTCGAATTTATGGTGGCCGTGATCAACAACTTCGGCGGCTTCTACGCCGTCGAATTCTACGTGCACGAAGCGCGTATGGCCGGCGCCCGCATCCACGCCCCCTGCGTCAACCACAGCCTCCTGCTGACGACAATAGAAGGAGAAGACATCTATCTGGGCTTTGTGCACCTGCAGGGCATGGAACGCCTCGCAGCGCACCGCATCGTCGCCGAGCGGGCCCGCGGCGGCCGCTTCCGCGACCTGGCCGACTTCGTCAACCGGGTCAATATCAGCGGCGAGCAGCTTGACATCCTAATCCGCATCGATGCCTTTCGCTTCACCGGCCGGAATAAGTATGAGCTGATGTGGGAGAAGAGTGCGGTTTTTAATCCCAACGGACAGGAAAGAGGAACCTTGTCCTTATTTGATGACCAGGAAGGGAGGGGAAAGTCGGAAGTCGGAAAGCGGAAGTCGGAAAGGCTGACAGTATCCTCGTCGCTTCGCGACGAGGTTCGTAATAAGTCGGAAAGCGAAAGTCGGAAAGCGGAAAGAGAAAATACGAAAGAGAAAAACAACGCTCCCGATGGAGCCGGCGAAGAGCGGATGGCGAACAGCGAATCGCCGGCAGCGCAACGCCTTTCTCCTTTCCGACTTCCGACTACCGACTTGCGCTTTCCGACTTCCGACTTCCGACTTGAGATCGGGTCTTACGATCAGGCCTTCGACGAAATCGAGCTGCTGGGCTTTCCGCTGTGTTCGCCTTTTGAATTGCTCGCCGACGGCGCAGCGGGAGCTGACTGTGTGCGGGTACGGAACCTACCACAGGCGAGGGGGCGTCTCGTACGCATTCGGGGCTACTACGTCTGCCAGAAAAAGGTACGAACAGTGAAGGGCCGGCTGATGGCTTTCGGCACCTGGATCGACAAGGACGGCGCCTTCTTCGACACGACCCATTTCCCCAATTTTCTGGAACGCTTCCCCTTTCGGGGAAAGGGGATCTATCTGATCGAGGGCAAGGTAGTGGAAGAGTACGGATACTACAGCCTGGAGGTGATCCGGATGGACAGGCTGGCGTACGTGCGGGATGAAAGATATTGAAAGTTTAGAAGTTTAGCCGCTCGCCCTTCCTACGAACCGTCCGGTCGGGCTTTGCTGGTTTAGGAGTTTAGCAGATCTGAAAATGAGATTCCCGGTTTCAGATCTGCTAAACTCCTAAACAGCCGCGCCCAGCGGGCCGCGGCGCTAAACTTCTAAACTCTAAACTTAATTGCCCATGCCGCCCATCTTCATCAGCTCTTCGAAGTCCTTGACGGTATAGTCTTTCGGACGATCGAAGGTGTTGGCGGGGACCTTATCAAAATTGAGATCGGAGACAGTCATGATCATAGTAGCGTTCATGCCGGGGATGCTCACCTCGGTGCTCATGGGGAAGCCGGGGATTTTGCCGTTGGCCATGGCGCCGCCCATTTGCTGCAGGCCGGGGGCTTTAATCTCAGGGGCTTTGAGTTCTTTGGTGACCCACATATACTGGGTCATTTCCTGGCCGTTTTGCGTCATGATCATTTTGTATCGCTGACAGTCGTAGCCGAGAATTTCTTTTTGTTCGTCCATTTCGGTGACCTCCTTGACATCGGCCTGCTCCACCTGCTGCTCATCCAGCTTCATCACGTAGACAGACTTCTGCGCGTCCTGCACGACGAAGGCTTCACCGGCTTTGCCGTTGACGATAATCTTGCCCATCATGCTGGCCATCATGCCGCCTTTCATCTCGGTCATCATGCTTTCATCACCGTATTTGATGATCATGGACTGCGGCATCATGGATTTCATCATTTCGGCATTGTCGCCCTTTACTTCGTAGGTGTAGGTGACGGTGCCCTGAAAGGTTTTCTGGGCGCCGGCGCTGAAGACGGCGAAGAGGAAGAGAACGAGGTAGGTTACTGATTTTTTCATGTTACAGTGTTCAGTGTTGGTTAATGATTAAATAAACGAATGAAGGGCACGCTTATTTCGCCACGCGATGGACGCGAAGAAATAATTGCACGGCTTCGGTGCAGGGACAACCTCGGTTGGAAAATATAGAGAAAGAATAGCTCAAATTTAAGGAGAAAACGGGAGGGATGCAAGTATTCACTGTTCAAGGCCGGCTCATACGTAGGGCGGGGCCCCGCCCTACGTATGAGCCGGCCTTGAACAGTGAGCAGCTCTCAGGAACTGGCCAAAAACGGAAAATTATTATCAGCCAATTCCTTAATCGGCGTGCGGTCGGTCGCTGCGGTTGTCGGGGTCTACCGATTTACCGCTGTAGTCCTGAGGTTTGGGGTTTTTCTTTTGGCGTTGCTTTTCGGTGAGCACGCGGTCGGGTACGTTTTCTACTTCGGGGAGTTCTTTGACGTAATTTTCCAGTTGTTCGGCCAGCTCCGGGTGCGCTTCCAGGCCGTTTTCCAGCGCGACGCGGGCGCGGTCGCGAATTTCTTTCTCGTCGGGATACTTGACCAGCAGTTTCAGCTTTTCGATGTCCTTGTCTTCGGTGACCAGCGCATTGATCAGTTCCCAGAGTTTTTTACCGGCGCCCTGGCTAAGGGGCTGCTCCGCTTCGATCAGGTAGGGCGTGACGACGGAGATAGCGGTTGATGCAAGTTTTTTCGTATCCATGTAAGCGTGTGATTTTAGTTTGCGGAAACGAATATCGCTTCGGCGAAGAGGCGGGAATCCGTGAAAATCCGGTTTCTTCTCTCCTTCTATAATAAGGATAGTTGGAGGTGAGGTGTTCAGTTGTCAACTCAAACCGGCGCTTCGCTATTCGCAGTTTGCTATTCGCGGCTTAGCAGGGCTGGCCAAGCAGGCGCCGGGCATAGCCGGGCTTTGCTGAGCTTTGCCAGTTGCGCGTCAAAGCTTGACAGAGCAGCGAGCAGCGAAGAGCGAAGAACGGTCGGCACTACAGGTCTTTGCCCCGGAAGATACGAACCGCCCCCCAGAGCGGCAGGGCGGTCCAGGCCAGGAGGACTGTAATGGTGACGGCCCAGCCCTGGGCGCTGCCCAGGAAATCGCGGAATACCTCTCCGGAGTGGCCCATCAGGGCGGCGGTGTCCATGCGGGTAATGATGAGCATGCGGCCCACATCGATGGGGTTGAGCATGGTGAGGCTCAGCATGGCCTTTTCCGGCCGGTTCTCCAGCAGGAACAGCCCCAGCATGAAGGGCAGCAGTATAAGCGCATAAGCCAGCACAATCTGGGTTAACCTGACGGCCTGAGGGCTTTGCGCCCCCTGCGCCTCTGCGCAGGGCTCAAAAAACTCTTTTCGCGCAAGCGAAATGTTCACAGTTGTGCCGGCTTGTATATTGCCGGCGCGGCGGTTTTGCGTTGGGCTACAGCGTCACTTTTTTACCGGTTCTGGCCGATTCGTATACAGCTTCCACCACGCGGATATCCAGCAGACCTTCCTCACCAGGCACCAGGACGGGCTGGTCGTTGAGGATAGCGAGGGCGTCGTCATCCATCTGCCGGGCTTGCTGGTTGTCGATGGTGGCATCCAGGGTAATATCACCGGAAGTGGTTCCTTTAACGCTGTTGTAGGCGGAGAAAGGCTCCAGTTCTGCTCTTCCCTCCGCGTAGATCACCTTGAGGAAATTCATGCTCATGCCGAAGCTGGTGGCGCATTGTGCGGCGGCGCCGCTGGGGAATTCCAGCTGGAAGAGGGTGGTTTCATCCACCTCGGTGTAGATTTCCGGGCGGTTGGTAAAGTGCTGGGCCATCACCGAGATGGGTTCTTCCCCGGTGGTATAGCGGGCGGCGTTGAGCGGGTAGACGCCCATGTCGTACATGGCTCCGCCGCCCATTTCTTTTTTCTGTTTCCAGTGATCACTGCGGCCGTCGTAGTAGCCGGCCGAGGCGGTGACCAGGCGGATGGGGCCAAAGGGTTTTTCCTCCGCGATTTGCATGATGCGCTGCGTATTGGGTTCATGATGCATGCGGTAGCCGATGGAAAGCTTGACGCCGGCCTTACCGGCCGCGTCGATCATGGCCTGACATTCTCCGACGGTAAGGGCCATCGGTTTTTCACACCAGACGTGTTTGCCGGCCTGCGCCGCCCGGATGCTGTATTCGGCATGCATGGAAGGGGGCAGCACGATGTAGATGACATCGATATCGGGATTGTCTGCGACCTCGTCGAAGGTCTCGTAGTTATAAATATTTTTTTCCGGAATACCGTACTGCTCTTTCCAGCGCTCAGCCTTAGCGGGCGTACCGGTGACGATACCGGCCAGCCGGCAGTGCTCGGTCAGCTGCAGGGCGGGCGCCAGCACCTGCGTGCTGTAATAGCCCAGGCCGACCAGGGCGACGCCCAGTTTTTCCTGGTTGCGGCGACGGATGATGCTGAAGCTGGGTAAGGCCAGTGCGCCGGCGGCCAGCGCAGTGACTTGCAGGAATTCTCGGCGGGAGGAATGGTGATTCATGATTGCAGTGTTATATGAATTTATGTTACTTAAAAATAAAAAACTGTAGGATATCTGGCGAGGTAAGTATCTGAACAATTTTATTTTCACTTTAAAACTTAGCTCTTATCTTCGATGTTTTTTACTTCCTCGCAGAAGCGATACGAGACAAACAGCGAATAATGAATACCCCCTTCCTTTCCGGCCGCCCCCTTCTCGCCATGCTCTTACTACTGTTGACGGGCTGTTACAGTTCCCGGGAAGTGCATGTATGGGAATACGGCCGGCTTCAACCACGTTTCTTCTATGAGGTCATTCCCTTTCAGGAGGAAGCGGGGCTTATTTTCATCGAAGTGGAGCTGGAGGGAAAGATGCGAAAATTTCTTTTTGACACCGGCGCCCCCAATGTGATCAGCCGCGAGCTCAGGCAAGAGCTGGGGCTGGGCGCCACCTTTTACCGCAAGGTGCGGGATTCGAATAACCGGCGCCGCGAACTGTCGGGGGTCACCCTGGACTCACTGCGGATCGGAGAACTCTTGTTCACCGACACCCGGGCTATCGTCGCCGACCTGAACGAGGTAACCCTTTTCGACTGTCTGGACATCGACGGGTTTATCGGCGCCAACCTAATGCGGCTCGCCAAGTGGCAGATTGATTTTTCCACCCGGCGCATCACCATTAGTGATCAAATCAGCCGGCTACCTACCGGAGGCGGCACTCCTGTTCCTTTTTCCGTCAACGGGCAGGGCACGCCCTACCTGAAGCTGGGCATTGACGGCGTTCCGGTTAAAGTGGAACTGGACTACGGCTCCACCGGTGGTTTTTCGCTGAACCGGCATCTGCTGGCCGACCTGCCTGGCGGCCGTATCGTCAACCGCTCTTTTGGTCTTTCCAGTATAGGGCTTTACGGCGGCATGGATGATACCGTCACCCATTACCGCTTCGGCCGAATACAGCTGGGCAATCTGCTTTTGCAGGATCAGGTCATCAAATTTGAAAGTAGCGGCAGCGCGCTGATCGGCACGGATGTGTTTCGCCATTTCATCGTTACCTTTGACTGGGAGCGGTACCAACTTTATCTGCAGCCGCTGCACGATTTGCCGAGGACCTACCAGGGCTTCGGTCTTGTCATCCTTCCCAGATACGGGAAAATGATCGTAGCCAGGGTGTTTGAAAACTCACCCGCCTCCCGTGCCGGGCTGCGCATCGACGACGAAGTGCGCTCGCTCAACGGGCGCCTGGCCTATACCTGGCTGGAAAACGAGGGTTGTGCGCTCTACCATTTCTTTCTGGATACCGAGTCCCTGCCCGATTCCCTGCCGTTGGAGTTTCTTCGCGACGGTGAGCTCCGGCAGGTCAGCCTGGAACCCGCCGACCTCTATCAGTACGGACGCTGATGCTTTGCGACACTTATTAACCGCTCTTTGCTTGAAACCGGCTGAGAAAAACTACCGGGGCCCGATTATTGTTGCAATACTGGACAGGTAATCTTAAAATACGTACCTTTCCATTTATCGTTTAATTTTAAGCTTATTTTATGCAAGTTGATAAAAACAAAGTAGTGACACTTCACTACAAGCTCCACCGAGAGGATCCAGAGGGTACGCTCATTGAGAAAACTTACGGTAGTCAACCGCTCACTTTTCTATATGGCGCCGGAAACATGATTCCTGAATTTGAAAACAAGCTGGAAGGTAAGGAGCCGGGAGATGACTTTTCCTTTAGCATCGATCACGAGAACGCCTATGGGGAGTACAACCCCGAAGCCATTATCACCGTACCTATTTCCGCCTTCACGGTAGACGGCAAGATCGCCAAGGAAATTCTGGAGGAAGGTCGCCGGATTCCCATGCGGGATCGCAACGGCAACCAACTGAACGGCACCATTAAGGAAGTCAAAAAGGAAGAGGTGGTCATGGACTTTAATCATCCGCTGGCCGGCATTGATCTTTTCTTCGAAGGTGAAGTGGAAGAAGTGCGCGAAGCTACCGAATCGGAAATTGAACACGGTCATGCCCACGGACCGGGCGGTGTGGAACACCAATGATTGGAAGAGGAAATCAGCAATAAGAGAAGGGAAATCGGTTTTTCTGACTCCTTGCCCTTTTCGCCCGAACCGTTCCTGCTCATCAAGTGGGGCCGGTTCGGTTAACCTTTCTTTTTAAGCCCTCCTTTCTTTGAGGGTAGAACCTTACCAGGCTTTGTTTAAACCAAATCATTATTCAGGCCCGCCAGCGGCGCATGGCAGCAAGGGAGAGGTAGTAGGCCGGCAGGGCCATGGCGGTACCGAGAATGGTTCCACCAAGAATCAAGGCCAGCAGCACATTATATCCATCACTGAAAAGGGCGAGGAACTGAGCCGGCGAGTCGAAAGATACGACGGCATGCACCCCGGTTAACTGCTGTCCGATAACGAAAGCCAAACCAAAAAGGAACGGCGCCGTGATGGGATTGGTGTTAAATACGCCGATACCTGCCGCCAAGCGGTTCCATCTCAACCAGGAAGCCAAGCCCACGGCGATAAATACCTGCAGCCCGATAAAAGGCGTCATTCCAATAAAGATTCCCAGGGCAAACCCCCGCGCTACTTTCTCCGGATCGTCATCGATATGACGCAAGCGCTGCTGGAGTTTTTCCCAGCCCAATAATTTCTTCATGTTCATGGCATCGTACTTTTTCGCCGATAGAATGATTTGGTGTTTAGCGGAAGCGTAGGTAAGACCTGCACCGGGGCATTCTTTTTTAACCGCTCCGGCCGGCAACGTGCAAGATACAAAATGTATGCTTATTTATTCACTAGCTGAACACTATTAATGTTGTGTTTTGTTTTAAAGTGCTCATTAAAAAGGGCTGTTTTAACAAAAATTTCATACAGGGGATGTCAAGCAAGCAGTCTCCGTCTTTCTTTTCTAAATGAAAAACCCGCAGTTCCGTCAGTGACGGCTGCGGGCCTTCTATGTGCTAATTGGCTGTACACTATCTCTGTACGTGGCTTAGTACACTGTCAAATAAGTAACTTTCCGTTTTGACAGTGTACTTAGTCGGCGAGAGTTATACTTAGCCCAACCACAGCGCCACTGCCGTAAGTAACCCGGTTAAAGCGCTGAGGGCGATGGTATTGACATTAGATTTAACCAGTTCCCGGCTGTTGTAGTGTTGGCGAATATGACGGACGATGAGCAATCCGGCTGCGAAGGAAGCTATCGCTACACCCAGAAGCCAGGCATTAAATCCGGGCAGCAGCGCAACCAACAGCAAATTAAAGATGAAAGCTGCCGTCAGAATAGCCGCGTAGATATAAATGCTTTTAGCTTTACCGTAAGTCACGACGAGATGATTTTTGCCGGTCTTGGCATCCGAGGGCGCATCGGGGAATTCATTGATCAGAAGAATATTAGCAGTGAGCAGACCCGCGGGCATACCGGCAATGAAAGCTATCCAGCTCAACTCCTGGGCGAGCACATAAGTCATGCCCAGGGTCACCAGCGGCCCGAAAGCCAGCGAGATGCCCAGTTCACCAAGCCCCTGTCGCGCTACCAGTCGCAGGGGCGGCGCCGTGTAGAAGTATCCGATAGCCAGCCCCGCCAGCCCGATAATCAGCGCCGGCAGCCCCGTCACCAGTGTGAGGTACACCCCGGTAAGGGCCGCAGCGATTATTAATGCAATGCCCAGGCGCTTGGTGCCCTCCAGGCTGATCAGTCCCAGCTCTATGGCCCTGCTGCCACCGGAATACTGTTGGAAATACTGCGTATTGAGCGGGTCCGTACCATCCTTGTAATCGAAATAGTCATTCATGACATTACTGCCCAGATGCAGCAAAGCTACTCCCAGCAGGGCCACGATGAAATTCAACCAGGGAAACGCCGCCGATTCCGCTAATACATAACTGTAGGTGAAAGCCGCCCCGATCAGCGCCGGCATGATCACCGCCGAAAGAAAAGGCATACGGGTAATCACCAGCGCCTTGATCAACTTGGTGGACCAGCGGATAGGGGGTTGGGCCGCCTCCACCGGTTCATCCAGAAGCTCCGTTACGCCACAGTACCCCGTTTGTCCTTTATCCTTCCCGTTTGCATAGGTAGGCGTAATACGAATACGGGCGGCAAACGGGGTTCCGTCCTTTCGGACAAATACGGTCTTTCCCAAAAACTTCCCCTCTTCACTCGCCTTTTTCAACCATACCGGCACATTCTGGAGTACGATCTCCCCAGGCGAAAAAACGCTGACCCGCTCTTTGCCGATAACTTCTTCTTTTTGATACCCAAAGGTCTCTTCTGCTCCACGGTTGAAGGTTTCGATGATGCCCTCCATGTCACAGGTGATGACACTCTTCATAGTACTTATTTTTTTTGCTTCGATATTTTCAAATGTTTCTGAAAATAAAAAACACCCGATTGATCTAAAAGGTTCTCCACCCCGGACAAAATCAACAAACATCAGGCTACCACAAAAAAAGTGGGATCGCCGGATAGCGATCCCACCAAATTTATGTTAAATATTGACTATCTGCGCACCTGTAATCAGGCATGAAACATCTCCGCGTATCCTGAATACAGCATGAAATTATTGATGGTAAAAAAGACCGCTTCCGCCATATTCACCTGTTGAAAAGTCAGGGTCCAAACTTCCTCCGTCAGAGGCTGGCACCATTCTGGAATGGGAAACATATTATTGAAGGTATAGGCCGCTGTACTCAGTAATCCTATGAGTAAAAGTTTAATAATCTTTGACATAGTCAAAATGGTTTTATTTCTTTCAGAAACTTTTGAAACATACTTCTTAAACAGACTTATTGCCCACTTGTTTGAAAATTTCCCACTTTAGTAAGAGGGAGGTAGAGGTATTCTCTAGTTTTAGTAAATTAATAGCCTGAACAAATGGAAACAAGAACTTTCGCATGACTATAACCCAATTAATTGAGCAGGCCGAATCACTTGCTCAACGCGCCATTGCCCGTCGTCAGGAAAAAGATGCCGCCACCGGATCAGTATTTGTAAAGGAAACTGTTCGTCAGTGCCTGTTTATTGCCGGACAGTCGGAGCTGTCGCAATCTGAAAGTGAGCGGGCGGCCGTAGCGGTCTGGCTGTATTTCACCGCGCTGGAGAGAGGGGTTCTGTTCGCATCCCGCCAGGAAAAGATTCTTGAGTCAGTCCGTCTGCTTGAAGAGCTCGAATTGCCCGAAGAGGATCGCCGGCAAATTCAGCGCGCCGTCATGGCGGCTGTCAACAGTGAGC
The DNA here is from genome assembly GCA_964632995.1 of uncultured Saprospiraceae bacterium. GTDB lineage: Bacteria > Bacteroidota > Bacteroidia > Chitinophagales > Saprospiraceae > CAZWDL01. The sequence goes on from CAZWDL010000099.1 coordinate 10,846, forward strand.
CTGCCGACCTGTTTGATGAGGTGGTCTGTGATGCCGTCAACAGCATCATACTGCAGGCTGATCAACTCAGTGATTTTTCCCAGCAGGAACTGCTTCTATATCAAACCCTGGCCGGCGCCAATGTCGGCTGGCTGCGTCTGCTGCGGGAACAGTTGGGGCAGCTGCGTTTTTTCACGGAGTACGGCCGCTCCCACTTCAACGACAAACGCGATTCCCTTCTGGAGAAACTCAACACCTATCAAAAGGCGATGCGCCGGGAGCAACGCGAGGAGCTGATGCAGGAATTCAACCTGAGCAAAAAGGACCTGAAGCGGCTCAAAAAGCTCGGCAAGCGCGACAACCGCGGAGTCCAGACGCTCTTCCGCCTCACTTCCCGCAACCACTTTACCCTCAACGCAATGGTGGATCGCAAAGCAAATATTATGATTTCTATCAATGCCATCATCCTCTCGGTGATGATCGGCGGGCTGGTCGGCGGGCTGAGTGAAGCCTGGGAAATACGGATAGGGCCCATCGTCCTGCTCATCCTGACCAGTTTGCTGTCTATCATCTTCGCCGTCTTTTCCATCCGTCCGGAAGTCAGCCACGGCGAGTTCTCCCGCGAGGAACTTCGCGCCAAAAAGGGCAACCTGCTCTTCTACGGCAACTTCCTGAAAGTCTCCCTTAAAGACTTCGAACGCGAAATACTGCAGCTGCTCAACGACCGCCACTACCTTTACCTCTCTATGATTCGCGATATCTACTTCCTCGGCGAAACGCTCAACAAGAAAAACCGCCTGCTGCGCATTTCGCTCAATATCTTTCTCGTAGGGATTATTCTGGCGGTACTGTTGTTGGGGGGAATGGAGTTGTTAGGGGTCTAAGTTCCTGGATTCTTGGGTTCTGTATGGTGCTGCCCCGGCAGCCTTCGAAAACCACCGGTAAGCATACTTCTGCGGTTCTTCCGTTATGCCTGGCTCAACCACCAGACCGTAAGTACAATTATTCTAACAAAATCCATCTCAATCTAATAATAACCCAATTGTGCCCGGGTAAGTACACTGTGTACTAGTGCCGGAGGCACTAGCTACTTTCCTTTTTCTCTTCTTCCGGATAATTATAGAAAAGGTTGCGCAGGGCCGTCAGTTGCTCCTCGTTGCCCAGGGCGATAAAGCTGGTGTTAGGCGCAAGTACGGTATCGGGGGAAGGATTAACTTCATAGTTTCCTTCAGCGTGTTTGAAGCCTATGATATTGGTGCCCGTAGCGCTGCGCAGATTGAGGTCACGGATCGATAAGCCCTGGCAGGTAGGCGGCAGTTCTTCGTAAGTGACTTCTTCGAAACCGATATCCGAGCGGTATTCGTTCGTTATGAAGGAAAAAAATTCTACCGCGCCAGGCTGGCTGACCAGGGTCGCCATGTAGAAGCCCCCGATCTGTTCGGGCATGACGACATGATCGGCGCCGGCGAGCATGAGCTTGCGCTCCGAGCGGGGATCCTTGGCCCGGCTGATGATATTGATCTTGGGATTGAGCTGCCTGGCGGTGAGCACGGTGAAGACATTATCAGCATCTTCCGGAAGGGCGGTTACGAGCGCCCGGGCGCGTTGGATGCCGGCTTGCACCAGCGCTTCGTCATGCGTGGCGTCATCCTGGATGTAGAGCAGCTTTTGTTCGCTCTTCTGCAGATTTTCAACCTCTTCCTCGCTCTGATCAATGATAACAAAAGGAATGCCGTGCTTAAGAAAATGGCCGGCGGCCTCTTTCCCGTAGCGTCCGTAACCACAGAGAATGACATGGTCACTGAGCTCGTCGATATTATTGCGGATTAAAGTGGTGTGCATATTTTTAAAAATTTCCCCCTCGATGATGTAATAGGAAAATACGGAAATGATATAGGCGAACAAACCTATATTGAGCAGAATGAAAAAAGAAGTGAACAATTGCCCGAACGCACTCAGCGGCTGTACCTCCGTGTATCCGACTGTCGACAGCGTGATGACGGTCATGTACACTGCATCCATCAGACCGTACCCCTCGATCAGGGTAAAGCCGACTACGCCCAATAATATATCTGCCAACAGGAGTAACAAGGCCATCCTGGCGCTGAGTAAAGACGAAGGGACCTGGTGTAGTTTTATATCTTTGCGTCGTAACAAGTGCTGTAGCCTTATTAAATTGAAGCCCAAAATTATAGGTAAAAAGCGAAAATACAGATTTCTTTTACTACCAAAAACGGCACAGCACTTATCTTGTAGGAGAACATACACTTATCGCGTTTCCGTTCAAATTTTCATCCATGGAATTACCTATCCTTTCCGATATCGTCATTATTCTGGGCCTGGCCGTGCTGGTCATCTTGCTGTTTCAAAAGCTGCAGCTGCCTACCATTCTTGGTTTCCTGATTACGGGAATGATTGCCGGCCCGAACGGGTTGGCGCTCATCGATGCTGTCCACGAAGTGGAGATGATGGCAGAGATCGGTGTTATTTTGCTGCTGTTCATCATAGGTATGGAGTTTTCCCTCAAAACGATGGCTTCCGTACAACGGATCGTTTTACTGGGAGGCCTCATCCAGGTAGGCGGCACCATAGGGATCACCTTTCTGGTCGCCTACGGCATGGGTTATGCCTGGAATGAGGCGCTGTTTCTTGGTTTCCTCTTTTCCCTCAGCAGTACGGCAATCGTACTGACCCTTCTGCAGGAGAGAGGCACCATCAATGCCCCCCATGGAAAAATTGCGCTGGCGATCCTTATTTTTCAGGATATCATCGTGGTGCCGATGATGCTGTTTGCACCGCTCATGACGGGAGAAGCCGAGAATGTGCTGGGCACCCTGCTGACCCTCTTGCTCAAAGCAGGCCTGGTGGTGGCGCTGGTATTACTGAGCGCCCGGTACGTGGCGCCACGCCTGCTCGATATGATCGCGCGTACCCGAAGCCAGGAGCTGTTCCTGTTATCGGTAATCGTCATCTGTTTTGCCGTCGCCTGGGGTACTTCTAGTATTGGCTTATCTCTTGCCCTGGGCGCCTTTATGGCGGGGCTGGTTATCTCGGAGTCGGAACACAGCTACCAGGCCACTGCTCTGGTGATTCCTTTTCGCGAAATTTTCACCAGTTTCTTTTTCGTTTCCATCGGCATGCTGCTGGATCTGCGCTTTTTTATCTTCAACATAGGTATGGTGCTGTTGCTGACTCTAGCCGCCATGCTCGCCAAGTTTTTGATCGCCGGGCTGGCGGCGCTGGCGCTGCGCTATCCTTTGCGTACGGCCCTGCTGTCGGGTTTTGCGCTGCTGCAAATCGGCGAATTTGCCTTTATCCTTTCGGAAACAGGGCTGGAATACGGGCTCATAGGTGGAGAAGTGTATCAGTATTTCCTCGCCATGTCTATTCTCTCAATGGCTGTTACGCCATTTATCATGAAATACGCACCCAACATCAGCGACTGGCTGCTGCGCCGCCCCATGCCTGAACGGCTGCGGCATTTCAATCAGTTGAGCACTCACGCCGATGAAGAGCCCGCCGAAGCGGAACTGGAGGATCATGTCATCGTCATCGGCTACGGAGTAACCGGTCGCAATGTAGCCCGGGCTGCCAGCTACGCCCGCCTTCCCTATGTAGTGCTCGACCTCGACCCCGACCGGGTTGCCGCCGCCCGCCAGGCCGGCCATCCGGCCAGCTACGGCGACGCCACCAGCGACTTCGTCCTTCAACACATTCATGTATACAATGCCCGCGTAGTCGTCATTGCTATCAATGATCCGCAGGCCTGCAGGTTGATAATCACGCAGATCCGGAACATCTGTAAGACCGTTTACCTCATCGTGCGTACGCGGGCCATCAGTGAGGTGACTGAATTCCACCGCCTGGGCGCCAATGAGGTGATCCCCGAGGAATTTGAGGTATCCGTGGAGGTTTTCACCCGCCTGCTCAACCGCTACCTCGTCCCCCAGGATGAAATTGAAACCTTCGCACGCGACATCCGCGCGGACGCCTACGAAATGCTGCGGCCGCGGCCCCACCACGCGACCATTCAGGAGCGCCTGCTCAGTATTCCCGATGTCAATATCACCTGCCTGAAGGCCCTGCATTCCGAGAATGAAGTGATCGGCAAGCCGCTTGCCAAATCCAATATCCGGAACGAATACGGCGTCAACCTCATCGCCCTGATGCGGGCCGATAAACTGATCACCGATATCGGAGGCGATACGGTTATCAAACAGGACGACGTCCTCTATCTGATCGGCGAGCCGGAAGCGATTGACCGCTTCAACCGGAAACTGAAATACTGAGGAGAGAGAGGATGCGCTGAGCGGCTTCGCTTTGCTCTGGGCGTGGGGGTATGATGAAAAAAAGCTTATTTTTGAAGATATGCTCTTGACTTCCGTGCTTACTCAGGACTGCTTTGTCTTGCTCTTAGCCAGACGGAGAAGCTTAGCTTTGAAGAGATGCTCTTAGTGTCGCCTGTAATATGAAACTTACCTGAATTCAGGAGAAAAGAGCAATGAAAACACCAATTGCCCCTTCCCAAGCTCAAGCGCACCGCGAAGCACCATGTACCCAGCGCAACGCCCTCAAATTTTCTACCCCAAAACCAGGCGTAACGACGCAACGTCACGCCGGTCATCTATTTCACTCCGCCGGTTGTTCCTCCTCCTCAAGAGGCAGTTCCACCTCGTAGATTTCCATGCTCGACTTATCGAACTTGAAATCGCGTTCTTCGAACATGTGGATCATGCCGGCATTGGTCGGCAGTACAGAAGCGACCACCTTTTGGATATTGCGTTCTCTGGCGATATCGAGAATATAATCGGTCAGCAAATTGCCGAGGCCTTTTCCCTGCCATTTATCGGCGATCAGGATAGCGTATTCCGCGCTTTCGCCCCAGGCGTCCTCGATGATACGCACCACTCCGATCATCTCTTCTTCCCCTTCTTGTTCGATTACAGCGATGATGGCAATCTCCCGATCGTAGTCGATATGGGTAAAGCGGCTCATCCACTCGTGGGTCACTTTAGGAACGAACCCGAAGAAACGGTAATAGAGCGAACTGGTAGAGATGTAGTCGAGCATTTCCTCGAGCATCGGCTCATCTTCGGGTCGAATGGGCCGGAGGGTGACTTCTGTACCCTCATTGAGGGTCGCCTTCCGGATATAGCGCCCTGGGAAAGGACAAATGGAAAGGTGGCGGTAGGGTTTGACGCGGCGTTCCGCCACGCGTTTATCCAGGACGATATGGGCATCGAGAACGATGCCGCCCTCTTCGTCGGCGACGAAGGGGTTGATATCGATTTCCTTGATTTCAGGAAAGTCCATCACCAGGTAAGCAAATTTAACGAGGGTGAATTCCAGTTCTTCCATATTGACGCCCGGCAGGTTCCGGTAGCCTTTAAGCAGCGGATAGATTTGGGTTTGTTCGATGATGTGCCGGGCCAGCGCCATATTGAGCGGTGGCAGCCCCATTTGGGTATCTTTATAGACTTCCACCGCGACGCCACCCCGGCCAAAGACGATGGCCGGACCGAAAATAGGGTCTTTGTTGGCGCCGATGAGTAGTTCGAAAGGTTTGTCGATCATCTGTTCGACAAGGATGCCTTCGATCTTTGCATCCGGGCGTTCTTTTTCCACGCTGTCCATAATCTGCTGGAAAGCCTCGCGCACTTCCTCTTCCTTTTTAAGATCCAGCTTAACGCCCCCCACTTCTGTCTTGTGTCCGATATCTGGAGAGACGATTTTCATGACCACCGGGTAGCCGATTTCTTTGGCGAAGGCCACGGCCTCATCGGCCGACTTTGTCACTTTATTTTTACTCACGGGAATATCGTAACAAGCCATGAGATCTTTGGCCTCGTTTTCGGTGAGGGTGCTGCGTCCGTCTTCCAGGGCTGCACCGATGATGGCTTCCGCCTCCTCCGAATTGCGGTCGAAATCGCGGGGGATACCCGGTACGGTTTCGTAGAGCAGCTTGAGGTTGCGAGCGTATTTGTACATGCGTACGAATACATCGACCGCGCTTTCCGGGTAGCGGTAATTCGGCACTTTCCCAGCTTCGAGAATTTCACGGCCTTCCCAGACGTCTTTTTCCCCCATCCAGGCGGCCAGCACCGGTTTTTTCATAAAACCGGCTACCTGATTGACTTCGACGATACCCCGGGCGATGGCGGAGGAATCGGTCATAGACTGCGGGGTAAGGATGACGAGCACGCCGTCTACTTTTTCATCGCGCAGGCAGGCGTCCACTGCCCGTTTGTAAGCATCTGGACCGGCGTCGCCGAGTACATCGACGGGGTTGCCGTGGCTCCAGGAAGGAGCCAGAAAGCTATCCAGTATTTCCATGGTTTTTTCGGAAAGCTGGGCCAGATCGCCGCCGTTGGCCATCAGGTAATCGGTGGCTAACACGCCGGGCCCCCCGGCATTGGTGACGATGGCGAGGCGATTGCCACGCGGGCGCGGCTGCATGGCCAGCGACTGGGCAGCGTTAAACAATTGTGCAATAGTGTCTACCCGGATAATTCCGGCCCGGTTAAAGGCTGCGTCGAATACCGCATCATTTCCGGCCAGCGATCCGGTATGTGATTTGGTAGCCTGGCCTCCTTCCTCACTTTTACCGGCTTTAAGCACGATGATGGGTTTATTGCGGGCGAAGGAACGGGAAGCGCTCATAAACTGGCGCGCATCCTCGATACTCTCCATATAGATCAGAATACAAGCCGTATGCGGATCGGTGCCGAAATAGTCGATCAGGTCGGCAAAGCCCACATCGAGCATGGAGCCGATAGACATAAAATAGCTAAAGCCCACGCTCTGTTCCACCGACCAGTCGAGGATAGAAGTCAGCAAAGCGCCGCTTTGGGAGATGAAAGCTATATTTCCCTTTAGCGCGTTACGGGCGGCGAAGCTGGCGTTGATGCCCAGATGCGGATTGATAAAGCCGAGGCAATTGGGCCCGATCACACGCATCTTGTATTTTTTGGAGGTTTCCTTGATCTGGTTATACATCTTTTTGCCTTCTTCGCCGGCCTCCTTGAATCCGGCGGAGATGATTACCAGGCCGCCAATGCCGGCCTCGCCGCAGTCTTCAACAATTCCCGGTACGGTAGGCGCCGGTGTACAGATAACAGCCAGATCGATTTTTTCGCCGACATCGCCTACGCTGCTGTAGGCTTTCTTACCCTGCACTTCCCGGTGTTTCACGTTGATAGGGTATACCTTGCCGGTGAAGCCGGCGTTCAGCATATTATGCATGACGGAGTATCCAACCGAATCCTTATTATCGGAGGCGCCGACGACGGCGATATTTTCCGGGCGAAGGATTTTATCCAGATTTTTACGCATAGGAGTGATTATTTTGGCTTTTAAAACAAAAAATACGCCGGTTTCCTGCGCAGGAAGCGGCCTGATTGTGTCTGTTTTTGTTTGAATTATACTGACGTCGAAATGGTTTGAGAAGCTTCTCAAACCAATTTTCGTCGCGTATAGAAGGAATGGGGAGCATGTTTTGGTAACCGGTTACGTATTGGCTTCGGCACTAAATAATTAGGGGCATCTATACTCGTTCTTTTCCGGCTGAACTGCGTTAAAGAACCCCGGCTATGCTCTGATTCAAGAGTAGGGCCCCTGCGCCCCACTCTTGAATGGGCGCCTTGCCTTTCGCCAAAACCCCCATCCCAAAACCGAAAAGAACTTAATTGACAGTGTACTTAGTTCCGAAGCCAGTATTTACTCCCATAACCAGAAAAACGCTATCAGGTTGACTATGGGGATCCTGATTTTCACATCTTCCAGTATTGCTTTAATTTCCCCAGGCCGGCGTGCAGCCGCATTTCATAGGTTTCCCACACCCGCATGCCCGAGATAGTCGGATCAGAAGCGTAGGGAGTGGGCAAGCCGTTGATACCGGCCAGAAAGCTAAACACGCCCTTTTGCGACTCGACGACGTTGTATCCGCCCTCCAGCGTGGCGAATAGCTTACCGGCGAAGCGCTCCCGCAGAATCTTACCCAGTCGGAAAAAAGCCCCGGTGCTGAGTTTGAGATCAAGCAGCAGGTCGTAGCGATGCGCATCAAATCCGGCTGACAGGGCCACCGTATCGGGTTCGAATTGTTCAGCGAGATCGATATAGTGTTCTACGGCATCGAAGAAGATATCGTCGGCGCTGCCGGCCGGCAGGGGGACGTGGAGGTTAAAGCCTTCGCCTTTACCTGCCCCTACCTCGTGCCAGTCACCGTGTCCGGGAAAAGCCGGAAACTGGTGAATCGACCAGTACATGACCTGGTCGGTATGATAAAAAATTTCGGAGGTTCCGTCACCGAGGTGGCCGTCGAAGTCGAAAATGAGCACCCGTTTTCCCTGATTGACCAGGTGCTGGGTCGCAATAGCGACGTTATTGAAAACGCAGAAGCCGCTGGATCGACCGGGATAAGCGTGGTGCCCGGGAGGCCTCACCAGGGCGAAGTCACCCGTCTCAGCCGCCTTGATTGTAGCGCCCACGGCATAGCTTGCTGCCTTCCAGGTGCCTGCTGAGCAAACGGTTCCCTCATCAAGATGCCCGCCGCGACTGCATAAATCACGCACCCGCCGGATATACGCCGGCGTGTGTATTAGCTCCAGGTAAGGTTCCCCATCGTACAACTCCGTTTCCTGCAGGTCCGAAAATATCTCCAGCCGCTTCTTGCCTTCGGGGTGCATGCCGGTATCGTGTTCCAGCACGACAGGGTGATAGAGGATTTCCATTTGCAGTGACCGGCGCCTACGATCCGGCTTCTTCTTTCCGGCTTCTGTTGACATAATTTACGACTTACTTGAAATTTAGTTGTTCCACACAAAAATAAAATAGTCTCCTGGGGCTGTTCTCGTCGCTCAACTTTCTTCTCCCATGATCCGCTTCACATCCGTGTCGGTAATCAGTCCCAGCAGTTTATTGTCCTGCACCACCGGCAGGCAGCCGACCCCGTAAGTCTTCATCAGTCGGGCGGCACTGCTTATCGGCGTATCTGGCGAAACGGTAATTAAGTTTTTCACCATCATTTCACGTATGGGGATAGAGCCCCATTCCTCTTCGGGAATCTCCTGGAAGTGGCGCAGATTGGTGTGGGTCACCAGGCCGATGAGGTTATCCTGTGCATCCTCTACCGGCAAATGGCGGATTTTTTTCCAGTCCATAATCGTTTTGACGAACTCGAGGGGTTCCTGCTCCCGAACCGAGTAGAGGTCGGTGCTCATAAACTGGCAGACCTTATCGCGGCTGACGTCCAGTGTATACACTTTTCTGGAATCGATATTGGTCCATTGATGGACGGGCGTCCCATTTTCCTGGCGATTACGAATAGCCTGGGTCAGGGCGACGGTGGCGACGCCCGAGCCGTAATCGGCCGACAGGCGGCGGAAATTGTCGATCTGCCACTGAGCGCCGTTGCGGCGGTTGCCTACCCGATCTTCAATGATGCCCAGGTAGCGATCGATATCGGTGCTGTTGACACCGGATTGCTCCAGTCCCTTTCGGGCCATGGGCAGCAATTCCTCCCGGATGAGCGTTCCGGCGTCCCATTCTTTTCCGAACCAGCAAAAAACGGTGTGCAGCCCGTAGCGGGCGGCGCGGTAAAAGTTGTCTTTAACGGCCTGGAAAGACATGTCTTGGTAGAACTTTCTTTTTTCCGGTGGGATGCCCCGCATCAGTCCCAGCCAGAAGGCAAAGTTGGCCATTCCATCGGCAACCGTTGGGCCGGCGGGCAGGTAGCGGTTTTCGATGCGCAGGTGGGCCCGGTTCTGGCTTACGCCGTAGCAGGGCCGGTTCCAGGTATAGACGGTGCCGTTGTGCAGCCGGAGGCTTCGGAGTTTGGGAGCGTTGCCGGCATGAAGAACAGCCAGGGCATCTTCCTCTGCCTCGTTGGCCAGAATTAAGGGGAAGCGGGTGATGTGATCTTTAAACAGCTCGGAGACGGAGTTGTGCAACCAGCGATTACCGAAGTAAACCCGCGCCTGTCGCTCCCGCAGAATATTGGTCGATCGGCGGGTATCGATGCTTTGCTGGAACAAGGCAATCCGGGTTTCCATCCACAATTCGCGGCCGAAGAGCAGAGGAGAATTGACGGCGGTAGCCAACACGGGAGCCGAAATGAGCTGGGCCCAGTTGTAATAGTCGACAAAATCCTCCGATGGGATTTGCAGATGAAGCTGAAAGCTGGTATTGCAAGCTTCGAAGAGCACGGTATCGAGGCGGGCCATCAGTTCATCGACGCCCTGAATATGAATTTCGAAGTCGGCGCCGCGCTGTTGTTTCATAACGTCACTTAGCAGGTAGTAACGCTTCTCCGGGGTCATATTTTTGCGCAGCAGGTGACGATGGGTAAGGCTGGGCAAAATACCGCTGAGCAAAAAGCGGGCGCCGTGATCGGAAGCGATGCCGTCGCCCAGGCTGAGCAGGCGCAGCAGTTGTCGCTCGGTATTGCGCAGGCAGTCGGAACGCAGTTCGAAGGGATCGAGATTGATTTCAAGATTAAACCGCCCGATCTCGCTGGTAAAGTGCGGATCGTCAATATCGGTCAGAATCTCCGGTCCGAGTAGCGAAGGCTCTCCGTCCTCGTCGATGAGGCAAAGTTCCTGTTCAGCACCGATGCGCAGCTTCTCGCGTTCGAAGCGCCCTTCCTGGACCATAAGGTCCAGGGCTTTCACTTCGCGCAATAAGGTTTTCAGAAAGCGATGCCGCATCTTTTCGGAGCGGATGGGTTTTACAGCAAAATCTCCCATGGAGCAGAGGTTTGGTGTTTTTCGGTTAATATTAGAGGTCTCGGCACAGCAATAAGCAGCCGGGCAGATTTAATCTGAATTACAGAAAGCGTACAGGCTCCAGGAACCATCCGGTTTAGCCCTTTTTGAGCAGAAGCAGCGGTATATGTGTTTTTCTGGCCATACGCCTGGTATTGCTACGCTGAAAGATGCGCTCCAAGAAGCTATGATTAGGGGCAAACATCACCAGCAAATCGATATCATAGGTTTCCACAAAATCCTCCAGCCCTTTCTCCACTGTGGTATCGCGGATATTATGGAATTGGATCTGCAGGGTTGGAACCCGCTCCGAAAATAATTCCCGGAGCTCGGAAAAGTCCACTTCCTCCACTTCTCCATTTCCCGTATCGATGTGGACGATGTGCAGGACGGGATGAAAAACCTCCAGTATGCGGGTAGCCTTCCAAAGGTGAAAGGGATCGGCTTCGCGCAGATCGGTCGCATAGGCGACGGTTACGATGTCTTTGTAATCTGCTTTTTCGGGCACCACGATGACCGGGCAGGGAACGCGTTCGATCACCCCGGTAGTCACGCTGCCCAGCGCCCGCTCTACGGCGTCGTGTTCTCCTTTGGTTCCCATGATAATCAGATCGGCCTCATCTCGCCGGGCGATTGTGTTGATAACCCCGACCGGTCCTCCTACTTCCACATCAATTTCTATATCGGGCAGGTCTGTTATTACCTGCTGTTCCTTCGTCTCGGCGACGCCGTAATCCCGAAAGCTGTTGAGGGCTACCCGGGCGGCTTCTACTTTGTCTTTGGTAGCTTTTGCCGCCATAACCGGAAGATCCAAGGTCTCGTATTCCGGATATACCGCGTGCAGTAAGCTTATTTTCGCATCTAGTTTTTCTGCAATTACCAGGCAGTGTTGAAAAGCATTTTGAGCGGTATCAGAGAAATCGCTTGGGAAGAGGATCTTTCTGGTCTTATTCATGTGCGGGCTTCATTATTTTTTGAAAAAACAGCTTAATTATAATCAAAACAGATGAGAAAAGTCATAGGGTTTCATGATTTTTCTCAGAATCAACAGCTTATGCCCCCACCAACACTGAATTATGGGAACGTACGTATTCCTTCACCAGCGCCTTATAGGCATCCCTCAATTTGACGAGCCATTCATGAGTAGCGGGAAAAGGCCTATCATTGACGGCCCGGATGGGAAGGACACCGGGCGAGGTCCCCGTCAGAAAGACTGCTTCAAAATCGCCTAAGGTTTCGTAAGGAATAAGGCGCTCTTCCACCTCAAGACCTAGGGAGGGCGCCAGCTCCATGATCTTTCGCCGGGTGATCCCGGGTAGTACGGTTCTGAGCGGAGGGGTGATCAGTTTTTTTCCGCTTATTCCAAAGAAGTTCGACCGGCTTCCTTCTGTTATTTCATCATTATCATTGATCAGCAATACCTCATAAAGTTTGCTTTCAATCATCAGCCGGTCGGCTGTCTCCCGGATTACTATCCGGGTTACCTTGGCGTTGGGATTCTCGCGTTCCGCTTGCATAGTTCCTACCCGTACCCCCTCCTGTGCTTGTTTCTCCGTGGGGTAGCGATGGGGGATGAAACAGGCGTACAATTCGCCCTTTTTTTTCTCTTCCCACTGAACGAGGAGCTTGACATTACCGCTGGTCACCCGGTTAGCTTCCACCAGGCGCCGGATAGTATACTCAATTTCCGGAAGGGAGCGGCGCAGGTACTTATTAATCAGGCGGGCCGAGCGTTTCATGCGTAAAAAGTGATCTTCCAGAAAAAGAGGCACCCCTTCAATGAGGCGAAGTACTTCGTATACTTCCAGGGCGCTTTCCGACATACTCACGAGGTAGTAGCGGCGATCGACCGGCCTTCCATTCTGGATGTAATAACAGTGCTGGATTGATTTCATGGCGACGAAATTTTGGGAAGCTAAATTAATGTTGTTGCGATAGGAGCCCTCAGATGGTTAAAACCAACCCTCCTCTCCCACTCTTCGGCTTTTTTTGGTCAATAGCGCTGCTATTAATCTCAAAAAACCTGTGATTGGAAGAAAATCTTCAATTTTCACCACCCGATTACCCTATCGCAACAACTCTATTAAATCTGTGCGCTGGTCGGGGGATAACTGATAAACTATCCCATTCAATTTTTGAATTTACGCTTTTACCGGATGGAGAAGAATGATTTTTCTCATCAGTTTGACCATGACTTTCCTCATTTCCATTCTGCCACAACTTGATTATTTTAAGAACTGAGTATCCTTTCCCCGGCCATTACTACAAGACACCAAATTATGAGTAACGATCAAAACATCCAAGTTTCTACTTTCGGTATCAGCTGGTCTTCTGTTCTCTACACGGTCATGAGCATTATCGTCATCGCCAGTGCTTTTATTTTTCAAGCCTGGAGCACGAATTTCGCCCTTACCATCCTGCTAAGCATTGCGACGCTGTTATTCATTGAATCGATTATCCTCTCCATCCTACATCATCCCCGTACCTGGCGAACGGTCGGCTGGATTTTTCTGCTGTTGTTGCTGGCCGGACTGCTCATCGGCGCGCTGATCCTGTAATGTGAAGGCCTGCAGCAGGGGGAACGGGAATCTCGCAATGAACAGCCTCCCGGGGAAAGCTTTATATGATAAAGCGATTTCCTATGAAAGCTATGGTACTGGAAGAAATAACGGACCTGGAGAAAAACAGCGAACCGCTGAAACTCAAAGATATCCCCATGCCTGAACCCGGTGAGAAAGAGATATTGCTGCGCGTGCAGGTGTGCGGCGTTTGTCATACCGAGCTCGATGAGATCGAGGGACGAACCAGGCCGCCGGAGCTGCCTGTCGTGCTGGGGCACGAAGTGGTCGGCGAAGTAGTGGAACTAGGCGAGCAGGTGACGGAACGAAAGCAGGGCGAACGCGTGGGTGTAGCCTGGATTCACTGGGCTTGCGGCGTATGCGAATACTGCAAGAGTGGACGGGAAAACCTGTGCCCCCGCTTTCAGGCCACCGGACGCGACGTCAACGGAGGCTACGCTGAATACATGACGGTGCCGCAGGATTACGCCTACCCCATCCCCGAGGTCATCAGGGATGCTGAAGCGGCGCCCCTTCTGTGCGCCGGAGCGATCGGCTACCGCTCGCTGCGACTAACGGGACTGGAGAACGGACAGAGACTGGGACTGACCGGTTTCGGCGGCTCCGGTCATCTGGTTCTAAAGCTGGTAGCGTATCATTTTCCCGATACGGAAGTATACGTCTTTGCCCGCAATCCTGATGAGCGGGAACACGCCCGCGAGCTGGGCGCCGTCTGGACGGGAGATACAGCCGATGACGCCCCCGAACGACTGCATGCCGTTATTGATACCACCCCTGCCTGGAAACCCGATGTGGAAGCGCTGCGGCAGCTCAAACCCGGCGGGCGGTTGGTCATCAACGCTATTCGCAAGGAAGCCGGCGATAAGGATTACCTGCAGCATATCGACTATGCTACCCATCTGTGGATGGAAAGAGAAATCAAAAGCGTGGCTAACGTCACGCGCAAAGATGTGGAGGAATTCATCAAGCTGGCCGCCGAAGTACCGATCAAGCCCGATTTCCAGGAATTCCCGCTGGAGGAAGCTAACAAAGCACTGATGGAGTTGAAAAAAAGCCAGATCAGGGGGGCAAAGGTGCTGCGGATAAGTTAGTGCCCCGGGAACAAAATAGCATTGGAGAGATAAGCAATTCTTAAGTGCGGATTAAAAATGTCCTAATTTCTACCGGCTCCGTTGAAGGATACTTCCAGGGCCCCGGCCAATCGCCGGCGCAGCTCCGGCAGCACTTCCGGTGCGGTGAGGTCGAGCGCCCGCACCCCACTCAGTTTTTCCACCAGCTCGCGGCCGGCCAGTGTATTAGAGGCCGCCCCGCAGACGATATCCGGCACGAGGTCACGGTAACTGTTCATCATGCCTACTACGGAATAGGGGTCGGAAGCGCCGAGAATGGCAAATCGAATTTGGTCCCTGATCGCGCCTATAGCCAGCTCGCCATTATACGGTTCCAGGGGAGAGGCGCCGATTTCGATGACGGCGATGTCCGCATGCGAGGCTCCGATATTGGAAAGCAGTGCATGCAGGGCCGGTTTATAAGCTTCCGGCGAACAGGCCGAGGAGGGCAGGCCGGCGTCCACAAAGTCGAATATTTCATCGGCCCCGGCGTCGTGGAAGGCGAGAATATCCTTATAGCGGCCGGCGCCCGTTAACTTGGCGGCAACGACCCGCTTGCCGGCGCGTTTCAGCTCCCGGATAATGATACTCCCGGCCGTTGTTTTACCCGCCGACATAGAAGTAGCGGCGAGCAGCACCACGGGCTTTTTCATCGAATCGGCAACAGGCTTCAATCTGTAATCCTCCATATTGACCGGGTGACCATCCAGCAGAAGGTGGCCGAAATAATCGCCTTTTATAAACGAGGGAACGTAAGTGGATTTGGAAGTCATATAGCCGATCAATCCGGCGCCCGTCAGTACGTGCATCGGCCTATCCGGCTCGCCCAGGCGCCAGCTGCCCGTAGCTTCCAGGGTAGCATGCCGTACACCCAAAGCGCCGACAAGGTAGTCGCCACGCATGACTTTCATCATCCGCCCGTCGCGCAACTCGACGGGCAGACGCCCGTCGCCCGCGCTGCTCACTTCCAGCGCAATATAATCGCCTCGGCGCCACCGTTCCTTACTGATTTTTCGAACCTCGAAGTCCAGACCGGGAAGGTCGGCAATGCGCGTGAGGGAGCCGAAAATAAAACAGGGATTTTTCATAGTCGCAGTTTCTTTCCGATTTCCGATTTCCTCCTGACTTCCCCTGACTTTTTCACACCGGCTCAGCCATCAGCAGCATAGTCAGCAGGGCGGTGCGTTCGATAAGCTGGTCGACAAAGATGAACTCATGGGTGGCGTGGGCGCCGTCGCCGGGGGTGCCCAGGCCATCGAGGGTAGCGGTGTACTGGCTGGTCGTGTTGCCATCGGAGCCGCCTCCGGCGGTGCCTTCCCGTAGTTCGAAGCCGAGTTCGCCGGCGGCAGCCTGCGCCAGCTGCCACAGTTTGCGGTTGCGGGGCGTCCGTTCCAGCGGAGGACGGCCGACCGACCCCGCGATGATTAACTCCGTTCCCGGAAAAGCCGGTTCCAGGTTGTGAATGCGCCGGGAGACTTCTTCTCCATCTTCCATATTGCGCACCCGTACATCGACGACGGCGCTGCTGTGCGGGGCGATCACATTGGCCGAAGTACCTCCTTCGATCATACCTACGTTGACCGTGATGCCCCGTTCGGGGTCATTCATGGCGAAGAGCTGTTGCACCTGATGCGACAGCTCAATGATGGCGCTGGCGCCTTTTTCGGGATCCAGCCCGGCGTGTGCTGCCCGTCCTCTGACGGTTATACGGAAGCGGCCGATACCCTTGCGGGCAGTTTTCAGTTTGCCTTCCAGCCCCAACGGAGGTTCCAGTACATAGGCGCGGCTGGCGATGCGCGCCAGGCGAACAATCGCCTGAGTTGATTCAACACTACCGATTTCTTCGTCTGAATTGATGAATACTACCGGGCAAACAGGGCTGGGTAAATTGAGCTGATCCAGGGTTTCCAGGGCGAAAAGAATTTGCGTAAGCCCCGCTTTCATATCGTAAACGCCGGGGCCGCGCAATTTTCCTTCTTCCCTCCTGATCGGCATTTCGTCCAGGGTTCCCAGGGCCCATACCGTATCACAGTGCCCTATGAGCAACTGTACAGGACAGCCCCGGCGACGCTCCCGGGGACGTGCGTACAGGTAGCCGCCCGTGCGCTGGCCCGGTACGCGGAGGGTGTGAAAGTTCAGCGTGTTCAGCTTATCGGTTAGCAGCGCAAACAGCTGTTGCTGGGTGCGGGGAACATTCGAAGGAGTTTCCGTTCGAACCAGTGTCTTTAAGAACCTGAGCATCTCCGGTCGCCTCGAATGAAGATACTGAAGGATGTCCTGAGAGGTATTAATATCGGCTACTTTTGCGGATAAGCCCATAGTGTTCAAATTTCCTAGTGCGCTGTAACATAAATTCCTATCGATAATTTCGGCCTCTTTTTCCCGGCATCTTCGTTTCTCCTCCCTTCCGTAGCTTCGGCTATGGGTTGATTCAAGAGCAGGCCCTGCACCCCATTCTTGAATGGGCGCCTCGATACCGGAAAAAACAGACTCGAAATCCTTTGATCGAGCTTATGTTACAAAGAACTATTCCTTAAATTTTTTCGGATAGGGAAAAGCCACCGATTCGCGAATTTCCGCAAAGCGCCCATAAGCCAGGAATGCAAGTAATGGATTTTCATAAACCAAGCGCTGCTCGTCTTTCTCCGAACTGCGCAGGTAATCTTCATCGACAACGGCTCGAACAATACGACCCGCGATCAGGCTGTACTCTCCAAAGCCGTCGACAATCCGGTCCAGCTCACATTCCAGCATGAGGTAAGCATCGCGCAACCAGCGCGCATCGACTTTCCGGGCCGCCAGCAAGGGTAATTTTTCCAACACCGGTTTTGACAATCTGCACTCATCTCCCCTCGCAGTAGCTGCCAGGCTGGTCAGCACCACCTGATCGGGCCGGGGAAAGCTGACTGTAAAAACTTTGTTCTCGCGAATATTGCGGTAGGTACTATGACGGGGCGTGCAAACAAATCCAAAATAATTATCCTGTCCCAAAGGGGTCGCCATATGCTTCGGCGCCATATTGTATTCATCGCCTTCTTTTGTTCCAATCAAAACCAGGGGGGCTACCGTAAAAAAGTTCCTCCAAATCCGCTCATGGACATCCAGCTCTACAAGCTTATGATTGGCAGACTCTTGCGTCATTATCTATATTCCTTTGGTGCTCATCCAAAATCGCCATTCTTCAGGCAGACCCGCATGATAATTATCAGCAGCGCTCTATGACTTTTATCAAAAACCTCCTCCATGACAAAAATCAACCTTCTTCCTGATGATTGTCATTTGATTCTAAGCTGCCAGGTCTTTTCTTTGCTTACAGATAAAACAAAAAACAGAAGCATTTTAATTCGGGTGATTTTAGGGAATAGATGAGCATTCATTAAGTTGAATGCTCATTTTTTTTTGGCATCGGGGGTTGAATTCCCCTTCAATCCTTTTTCCTAGTACACTGTGTACTAAATTTTTCAACATTTTGAAGGGCTCTTTTTCCCTC
>CAZWDL010000100.1:0-28734 GCA_964632995.1 uncultured Saprospiraceae bacterium
AGACGAAAAACAACTTCGTCTATGATAGCATTTACTTAATGCCGAAGGCACTAGTACACTGTGTACTAGCAGCCCGTCCCCAAGGTTTTTAAACTTTCTTTTTCCAAATAACAAGGCTGAGAACTGCCAGATTTCAAAAATCTGGCAGTTCTACACAACAAGCAAGCTCAAACGCTTCGAACGAAAGCCTCGCAGCCTCACGAGGCCTGCGCTTCAGTTTTTTTAACTTCCAACTTCACCAGGTTTTGATCCGCAGCATTTCATAAGCCTCCCGCTCGAGCCGCTCGCGGTGATCGGGGTGCGCAATATTAATGAGTTGACGGGCCCGCTGGCGAATGCTATTGCCGTGCAGCTGAGCGATCCCGTATTCGGTAACTACGTACTGCACGTGGGCGCGGGTCGTAACGACACCGGCGCCGGGCTTGAGGATACAAGTAATACGGCTGACGCCTTTTTTCGTGGCGGAGGGCATGGCGATAATCGGCTTTCCTCCCTCGGACAGAGCCGCGCCCCGGATGAAGTCCATCTGACCACCAACGCCCGAATAGATACGGGTGCCGATGGAGTCGGCGCAGACCTGGCCGCTCAGGTCAATTTCAATAGCACTATTGATCGCCGTCACTTTAGGATTCTGGCGAATGGTCGACGTATCGTTGACGTATTGTACGTCAAGGACGCGCACCAGAGGGTTATCATCCACAAAATCATACAATTTTCGCGACCCCATGATGAAGGTAGTAACCACGTGATTGCGATGCTTGGTTTTGTGCTCGTTAGTGACGACGCCTTTTTCTATGAGCGGAAGTATACCGTCGGAGAACATTTCGGTATGGATACCCAGGCCTTTGTGGTTCGACATGGCGTTTAGGGCGGCATTAGGGATCGCACCGATGCCCATTTGCAGGGTAGCGCCATCTTCCACCAGCTCCGACACGTATTTGCCGATGCGGTTTTCGATGGGATCCGGATCGGGAATTATCAGGGAGGGCAGCTCGTAATCCACTTCGACAACCTTATCAAACTTGCTGACATGGAGCACGCCGTCGCCGTGGGTACGCGGCATGCGGGGATTGATCTCAGCGATAATCTTTCGGGTGTTCTGAGCGGCTGCCAGCGTAGCGTCGACAGAAACACCAAGGGTGCAGAAACCGTTTTTATCGGGAGGAGAAACCTGCAGAAGCACGGTGTCGAGCTTGATCACATTCCGGCGGAAGAGCAAGGGCACATCGCTGAGAAAAACGGGCACGAAATCGGCTCGTCCTTCCTGAACCGCCCGCCGCATATTGGGCCCGACGAAGAAGTTGTACGCGTGAAAGCTATCCTGGTATTCCTCATCGGCGTAAGGAGCCTCTCCTTCCGTATGTAGATGAAAAATTTTTACATCGTGCAGCTCATCGGCCCGCGCGGTCATTGCTTTGACCAACTGCTGAGGCGCAGCAGCAGCGGTATGTACATATACCCGGTCACCGGAATCGATAATGGAAACTGCTTCTTCAGCGGAAACAGCCTCATAGTGGGGCTTTTCAAGGATTTGCATAAGATGCCAATATTATATTTAATATCTATTATTTTTTGGAGCAAACTCTACAGAGCCATGGTTTCAGGAGGCGAATATACCAATTTCCGCTCGCGCTCAATTA
This sequence comes from uncultured Saprospiraceae bacterium, assembly GCA_964632995.1. Lineage (GTDB taxonomy): Bacteria > Bacteroidota > Bacteroidia > Chitinophagales > Saprospiraceae > CAZWDL01. The sequence continues at coordinate 1,641 of CAZWDL010000100.1, forward strand.
TTGAAATTGGAAAAGGTTTGAAAAGGCACTTTCGCCTCTTTGAAGAAAGCCCGGTGTTCGCCTATCTTCTCAGTATCCCGTACGTACGGCAAATCGCGAATCATAACGCCCTTAACCCGTTCGGGATATTCCCTGACAATTTTTGCGTAGACTGTCATGTCTTCCTGTCCGCTGTCACCGACCAGGATAAAAGGTTTTTGCTCAAAAAAATCAAAGAGCATCCGAATGCGCTCCTCCTTTGTCGTCGGCTCCTCGCGGCGGCCAAACAGCAATTCGCGAATACCTATGCGCAGTTCTTTCAGTAAAAATATGCCTTTAGGGATTCCGTGAATCTGAAAGAAATCAACCAGGAAGTCATAGAGATTCCATTCGCTGTCAGATACGTAGTAGTAATCATCCGGCGGCGCCCCTTCGTTCAGTTCTTTGAGGCGTTCGAACCAGCGCTCCATGAAGGGAAAGGGGGTTCTGGTATGCGCGTTGCGGGCAACGATGAGCAGAAATTTCCGGATTGTTTTGGTGGAGTAGGAAACCAACACGGTGTCATCAATATCAGAAATAACACCGGTGGAACGCTCATCGGCAGCATAGAACTCTCCCGATTCCCACTGGTCCGTTCCCTGAAAACGGTACTCATAAGCGCACCATCCTTTTTCTGGAATATCATTGGCCGACAACCGGCACCGGAAGAAGCCGCGTTGGTCGCTTTGCGTTTGGTATATTTTCCCGTCGTATTTCACCTCTATTACTGTTTCAGGTAACGTTCGCTGGGTATACCGCAGGTAAGCCTGCCGGATATTGTGCCATAAACGGTGCCCCGGGTGCGGGTCGATGATAGAATAATCTTTAAACAGGTGTCCATGGACGAGTAGCTCCCGTTCGTTAGCTATACCGCGATACCCAATAATTTTTTTTGCCATGACGCTCAGTGCGTGTTGTTTTTCGAAAAAAGGAAGGGCCTGCTGCCCGATGTATTAGTGCTGGGGGACAGCCACCCGGATCGCCTTTGGCAGAATACGGGCACGAAATTCACTGACCCGGCCTATTAATTCGCCGTCGATCTGCAGATGCGCCGGTTCGGATAGGCGTATGACTGCCTGGCGGCCGCTCAGACAAACGACGGCGTCACCGTATTCTACTTCCGGGTCTACAACGCTCCAGCCGGCTTTGAGGAGATCCCCCAGCCGGACTTCCCGGATGATGACGACCTCGAGCCGGCCGTCGGCAATGTCGCCGCAACGGTTGAGGACGATCCCGGTGCCCAGCAGCCGGGCATTGGCCAGCGCGAGCATGAACCCGGTATAATTCATTTCCTTCCCATCCAGTACGATTCTGAACTGCTGTTCTTCGCGCTGCTCCAGCCGTTTGAGAAAGTATTTCGCGTAGGTGAAAATACCCCGCTCCCGGTCCTGTTCGAAATCACGGATCAGGTCAGCATTCATCCCGATATCGGCAAAATGCAGGCAGCAATAGGCATCATTGATTTTAATCATATCAATTAGCCTGGTGGCCGGAGGATGAAGAAAAAGTTCCAGGCTGGCCATCTCTTCTTTGGGGATTTCCAGCTCGGTCGCCAGTCCGTTCGCCGAGCCGAAAGGAATGATGCCTAATAAGGTATCCTCATCTTCCAGTAATTTGGCAACCAGCTGAACGGTCCCATCGCCACCAACCGCCGCGACTTGCTCCGGTTGATAATCGGACAGTTTTTGCCGCAGTTGTTCTTCGTCTCCGTCACCCTGGGTTTTGAAGACGCTGTAAGCAAACCCCTCCTTCCGGCTTTTCTCATCCAGAACAGAGAGGAAGCCGGATTTATCTCTTCCTCCGGCGACGGGATTGACTACAAACAAGTATTTCATAAACAACCGGATACAAGTATTTTACTATACTATAGCTTAGCGGCGCCAAAAGTTGAATCCGGGTCTAAACAAGGGGATTATTGGAGGGGGCCGCTGTCATATTCCTGCAGAAGGTCTTATTTTTGCAAAAATCGCACTATGAATCTCGATAGCCTGTTTTATTATCTGCTGATGCTGGCCTTGGTAGGCGGAGTGCTTTTCGGACTGGGGGTAGGAGTGCTGTTTTTTTTCAAAAGGTCAGGAGAAAAACGGGCCAATTTTTTTTTCGCTGTGTTGATGATCGCATTTTCATTGACATTACTGCACAATGTGCTTGTCTTTTTAGATTTCTACGAACAGCATCCCGGCTGGAAATTTTTACCTATCTACTATACCCTGGCTTTTCCTCCCTTGCTATTTTACTACGTCAAACTCAACTGCTACCCTGGTTATCAACTGCGATGGACGGACATCAAACACTTTGTTCTTCCCAGCCTGCAGTTTTTATATTTTTTCGGCATGTTCCTCACGCCGGTATCTTTTAAGAGCCAGTTTGAGCGCATTTTTTACAATCCTTTTTTCGGCGCTTTCGAGCAATTTCTTTACCTGGCCACCTTCTTTGCCTATCTCTATTTTGCTTATCGCTACGTATTGCAACGCCGGCGGCAACTGCAACAGCAACAGCCGGCTGATCCCTGGAAAATCAAACGCATTGTCTACCTGGAGAAACTACTTCAGATACTTTTCTTCCTGTTTTGCATACACACGGCCTTTGTGCTTACCGACTTTGTCAGCTATGAGTTTCTGAATATCAACCTGCGCGCCTACCGTCCTTATGCCGCGCTGGGCGCTCTTTCTTTTGCCGCGCTGGTTTATTGGTTGAGCATTTACGGCACACAAGTGTTAATATGGGGAAGAAAAGTATTTAAAACATGAAAATTTTCCCGCTATTTTTATTCCTCATGGCCCTGGGCGCTGCCTGTGACCGGGAAGTCGCCATCAGTAATACCGAGCAACCTCCGGCTGTAGAACCGGCAGATAAGCCCTACGTCGGAGTCTACGCTCCGCTGGACGGCCGCTGGAAAGGTGTTTTCCGGACCTACCGGGACACTGCCCGTACTGCCCGCGCTACCCGGTCCCTGAAAGGCGAATTGACCCCGGAACAGATATGGTCTGACAGCAGTATCGTTTTTGAAGACAGTCTGCTGGTCGAACAGCACTACAGCAGCCGAACACCTTATTTTCAACGGGTAACCATTTATGATTACTATCCGGAAAGTGGAGATACCGTGCTTAGCAAGGGAGTCAATAAAGTGCAAAACGGAGAAATGTGGTGTGTCATCAAAAAGCCGGATGAAACGGTCATCCACGAGGGCGACCGACTGGAAGGGCAGGTCATCACCTGGGAAAGAAAGCAGGATAATCCTTATACGGAGGAATACTTCTATGAGGCCGTTCGCGATGACACCTATGAAATCGTCGGATGGGGATACTATGGGGATGTAGATACGACGCTGTCGCCGCCGCTATGGTTTTACGGGAAGTATGAGCGGCAGTGAACGGTCGAAGCCTATTGACTAATTCTCATCATTTCGCTTAAAGTCACCGCGTTTCCAGGAGTCGAAGAATTTTTTCCAGGCCACCGGATTAAAGATATTCATCGGCGGCTGCTGACCAATGTAATAGTATTCGCGAGATTGCTGGCGCAGGTAATAATCGGCATTTTCGTTACCGTCCAGTTTTACGTCTTTGCGCATGCGTTCCAGCGTTTCGCTGGCCAGGTTTTCCATGGCGCGTTGCTGTAGTTCGGGGGTGACGTCCATGGCCAGGAATTCCAGTTTGAAATGTTCGCGACTGGGCCAGGGAAAGATGACCGCCTCGGGAAGGTTGATGGTGTCTCGCGTCATGAGCTGTACAACGGAATAACGTTCCTCCTCCAGATCGGGGGGCACCTTGTATTCCGCTGTTTTATAGCCGACGGCGGAAAAAACGATAGTATCCCCTTTTTCCACCACGATGGAGAAGAAACCTTTGAAGTCTGAATAAGTGCCTCGTCCTTCTCCTTTCACCAGGATATTAGTATAAGGAACCGGGTAAAGTTGCTCATCGCTGCCGTCGAGCACCATTCCCGAAAATTGTACGAGGTTTTTGCCTTGCCGCTGCTGCCCGAACAGGGTGCCGGTAGTCAGCAATACGAGCAGGGCGGCAAAAAATATATTCAACTTCATAATACGCTCAATTTAATCCTTTTCATAGTCAAGATCCTCTAATAAGACTAACTTAGCCCCATAAAGGTTTGTCGGCTTCCCTCAAAAGTAGAAATTTTCCTTGTAAGAAATACGACATAGAGGAGCCGTTTCCGCTAAATACCCGGCTGATTAACATCACTTTAACACCGGAGCCAAGCTCAGGGTAACCGTTTCTCACCTTTTCCGGGTATAGGCATTAACATGGTGAGATATCGTTCTCATTTCCCAAATTGGGGAAACCGGAACTGGAAAGCTGTGTCTTCAGGCCAGGGCCAGGTCAATCACTTCCTCCATGCGATCGATATAGTGGAAGATCAATCCGTTGATGTATTCCGATTTGATTTCCCCGACGTGCTTTTCGTTATCCTTACAAAGGATGACCTCTTTCATGCCGGCCCTTTTGGCAGCGAGGATTTTTTCTTTGATTCCTCCTACCGGGAGGACTTTGCCACGCAGGGTAATCTCACCGGTCATAGCCACGTAGGGGCGCACTTTTTTCCCGGTGAAGGCGGAGGTCAAAGCGGTGAGCATCGTGATACCGGCCGAGGGGCCGTCTTTGGGAATAGCGCCTTCCGGGACGTGAAGGTGCACATCATTCTCCTCGAATTTTTCCGGCTCAATACGAAGGAATTCGCTGTGGGCCTTGACAAAGCTCAGCGCAGTTGAGGCCGATTCTTTCATCACATCACCCAGGTTGCCCGTCAGGGTAAGTCTTCCTTTACCTTTGCTAAGGCTTGACTCGATGAAGAGGATATCGCCTCCTACGGAGGTCCAGGCCAGGCCGATGGCAACGCCGGGCACATCGATCACTTTATACATTTCGGCTGAATAGGGAGGTGGGCCGAGCATTTCTTTCAGGTCATCCGGTTTTACCGAGACGTTGTATTCCTCTTCCATGGCCACGTGCTTGGCGATATTGCGCATCACGCCGGCGACCTGGCGGTTGAGCGAGCGCACGCCTGATTCCCGGGTGTACTCCTGGATTATTTTGCTGATGACTTTCTTCCCCAGCCTGACGTGTTGACCTTCCAGGCCGTGTTCTTTTCGCTGGTCGGGAATGAGGTGCCGTTTGGCAATTTCAATTTTTTCCTCCAGCGAATAACCACTGATCTCGATAATTTCCATGCGATCGAGCAGGGCGGGCTGCACGGTGCTCAGCGAATTGGCGGTTGCGATGAACAAGACTTTGGACAGGTCGTATTCCAGTTCCAGGTAATTGTCATAAAACGTGCTATTCTGCTCCGGGTCCAGTACTTCGAGCAGCGCAGAGGAGGGGTCTCCCCGGAAGTCTTTGCCCACCTTATCGATTTCATCGAGCAGGAAAACGGGGTTGGAAGAGCCGGCGCGTTTCAGGGACTGGATGATCCGGCCGGGCATAGCGCCGATGTAAGTTTTACGGTGACCCCGGATTTCGGATTCGTCGTGGAGCCCGCCCAGCGACATGCGGATGAAGTTGCGTTTGAGCGCTTTGGCAACAGAGCGGCCCAGCGAAGTTTTACCGACACCGGGAGGGCCGATCAGGCAAAGGATCGGCGCCTTCATATCTCCCTTTAGTTTCAGGACAGCCAAATGCTCCAGGATGCGCTCCTTGACCTTTTCCAGTCCGAAATGATCTTTGTCCAGGGTTTTCTTCACCTTTTTCAGGTCGAAATTGTCTTTGGTGTATTCCCCCCAGGGCAGATCGAGCATCAGCTCGAGGTAATTCATCAGCACCGAGTATTCGGCCACCTGCGGGTTGATCCGGCGCAGGCGGTTGATTTCCTTATGGAAGTGCTCCCCTACTTCTTTCGACCACTTTTTCTTCTTGGCTCGCTCGAGCATAGACAGCACCTCTTCCTCCTGCGGGTTCTGCCCCAGTTCTTCCTGAATGGTTTTCAGCTGCTGGTTAAGGAAATAGTCGCGTTGCTGCTTCTCGATATCGCCGCGCACCTTATTTTCGATCTGGTCTTTGATTTCGAGCAACTGCAGTTCGTCATTCATTTCCTCCAGGATCCGGTTACTCTTTTCGCTCAGGTTGCTGATCTCCAGGATGTGCTGTTTCACGATGACTTTGGCGCCCAGATTAGAAGCGATGAAATTGAGCAGGAAGCCCGGATCATTTATATTGCGCAGCATGACCATGGCTTCGGATGGGATATTGGGGGACAGCTCGATGATTTGCTTGGCGAGATCGAGGATGGAGGAAACCAGGGCTTCAAACTCCAGCTTATTATCAGGCTCCTCATAATCCAGCAATTCCACCTTGCCCTGCATGAAAGGCTTTTCCTTTAACATTTCAACGAGGGAAAACCGGCGGCGTCCCTGCAGAATAGCCGTCGTAGTGCCGTCCGGCATTTTCAGCAACTTAAGAATACGGGCCACCGTCCCTACCTGGTAGAGGTCATCGACGGAAGGGTCTTCCACCTTACTATCCCGCTGGGAGAGGACCGCCACGACTTTTTCTCCCTCGTAAGCACTTTGGATGGCCCGGATGGATCGATCCCGTCCCACGGTTATTGGGACGACAATTCCCGGAAAAAGTACTGTATTCTTCAAAGCCAAGACGGGTAAAATCTCCGGATAAGACTCGTTTCTATCAGGTTCCTCTTCTTCATCAATAGACATCAGCGGCAGGAAATCGCCGTCATCATCAAAACCTTGATGGACTAATAGTTCTTCAAACATATATCAAAACGCGCGTTTTGCTAAAGGATATGCAATATTCATGGAATATACAATAGTAAAATTAACTCAAGCGGCTATTTCTTCCTTTTCTGTCGCCGCTTCCACTTCTTCCAGCGGTTCTTCCTTCTCCGTCACTTCATCTTTTTCCACGCGGAGATTATCAATGATGAACCCCTGGCGGTCCGGTGTATTTTTACCCATGTAGTACTTGAGCAGATCGTCCAGATCGGTTTTTTCATTGAGCAGAACCGGTTCCAGGCGGATACCGGCGCCGATGAAATCTTTGAATTCTCCGGGGGAAATTTCTCCCAGGCCTTTAAAGCGGGTGATTTCCGGTTTGCCCCGCAGTTTATTGATGGCCTCTTGTTTTTCCACATGGCTGTAGCAGTAGAACGTCTGCTTTTTATCCCGCACCCGAAACAGGGGCGTATCGAGGATAAAGAGGTGTTCGTTGCGCACCAGGTCTGGGAAGAACTGCAGAAAGAAAGTCAGGAGCAGAAGCCGGATGTGCATGCCGTCGACGTCGGCGTCGGTAGCGATGACGACGCGGTTGTAGCGCAGGCCTTCCAGACCGTCCTCGATATTGAGGGCGTGCTGGAGCAGGTTAAACTCCTCGTTTTCATATACGACCTTTTTTGTCAGGCCGTAACAGTTGAGTGGTTTGCCGCGCAGGCTGAAGACGGCCTGTGTCTGTACATCGCGCGCCTTGGTGATGGAGCCGCTGGCCGAGTCACCCTCTGTGATAAAGATGGTCGTGGCTTTGCGTTGTTCTTCCGTCGTTTTGCGGGTGCTGGCATCGTAATGCAGGCGGCAGTCACGAAGTTTTTTATTGTGCAGATTCGCCTTTTTGGCCATTTCCCGGGCCTTCTTCTTAATACCGGCGATCTCCTTGCGTTCCCGTTCCGACTGCTTGATGCGTTTTTCCAGCGCCTGAGCCGTTTCGGGATTTTTGTGCAGGTAGTTATCCAGGTGTTTTTTGACAAAGTGGTTTACAAAGGTTCGTATGGTCGGCCCTTCCGGCCCGATATCGTTTGATCCCAGTTTCGTTTTGGTTTGGGATTCAAAAACAGGTTCTTCCACCCGGATGCTGATCGCGGCGACGATAGAGGAGAGGATATCCTTCCGGTCGTAACTTTTGCCGAAGTGTTCCTGCAGGGTTTTCACCACGGCTTCCCGGAAGGCGTTCAGGTGTGTTCCTCCTTGTGTCGTATTCTGGCCGTTGACGAAAGAGTGGTACTGTTCGCCGTAGTGATTGCCGTGACTCATGGCAAATTCAATATCCCCCTCCTTATCCTTCAGATGGATGATAGGATAACGCAGGTTTTCCACCTTCCCTTTGCGTTCCAGCAGATCGAGCAAGCCGTTTTTCGACACCAGGATTTTACCGTTGATATTGAGTTTCAACCCGGCGTTGAGATAGGCGTAGTTCCAAAGTTGGTTCTCGATGTGATCGAGGCGGAACTTATAGTTTTTAAATACATTTTTATCCGGTTCGAAAACGACCAGCGTGCCGTTTGGCTCGTCTGATTTTTTGACGCGATGGTCTTTGGTCAGGTCACCGCGTTCGAACTCTGCCCGTTTGGCTTTACCGTCCCGGATAGCTTCCACCAGGAAGTACCCGGAAAGAGCGTTGACGGCTTTGGTGCCGACACCGTTGAGGCCGACCGATTTTTTAAAGGCTTTGGAATCGTATTTTCCACCGGTATTGATTTTGGAGACACAGTCGACCACTTTGCCCAGCGGAATGCCCCGCCCGTAATCGCGCACGGAGACGCGGCCGTCTTTCACTTCAATATCAATCTGTTTGCCGTGTCCCATGAAGTATTCGTCGATCGAGTTATCGATCACTTCCTTGAGCAGGATGTAGATCCCGTCGTCACTGGATGCGCCATCCCCCAGCTTACCGATATACATGCCCGGGCGCATTCGGATGTGCTCCCGCCAATCGAGGGATTTAATGTTTTCTTCGGTATAATTCACCTGCGCCATAATGCTTTATTATAATTTTTAGGTTAGTCGTGTTTTTTCAGGTTGATGCGCTGCTCTTTCTCATTCCTCTTCCCGACGAAGCAGCAGTAGATCCGCGTTCATCCATCGTTGTTGCTCCCTGAAAATCATCGGGTTAAAAAATAATTTTGGGAAAAAACCTGCATTTTAAACAGCAAAATACGCTTTTCATTGTTACGAAAGTACAAAAAAGCCTCAAGTCAATCAACAAATTGTTGTCTGTAAATAAAACACTGCGTTTTTAGTCTTGGTTGAGCAAAAATGGTTTCGACATCCGGCGATGCGGAAATTACAGCAGGCATTGCAACGGGAGCAGCGCTTAAAATTGCTGGCTTCCGTGGCCATGCTATTGCTGGGCGGGCTGCTGAGTGCGCTCTTCTTTCACCGCAGCGTTATCGTAGCCATTGCCGGGTTGGTTATCCTGGTGCTGGGCATCAAGTTCGTCTTCCAGTTTGCCGGCAGGCAGGGAATATCGGATATTCGGCTGATGAAGCTGCTCAGGGAACATCCCCGCGAGATCGTATGGGTGTATTCAGTAGTGACGGAGCGGCTGCCTTTTGGTTTTAAGTTTTCCAAATCGGGCATTCTTTACTTCAAGCTGGCCGACGGGGACGAGCTCAGCGTCAGCATGTCAGCCGATGACCTGAAACTCGTCTCCCGATTTCTCAACCGCGTCCTGCCCCACGCTACTTTCGGCTACACCGCCGACCGCGAGCAATGGTACCTGGCCAATCCGCGAATGCTGCTGCGGCCGGAGGATGAGGATTCTTGAGCCCTCAATAACCCAAAGACCTTTAATTCTCTTCCGATTTTTGGTCCTTTTCCACTTCTTCCGCGGCATCCATCACATCCTTGGTGGCCTTTTCCAGGTCCTGCAGGCGTTTGGCGCGCAGATCCTCCATGGCCTGGGCATCTACGGTTTTCTTTTCGCCGTTGCCGCCGTCGGCGGTATTTTCCACCTCCTTCTTTGCGGTTTTTTTTCCGGCTTTTCCCGGCTTATCTGCCGCTGCTGCTTCCGGCTGCTTCACCTCCGCCTGGGCGCCGGGAAAGGGTCGTTTGCCGAATTCCAGGTCTCCCTTATTATCCACGTGCACGAATACCGTATCGCCCGGGCCGAACTCGCCGGAGATGACGTATTTCGACAGTTCGTTGGTGATGTCCTTTTGCAACACACGCTTCATGGGGCGGGCGCCGAATTGCGGGTCGTAGCCGCGTTCGCTAAGTATGTCGAGCGCCTCTTCGCTCACCTGTAACTGTATGCCCTGTTTGAGCAGCATTTTCCGCACCTTCTTGAGTAAGAGTTCCAGTATCTGGTGAATTTCTTTTCGCGAAAGCGGCAGGAACATGATGCGCTCATCAATGCGATTGAGGAATTCGGGGCGCACCTCGTCCTTGAGCAGGTCGAAGACCTCTTCCTGAGTAGCCTCAACGACCTCGCGGCCTTTATCTTCCGGCAGAGCCTGCAGGTCCTCGAAGTTCTCCAGGATAATATCGGAGCCCATATTGGAGGTCATGATGACGATGGTATTGCGGAAGTTGGCCACCCGCCCTTTGTTATCGGTCAGGCGTCCTTCGTCGAGCAACTGAAGCAGGATATTGAAAGTATCGGGATGCGCCTTTTCAATTTCATCGAGCAGGACGATGGAGTAAGGTTTGCGGCGGACGGCCTCAGTCAGTTGTCCGCCCTCATCATAGCCTACATAACCGGGAGGAGCGCCGACGAGGCGGCTGACGGCGTGGCGTTCCTGGTATTCGCTCATATCGATGCGGGTAATCGCTTTTTCATCGTCGAAGAGCACTTCGGCCAGCGTTTTGGCCAGTTCCGTTTTTCCGACTCCGGTAGGGCCCAGAAAGATAAAGGAACCGATAGGGCGTTCTATATCCTGCAAGCCGGCGCGGCTGCGGCGGATAGCATCGCTGACCGCGCGAACGGCCTCGTGCTGGCCGATGAGCCGCTTGCCGATCTCATCTTCGAGATGCAGCAGCTTGGCTTTTTCACTTTGCAGCATTTTGGCGACCGGTATGCCGGTCCAGCGGGCAACCACTTCGGCAATATCGTTAGAAGTTACCTCGTCATTGGTAAAGCGCTTCTCTTCCGGTAGTTTATCCAGCTTTTCCTCAGCCGCCTTCAGCATAGCCTGCTGCTCCTGCAGCTGGCCGTAGCGGACTTTGGCGACGGTTTCGTAGTCGCTGTTGCGTTCGGCCTGTTCGGCGAGCATCTCCAGTTCCTCGATGCGCTTTTTGATGGCCTGTACGGTATCGACGATTTCCTTTTCGTTTTGCCAGGCTGCCCGGATAGAGTCGCGGCGCTGCCGCGCGTTCGCGATCTGCTCATTGATCATTTTGAGCTTCTGCTTGTTGTTTTCGCGCTTGATCGCCTCGCGCTCGATTTCCAGCTGCCGGACGCGGCGGTCCCATTCGTCCACTTCTTCGGGCACGGAGTCCAGTTCCAGGCGCAGGCGGGCCGCGGCTTCGTCGATGAGATCAATGGCTTTATCGGGCAGAAAGCGGTCGGAGATATAGCGATGCGAGAGCTCGGCGGCAGCCACCAGGGCCTCGTCGAGGATTTCGATCTTGTGGTACACCTCATAACGCTCCTGCAGGCCACGCAGGATGGAGATGGTTTCCTCTACGGTCGGCTCGTCGATGAGAACGGTCTGGAAGCGCCTCACCAGGGCTTTGTCTTTTTCGAAATACTTTTGATATTCATCGAGGGTGGTAGCGCCGACGGTGCGCAGGTCGCCGCGGGCCAGCGCCGGTTTCAGGATATTGGCGGCGTCGATAGAGCCGCTGCCGCCGCCCGCGCCCACCAGGGTATGGATCTCGTCAATAAAAAGGATAATCTCGCCGTTGGATCCGGTCACTTCCTTGATAACGCCCTTCAGCCGTTCTTCAAACTCCCCTTTGTATTTGGCGCCCGCAATCAGAGCCGCAATATCGAGGGTGTAGATTTTGCGGCTCTTGAGGTTTTCCGGCACATCGCCCTTGACGATGCGCCAGGCGATACCTTCCACGATAGCCGTTTTACCCACGCCGGCTTCGCCGATCAGGATAGGATTGTTTTTGCGGCGGCGCGACAAAATATGCAGTACGCGGCGGATCTCCTCGTCGCGCCCGATGATGGGGTCAAGCTGGCCCGACTCGGCGCGTTCGCAGAGGTTAATCGCATAGCGTTTGAGCGCATTATAGCTCTCTTCCGCGCTTTGATCGGTTACCTTGCGCCCTTTGCGTAACTCATCGATCGCTGCGCGCAGCACATCCTCCGATCCTCCTATTTCCTGTAGCAATCGCCCTCCTTTGTCTTTTCCCATTAGGATGCCAAGCAACATCAGCTCAATGGAGATGTATTCGTCACCGAATTCCGGCAGCATCTTCTTTGCGCGCGCCAGCGCCTGATTGGCTTCCTTGGTGAGGTACTGCTTTTCGGTTCCTTCCACTTTGGGGTAGGCGCGGATGGCGCGATCCAGCCGGCTTCTCAAAGCCGTCATGTTTACATCCATTTTCTGAAGAAGGAAAGCAGCGACGCTTTCATCCGTTTCCAGGATGCCCTTGATCAGGTGCACCGTATCCACTTGTTGCTGGTCCAGCCCCGCCGCCAGCTTCTGGGCTGCCAGGATAGAATCCTGGGCTTTTATGGTGAAGTTATCGTAGGTCATTGTTACTTTTTTACCTGTATGATGTCCTCCGGGGACGCAGAAAATTTAACGGCCGGTGTTTTCAACCGTCCTCAGCAGGATAAACGACGGCCGTTTATGTCGATGTTGTATTAGTCGGTTTTTCGAAAATTTTGGGCACAATAATAAGCAATTTGCAGCCGTAAAAGTTTTGTCAATCTACCAAAGACCTGTTTTTGGAGGACTAAAATCATTCCCGCCGTATTACATCACCCCTTTCAAAGTTCGATCCGCTCAAGACCTTGCACAACGAAGCTTTGCCTTGCCCGATCGCCGGATCGTCCACTTCCAATTCGCCGATTTCCTCATCGATCTTCCCAAGTGGAATGCCCGTATCCGGATCGATCAATGCTTTACCCAGGCGATAGACCTTAAAAGACATGCCTTTTTCCAGGCCATCCAGTTGGCCGGCGTTGATGTACACCTTACCGCCGTCGCTGGTTATAACTTTAGCCGACCAAGGAATATCACCGGCATTTCGCTCTATTAGTTTCGCCGCCTGCTCCACCGCCTTGCGCGTAGCCTTTCCGATCAGCGATTCGTCGAAGGAACTGCGGCTGTCGAAGCGATAACTGCGGTAGGAAACATCGGGCGACACGGTGCTTTTGGATTCGCGTACATTATCGGCGAAGATAATTTCACCGGTTTGGGTATTGATCATCCGGATATCCATCCCCACGACGGCCGACTGGCTGCTACCGCCCACGCGGATGCCGCTGATGCGTACGCTCTTGTTGTCCTGTTTCTGTCCGAATTCAGTGACCACCCCGTATATGGCCACCTCCGCGCCCAGCGTCCGCCCGGCTTCGGCGGCGCTTTCCGCGCCGTTTATGTCGGACAGGTCCACCGTTATTTCCTTGCCCGATTCTTCTACTTCCGCCACTTCGATGATCCGGAAGTCACCGGAAGCGGCCAGTTCGGTGATGATCATCTCACTGATGCCTTCACCAACGGTTTTGCTGTCCCACCACTGGTATTTGCTGCTCGACTTGTCTTGAAATTCAAAAACCACAACGCGCTTTCTCAATTTATTCTTCTGAGCATGAGAAAGCGGCAGCACCAAAAAAACGACGAGCAAACAAAGAAAGTATCTCTTGTACATCTGGCTGGATTTTGTTTTTAAACAGTTATGTAAAATAAGTAAACACAGCGGGGGATACAAGATAAGTGCGTGGATTGATGCGGTCTTTTTAATTCGCAGAAGATAGCTTCGGCCGCTCTCCATCGTTTTCCTGTGACGATCCCTGAGTGCTGCGACCGGAATCGATGTAGCGCTGCATGAGGCTGGTCAGGCTATCTACTACTACCGGGTAATCGTTCACCAGGTTATGGGTCTCCCCGGGATCTTCCTCCAGGTTGTAGAGCTGGCGGGGAGGCAGCCCCCCGGCAACAGCCCTCTTGGGTGTCGGATAGCTCCAGCCACCGGAGCCCGGGCAGAATGCCAGTTTCCATTTGCCCTGCCGTATAGCGAAAGAACCATTAATGGAGTGGTGGACGGTGGCTTCCCGGACCGGTTCCTCCGTGCTTTCCCCCAGCAAAACAGGAAGCAGGTTGAAACTATCTTCGCCGGCATTGTCGGGTAAAGTCTGCCCCACAACAGCGGCAGAGGTGCGCAGCAGATCAGTCAGGCAAATGGTCTGATCTGACACTGCTCCGGCTTTTACCCGCTGTGGCCAGCGCATGATAAAAGGCACCCGGTGGCCGCCTTCGTAAATATCGGCTTTATGGCCCCGGTACCCATCACTCGGATCATGCCCAAAAGCAGCGAGCTCTTCGAAGTCGGCCATCGGACTGCAGCCGTTGTCACTGGTAAAGATCAGCATCGTGTTGTCACGTTGACCGTTTTCTTCCAGGGCCCGCATCACCTGTCCGACCACATCGTCGACCATCAGGACGAAGTCTCCGTAGGCATTCGTGCTGCTGGCGCCCTGGAATCCCTTGGTGGGCAGTATGGGGGTGTGGGGCGCCGGCAGGGGAAAGTAGAGAAAAAAAGGCTGGTCTTCTCCAGACCGCCGGCTAATATAATCGACAGCTCTTCTGGTCAGTTCAGGCAAAGCTTCTACGTGTTTGAAATCCTGCCCTATTGGCCCCCGGCGCCAGAAGCCCTTGCCTTCATTGGCTTCGATAGTGTCGATCGCCGTTGTCGTCACCCGGTCGTTTTCGATGTACAAATAAGGTGGAATATCCAGAGATGCAGTAATACCGAAGAAGTAATCAAAGCCATAGCCATTAGGCCCGTTCTCAATAGGTTGGGTCAGGTCAGCCACGCCGGAAGAGTCCATTACCCAGTCCAGTCCCAGATGCCACTTGCCGATACAGGCGCTGTGATAACCATGTTTTTTGAGCAGGGAAGCTACCGTCATCCGCTGCGGATCGATAAGATGCTCATCATAACTAAACAACACGCCCTGCTTCAGGCGGCTGCGCCAGGCGTAACGACCGGTGAGTACGCCGTAGCGGGTGGGGGTGCAAACGGCCGAGTTGCTGTGGGCGTCGGTGAAAATCATTCCTTCTGAAGCCAGCCGGTCCAGGTGCGCTGTTTGGAAAGCGGCGCTGTCGTTGAGAGCCGATACATCTCCGTAGCCCATGTCGTCAGCCAGAATATACACGATGTTCGGCAGGTTTTGCTGATCCGCACTTTCAGTATCACCGGAGCAGGCAGACAGAATTAACAGAAGAACGGGAAAGAAGAAGTCGTTGGGTTTCACTATTGTTGAATGCTTTTAGTAGGAGGTTTCCGGAAAACGCTTTAAACCAATATAAAATTACTAAATTAAGCTCTTTATCTGAACTTCTTCCGGTCAAGGATTAGCCGGACCTATATATTCATTCCTGAATGAATCTCCGCACTTTTTTTCACATTTTCCTGAGCTGCTCTTTTTTCTTGACCAGCCTTGTCCCCCTTTTGGGAAAGCACGACACGCTTTATCTCTGCCTGCCTGGCTCCGGCATACAGCTTCAGGCTGATCCCGGTTACGCCGGCTACCGCTGGTCGCCCGGTGGAACACTCGACAATCCGACCATTCACCATCCAAGGGCTTATCCCCGGGAAACGACTACCTATTACCTGGAAGCCATCACCACGCTCGCCGCCGATCAAAACCTGATCAGTAATCCAGATTTTTCAGCGGGCAATACAGCGTTCAGCACCGACTACGGCTTCGCTCCCGGCCGCATACAGACCCAGGGGCTATACGGCGTGGGCGATAACCCGGCGAGTTTCAATTCCGTATACTTTTCGCCCTGCCAGGACCACACTGACGGAAGCGGGAATATGATGATCGTCGATGGGTCGCCTAGGGCCAACCAGGAGGTTTGGTGTCAAAGTATTGAGGTAAGGCCCGGTCTCAACTACGCCTTTTCCGTATGGATTAGCTCTATTAACGCTCCCAATCCGGCCGTCCTTCAGTTCAAGATTAACGATCAGCAAATCGGTTTGCCCTTCAATGCTTCCAGAGCGGTTTGCCAGTGGCGGCAATTTTACGAAATATGGAATGCCGGGGAAGCCACCGCCGCGGAAATCTGTATCATCAATCAAAATACGCAAACCGGCGGCAATGACTTCGCACTCGATGACTTTGCCTTTTTTCAGGTAGGAGACGTGGTTCGCGACACCTTTACGGTTATTGTAGAAGACCGGCCGGTAACGGAAATAGACACGGCTGTCTGCCCCGGTGCATTCATCGAGTTCAACGGTCAACTGATTCCTGCTGACACCACGGTCACCTTTTCCTTCCCTACAGATACGGGCTGCGATTCGCTGGTCCGGCTCCGGGTCGATACGCTGGCGGGCATCAGGGAGAACGGCATGCCCATCGTACTGACTCCCTCACCCGGTGTAACCCTGGACGAACCGGCGCCCGTAGAAGTGGGCATTAATGATAATGCCTCGACGCCCCTGTTTTACCAGTGGACTCCTTCCGCCGGAGTGGCCTGCCCTACCTGTCCCGTCACCGAAGTGTTCCCGGAACAGACCACTACCTACACCATCATCGCGACCGATTCGGAAGGGTGCACTATTTCTGCACAATGGACGGCCACCATCACTTTCCGGGGCAACTTTTTCATTCCCAACGCCTTCTCGCCCAACGGCGACGGTATCAATGACGAGCTGCCCGTATTCCCGGGAAGGGGGATCGACGGCATCCGCGCCTTCCGGGTCTTCGACCGCTGGGGCAACCTGATATTCGAGCGGAAGGAATGTACAGGTATGGACGCCGGCTGCGCCTGGGACGGCACCTTCCAGGGGCAGAACGCTCCCGCAGGGGTATACCCCTATTCCCTGATTGTAGACTATGCCGACGGGGTGTCGGAGACCATTGGCGGGCAGGTGGTGCTGGTCAGGTGAAAAAATAAAGTAACTATTCATCGCCGCTGCGCAGCGATATTTTTTGTTTTGCCACAGATTATCATTATGGAAAATCTGTGTAATCTGAGGCTTTCAAAAAAAACTTTCCTGACGAAACCAGGATAGTGAATAATAAATCTGTAAAGCACCCGAGCTACATTTTAGGCGCCAAGCATAAAACGAAATTCATGAAAACTTTTCCGTTTCTAATCACGGCCGCACTGGCCTTCTGTACTTTTCAGGAAATCAATGGACAAGACCTTGCAGACTTACCGCTATTCGATAAGCAGCGCGCATCAGTTGCGCAGGACTGGCTGGTGGAGCCGGTAGCGAAAAAAGCCGCCCTGTACCGCGATGAGGGCGGACGGCTGATTCTAAGCAACGGGCTAGCGTCCCGCACCTTCTCCCTGTCGCCCAACGGGGCCACAGCGGGACTCGATAACCTGATGAACGGGGAAAGCCTGCTGCGCTCTGTCCGTCCGGAGGCCGGACTCGTCATCGACGGCGATACGGCCGACATCGGCGGGCTAAACGGACAACCCATCCACAATTACCTGCTGCCAGAGTGGCTGGAAGAGATGAGTTCCGATTCTATGGCTTTTCAACTGCGGGGTTTTGAATCCGGCCCCACCCGGCCTCGTTTTCCCTGGAAAAAGCGCCTGGAATGGATGCCCGAAGACCTGCCCTGGCCCGCACCGGGATTGGAACTCGTTTTTCGCTATGTTCCCTCCGAGGCTCTCATCCGGCAATCTCCGCAGATGAAAGAGTTGACGGTCATGGTGCATTACGAATTATACGACGGGCTGCCGCTCTTCGGCAAATGGATCAGGGTGGAAAACAACGGTGACGTTCCGGTCACCATCGATCGATTTACCAGCGAAATCCTCGCCGCCGTCGAACCTGAAAGTGTGGTGGATGAAAAGCAGCGCTGGATGCTGCCGAACATCACCGTGGAAACCGACTATCGCTTCGGCGGTATGACGAATGACCAGGCCTACGACAACAGCGTGGCCTGGCGAACGGATTCGCTGTACGCCAGCCAGGTCAACTACCAGCGCACCATGCCCTGCCTGCTGGAGTGCGGCCCTGGTATCGGTCCCGCGGTTGAAGTAGCGCCGAACGAAAGCTGGGAAAGCTTCCGCAGCTGGGAACTGCTCCATAAAAACCGGGACCGAGAGCGCAAGGGGCTGGCCATGCGCCGTATGTACCGGGCGCTGGCCCCCTGGGTGACCGAAAACCCCATCCTGATGCACGTTCGTCAGGCTGACGACACCTCCGTTAAGCAGGCCATAGATCAGTGTGCCGAGGTCGGCTTCGAAATGGTCATCATGACCTTCGGCAGCGGCTTTAACCTGGAGGATACCACTGCGGAAAATATTCAACGGATGAAGGCGCTGACCGACTACGCACATGAAAAAGGCATCGCCCTCGGCGGCTACTCCCTGCTGGCCAGCCGGCGGGTGGGCGACGGTAACGACGTGGTGATGCCGGAAGGACAAAGCCCGCGTTTCGGCAACTCCCCTTGTCTGGAAAGCGAATGGGGGCAGCAATATTTTAATACCCTCTATCAGTTTTATGGACAGACCGGACAGGATATCCTTGAACACGACGGCTCCTACCCGGGCGATGTCTGCATGTCGCAGGATCACCCAGGCCACAAGGGACTGGCCGACTCGCAGTGGAAACAGTTTGAAAAAATTACGGATTTTTACCGCTGGTGCCGCAGCCAGGGCATCTATCTCAATGTACCCGACTGGTACTTCCTCAACGGCAGCAATAAAACGGGAATGGGCTACCGCGAAACGAACTGGTCGCTGCCGCGGGCGCAGCAGGAAATTATCGAGCGGCAAAACATCTACGACGGCACCTGGGAAAAGACACCCTCCATGGGCTGGATGTTCGTCCCCCTCGTCGAATATCACGGCGGCGGCGAAGCAGCCACCATCGAACCGCTGCGGGAGCACCTCCCCCACTACGAACAACGGCTGGCCAACCTCTTCGGCGCCGGGGTGCAAGCCTGCTACCGGGGCCCTCAGCTTTACGACGCCCCGGAAACCAAAGCCGTCGTAATGAAATGGGTCGACTTCTATAAAGCCCATCGCAAAATCCTCGACAGCGACATCATCCACATCCGCCGGCCCGACGGGCGCGATTACGACGCCATCCTCCACGTCGACCCCTTCGGCGAAGAACGAGGCCTGCTCATGGTGTATAACCCGCTGAACCAACCCATCGAGCGGACCCTCAACCTGGATTTGTACTACACCGGTTTGAAGGAGAAGGCGGAGGTGATCAATCAACACGGCGACAGCCGCCGGTACCAAATGAGCCGGGATTACCATATCCGTCTGCCGATGACCATCCCGGCCCGAAGTCAGGTGTGGTTTGTGATTAAGTGAAGGCGGAAGTCGGAATGCGGAAAGCGGAAGGTTTACCCGACCAGACTGTGAAGCAGGATGGGCGGGCGGAAAGCGGAAGGTTTACCCTGTGGAATTCGTAAAACGACTATTCCACAGGGTGAACCCGACCGGAGCCGTTGCCGGCCCTGCTGACTGCCAACTGTTCTACTGCTGACTACTGCCCCACCGCCGCACCTCTTCCAAGCACCTTCACGCACACCGGACTTTCCTGCCTCGCATAACGGATACCTTCCTCCCACCAGAGGGTCATTTGTTCGGGGTCGAAGATGAAGTTGTTTTCCGTAAGGAGATGCGGCGTGTGATAACAATTCAGTTGAACTTCTTTATGGCGGCTTTGCAGGTTGCCGATCAGGACGTCATTACGCCCGATCTGGCCGAGCATGAAATCCATGGTGCGGACCAGCAGGCTGAAGGGGTTACGGGTGGGTAACTTACACTCTACCGGGCCTTCCTGTGGCTTTAGGATGATGGCGTCCACTTCGAGCGCATCCAGGCGCAGCGCTTCCTGCAGAGGCAGGTAATTGCCAAAGCCGCCGTCGGCGTACTCCATTCCGTTTTTTCTGACCACACTCATAAAGGGGACGACATTGGCCGATACCCACATCCAATCACAGAATTCCTCGTAGGAATGATCGCGGACCGATTTGTACTCCAGCATGTCACAGCTCAGATTGGCGACCGTAACGATTACGTCTTTATCCGTTTTCAGCAATCGCTCGTAATCCGCCTTGGTGAAGGTATGGCTGATCAGCTTGCGCAAATTTTTGCTTTCGCCAAAAGTACTTTTCCCGCGCAGGAACATCCGCAGAGTGTTGAAGTGGTTGATCCCAAAAGAGGAGATGCCGTTTTTCTTGCGTATCCAAAAGGGGTTGACATTGAAGATATCGTCCTGGGTGACATTGGTAAACACCCGCTTCAGGCGGTCAATTTCGCCCAAAGCCAGTAGCGGAATAAGCAGAGAACCGGCAGAAGTACCGAGAAAAAGATCGTACTCACGACCGCATTCCCTGATCAGAAACTCCGCTACCCCGCCCGCGTAGGCGCCCTTACTTCCCCCACCGGATATGACAAGCGCTTTCATGTGCTGTTAGTTTATTCTTAACCAAGAGAAAGATAGGCAATCTCTTATTATAAAAACAATTTCTTCAGCGCGGAGATCATATTCAACAAGCAGGTAATTGTCGTTGTCAGGACCTGGCGCCTCGGGAACTAGTACACGGTGTACTAGTGCTCTGTCCCAAAAGTAACTGTCGGTAATTCTGGCCTCTTTTGGCGCTGGGCTTCGTTGCTCATTCCTTACGTAGCTCCAGCTATGCGCGTCATGAGCGCCTCGCTCAGCACCAAAACAGCCGCTGAATTCCTCGAAAGAACTTCTGGGACAGAGCACTAGTGGAAGACACCGGAAGTTCGTAGCTAATTCTGGAAGCGGTCAGATATTTACGCCACCGGACCTGGGCGGGCGCCCGACCAACAGTCGGAAAAAGGCCTGAGCACTTTTGGCAAACGGACAAGAAGACCGGAAGTTAGATTTGCAAATCAGAGATTTTTTCTTCTAATCTCCCTGTATCCCAGTCTCCCTGCCTGCTATTCCAGTGACCACACCCGGCCGCCGCTGATCTCCTCCACCGGCGAGCAGTTGACGAATTCGCCGGGGATGGGATCGTAGGCCAGCACTTCGGTACCGACGGCTTCGGAACTGAAGTAGCCGGCGATCACAGCCTGCTTGAGTACAAGGTAGAAGGGGAAGTATTCCGGGTCGGATTCTTCGCGGTTGCGTTCCTCCAGGACAGCTTCCTTATCGACCATAGTGAGGTGCTCCAGTCGTTGTTCCGGCGACAGGTCTACGAATGATCTGCCGTTGTTGACCTCTTTACAAAGGGCGTCGAATTCCTCCATCCCCTTTTGGTACATCTCCTGCTCGGCTTCCGAAACATAGTCCTTCAGCATCAGGTCGATAAACTGATGGACCTTGACGTCTTTGGCGCCGGGAGAATCCTCCGTACGCGGCAGGATGGTCTCGGCGATCTCGGCGATCAAAGAGGCCTGTTCCTGGCTTAGGAAAGCCGGCGTCCAGTCGCCGGAAAGGGTAGTGTCGGCTTTACAACCCTGCATAACGGCGCTGACCGTGCCGGCGCTTAGAGCGTAGCCGGTGAGTAGAAAGGTTCTTTTTAAAGCTTCTCTTCTATCCATGGTTTGGTAAGTTTGTTGGTCTTTAATGATTTTGAATCGTGCACCACTTGCTTCTTCTACAAATTCATCTTTTTCAGTTCCTTGACCGCATGATCGGCAGCGCGGGCCGTCAGGGCCATGTAAGTCAGGGAAGGATTCTGGCAGCCGGCGGAGGTCATGCAGGATCCGTCGGTGACGTACACGTTGGGCAGGTCGTGCATCTGGTTCCATTTATTCAGCACCGAGGTTTTTGAATCACGTCCCATGCGGGCGGTACCCATTTCGTGGATGCCCAGTCCGGGCCAGGAGCCGGCGTCGTAAGTCTGTATACCCTTGAAGCCGGCAGCTTCCAGCATTTCGGCGGCAGCGGCCATCATATCCGGACGCATCTTCTTTTCGTTCTCTTTGAACTCGCAATCAATCTTCAGGGTGGGGTTCCCCCAGGCGTCGAGCTTGTCTTTATCCAGCGTTACTTTGTTCTCGTAGTAAGGCAGGCATTCGCCGAAGGCGGTCATGCCCATGCGCCAGGGGCCGGGCTTGATGAGTTCGGCTTTGAGGTCGGCGCCGAGTGTAGAATCCAGTTCACGGACACCACGCATCCAGTTTTCGCGGCTGGCCCCGCCCTGGTAGCCATAGCCGCGGATGAACTCCTTCATCTTCGTCTTACCGTCGACATTGCGGAAGCGCGGGATGTAGAAGCCCGTGGGGCGGCGGCCCTTGTAGTACTGGTCCTGGAAGCCGTCGTAGGTGCCCGAAGCGCCGCAACGGAAGTGGTGATCCATGAGGTTGTGTCCCAGCTGGCCGCTGCTGTTGCCCAGTCCGTCGGGAAATTCCTCATTGGCGGAATTCAGCAGGATGTTCGTAGTACCCAAGGCCGAGGCGTTGAGGAAGATGATACGGCTGTAGAATTCGTGTGTCTCCTTCGTCTCCCGGTCAATAATGCGTACGCCGGTGGCTTTGCCCGCTTCCTTATCATAAATGATGGAGTGAACAATCGAATTGGGGCGCAGCGTCATATTACCGGTAGCTTCGGCGGCCGGCAGCGTAGAAGCATTGCTGGAGAAGTAGGCGCCGTAAGGACAGCCACGAATGCAGCGGTTTCTGAACTGACACTTGCCGCGATTGCCGTGGATCTTCGGGTTCGGGGCGGTCAGGTGTGCGGTACGGCCGATGGTCAGGCGCCGTTCGGGGAAAGCTTTTTGAATGGCTTCCCGGGAATGCTGTTCCACGCAGTTGAGTTCTATCGGAGGTAAAAACTGCCCGTCGGGCAATTGCGGCAGGCCCTCCTTCATCCCCTGAATGCCCGCGAAGCGTTCCACGTAGTCGTACCAGGGGGCAATATCCGCGTAGCGAATAGGCCAGTCCACAGCGATGCCGTCACGAGCATTGGCTTCAAAGTCCAGATCACTAAGGCGGTAGGAGTGCCGCCCCCACATAATAGAGCGGCCGCCCACATGGTAGCCCCGCATCCAGTCGAAGCGCTTCTCCTCCTGGTAAGGGTGCAGGTCATCCCTGACGAACCAGTGCTTGCTGTATTCCGAAATGGTGTAGCCGGTACGGCTTTGTTTGAAATAGTGTTTTTTAATTTCCTCCTGCGGTGTTCTTCCCCTTCCGGGAAAATCCCAGGGGTCCAGGTTGGCCGTCGGATAGTCAACGACATGGCGGACATTGCGGCCCCGCTCCAGCACCAGCGTTTTCAGGCCCTTTTCGGTCAGCTCCTTGGCTGCCCAGCCGCCGCTGATCCCCGAGCCGATGACAATAGCATCGTAAGTCACTTCCTCTTTTCCTTGTGAGTTGAAATACATCAGATATGATCGTTTTATGAGTATTGTGGTTAATTGACTGTATAGCAATTAAATTGTTCTGACTTGGTTTTTCAAAGGAAAGAAAGGTGGTGGGTATAAGGGTCAATATGATCTTTCAGAGAATCGCTAAACTATCAAAAATGTATTTTCTGATCGCTGAAGTGAAGAATTTATTTTGTAAAATATTGGCCGGAAAGAAGTTCCCGGACGCTTGAGTTTTTGCCTCCTCTCCATCCAGCAGCCTCGTGCGGGGGGGCTCTAGTACACAGTGTACTAGTGCGCCGGGCACTAAATACTTGACAATTTTCGCGGCCTCTATTGGCGGTATCCTTCGTTACTCGTCAGTTACGTCCCTTTGGGGATGCTCCCTCCTCGCGCCTCGGCTACCGCCAAGATAGTCTCCCGAAAACTATCAATTACTTAATGCCCGGCGCTCTAGACAGATAAAACCCATGGAATTGGCGAAGCGACTATTCTACAGGGTTAAGGTTCTTCGGTTCTGTTTGGGGCTGTCGGATTGCGCCCCGCTTTCCCCCGCATAGCCGGGCGCTGTGGACCATCGACTATTAACTATCTTTACGCCACACATTACAAAGACATTACCATGCGAAGAGACGACTGGCGCTTACTACTTACCTATCTGCCCTCCCTGATTATTGCCGCGGCCTTGCTCGGCGTATTGATCTGGCGATTATGGCCGGCGCCGGAGCGGATTTCCGGAGAGGAGCTTTACCAGGCACATTTTGTTCCCTATCCCAATGTGGTGGCGCCCATCGACCGGGACGTGCCGGCGCAAGAACGCAGCCTGCGGGAGCGCGCCTACCAGGCATACGAATCCTATGATTACGGGCAGGCCGACATCTTGCTGGCCAAACTCCCGGCTTCCGATACGACGCAGTTTTACCGGGGGATGATCGCGATGATCAAAGACCGCTTTGCCCAGGCCCGTTCTTTCTTGAGTCCACTCGCCGAAGAGGAGGGCGAAGCCTTTCACGAGGCCGGCGAATGGTACGAAGCGCTACTCCTGCTGCGCGAGGAAAACCTGAATGCCGCCAGGCGGCGGCTGGAAATGATCGCCAGTGAGCCTTCTCATCCTTTTCTGGATCGGGCTCAGCGATTATTAGACGACATGTGAGGCGTTCCAAGAACAAATTCCCTGCTCACAACCTCTTATATAGTGAAGGCGATCAAGTAAATTTGCGCAAAATCCTTACATTTGAGCTTCTTTGAAAAAGGACGGAATTTCTGGCTGTTTATCAAAGAAATCTATTGGTTCGCCCCGGAAAAGCCGGTAAAGATTATTTAACGAAAAAACTTCCATCGACTATGCCTTTCGATATTGAAATGCTCCGGGCTCATTTCGAGTCCTTTCCCAAGCGCGTGGACGAGGCCAAGAAGAAACTAGGCCGTCCGTTGACGCTCTCGGAAAAAATTCTCTACGCCCACCTGCACGCCGAATCTCCACTTCAAAATTACAATCGTGGCAAAGACTACGTTTTCTTCGCCCCCGACCGGGTAGCCATGCAGGACGCCACGGCGCAGATGGCACTGCTGCAGTTCATGATGGCTGGTCGTGATAATGTCGCTGTTCCCAGTACGGTACACTGTGATCACCTGATTCAGGCTGAAGTAGGAGCAGAGGAAGACCTGGAAAAGGCATTGGATACAAATAAGGAGGTGTATGACTTCCTGGCTTCCGTTTCCAACAAGTACGGCCTCGGCTTCTGGAAGCCCGGCGCAGGTATCATCCATCAGATCGTACTGGAAAACTACGCCTTTCCGGGCGGTATGATGATCGGTACCGACTCCCATACCCCCAACGCCGGCGGCCTCGGTATGGTAGCTATCGGCGTCGGCGGCGCCGACGCGGTAGACGTCATGGCGGGCATGCCCTGGGAACTCAAGATGCCCAAGCTCATCGGCGTCAAACTCACCGGCAAAATGAGCGGCTGGACCTCCTCCAAAGATGTCATCCTGAAGGTTGCCGGCATCCTTACCGTAAAAGGAGGAACGGGAGCCATCGTCGAATACTTCGGCGAAGGCGCCGAATCTTTGTCCTGCACCGGCAAAGGCACCATCTGCAACATGGGCGCCGAGATCGGCGCAACGACCTCCACCTTCGGCTATGACGAAACGATGAGCCGTTACCTCAAAGCCACCGGCCGCGCCGAGGTGGCCGAAATGGCCGACAAGGTCGCCGATTACCTGACCGGCGACGCCGAGTGCTACGCCAACCCTGAAAAATATTTCGATCAGGTGATCGAGATCGACCTCAGTGCGCTGGAGCCTCACGTCAACGGGCCTTACACCCCGGATCTCGCCTGGCCGATCTCCAAGTTTGCCCAGGCCGTTAAGGAAAATGACTATCCGCAAAAGCTGGAAGTAGGCCTCATCGGCTCCTGCACCAATTCTTCCTACGAAGATCTGGACCGCGCCGCTTCGCTGGCCAAGCAAGCCATGGCCAAAAAACTGAAAGTAAAATCCGAATTCACCATCACCCCCGGCTCCGAGCAAATCCGCTACACGGTATCCCGTGACGGGCAGCTTAAGTCTTTCGAAGATATCGGCGGCGTGGTGCTGGCCAACGCCTGCGGCCCCTGTATCGGACAATGGGCGCGCCATACGGAAGATCCCAACCGGGCCAACTCCATCATCACCTCCTTTAACCGCAACTTCTCGAAGCGCAATGACGGCAACCCGGCAACCCGCTCCTTCGTCGCTTCCCCCGAGTTGGTCACCGCTATGGCCATCGCCGGCGACCTGACTTTCAACCCGCTAACTGATACGCTGGTCAACGAGGACGGAGAGGAAGTCAGACTGGATCCCCCGACCGGCATCGAACTGCCCGAAAAAGGCTTCGCCGTCGAGGACGCCGGCTTCCTGGCGCCCGCCGAAAACGGCTCGGATATCGAGGTAAAAGTGGACCCTGAAAGCAACCGTCTGCAGCTGCTCACGCCCTTCGAGCCCATCACGCAGGAGGATGTCACGGGCATGCGCCTGCTTATCAAAGCCAAAGGCAAGTGCACCACTGACCACATCTCGATGGCCGGCCCCTGGCTGACCTACCGTGGTCACCTGGAGAATATCTCCAACAACCTGCTCATCGGCGCTATCAATTACTTTAACGACGAGACAAACAGCGTCGCCAACTACGTCGATGACCCCGATAATGCGGAGTTCCTGCCTGTTCCGGACAGCGCCCGCAAGTATAAGAAGGCCGGTACCGGCACGGTCGTCTTCGGCGAAGAAAACTACGGCGAGGGCTCCTCGCGCGAGCATGCCGCCATGGAACCGCGCCACGTAGGCGTCATGGCAGTCATCGTCAAGTCTTTCGCCCGCATCCACGAGACCAACCTCAAGAAGCAGGGCATGCTGGCCCTTACCTTCGCCAATCCCGAGGATTATGAAAAGGTCCGCCAGGATGACAAGATCGACATCCCCGATTTCTCGGAAATGGCACCGGATAAGCCGCTGACGATCGCCCTGCACCACAGTGACGGCAGTAAGGATGAATTCAAGGTCAACCACACGTACAACCAGGCGCAGATCGACTGGATACGGGCCGGCTCGGCGTTGAATAAAATCCGGGAAGAATTGATGGGGTAAACAGCAAAACTGTTAAAAAAGGCAGGCCGTACAACTTTAGGCCTGCCGCCATCTTCTATACTGTAAAGGTTAATTGAATTTTCGATTTTAAGGAGCCACCTGCCGACGGCAGCGTGGCTTTTTTTTGGGTGCTGGGGCTGCCCGACTACGCCAAAGGCTTCGTCGGGTAAAAGGTGCTAAGATGTACCGCCGGATCGTATTTGGAGATGCTTCCCCAATCGAACAAACGAAATAGCCATCTGACCAAAAAGTGTGTTCTTTCCAAAAGTGCTTTAACAAGAATTTAATACAATTTTTTGTATGAATTATTTTCATTGCAA
>CAZWDL010000101.1:0-3507 GCA_964632995.1 uncultured Saprospiraceae bacterium
TGACGGAAAAAGAGGCATAAGAAAACTGAAGAATTAAGTGAAACAGCCTCTAAGTACTCAATTAATCGAAGGCAGACCCTGAAGTTCCCTGAGTACGTAAGAGCCCCACGGGCAGTAGCGGCCTACATTGTCGGTAAATTCGCTGAGGTTGTCCTCAACAAACATGGGGGTGCCATCGCAGACCTCGATGGAGACTTCCGCCAGCTGCCATTTGCCGGGAACGAAGTACCAGCTCCAGTTTTTGTTGAGGCCTTTACAAGGATCGGGAAGCCGTTCGATTTCGCCGTTGATATGCATGCCGCGCTCGGCTTCGGGAAGCTGAAGTTGAGCTAACGCATCATTGATAACCGCCGTGTCGGCTGTCCAGGCGATGAAGGTCGTGTCCGTAGCGGTGTGCACAAATTCGAAAAAACGCGTGCCGGGTTCCGTTTGAACCAGCTCGCAGGCCGGTTTGGGCTGATCGTCATCATTGTCACAACCCGAAAAGGTCATCATTCCGCACAGCAGGAAAAGCAAAAGTGTAATACGCATAAGTCAAGGTGATTTTGATAAAAAATTTAATAGCGTTTGCATCAGGGTTACTATCTCCTTAACTCCTCTTCAGAAGAAAATGGTTGGGAGTTAAGATAAATTTAACGGTTGAGGGAGGCACTAGTGCCGAAGCCACTAGTACACAGTGTACTAGAGGTGGATGTTGGCCAAAAACTACATAAGCGGGTAGTTGCGCTGGCCGGGTGAGTATTCGATTTTGTCTGCCGGGCGTCGGGTGGGTTTCCTGATAGCCGGCCATCGAGAGAACTTCTATGTATTTGGCTTAATTTAAAGAAACACTTTTTTGGTTAGCGAGAGCCAGGGAGGCAGTGAATCACTGCTTTTCCTGGTTTTTTTTACTCGTTTCTCATATCTTTAAAGTGCAAAAAACACCTGCCTTCTGAGGCAGCCTGAACAGATTTTTTTTCGCTAACCAATGTTTTGCACGATGGAGTTTCTCGACCAATGGTATCAGATCGTTTCTCGGATTTTCACTCGTTACACGATGGTGGCGGGCATTGCTTTCGTATTATTTTATCTGGTATTGCGTTATACCGGCTGGTTTGTAAAAATTCAGGAAAAGTTTCCCGGGAGCAAGGACTACCGGCGGGAGGTGTTTTACTCATTGACTTCTATCATCATTTTCGGGCTGGTGGTATTGTTCATCCTTGCCATTCCCCGGGCTTATACCCGGTTTTATCCGGACATAGAGGATTTCGGATGGGGATACTATATGCTGAGTTTCGTTCTGATGACCCTGCTGCACGACACATACTTTTACTGGACACACCGGCTGATGCATCATCCCCGCCTGTTCAGATGGTTCCATTTGGTGCACCATAAGTCAACCAATCCCTCTCCCTGGGCGGCCTACGCCTTTCATCCGCTGGAGGCGATTGTGGAGGCCGGCATCTATATCATCATCGTATTTACAATTCCCGTGCATAAGTCGGCTCTGGGTGTTTTTTTTCTTTTTTCAATTATCTACAATGTGTACGGCCATCTGGGATACGAGTTGTATCCAAAAGGCTTTGACCGGCACTGGCTGGGCAAATGGATCAACACCTCTGTCAATCACAACCTGCATCACAAATATTTTACGGGCAGCTACGGCTTATACTTTACTTTCTGGGACCGGGTGATGAGAACCTTGCACCGGCGCTATAATGATAGTTTTGAGTCGGTCACCGTCCGGCAGCGGGAGGCCCGGCGAAGGGACCGTAGTCAGGCGCTTGATTAGTCTTTTTACGAAAGTGAATTTATATTAAATGTTTGGCATTCAGAAGATTGGGTTGAACATGGCGGGCCTGAGCTCTTTATAATAAGTGAAAAACAACGAAAACACCAATCGGGGGTGAACCGCAAGGTTACCCCCGTTTTTTGTCGGATTTTACTGAATTAAAAACAAAGATCATGAAGAGGCTTATCCTTTTAGCAATGCTAGCATGTTTTGGCTGGCAAACAGCAACCGCTCAGCTGACCATTGTTCCCAAAGCAGGCGCCAATTTCTCCTATTTTAGTGAAGACCTCGAGAATACCGATCTCGAGGGAAATGTCGGTTTCCAAGTTGGGCTCGATTTGAGGATCGGCGACCGCTTCTATCTGTCGCCGGGGGTATACTATGCGCGTACAAGCAACCGCGTAGAAATCATTGACGCCGGTGAGCTCGGTGAAGTGAGCGTAGATTTCGTCACCAACGGGCTGCGTGTTCCGTTCGTTGTAGGCGCCAAAGTGATTGACAGCGAAGAATTCGGCCTGAGGCTTTTTGGTGGCGGCACCGCTAATCTGCTTTTCGGATCAGACGATGAACTGGAAGATATTCCTGATTTGACCATAGAGGATAACAACTGGTCGCTTTCCGCCGGTGCCGGACTGGATATCGGGCGGCTGCTTACCATCGATCTGCGCCATGACTGGGGCATGTCGGACTTCTTTGAATTGACCGCCGAAAAGAATCGGCAGAATGTGTTCTACCTGTCGGCCGGCGTACGCTTCTAAGAAACTGAAAAACCGAGAAACTGAAAATTATTGATAGCAGTCTTTTCCCGATGGGAGGGACTGCTATTTTTTGCTATAAGTGTTGCGGCACAGACAGCATTTTAAATTATGAAATAATAGTTTGCCTGGGTTTTTAAGTGGCATTACTTTGAAAAAAGAAAAACAATGGCAGAATCTAATCCTGGCAGCTTTGATGATCTTCGCGCCCTTTTTATCAATTGCACGCTCAAGCGCTCGCCCCGGCGATCACATACGGAGGGCTTGATGCAAGTCTCTATGGAAATCATGCAAAAGCAAGGTGTCACTGTAGAATACATCCGTGCAGTGGATCACGAGATTCCTCCCGGTGTTTATCCGGATATGACCACGCAGGGCTACGAGCGGGACGAATGGCCCGCCGTATTTGAAAAGGTGATGGCCGCCGATATCCTGGTGCTGGGCTCACCGATATGGCTGGGAGAGCGTTCCTCGGTTTGCAGCAAAATTATCGAGCGGCTGTACAGCAACTCCGGGCAACAGAATGAAAAGGGGCAGTACATCTATTACGGCCGAACCGGCGGTTGTATCATCACGGGCAATGAAGATGGGGTAAAACACTGCTCGATGGGGATTCTGTACGCCCTGCAGCACATCGGTTACGTGGTGCCGCCGCAGGCCGATGCAGGCTGGATCGGCGAGGTGGGCCCCGGCCCTTCCTATCTGGATGAAGAATCGGACGCCCAGTCCAACGAGTTCACCAACCGCAATACTACTTTTATGACCTATAACTTGCTCCACACTGCCCGCCTGCTGAAGGACAACGACGGGTTGCCCAGCTATGGCAATTCCGCCGCCGCCTGGAAGAAGGGAGAGCGCTACGGGCATCCCTTCTACGGGTAAAAGTGCGCGGAGGGTGCAGAGTTCGCGGAGCAAAGGGGGCGGCGTTGCCGGCCTTGCCCTTTGCGTTCTCTGCGGCTTTGCGTGCCACTTACTGCGAGC
>CAZWDL010000101.1:3607-4996 GCA_964632995.1 uncultured Saprospiraceae bacterium
ACAGCTGCTCTTTGCGTGCCGTGCTTAGAGGGTGTCGCACGCAGCGGCGCGGAGTTCGCGGAGCAAAGGGGGCGCGTTGCCGGTCTTGCCCTTTGCGTTCTCTGCGGCTTTGCGTGCCACTTACTGCGAGCACAGCTGCTCTTTGCGTGCCGTGCTTAGAGGGTGTCGCACGCAGCGGCGCGGAGTGTGATAGGTCTTTGGAAGAAAAATAGGCAGCGTTGCGGACCATGAACTTTGTGCGCTTTGCCTGATGATCTTTTTTGGCGTAAGCGAAAAAAACTTGCCCGACCACCTATCAGCTATAAACCTTCTTCAGTCCTTCACAGAAACTTCGCGTTTCCTCCAGCGTTCCCGTGCTGATGCGGCAGTACTTCGTCAGCGGCGGGAAGGGACGGCCGATGAGGACGCCCTGTTCGCGCATGGCTTCGTTGAGCCCCTTGATGTCACGCCCCGATTCGAAGAAGACGAAGTTGGTGTGAGAGGGCATATAGGGTAGTTCCAGCTCATCGAGGGTGGCGTAGATCATTTCCTTGGCCGCCTTGGTCTTTTCCAGACTAAACCGATAGAATTCTTGGTCTTGCAAGGCTGCTTTGGCGGCGGCGATGGCCAGCACATTGGTGAAGGCCACGAGGCGTTCCTGCAGGCGCCGGGCAATGTCGGGCCTGGCAATGAGGTAGCCGATGCGGAGCCCGGCCAGGCCATATACCTTCGAAAATGTTTTGGCGACGATCACGTTGTGTCCTTCCCTGACCAGGTCAACCATGGAGGGATAATCAGGATCGGTGATGAAATCGATATAGGCTTCGTCGACGAAGGTCATCGTGTGTTTAGAGACGGAGGCGCAGAAGTCCTGCAGCTTGTTGGCCGGCAGGACAGTGCCGGTGGGATTATTGGGGTTGCACACATAGACGAGGCTGGTGTTCGTGGTGATGCGGCGGTCCATTTCTTCGAGGTCATGGTTGAGCTGTTCGTCAACGGGCGTCCAGTTAATGTAAGCGCCGAAGCGCTCGGCGAAGCTCATCAAGGCTTTGAAAGTAGGTTCTGCGGAGACGATCTCACCGCCCTCCATACCGTAGAGCAGACCGGCGATTTTCAACCCCTCCGTCGAGCCTGCGGTGATCACCAGGTGATCGGTCGTGACGCCTTCTTTCTCGGCAATCATCTGGAACAGTTCATCGCTGTAGCCGTATGGATAGCGACAGGCCTGGTCAAAGGCTTCGGTCATGGCCTTACGCACGGCTTGCGAAGGACCGAAGGGGTTCTCATTGGAGCTGAGCCGGATGAGTTCCACCTCCGAGCCCGGCTTAGGGCGGCTAGGGGTACGCGTGGGGCCGGCCTGTAGCAATTGTCCGCCGCCCATGAGGGAAAAAGCACCGGCGAGGCCGGCGG
>CAZWDL010000101.1:5006-28182 GCA_964632995.1 uncultured Saprospiraceae bacterium
CTGAGCCATTGTCTTCTGCTGAATTGGGTCATGGTGTTCGATTTTATGGTGTATAATTGACTTTACGGGTTACAATAATCACAATACATCGGATCTTCCGCTCCCTTGTCGGGGTTTCTTTTTTCCTGCGTGTAATCGCATTTCACGCAGGAGTATAGGTAATATAGCGTGGACCGCGTGGGCTGCCGGCACCAGGAGCAGGGCAAACCGGGTTGCGCCTGCGTGATAGCAAAGCCCGGCATGTTGCACTGCGGACAGCAGGACCGGATCTTCTCCACCAATTCACAAGCCGCCCTTTCAATGACCGACATACGCGTAGGGTTGTACATCGCTCGCATATCGGTTTCGAGGTAAGCCCTGGCATGCAGGGCGATGAGTTCATGGAAGTTTTGCTTCAGGCTATCCCAGCTTGTAATATTTTTACGCAGCCCTGTCATACTGTCTTTTTCTGCGCGCAGAATCAACCCGTGGGAGGGAAAACCGGCTGTTTTGGCGAAAGCCGACAGTTCTGCTTCCGTACCCACTGCTTCACCGTTGAAATTGGTATCTGTGCTCAGTTCGCGGGCGACGATTTCCAGGTCGTTTTTTTCATCGATCAGCACCAACCATTCTTCATCGGCCCGGGCGAAAAAGATGAAGGGATGGGAACCGAAAGAGCCTTCGCTCGCTACGGCCAGGTCGCAGCCGCTATGTTCCATAGCCCAGCGGCACTTCTTCCGGGCGGTGCTGAGCGGATCGGCTTCACGTTCCACTTCTCCGGTGAAGGTGCCCAGGGCATCGGTGTCGAAGTTTTCGGGAACAAAGCAGTCTACCTCTAGCGCTGTTTCCAGAGGTGGTGCGATTACTTTTTCCTTTTGGTGCTTGGTGGCGATCAATAACTTTCGACCGGCAAAAAGCGATTGCAGGCGTTGTGCACAACTGTCCATCTCGAACGCGGGAATGATTTTATATTCGACGTAAATTGGTTTGAGAAATTTCCCAAACCAATTAAGTCTGTATAAGTTCCGTACTGCCGGGTTATCAGTACTCAGTAAAATAACCGGAATCCGGTCCGTACATGGAAAGATAGCAAAAACCTGAGAATAAAAGTTTTGCCAGGCAGCCATCTTTTACCTTTCCCGCAGCATCCGCTTAAAAAAGCCGGCTGTGGCCCGGTAGGCGGCCAGCCAGTTGCGGTACAGCAGGAACCCGTGGACTTCGTCGGGGAAAATAAGTTGTTCGAAGTGTACGCCCTGACGACGCAGCGATTCGGCGACGTCGACAGATTCGGAAAAGGGCACGTTGCGGTCGTCGTCACCGTGGATGAGGAGTACCGGTGAGCGCCAGGTGTTGACATAGGCCATGGGCGAAGATTCGTAAGCCAGGCGGGCCAGCTCCTCGCGGGCGTTGGGATTGTAGCTGGGGACGAAGTTGCGGATCACCACGTTCCAGTCGTGCACCCCGTGGATGTCGACGCCGGCCGCAAAGAGATCGCTGGCGCGGGCCAGGCCCAGGGCGGTGAGGTAGCCGCCGTAGGAGCCGCCCCAGAGGCCGATTTTGTTTGGAGCCACATCATCGCGGCTGCGCAGATAGAGTCCGGCGCCGAGCACGTCCTGAAATTCGCTGGCGCCGCGTGCTCCGTAGTTGATGGCTTCGCGGAATTCCATGCCGTAGCCGGTGCCGCTTCGGTAATTGACTGACAGCACGATGTACCCCTGGCTGGCCAGGTATTGGTTCAGGGCGTAGGCATTGTGGTAATAGCCGCGGTGGTGGAAGCCCAGGAGCATCTGCCGGCGGGAGCCGCCGTGGAAGAAGAGCAGGGCGGGGCGACGTTCGCCCTCGGGAATATTTTTGGGCCGGAACAACTGCCCGTGGATTGGCATGCCGTCGGCGGCGGAAAAGATCACCGGCATGGGGTCGACGAGTTCCCGGCGGGGCCAGTCATCGGGAATGGTTTCCGGTGCAACGGGGGTCAGTTCTCCTTCCCCGTCCACCCAATGGGGGTGAGCCGGATCGGTGGCGCCGGAGGCCAGTACCGCCAGCTGTCCCCCCGCCGTGATGACCGGCGCCCATTCGATGCCTTCCCCTTCGGTGATTTGCTCAGGGCTGTCCGCCGCCGGATTGACGCGCCAGATGTGCTGCCGGTTGATGTCGTTTTGATTGGAGGAGTAGTAGAGCTGATTGCCGTCGGGATGAAGAGAGACATACTGCACTTCGAAGTCGGCCGGCATCAGGTCGCGGGCCTGGCCGCCACCAGCTGGAATCGTCCAGAGGTGCATCCAACCGCTGCCCTCGTAGGGAAATACCAGGTATCCGTTATCGGTCCAGAACAGCTGCCGGTCGGCAGAGATGCCGCGAAAAGCGCTGCCGGGGCCTTTCGGTGCGGTCCACAGCGTATCGGTAGCTCCGGTGTTGGCATCGGCGCTGAGGATAGACCAGGGCAGGCCTTCGCGCCTCGGGGCAAAAGGAAGCTGCTGCTTTTCGTTGGGAAAGCGCAGCCAGGCAATGTGGCCACCGTCGGGCGACCAGACGGGGTCGCTGTCATTGTCGACGCTGGGGGCCGGCCAGCGGATACGGCGTTCTTCAAGGTCAAATAATCCCAGGAAGGCGTGATCACCGCGATTGCTCACGAAGGCAAGTGTTTTGCCGTCGGGCGACCAGTGCAGATTGCCG
This sequence comes from uncultured Saprospiraceae bacterium, assembly GCA_964632995.1. Lineage (GTDB taxonomy): Bacteria > Bacteroidota > Bacteroidia > Chitinophagales > Saprospiraceae > CAZWDL01. Next base: position 7,659 of record CAZWDL010000101.1, read on the forward strand.
GCGCTGCCGCGCATCTGGAACAGTTGTTTGGGTTTGGCTTCGGGATCGTTAAGGTCGAGCGTCCATACCTGGCCATTGTGCAGAAATGTCAATTCGCGGCCGGCAGGGTGGAGCAATGGGGCGTAGCCTTCGCCCAAAAGCTTTGGACTGCCGCCGCTGATATCGATGCTGTACAGCTGTCGTTTGGCGCCTTCGGGATCGCTGGTCGGGTTGGGGATTTCCCCGCGGCGGTTGGGGGCGCCACCGTGTACATATATGATGTGCTCCCCGTCGGGCGTAAAGGTCAGGGACCCGATGGCCTGGCCGTCGTCCGTATCGTAATCCGTGACCCGGCGGGCGCCGGCGCCGGGGCCGTCGCTGATCCAGATATTGCGCACGCCTTCCTGGTCGAACACCCAGGCGATGCGGTCGCCGGCGGGGGCGGCCGTCAGGTCGCCGGGAAAGGGCGCGCTGAGCACCTGCTCAATGGTGAACGGTCCGGTCTGCTGACCGGAAAGCACTACAGGAAAGCAGCAAAACAGGAGAAAGAATAGTTGGTAGAATCGTTTTGTAATCATAGATCCAGGACTTTTTTCCCCGTAAGATAAAAAAGAGACGGGATTGACGGGATGTTTTTGGGGTGCCAGGCGGCTTCTTTCCAGCCTGACGATAGTTCCTATCTACAGTAGATTTGACCTCTCTAGTGCGCCAGGAACTAATTTCATCACAGTTAATTCGGCTTCTTTCGGCGGTATCCTTCGTTGCTCCCCGACCCTTCGGGTACGCGGCAGGCTGTCGGTCAGGTAGCTCCGGCTATCTTCCCTTCTCGCGCCTCGTCTACCACCAAAATAACCTCACCTTAACTATGACGAACTTAATTCCCGGCGCACTAGTGGCGCGGATCAAGAATCAATAGAGTATGCAATACCCGGGATATCGACCTATATCCTTTAATGAATTGTATCCGAGGGGTAGCTCAAAGGCGACCTCGGTAGTGTCGCCGGTAAAGAATTCATAAAAGCTTGTTGTGTGCTTTGCGATCTTTGCGCCTTTGCGTGGAATTCAAAGGGGTCTTTTCGCGCAAGCGAAAAGCTGCTCGCCTACGCGCCAATCTATCAGCCGCGCTGACGAGAGCCCGCACGCAAAGTGCGCAAAGTGCGCAAAGGAAAACGCACAGCGTTTTCTCCTTGCGGCCTATTAATTTTCTATCCGCGGCACTACCGAGGTCGTGAATGTCGTGATTAGACCTGTCTGTGCTACTACAAACATCAGACCTCTCCGAGGTCTTTCTTTCAAAAGATGACAAGTGCCTCTTGCCGGGTTCCATGAAAATATTGGTTTTTGATCCGCGACACCAGCTAGGTCACTCAAAAGCATAAAACAGGGTCAAAAGATGTGGGGTGTCGTTAGGCCTTAACCCGGATTACTCATGGGTTCTTCGTCATGAGCGGCTAAAATGGTTGCCAGGCTTGCGTTCCCTGACACTGCGGTCGGGACAAGCACGCAGGAGGGAGACATGGAACCGTATGTCCAGATACGGTGAGTATCGAACGACAGCTTACAGCCCAAAGGGGCGGATTGCAAAACGGAGGTTCAGTCCCAGGCTGTAGAGGTTGAGATCTCCGTGGCCGACGCCGGCGATGGGGATCTGAATGAAGGGGCCGCCCTGAACGACGAAGCGGCCGCCCAGGCGGAATTGGTAGCCGGGGGAGAGCTGAATGATGCCCATCCAGGTATGGTATGCGTTTTCGGAGCCCCAGTAGCGGACCAGGCCGGGGGCCGGGTTTTCGTAGAAGAAGCGGTAGTGTTCTTCGAGCATGATGAAACTGGTCAGTCCCCCTTCGACATAGAAGCTGTTCTTACGGGTGCTTTGGAAGTAATAGCCGGCATAGACGGGGATTTCGAGCATGGTGCAGTAGCCGACGGTTTGTTCCGGGGCGATGCCTCCTTTCCAGAAGCCGTAGGAGGGGTTGTATTCACCGGGGCCGGCGGAATAATCCTTGCGGGCGTAGTACACAGCGGCGCCCAGGCTCAAATGGCGGGGAAAGCGGTATTCCAGGTTGATACCTGCCTTGGCGCCGAAATTGCCGAAGTCGTCGACACCGACAGAGGCGGATTCTTGCGCGATATTAAAACCAATGTAAAAACCGCCTCTTCTTTTGTTGACCGGCTCGATATTTTCGGGGGGTGTTTTGCGTTCCGGAAGCTCCGGTAGTTTCTTGCGGTCAATTTCTTCAGTAACCTGGGCGAGTAGCGGCGCCATAGTCTGCTCCAGGACATTGTTGCGAATGGGGGAAGTGCCCAGGCGGATTTGCCGGCCGCTGCTGTCAGGGTCCTGGAGTTCAAAGGCGCCGGTTTCCTCTTGCATTTCACCGGCCGGCTCTTCGGCACCCAGTCCGGATTTTGAACGGTTTGGATCGGATAGCGCTATTTTCGTTTTTGAGGGGAGCTTGGCCGGGGGGGCGGCAGTGGGCGCCGGAGAAGTTCCGGCTGGGATATCGGCTCCGGCCTGTGGAGCAGCGCCGGGCGCCTCCGGCCGTGGTTTTTCCGGAATGAAATCAGCAGGGGCCGGCCTTTCCGGGTGGAGTTCTTCTATGTGAGCGGGAGAAGCAGGGCTTTTACCTGGTGAAGCATGCCAGTGCCAAAAGGCGAGTAGGAGTAGCAACAACAGGATGCCAGCAAACCACCACCAGAGCAGCCGCCGCCGTTGCTCGCGCTGCAGGAGGGCTTCCATCTGTTCCCAGGCTTCGGGTTTGAACTCGAAGTCGTAGCGTTTGGCGCCATGCTGAAACAGCTTGTCCAAATCCCTGTTGGAAAATTCAGGCATATTTCGTTCCCAGGTTTTCGATAATCATTTCCCTAAGCTTCTCTCTGGCTTTAGAGAGGTTCGACTTGGAAGTGCCCACAGCGATACCCAGCATGTCGGCAATTTCCTCGTGTTTGTATCCGTCGATGACGTAAAGGTTGAAAACGGTCCGGTAAGCCGTCGATAAGGATTGCACCATAGCTATCAGTTCCCGGTAACTGATCTTGCTGAGAATATCTTCGCGGACGGAAACTGCACTGGGGTCTTCCATGTCAACCTGAAATTTATATTTTTTCCGGCGGCGCAGGTGATTCAGCGCGGTATTAACCAAAATCGCGCGCAGCCAGGTTTTGAACGGACGATTCGTATCGTAGCGCTTGATGTGCCGGAAAACTTTGAGGAAACCATCGTTGAGTACCTGTATAGCTTCATCCTCATCCCCCGTATAGCGGATGCAGATGCTCATACTATATGCATAAAACTGCCGGTATAGTAATCGCTGACACTCCCGGTCCTGCTTGCAGCAGCCGAGAATAAGCTCCTCAAAGGTTCTACCGGGCTTTGGGTGCATCAATTTGCGTATTAGGCTTTGACCTTTACTTTTTTAGTACCAAAATAAAGGAGTAATGGTTGCCTGGATGAGAAAAAATGTCAGTTTCTGAAGTATCAAAGTAGAATTAAGCTGATCCCCTTACTATTTATCACCCTGACTCCGTCAGGGGAATATTCAAAAAAGCCACGGATCACACGGATTATTTCGGATGTCCCCAAATGATAATTCGTGTGATCTGTGGCCAAATAAAAAATATCAACGCACAACGGCGACTGAGTGGTTACCTGAAAACAATCGGTTCTAAAGCGCCTTGTTAGTAAAATCGCTCCCAGAAAACCGACAGTTACTGATTAGTCGTTACTAACCTTCTGCTTTTGAGGCGCAGGTGCTCAGGCCAAAGGGAGCGTATAAGGGGCAAAAGCCGATAAAGCTGGTGAGTAAGAACACCCCTGCCAGGACGAGCAGAACAATACCCAGGGTGCCGGTGATGACGTTCGTGAAGAACAAGACGGCGATAACGGCGGCGATGATCAATCGGATCGTGCGGTCAGCATTTCCCATATTCTTTTTCATGATAGTTGTTTTTGTTAAATAATCTTTGTCAAAGATAAGGGCTGTGATGCAGAGAAGCAGTGACTGCAGTCACCACTCATAGGAAGTCGGAAGCCGGAAGCCGAAGTCGGAAGCCGGAAGTCGGAAAGAAAAAAGCGGAAATGGGCTGTTTTTCCTTTATGGGTTTGTGATCTCGATTACTCTTTGTCCGATTTGCCGGACGGCGCCGTCCTGTTCCAATTTTTTCATAACGCGGCTGACGACCTCGCGGGCGGTGCCGAGTTCTTCGGCGATCTGCCGGTGGCTGAGCTGTAGGCGTTGCTGGCCGCGCAGGCGCGCTTTTTCCCGCAGGTGATCGAGCAGGCGCTGATCCATCCGGTTAAACAGTAGTTGGTGGATGGTTTGGAGGAGGTCGTTATAGCGTTTGTTATACTGATCGTAAAACAGGCGGTTGAGCGAAGGGTACTGCCGCAGCCATTCCCGCATAGGTGCAGCGGGCAGGAGCAGGGCAGTGGTTTCTTCTTCGGTGACGGCGTCTATCTGACTGGGCGTATCCTGAAGGACGGAGGCGAGCGACATGATGCAGCTTTCCTCCGGCTGAATGTAATAGAGCAGCAAGTCGCGTTCCTCAAAGGGACTGCTTACTTTAATCAGTCCTTGTTGTACGAGAGGAATAACTCGTACATAGGCGCCGGCCCGCAAAAGGGCAGTGCCGGGCGGGAAGGTTTGCATGCTTGCTTCGGCAACGATAGCCTCCCGCAGCGGGCGGGGTAAGAAGCCGAGTTTTCGGTTGATCCAGTTAGTGTCCATAAGGGCCGCATAGTTAAATGAGACTGAAATATACAAAAGGTAAGTTTTTGAGCAGGAACTGCCGAAGTTATCCTATAAATGGTTTAAGAAATGGGTGCAGAATGAGAGCGAGTTCGAAGACTTACTGGCCTTCCTGATTCAATTCAGGCTGGATTAACTCCGTCTAAACCCATACGCGCAATGCCGGCACCCACTCCGGCAGCAGTTGCCTTTCTGTATGTGGTAGAATTCCGTAAAAACGAACATCCCGTTTTCCATGTAAAAGTGCAAGCCTTCGACCAATTCGCGCGGCCGCCGTGGGAAGGGTAGTCTTTGCGCCTTCTCTACCAGCCGGTCCAGCTCGGCCAGGCAGCGGTTGCAGAGGCAGTCGTAGTGAGTCTTCTTCAGGTAGGCCCGGGTCGCTGCTGTCAGTTCAATTTCGGCACATTGACAGCGCCCCACCTCCGCCGCCCGGCATTCAAAGGAAGTGCTGCAGCGGGGACAGATTTTATATTCGGATTGGGATGATTGAGCGGACATGGAATTGTCGTTTGTTTTTCTGCAAACGTACAACTCGTTCTTATTGTTCCTGTCCGGTGAAGAGCTTGCTTGAAATTCCACCCTTCGGTCCTACGATAGCCCAATAGAACTTGCGTTAAAAGGTGTGCCGGTGTTTTAGTGGGACTTAATTGTTTTTCCATCTCGCATGGCTTCTTGCATTATTAATTGCAGACATGCATGTAGGCGATTCCCCTTTCCGACTTTCCATTATTCAAAATGCACCTTCATCCCTGCAAATACCGTCCGCGGCCTGGCCGGTCCGTAAATGTAGCCCGCGTCCCGGTCGGCGCCGCTATCGAAGTCGTTTTGATAGCTGTTGAAGAGGTTCTGTACGCCGGCAAACACATCGAGGTGGAACAGCTTGTTGACCGGGATTTCGTAGCTCACTTTGGTATTCAGTTCAAAAAAAGAGGGCGTGTTTTCGATGGCGGTAAACTCTGTAGCTGGATCGATGATGTGCGGAACCTTCATGGGGCCGGTAAAGACGCCTGACAGGGAAAGGTCCAGACGTTTGCCCGGCGACCAATTGGCGGTTGTGAAGCCGTAAACGTTTGGTGTGCGCAGCATATTCCGGCTGGTAACGATGCTGTCAGGACCGGCGTCCGTATCCGTTTCCGGCGCCCATATTTCTTCCGCCTCATCGTAGCGGGCAGTCTGAACCGTGCCGCCTAATTGCAGAATGAAATCGCCGGAGAAAGCCAGATTCACTTCGGCATTCACGCCGCCGACCGCGGCGCCGCCGCCGTTGCGTTTGGTGACGACGGCCACCCCACTGGGCAGTTCGACGGGATTGGCGGTGATGAAGGGATTGTTCAGGCGGGTGTAAAAACCGTCGAGCACGATATTCGATTCGAAGCCGTCGTTGCGAATGGTGTAATCCAGTGAGCCGTTTAGACTGTGGGAGCGTTCGGGCTCCAACTCGGGATCGAGGCGGGTGAAGCGGGCGGCGCCGCCGACGGTTTCGATGTGCAGGTCTTCGTCAAAGGCCTGCGGGGTGCGGTAGCCCTGGGCGTAAGAAAGACGTAGTTTTAAGTCGGGTGTGAAGTTGTACTTGGCTGTCAGGCGGGGAACGAAGATGTCAAAAGTCTGATCGTTGGATAGTTCTTCGACTTCCAGTGCATACATTCCTTCGATGCGTACGCGGTCGTAGCGGCCGCCCAGTAGGAAGGACCAGCGTTCGGCCGGCTTCCACTGTAACTGGGCGTAACTACCAAGCGTACCGACCTGCTGATCGATGGACCGGTCGTAGCCGGGCATTTCATCGATGACGTCATTGTACTGATACTCCGCCCCGGCGGTGAGCAGGAATTGGTTGCTGAGGTCATAACTGTACTGAGCTCCGGCGGCCAGGGCAACATCTTCCGACTGACCGTAGGCGTTGAGGGCCAGCAGGTCATCCGGGGTCAGCTGATCACCAGGCTGGAGTACACGTCCCCCTCCGCCGTAGTAGCTGTCGCGGCCGGTATGCGTAGCCGAGGTGTAAACCGCCCATTTGTGCCTCAGGTCCTTGGAAAACTGCTCGTAAGACAAGCTGCCGCCCAGGATGTTGTGGTCCAGCTGTTCGGTGATATCGGTCTGATGGGGCGGCAGTTCGAATTTATTCCCGCCGCGGCGAAATTCATTGATGTTGAACACATTCAATTTGAGCTTGCTCCGGTCGGTGGGTTTGTAGAAGGCGTCGAAGCCGAAGGTGGTATTGCGTAGTTTGGTCATTTCCGAAAAGCCGTCACCGTTGGCGTCCCAGGGGCTGCGTTCGCGGTTGAAGCCGTAGAAGCTGATCCCTTTTTTCAGGTCCTCGCTGACGATGGCGCCGTTGGCCGAGAGGGTCCGGTCGGGCTGCTCCAGGTTGACGGCGGCGATGTTGGTACTAAATTCGTAGGTGTTGGTCATAGGCTCCTTCGTAATGACGTTGATCGTGCCTGCAATGGCATTGCCGCCGTACAGCGCCGAGCCGCCGCCGCGCACCACTTCCACCCGGTCGATCATATTGGTGGGGATCATGTCCAGGCCGTACACGCCAGTTAAGGCCGAAAATACCGGGCGGCTGTTGATGAGAATCTGGGTGTAGGGGCCGTCCAGTCCATTCATGCGCACCTGCGTAAAACCGCAGTTCTGGCAGTTATTCTCCAGGCGCAGGCCGGGGGAGAAGCTTAAGCCTTCGGACATGCTCAGGGATTGCGTGCGTTCGAAAACGCGATCGTCGATGCGGTTGACGATGACCGGCGCCTCATGCATGGGGATGGTGTTGCGGGTAGCGGAGACGACGACGGCGTCGAGGTTCAGGACATCCTGCCGAAGTGACAGGTCCAGCACTTTAGTCGCTCCTTCGGATATCACGACCGGCTTTTCTACCGTCCGGTAGCCTACATAGCTGATGTGTACCGTCCACTCACCAGCGGGAATCCGCTCAATGGTGAAGCGCCCCGCTGCATCGGTAACGTCACCAAGGGTGGAATTCAGCAGGCTGACGTTGACGCCGGTCAGTGGCTCGCCGTCAGCGGTGATGGTCCCTTTGAATACAGCGTTTTGGGCGTATAAATGGCCGAGGCTGATCAGGAACAGTAATAGCAGGGTGTAGTTTTTCATGATCGGGTGTATAGGGTAATTGAAAAGCTTAAAAACAAATTTAGGAAATAAAATTTAATATTTAAATAGTTCTTTAAAAATAATTAGACATTTCTAAATAATGTAAAAGGGTATTTTTATTAGATAATTCGATTTGTCGAATTTTTTCCTTTGGTAATTCTATTAGGAGCTAATAGGTTGGATCTTCTTTTAAAAGGATTGGAGGATTGCCCGCCATAGTCCCGCTTTCGAAGAAGCGGGACTATGGCGAGTGGAAAAGGATTGAATAGTCGTTGACTATCAAACGCTTGTTTTTAATCTGCATTAGCGATTTTACGCCCAGCCGGCAGCCGGGAAATCATGCAACCAAGAAACCCTGTTTTTTACCTGACGATTCCATTCAACCGCACCCAGCCTCCCGATGTTAGTTTGGTTAACCTTACGAAATTTATGCTTTCGCAAAACACGATACGGATCCGTATGAAAAAATATTGCTTACTCTGGCTGCTACTCGGCTTCGCCGGTTTCATAACTGCTCAGGAGGAACTGATCTGTAAGGACGTCACTCATCTGGTGGAATCGGAACGCCGGCATCACCGTTCTTTGCTCACCTTTCGCTCCAATCCGCTCACGCAGGATTACGACCTCAAGTACCATCGCCTGGAATGGGAGGTGGATCCCGCGGTGCGCTATATTTCCGGCGAGGTGACTTCTTACTTCGTTCCAAAGACAGGTGGGTTTAACCGGCTTCATTTTGACCTGCAGGACAGTATGATCGTCCGCTCGGTGCGGTACCGGGGGATTCCGGTTTCTTTTCGAAAGACAGGCGACGACGTGCTGCAGATCGACCTGCCCAAAGTGCTTCTCACGGGTGTACTTGACAGCATCACGGTGGCTTACGAGGGCGCGCCCGTCTCGGACGGCTTCGGCTCCTTTGCAACCGGCACCCACAAAGGAACGCCCGTACTGTGGACGCTGAGCGAACCCTACGGCGCCAGAAACTGGTGGCCCTGCAAACAGGACCTGAGCGACAAGATCGATTCGATCGATGTGATCGTCACCACGCCCCAGGCTTACCGTGTCGGCACAAACGGGGTGTTGGTGAAGGAATTTTCAGCCGGTAATGGCCGTACCACCTACCACTGGCGGCATCGCTATCCGATTCCGGCTTATCTCATTTCACTGGCGGTGACCAACTACGAGGTATTCACCGATTACGTTGACCTGGGGAACGGCGCCTCAATTCCCATCGTCAATTACGTCTATCCCGAAAGCCTGGGCGCTGCGCAGATCCAATTGCGCAGCACCATCGAACAGATGGATTTGTTCAACCGGCTCTTCGGCTTATATCCCTTCGCCGCCGAGAAGTACGGCCACGCCCAGTTCGGCTGGGGCGGCGGCATGGAACACCAGACGATGAGCAGCATGGGCGGCTTCTCTTACGGCTTGCAGGCGCACGAGTTGGCGCATCAGTGGTTCGGCAACAAAGTCACCTGCGCCTCCTGGGCGGACATCTGGCTCAACGAGGGCTTCGCCACCTATCTCACCGGACTGACCGGTGAGTTCCTCTTTTCGAACGGAAGTGCCTGGGAGAACTGGAAAACGTCCACGATCAAAGATGTGACCAGCCAGCCCAGCGGATCGGTATGGGTGGACGACACGACGAGCGTCAGCCGGATTTTCAACTACCGGCTCAGCTACCAGAAGGGGGCGATGCTGCTGCACATGCTTCGCTGGATACTCGGCGATGATGCTTTCTTTCGGGCGACCCGCAACTACCTAAATGATCCGACCCTTGCCTACGGCTATGCCTCCACGTCCGATCTGCAGCGGCACCTCGAAGCCGAAGGGAACATCGATCTTGACGAATTTTTCGATGACTGGCTTTACGGCGAAGGCTATCCCAGCTACACACTGAAATACGCGCCGCGTCCCGGCGGCGTCCTGATTTCCGTGGAGCAACGCAGCAGCCATCCCCGTGTCGATTTCTTTGAAATGCCGGTACCGGTGCGCGTCTTCGGCGAAGGCCAAAGCACTACTTTGGTCCTGGACCATCGCTATTCCGGGCAGCTGTTCGATCTCGACCTGTCCTTCACGCCCGACAGCCTCACTTTCGATCCGGAGCAGTGGATCCTTTCCAGGGATAATATGGTCAGCCGGGAGGAGCTGAGTTCCGTCGATGGGGTAGGGGCTATTCAGGCTTCCATTCGACTGTTTCCCAATCCTGTGCGGGACTTATTGGAGGTCAGGGTGGAAGAGGCGCGCTTTGTGGATGAAATCGAATCGGTCATCGTTTTGGATACACAGGGGCGTACGGTGGCCCGGATCGAAGTCATTTCCGAGCGCATGCAAGTGGATTTATCGGATTGGCCGGCGGGGGTGTATGTGGTGACGGTGCACACGGCAAAGGGGCAGTTTGCCAGAAGAGTGGTTAAGGTGGCGGAATGACGCAAGTGGTTTTAAACGAGTAGTAGTTCACATGATGGAGCAACTGCCGTGACCAATAATTTAAAAATGGTGACGAATAACGAAAAGCCGAATTCTGTAAATTGAAGTTCGAATTTGATCTTGATTAGAAGAGGCTATCCCAAACAAAATCAAACCCTCTTTGTGGTTCTACTTTGTCTTGAAATCGAGCGGCGCCCTGGAAGGCGCCGCCCGGTATGGCTCAACTCCACAACCTGTCCCATGACCGGATTTCATTCCACTCCGGTGTAGGTGCGAACATCTTCTCGCCTTCGATGATGAATTCCTTGACCACTTCCTCGTTTAGTTCCACGCCGATCCCCGGTTTTTCCGGTACTTTGACGTAGCCGTCCTGCACGATGGGCTTTTCGATGCCGGTGACCAGGTCGTCGAACTTAGGTTTGTCAACGGCGTGGTGTTCCAGCCACATGAAGTTTTCGGTGGCGGCGGCGGCGTGTACGGAGCCCAGGAAGGATACCGGGCCGGCGGCGTGGTGCAGCATAAAGCCGACGCCGTGGTGCGAGGCGTAGTCGCCGATGCGCTTGGTTTCCAGGATGCCGCCTGCCGTATTCGGATCGGGATGCACGATATCTACCGCCCGCTTGTCGATAAGTTCCTTGAAGCCCCCGTAGAGCATGTAAATATCCTCGCCGGTCTGGGTGGGCGTAGTGGTCGATTCGGTGATTTCCCGCCACTGGTCGGTGTACTGCCAGGGGATGATATCTTCGATATAGGCCAGATTGTACTTCTCGACCGCCCGCGCAATCTTGATGGCTTCATTGACGTCGAAGTGGCCCCAATGGTCGGTGCCCATAGGGATCTCGTAGCCGATCTGGTTGCGCATGACTTCCAGGTACTCGCAGAGTTTGTCGATCCCCTTCTGGGTGATCTGCACCCGGGTAAAGGGATGCTTGGTCAGGTTGTATTTTTTATATTCGTACTTATAGGGATCTACCGGACCGTCGGGCGCGTTGATCAGGGCGCCGGGGGTATCGCGGAGCAGGTTGATCCCGATATCCATCTTCAGGGCCGTGTAGCCTTTGTCGATGCGCTCCTGCATGCGCTGGGCGTATTCCTGCGGATCTTTGGAAACCGTAGTGTCACAGTATACCCGGACGCGATCCCGGTATTTGCCGCCGAGCATTTGATATACCGGCACATTGTAAGCCTTGCCCGCCAGGTCCCAGAGGGCCATTTCAACTCCGGAGACGCCGCCGCCCTGCCGGCCGTGGTGGCCAAACTGGTTGATGATCTTGAACAGCCGTTCGACATTGCAGGGGTTCTCCCCGAGGATGCGGCTCTTCAGGAACAGGGCGTATTCCTTGGCTGCGCCGTCCCGCACATCGCCGTGCCCGACGATGCCCTGGTTAGTGTAGATGCGAATAATGGGTGTGCGGAAAACGACGTCGCTGATTTCGGCGATGCGCATGTCGGTGATTTTCAAATCGGCGGGGGCGGAGTAGCGGTTGACATTCTGGGTGCTGTACTCCAGCTGCTCTTCGATGGGCGCCATGGACATGGACAGGCCGGCGAGGCTGAGGCCGCCTAATCCAAGTTTCTGTAAAAAACCACGACGGGATTGGTTGCGTTGCTGTTTGCTCATGATGGAGGAATTAAATTTTAGAGTAAGTGATTTACGTCGAATTTAATTCCCAAAGCGGGGACTTCCAAGGAATATCCTTATTTCGTGGAAAAAGGTGTCGGGAAAACTAAAACGCAAATGCATCGTTAATCGTAGACGTATTTCCAGCTTCCGTCTGCCTGTTTTTTCCAGACGGTGTGAAAGATGCCTTTTGCCTGTATATCTTGCCCCTTATTGTCTTTAGCTGAAAATTGATACTTTCCATAAGTATAGGCCATATCGCCGGCGGCTGCTACCTCGACGAAGTCGGGCGTCCAGGTAAGCGATACATCCTTTAGGGATTGCGCTTCAAAATAAGTCCGGATGGCCTTTTTGCCGCGGATGATTTGGTCGTTGCGGTTCAACACGGCGTCTTCCGCCGCGAAGGCGAGAAAAGCCGCAGGCACCCCTTCGCGCGCGGCCATGTCGTTGAAGGCTTGTTCCGTCTGCCGGATTTCGGCTTTAAGTTGTTCCAGATCGACCTTTTCCTCAGAGGAATAATTGGAAGTACAGGCGTTCAGGTTGAGCAGCAGTATGAAAAATATAAGCAGGTGTTTCAATAGGTTCGGGTTTTATTTGGGGTGATGTTAGGTAGACCTAAAATTTACCCCTCGATGAATAGAAGTGAGGGGTTCAGCCGGGAGAAATACTGTAAGGTAGCTGACCTACAGGGCGATTGCTGAGTCCAGAAAATATTTTTCGGGCTCATCAATTCCCAATGGGTACCCGCAAGCTCACAACGACGTTTCTTCCCGGCTCCCGTACTTCCAACGGTCGCCGCGTTCCCAGCGGTTGCCGTGCAGGCCGTTGGCGCTCAGCTCGATGAAGTTGGGCGCGCGGAAGCCGCTGGCGATGTTGGCGCGCAGCAGCCAGTTGTGGGCTATGTCGTAAGTAGCGCCCAGCGAGGCACTGAGATTGGAGAACTGTTCGTTTATCGCCGGTTTCTCAGACGGGAGTCCGGCATTGGTCAGTTTGGTGTGAATGGTCCGGAAGTCGTAACGCAGTCCCAGCTGCGTGTTGACAACCGGGTTTATCCGGTATTGGGCCAGGCCGTAGATGCCATAGTCGTTCATCTGACCGTCGGGCAGGATGATATTTTTCGCTTGTTTGTTGTTGCGATTGTTACTGGCCATGCCTTGCATTCCGCCAATAAAGCGAAGGGCGTCACTTGGCCGAAAGACGGCCCTGGCGTTGTAGGTGAGCGTGTTCATACGCATGTTGATCGGTGCGCCCAGGTTGGGCTGTTCCGGCGAGGTTTTGGGGTTTTGCAGGCGGCGGTGGTTGTTTTGCCAGGCGAGGTCGGCTTTTATCTGGAAGCCTTTTAATATCAGCGTATTTTGCCAGTTGAGGAGGTGATTGTCGAGGTTCTGGTTACGCACGCCGTTGTTCAGCACGAGGACCTGGTTGTTCGACAGGCCGCGGATGACGGGCTTGCCGATACCAGGGCCGCGCGAGATGTTGTCGACACCCGGCAGGCGCGACAGGGCTTCCAGATAGTTGGTGGCGCGTCGGAGGGCCCCGGCTTCCATCTTTTCAATTTTGATGGCGTTCTCATCCTGAGTGGTGATGTAACCGCCGGATAAAATGCTTGATGCTTTTCATAAGAGAAAAAGTTTGCGTTAGCAGGGTGTTTGAGAAAAGAAGATGACTAACGCAGCTTCGGCGGGCGGAAAATAGAAAATAGCGGCAGGAAGTGGCAGGTTTCCGTTGAGGTGACCATACGTGCAGGGGTGAGAGGCTGGGAACATCGCGGACGCCCGAGCGCCCCGGCCGGGAAAGCGACCTGGATCGGCTGAAGATCGTTGAGGATGAAAAGTTCCCCGGTTTTGTATCCCCGGCTGATCTGTTTATTCAGAAAACACTACCCATTACAAGTGCTCTCATCACTGTGGCGGGGTGCACAGAAAAGGGCAATGACCTCGGCGCGGTGCAGCAGAAAATGAAAATAGACGGCCACGATTTGATTGCTCTGCAGAAGCATCAGCATCAAGAGCAGAGAAACCGTCCATTTCTTGATCCCTTCGTTCATCAGTTCTGTTTGCTTCAGGGGGGGATTAACGGGGTGACCTGGAGTCATCCCGTTAATTATTCCAACTTCCATTAATAGTCAAGCGTCAGTATCCTGCCTTCCGTAAAGGCAAAGAGCTTGTCTCTTTCGGCGATCTGCACTCCCTCCATCACATCTTCAGGTGTGTAGCCGGCTGCTTTCAGGCAACCCGGGCATACGTATAGCGGCACGCCCCCGTCCATCAGCTTCTGCAGTTGGGTTTTGGATGAGGGAAACTGCTCGTAGGTGATATCTTCGGAGGTTTTCAGCACGGTTTCCACCGCGTTGATATCGAAATAGACCAGCACGTCGCGGTTTTCCATCATCATGGCGGCCATTTGCAGCGGCATCAGCACCCGGTGGGGGTCGTCGGGGCCGGCGCTGATGTGGAGGAATACCCCTTCCGCCTGTTCGGCAGCTTGTTCGGTCAGGGCTTCATCGACGATCTGGCGGACGGCGGCTTCGTCCAGTCCGCTCTGCTGATTACCACAGGCGGAGATAAAGATGACTAGTAATCCGATTAACAAAAGATTGCGGGGGTTCATAATCCATGATTTTTTGCCAAAAAATACTACCTGGAAAATAAATGCTGCCTTGCTTTTCCGAAATGATTTTGGTCAGCCCCGGAGCTTTTTTTTGTCAATCTTTACTCGAAAAAACTTCAACTGTTTCGCACTCAGGTTCCTAAGGCCTTTTCGGAATAGAATTTTTTTCTCAGCCAAAAAGCTACGATCACCAGTGCAATAAGGGCCGGCACTTCTACCAGGGGACCGATCACTCCGGCAAAGGCCTGTCCGGAATTCAATCCGAAGACGGCGATGGCGACCGCAATAGCCAGTTCGAAGTTGTTCCCGGCGGCGGTGAAGGAGATGGCGGCATTGGTGGGATAATCGGCGCTCAGCGCCTTGCCGGTAAAAAAGCTGAAGCATGACGGAATAAGAGGCGTAAGAAAACTGAAGACTTAAGTGAAACAGCCTCTCAGTACTTGGAAGTAAAAAAGAAACGGGAGTTGAAGGCTGAATCTTTAATCGTCACGGCCTATTCAATCCTTTTTTTGTCAGCTGCATAGCGTAAAAAATTTCCCGGCCGATCTGCCGGACGCGCTCATCGTAGCGCTGCCGCTCCTGCGGCGTATCATCGGCTTCTTTGGGGTCCTCATAAGTCAGGGCCAGGCGGAACTCCGCGCCGGGGATGAACGGACAGTTTTCGTCGGCTTCGGCGCAGGTCATGACGGCGGCGAAAGCTTGACCAGGATGACCTGTGTCTTTAGCATGATCCGTTATCTGGGAAGCGGGGCCTGGGTTGATGGGGTGATCATAAGTTTTGGAGAAACACACTAACGGGGGGCGGTTTTTTGCGAAGGAGACGAAATAGTGGGGATTCTCGCCGTGAGCGTCATGCACATTGATTTGAAAACCGGCGCGCCTGATCGCTGCGACGGCCCGGGGATTGAAACCGGTCGCTTCCGTGCCGCCTGAATAGGTTTGTACCCCTTCCAGTTCAAAATAAGCGGCGGCGGTGGCGGCCCAGATCTGACTGATGTGGCTGCGTCGGGAATTGTGTGTGCAGATGAAGTTCAGTGCGGCAGGTTGGCCGGCTTCAAGCTTGCGGGTGATATACCTGGCCATTCTGGTGAGCAGCGTCCGCCGGTTTTCCGGGATCAGCTTTGTTTCATCAAACAGGCTCTCGATATAATCCTGTAGTGCAGGGAAAAGCTTTAGTTTTTCGTTACCGGCCATTTCGTTTTGATTGATTGTTTTATTGGAATATTACGATGAATGGCGGAGTTGGCCAAATTCTGTGCTTGGAAAATAATCGGAAGTTGTTGGTACAGACCGGGGTGTTTTGTGTGTATACACCGGAAAGGTAGGTGGAGTGGATGGTTGGATGATTCCTGCTTGCTTAATGCGGTTTAGTTGTGGATTAATCTTCTGCGAAGCCAAAATGTCGGGATGGGTAATAAGTGTTTACAGGCCTTGAATTGAACTGTTGGTTGAGCGTCCGTTCAGCTGAAGCCGGATAAATCTCCGGCCGTTCGGGTTGCACGGGCTGGCGGCAAATGGCGGTAAGTTCAATACAGGTTTTTTACTCCAGGAACTATCGAAGGCGGGACTACTGCTCTGTAAAATAAGGTTGATTGAAGAATTTCGAATCTATTTCGGCTCTGATCAAGGCGTGGTGAAGGAGCATCTGCCTGCCGGAGTTCTGTGGCTGAGCCGCAACGCAGAGCAAGGCTGAAAGAGGACGAAATGATGGTTAGGAATTTAATTTACAGAGCACTGCGGCAGTGAACAGGGTTTGTGAATCGAAGATCGCTGGGAAATGAAAATGATTTTCCCCATATTTGAGTCAGGGAGCGCCCGTAATTTTGAAGATCCATTTTTAGAATACTTTTGGACCACCTGTGAAATAAACGAACCTATGAAACTGCTTGTCATTTCCTTTCTGAGTATGAGTCTCTTCGTCAATCCTTTAATCGGTCAAAACAAGCTCGGTATTTTCGATAACCATACCGATATCGGCTCCGTGAAGCACGCCGGCTTTGCAACTTATGATTCGGATTCCCAGACCTACACCATTGCCGGCAGCGGCGCCAACATGTGGTTTGGGGAAGATCAGTTTCACTATCTCTGGACCACTCTGCAGGGCGACTTTATCCTGCGTGCCGAAGGCCGCTTTCTGGGCGAGGGAGTTGATCCTCACCGGAAGTGGGGCTGGATCGTCAAAAACGACCTGGACCACAATTCGGAGCACGTCAATGCCTCTGTCCACGGTGACGGGCTGACCTCCCTGCAGTACCGCCGGTCAGTAGGCGCTGATACCGAGGAAGTCACTTCTGAGAATACTGCTCCGGATGTGATCCAGCTGGAAAGGCGGGGAGATACCTTTATACTGTCGACGGCCAAATTCGGAGAGGAATTTACCCAGGTGCAGCTGGAAGAGATGCCGTTGGACAAAGAAGTTTACGTGGGCCTCTTCGTTTGCGCCCACAATCCCGATATCGTGGAGACCGCTATTTTCCGCAACGTTCGCATCGTGCGGCCCGAAGCGCCGGATTACGAACCCTACCAGGATTACCTGGGCAGCCGCCTGGAAGTGATGGATGTGGAAACGGGACACCGGAAAGTGCTGTACACTTCGGCGCATTCCATTCAGGCGCCCAACTGGACGGTCGACGGGGAAAAGCTGATCTATAATTCAAAAGGGCTCCTTTACACCTACCATCTTCCGACGAATACTATCGAACCCCTCAATACCGGTTTTGCTACGAATAACAACAATGATCACGTGCTCACCTTCGATGGCGAATTGCTGGGCATCAGCCACCACGATCCGGAAAACAACGGCAATTCATCTATCTACTACTTGCCCGTGGAAGGGGATTCCACCCCGGTGCGGGTGACCAAACCCGGCAAGGAGGCCTCCTACCTGCACGGCTGGTCGCCGGATAATGAAAAGATGATCTTTACGGGCAACCGGAATGGCCAGTACGATATCTACACCGTCGATGTCGAGACAGGCAGAGAAACTCAAATGACGGATCAGCCCACCCTGGACGACGGACCGGAATATAGCCCCGACGGCCAACACATCTTCTTCAATTCCGCCCGCACCGATACCATGCAGCTCTGGCGCATGGATGCTGATGGGGGAAATAAAAAACAGCTGACCTTTGACGAGTATAACGATTGGTTCCCCCACGTCAGCCCCGATCAGAAGTGGATCGTCTTCATCTCCTTTCCCAAAGATATCGATCCCGGCGACCATCCTTTTTACAAACACTGCCTCCTGCGCATTATGCCCTACGAGGGCGGCGAACCCCGGGTGATCGGCTACATCTACGGCGGGCAGGGCACCATCAATGTACCGAGCTGGTCGCCGGACAGCAAAAAGATCGCCTTTGTGACGAATACCAAGATATAGGATATCGGCTAAAGGCGCCGCCCGACGCGCGAGAGGCGGCGCCTTCAAGGGCGGCTCCTCACTTCGGATCCACCAGGGTCAAAAAACAGCGGCATCACCACCGTAATCACTAGCAGTGAGAACAGCAGCCCGCCGATGGTCCCCGCCGCCAGCGCGAACCAGAACACCTCTTGCTGACCGTGCACGAGAAAGGGGACCAGGCCCAATGCGGTAGAGAGAATGGTCAGGAAGATGGGCAGGATTTTGTGGCGGTAGGCAAGGAGGTAGAGGTCGAGTGCGGCATGGTCTCCCGCTTTCCCACTTCCCACTTCCCACTTCCGACTTCCGCCTTCCCACTTCCGACTTCCGGCTTCCCACTTCCTTTTCAGTCCATTGTACTCATTCAGGATCAGGATCAGGCTGTTCACCGTCAGGCCGCTCACCAGGAGGAAGCTGGTGTAGCCGCCCTGGTCGAAGAGGAGGTCGAACCAGTAGAAGGTGAGGAAGATGCCGATGAAGGAGGTGGGGATGAGGAGGATGACGACAAGCGCCTGGCGCAGGCTTTCGAAGGTGACGGCGCAGATGAAGAAGATAAGGCCGATGACCAGGCCGACCAGCCCGTAGAGCCGGCGTTCCTGCCTTCCATAAGAGTAGGTGATGCGCTCCATGGTGTAGCCGAGGGGCATTTCCAGGGTCATCTGGTCCATGACCTCGTCGAGGTATTTGCTGCCGAAGCGGGCGCTGCCGGTGTATTCGAATTCCACCATGCGGATGTACTGCTGGTCCTCCTTGTGCAGGGCGCCGGCGACCTTTCGTTTTTCCAGGCCGGTAAATTGTGCGAGGATCATCCGGGTGCTGTCGTCCACGGCGAGCTGTTCGTTTTGCAGTTCCCAGAGATCGTTGTCTTCCAGGCCCGCAGGAACGAGCCGCAGCGCTACGCCGCCGGGGCCGCGGGCCTGCGGGCGGGTCGCCTGGTTGAAAGCCTCCAGCTCGCCGGGCAGCAGGGTGGGGGAGAGGCCCCGCCGGGCCAGCGCGCCGCGGTCGAGCGTGAGGGCGTACTCGTAGCGGTCTTTCGTCCACCAGTCGATGTTGGCTTCGGTGTTGACCTCCTGGATGCGCGGGTGGACCAGCAGCCGTTCGGCGAAGCGCTCCGCCTGCCGGGCCAGCTCTTCCTTGTTGTAACCGTACAGTTTGACGCGGAAGCGCGGCGGACTCGCTCCGCCCGCATTGCTGAAGCCCTTCCCTACGCCGTATATATTCCATTTGACGCCGCCCAGGTTCAGGCTGTGCGCGATCAGGCGGCTGCGCAGGATATACGGAAAGGATATATCATAACCCGGATTGAAGGTGATACGCAGCAGCCCGTTTTGCCCGTCGTACACCTGCGTGGTGAATAATTTGATTTCCCGCTCGTAGCGGGATATGTATTTTTCCATTTGTTCAAACACGTCGTTGAGCTGCCGCAAGGTCGCCCCGGGCGGCATACTGCCGCGCACGTAGAGCACCGTCTCCTCTGCTTCCCGGTAGGCCGAGCCCTCGTAGACGTAATACGTAAACAGCCGCAGCGTGCCGCCTAACCATTTGTTGACTACCGGCTTGATGTTGTCGACGTAGTAATCGCTGCCCAGCGTTTTATTGTACCAACTCCAGCCCTCGATCTCATTGGGCAGCCAGAAGACCGGCAGGCCGAAAGCCAGGACGACGCCGAGCAAGGCTTTTTTGCGGTGATGTAACAGGATGGAGACGGTGGCGGCGTGCAAGCGAGTTAAAAAGTGGGAAGTGGGAAGTCGGAAGTGGGAAGTCGGAAGTCGGAAGTCGGAAGTGGGAAGTGGGAAGTGGGAACGGGGGACATTTCCGACTTCCGCTTTCCCACTTCCGACTTCCAAAATCGCTGGGATGAGCCACCACGCTACCGCCAGCGAAGTTGCGAGGTTGATCATGATGACCTTGCCGAAGTCGAGCAGGTTGAGTTGCCACTGTTCGGGGAGGAAGAAGATGATGACCAGGGCGGAGATAGTGGTGAGGGTGGCGGCGAGGAGGGCGGGGAACACCTGGCGGTCGCCGCGGCGGCGCAGGTGGTGGGCCATGACGATGGTGTTGTCGATGATGAGGCCGAAGCTGACGGTGACGCCCGCCAGTGCGTAGAGGTGCAGCTCGACGCCGAGGGCGTAGTAGCCGATGGCGGCCAGGCCGAGGGTAGCGACGAGGCCGGCGACGATAAGCAGCAGGTAGCGCCAGGAGCGGTAGGCCAGCAGGACGAAGAGCAGCAGGATGCCGAGCGACAGCAGGGTGCGGTCGCGGATTTTGGCCAGCTCATCGCGCAGGTACTCGGTGCTGTCTTCCTCCAGGCGGAGCTGGTAGGAGGGCGGTAGTTGATCGCTGAGCTGTTCCACCTGCCGGCGGACTGTTTTAGCCAGCGCGATGGTGTTGACGCCCCTTTCGGGAAAAGCGATCAGGCGGATGCTGTTCTGGCCGTTGATGCGGTAGTAGCGTTGGGGCGGCTGCTCGTCGTAGCTCACCCCGGCCAGATCGCCGAGGTGCAGCAGGCGGCCGCCGCGCCGGGCGACGGGGATGGCCTTCCACTCGGGGGCGGTCCGGGGGGTGGCTCCCTGCAGGCGGAGGTAGTAGGTGCGTTCGCCGGTGCGGGCGCTGCCGAGGGCTTCGCTGTGGAAGGCTTCCTGC
>CAZWDL010000102.1:0-26950 GCA_964632995.1 uncultured Saprospiraceae bacterium
AGCTATTCTCCGGGAAGCCCGAAGCCCACCTGTCTTCAGCAGGTGGGTAGTTCACTGATGTGGTTTAGACTTTTCTGCTGCAGCCGGCTGCGCCTTCGCGTAGCTGCTTCGGCGGAGCAAGGAAAACAGGATTTTCGTTCCATTTTGGGCTTCTTTTGAGGCGCATAGCAGCGCTACGTAACGAAAAAGAAGTCCAGAATGGGGCGGAAAGACGTTTTTTGATAGGCCAGCGAGAAAAGTCTGAATCACTTCATTATCTGAGCGAAGCTAAGGCATGCCCCTCAATTCCGGTACAACCATACCGGATGCACTTCACCCTTCCGATACAAGTCGCCGCCTCGCGGCAGTTCGATAAAAGCATCGGCATCAACCAGGTTGGCCAGGTCGCCGGAGCCGTGCCCTTCGACGGGGTGGGCTTTCAGGCATCCGTCGGAAGCGTACTCCAGTCGTACCTGCGCAAAGTAAGTCAGGTCGGGGAGGAATTCAATATCATCGGCCAGGATAGCGTGGGGTTGATGGGTGGGTAATCCCAGGCTTTTCTGCATCCAGGGCCGGAAATAGCGGATGGTGCACATGAAAGAAGACACGGGGTTGCCGGGAAAAGCAAAGACCAGGGCGCCTTCCCGGCTGATACCGAACCAGAAGGGTTTGCCCGGGCGCTGACGGATGCGATGGAACAGTTTTTTAACACCCAGCGATTGAAGGACTTTGGGAATGTAGTCGAACTTTCCTTTGGAAACGCCGCCGCTCATGAGTACGATACGTTTGCGTTCGATCAGTTCTGCCAGGGTTTTCCGGATTTCATCTTCATCGTCGGCCAGGTGGGCGGTATCGGCGGGGATACCCCAGTTGCGCAGGGTAGCGCGCAGGCGGTGAACATTGGATTTGCGGATCTGATAGGGGCGTGGATTCTCGTATACCGGCACCAGTTCATCACCGCTGGATACGATCACAGCCGGGGGAAAGGCGGCTACCCGCAGTTGTGGCTTACCCACGGTGGCGGCCACTCCGATTTCAGCCGAAGAAAGTATCCGGCCGGAAGGCACGACAACGGCCCCCTTCTTGCGGTCTACTCCCTGGCGGTGGATATTTTGTCCGCGGTGAATGGTGTCGACTTTCAGGGTAGCTTCACCGCCGCTGATTTCCACATCCTCGTAGCGCACCACCGTGTCGGTATGCTTCGGCAGCATGGCGCCGGTCATGATTTCAATACACTTGTCCCGGTCATGGAGTTCTGCCTGGGGCGAGCCGGCAGCGCCGATGCCTTCGACCGGGAAGCTGCGTTTTCCCCGGGCGAAAGCATCGTAGTGGATAGCGATACCATCCATGGTCACCCGGTCGTAAGGAGGCAGATTGCGGTCGGTGACCAGGTCTTCGCGCAGCAATCTCCCGATGGCTTCTTCCAGAGGGATAATCGTGTTGGGTATATCGATACTGTGCTCAAGGATGATCCGGGAAGCTTCTTCAACGGTTATCATAGTTCTATAGCGGCTTTGTGCGTAAATTAATAATTTATCTGTATTCTGGAAGTTCCAACAGGAGATTAAGAAAAAGGAATAAGCAAAATGAGTGAAGATCCAAAAAAACTGTATCAGCAACTTATCATGCAACACAACCGGGAACCGGTTGGTTACGAGAAGCGACCTGCCGCCTCTATCGTTATTGAAGCGTACAATCCCTTGTGTGGTGATCAGTTCAAACTCTACCTGGAAGTCGAGAAAGGCCGGGTGATCGATGTTCATTTTCACGGCTACGGATGTGCTATTTCTAAAGCTTCCACCTCTGTTTTGGTGGAAAAAATCAAAGGGATGACGCTGGAGCAGGTCGGGGAGCTGACCGAAAGGTTCTACCGCATCGTCGGGCTGGAAGAAGGAGCGGTTCCAGAAGATGAAGATGAGGCGCTGACTGCTTTTGCGACAGCCCGGCAATTTCCCGCCAGACGGCAGTGCGCGGTGCTGGCCTGGGAGGCTTTACAGCGGTATCTGGAGGATTGAGGAACGGATTATAATAAAAAAGGCGCCGACTGTAATTGAAGTCGGCGCCTTGCGTGGTTAGCAATCATCTCTCTCGCCAGGATTCAGTTGCCGGCAAGAGAGAAAATCGCGGTCGGATGATTGGTTTTCAGTGGGGTTAAGCTTCTGTATACGTTGAGATAAGGCGATCGACTTGTTCGATACTATGCTTGATGCGGTCACGCTGTTCTGTGAGGGTCTTATAGGCATCGCTATCTTCAGGAAATTTCTCAATAGCAGTTTGGTATTCACCAAGGGCATTCTTTTCTCCGCGTTTCACCTCTTCCAGGATGACTTTTTCATCATTGTCGGCGAGAACGGAGCGCAGATCCATCCAGGTGCGGTGTAATTTTCCGGGGATAGTGTCTCCTCTTTCAATCTCCCCGTTCATGTTCCGGATGAGATCTTTAATTTCGTGACCAAAATCGTAACGTTGTTGGGCATTACCTTTAAACAATTTGCGCAGGGCTTTATCTTCCACTTGCTCAGCGGCATTTTTGTAACCTTTCTCTGAATTGTAACATTGGGCTATCAGGTTGTTGAGTAGTTCTACTTTCTTCGCTTTTTCCATAGTAGAATTTTTGTTAGTTTCTTGCAAATAACTGATTTACAATAACTTAACAGTCACTTGCTCAGCTTGTTCAACCAGGAAGGGAAAGTTTCAGCAGAGAATACTCTGCAGTTTGTCGACGGAAATATTACCGCCACAGATGATGACAACGGAGGTTTGGTCTTTCCAGCGCCCCGGATCCCGGAGCAGAGCGGCAACGGCGACGGCGGCAGCTCCTTCCATGAGTTTGCGTTCTTTCATCAGCATTTCCCGGATAGTTTCCGCGATTATTTCCTCCGGAATGAGGAAAAACTCATCGACGACCCGTTTGCATACATCGTAGGTAATGGAATCTTCTTCGAAGGCGCCGGCGGAGGCATCGGACAAAGTCTCTTTAGGGTCAACGGTCGTGTATTCGTCCCGGCGAACGCTCAGCGCCATCTCGGGAGAGTTTTCGGGCTGACAGCCTAGCACCCGGACGGAGGGGTGCACCCCCTTGAGGTAGGCGCCGATACCGGAAATAAGCCCTCCACCTCCAACGGTGACGAAAACATTGTCGATCCTTTCTGGCAGCTGTTCGGCAATTTCTATAGCTATGGTACCCTGACCGCCGATGACCTGTGGATCGTTGTAAGGGGAAATGTAGGTCCAGCCTTTTTTTTCTGCCTGCTGCCGGGCGTATACTTCCGACACAAAACAATCGCTGCCGTGTCGCTCTATATCGGCTCCGTAACCTTTGAGGGCCTCCACTTTTCCGGAAACCGCGTTTTCGGGAATCACGATGCATCCTTCACGTTGCAGAAGTTGCAGGGCGCGGGCTACACCCAGGCCGTGATTGCCGGTGGAAGCCGTGATAATGGGATCGGTATTTCCCTGCCGGATCAGCCAGGCGATTTTATTGAGAGCGCCTCGTGCTTTGAAGGAGCCCGTGTACTGTTCGCTTTCCATTTTCAGGTATACGGAACCGCCCACCAGTTCGCTTAGATAGTTGGAGTATAGCAGTGGTGTTTTCAAAACATAAGCCTCAATGCGCTGCTTGGCATCGATGACTTCCTGAAATAGATCCATAGTTGATATTGCTTTTTAACGGACTGTTATTTTGATGGTCGTCAGGAAAAAGGACGGCGGGGCAGGTCTTGAACTTTTCAACTTTTACTGCCAGAGTCCTCCCTCCAGAAAAAGAGTCGTCAGGTGTTCAAATATTTGTTCCTCGTGGTATGGAAGGCCTTGCAGTGCGTTCTGATTTAGCGAAAGCTCGGTAAATTGTAAATAGGCGCCCACGATGAGTTGCAGGTCGATATCGTTTCGGATGAGGCCTTCCCGGATGCCTTGCCGGAAGAGAGCGTAATAATAACGCTGTATCCGGTCGGTTTCCTGCTGCTGATATTCCTCCCAGAGTTCAGGGGTGTGAATGCGCAGGTCTTCCAGGAATTGTGGACCTACCAGTCGCTTGAGTTTGCTGGTGAGCCGCATGAGGTGCAACAGTTTATCTTCAAAGCCAAGTTCGGCATGGTGGACGATTTGTTCGATCTGGCGGTTGATAACGCCGTTGAGTTGCTCGATGAGCGTGGCAACGAGGTCTTCTTTCGAGCTGAAGTACTTATAAATACTACTCTTGCTGGTACGCAACTCGGCTACCAGGCTATCGACCGACACCTTGTAAAAGCCCTGGCTAAGGAACTTCTCTCCGGCTATTTTGAGAATGCGCTCTTTTAAATGTGGTGATTTGGGCATTGGGTAAAAGTTGTACTGCCTTCGTTTTGTCGGTACAAACATAACAGGTATTACTGGGCCAGGCAAGAAAAAAGCCCTTTAATTGGTACCGGAGGCGCTACTTTACTGGTATTCGTAGATGTAGTAATTCCAGAGGCTGCCGTCAGATTTGTACATATTCTTTCTGACCAGCTTGCCCTTTTCATTGTAATTGTACTCAAAAAAAGCGCTGAGATCTCCATTGGGATGGAACCACTTGGTTTTCAGGCATTTCCCGGTGGGAGCATATTCGGATTCGCTGTAGCGAAAGATGCGTTGGTTTTTGTGTGACCATTCCGTGCGCTCCACATTGCCATATTTATCGTAGAAGTAGATAATGGTGAGCCGGACGCGATTATGCCGGTCGTAGAAAGACCGGCTCTTAATACGATCATTCCAGTCATACTTAATAATGGTGTAATTGACCAGATCGCGATTCGCGTCAAAATTTTTAATGCGTTTGGCTCTGCCCAGCTTATCGCGTTCTACGATGGCATAGGTAGAGAGCTGGTCATCTGAATCGAACATGAGCAGGTTGAGGTCATTACCTTTGCCGCTGGGGCGCAGTACGCCGTACCATTGTAGATTGTCACGGGCATTATAGGTTTCGAGTTTTTCTATTGCCAGAGGAGAATCACTGGTGGTGAGATGGCCCCAAAGGTCCTGTCCGTTCGCGGAATGGAAGTTGAGGAAAAGAGTAGTTGATGTGAATAGAAAAAGTAGTGCTTCCTTCATAATAATCCTGTTTTCACGCATTTAATTTTCTCTTGAATCGCGGATTGGGAGAGTGGGTTGGAAAGACTTATCGCAAGCCTTTTCAAAATACAATTTTTCCTTTTAAAGCCCCAAGTTTTTCGCGAGCTAAAAAACTGGAAATGAATATCTTCACGACACTTTGTTGTTTTTCCGACCCGGTTTTCTTTACACTAGAAGCCATCTCAAAAATGTTTTTGATGGTGAAAAAGAGAAATTTTGGGGCCAGGTGAGGCGCAAAAACGGAGCATACCCTAGCTACGTTACGTTTTTTGCAACAAAATATGGCCCCAAAAGGTCCTTTTGCAGCCCAAAGGATATTTTTGAGATGGCTTCTAATACCGGACAGTACCGGCTGTGGATGGTGGAAAGGCGTAGAACCCTTGGTTTAAAAAATAGTAGAAAGCAAATCGACCTTTTCCCCGTCGCCACCAGGTGGTTATCCAGGATATGTCATGTGTTTACCGCTGTGTAATAAAGACTACTCGCTATATTTTCCTCAGGAATTTAAAAGTATAAATGGGTCACATTTGCCGGGCTAGATAGGGTAACTTAGAGAAAAGGAATATTGTTCAGGTAAAACAGAACGGCCCGGCAACGGAGGGTACAGCGTTTTTTCTCTGAATTGCTTTTTCACCGGGCCGTCCACGTACGCCGTTTTCACATGTGGGCTGTTGTGTATGCCCTTTCGCTGCGAGACGGTTTATGTTCTAGGGGGAGGAGGGATACTCCTTACGGCTGCCGACCTTGATCATTCCCTTATGTCCACTTTTTGAGGCCTAACAATTTCTCTCCCAGTTCCGTCAGCTTCGCTGTTTCGGCGTGCTCCTGCTCCCAGTTCCGCGGGTCACCGGGGAAGGCGTATCCTTCCGGGGGTTTGCGTTCGCGCCAGGATTGGATGCGCCACTGACGCAATTGTTCGTCCTCTTCCTGCGCAGGTGTCATGGCGATGTACTGGGCGATGCGGGGCCGGTCGGAGCGGTTGGGCCGGATGCCGTGGGCCAGCATGCTGTTCCAGATGAGCAGGTCGCCGGCCCTGGTTTCCACTTGTTCTATTTCGAAGCCGGAGATATCAGGCTGGAAGGGGTTGCGGTCCTCCGGCTGGGTTTTCACCCACTCGTCATACGTCCGGAATAGTTCGGGAATACATTGAAAACCACCCGTTTCGGAAGTGGTATCCGTCAGGGAAAGCACTCCCTGCACGTTGTTCCGGCGGTCGGGGTCGGAGGTGTCGATATCCCAGTGGATGAATCCTTTGAATTTGTGGCCTTTGCGCAAGGGGAAATTGAGGTTGGCCCGGTCGATGGAGGCCCAAAGCTTTTCGGTACCCCAAATATCGACAAAGGCATCGTATACGCGCGGATACTGGCGGTTGTCCCAAAGGTATTGATGGTTGTACATTTCAACCATCCCGCTACCCTGTAATTCCTTCATTTGAATTTCGCGGCGGGGCGGCCGGTACCAGGTATCCGTATCCTCCGGGGCTTTTTCTTCGAAAGTCCATATCAGATCTACGAGGCGATCGATATTTTCTTTCGGCACGGCATCAGGTACGATGACGTAACCCTTTTCCTGCCACTGTTTCCAGTCTTCCTCCGTTAATACCCGCAGGGGATCTCCTGGCTGCCGCTGGTTGAAATTCGATTTGCGATAGTAGCCGATACTGGCATTACCGGGTTGTTCTTTATAGCGCATGGGTCTAGGCGTTTGGTGAACATTTAAAATAAGGCAAATCCCCAGAATCTCCAAAAAATGGATGGACTGATGAACGGATAAAAAACGAAGCGCCCGGAATCTCACTTAAATCTATTCTGCTGCTGTATGATTTGCGCCATAATACTCAGCGCGATTTCCTTGGGGCGTTTGGCGTTGATATCCAAGCCGATGGGGGCGTGGATGCGGTCGATATCGTCGTCCTGGAATCCGGCTTCGCGCAGGCGGCGTACGCGTTTTTCATGGGTGCGGCGGCTACCGAGGGCGCCGATGTAGTCGATGTTGGAGCGAAGCAGTAGATGCAGCGCCTGGTCGTCGATTTTGGGATCGTGGCTGAGCAGAATAGCGTAGCTGAAGACATCGAGCTGGAAGCCGGGAAGGACCTCGGCGGGCCAGTCGTTGATCAATTGGTGAGGGGCTTCGGGAAATTGCGTTTTATTCGCAAAGATGCCTCGCGGATCGATGACGATGGTTTCAAAGTCGTACATGTTACCAAGTTGGACGAGTTTGCTGGTGATGTGTGCGGCGCCGACGATAAGCATCTGGCTTTTGCGGGGAAAAACGCGGGCGAAATAGTTTTCTCCTTCGTGTTCCAGGACCTGGTTGTTACGCTCTCTATAGGCGCGCCGGGCCAGCTCGAGGAGGGCCTTGTTTTCGCGCGCTTTGCCGAAGGCCGCATTTTCTGCCGGGATGAGTAACAGGTGTTCACTCTCTGTTGTCAGGTGGGTAAGCAGCACGCAGCCTACGTTGTTGCTTAGGCAATGGTGCAGTTTTTCCCAGATTTTTTTTTCAACCGGATCCTCATCAAAAGCCAGAAAAGGTTCGGTCCAGACCTGAATGGCGCCGCCGCAGCTGAGGCCGACGTTCCAGGCATCTTCGTCGCTGACGCCAAATTTAAGGCGCTCTGCCCGCCCGCTTTCCAGTATTTGCTTGGCTTCTTTGGCGACTGCCCCTTCTACGCATCCGCCGCTGACGGAGCCGGCCATTTCCATATCGCCGGTCACGGCTAATGCCGACCCTACCGGCCGGGGCGATGAACCCCAGGTTTTGACGACGGTGGCGAGGGCAAAGGGCTTGTTCTGTTCAATCCAGTTTTCCAGTTCGGGGAGAATATCGGTCATGATTGCTTTTTTTAACAGATTAAAGGAATCAAAAAATAAGACTTTAAGCGATAAAATACATGATTAACCGGTTTAAAATTCCTAAATTCTGCATTCACAAAAATAATGGACGGATTATGGCGAAAGTAAGTTTCACTTCTGCCCTTAAACGGTTTTATCCCGATCTGGAACCCAAGGAGGTGGAGGCCGGCACCGTTCTGGAAGTGCTGGAGACCATAGAAGAGCATTACCCTGGCATCAAAGGATACCTGCTCGATGAGCGAGGCCGCCTGCGTGAACACGTCAATATTTACATTGGAGAACGACTGGTAAAGGACCGGAAAACGCTGAGCGATATGCTGGAAGCTGAAGATGAAGTACTGATCTTTCAGGCGCTGTCGGGAGGTTGAGGAAATCGGAAGGTGGAAAGCGGAAGTCGGAAGGTAGCAGGAAATGAAAAATGATTTTTATCAATGATAAGTAAAAAAAGCAAACTACTTATTGGTACCGGGAAAGGCTTATTAGTATATGAGCGCGGTGATGACGGCTGGAACTGCCTGGGAGATCACTTTTTGGGCTTACCCGTATCCGTCGCCTGGGTAGATGAGCGCGAAGGCACCTGGTGGGCGGCGTTGGCCCATCGCCATTGGGGACAGAAACTGCATCGCTCGGCGGATGGAGGAAAAAGCTGGGAAGAAGTGAGCGTGCCTACCTATCCGGAAGATGCCCGCTTACAGAACGGCAAGCCGGCTACGCTGCGCAAAATCTGGGTGATGGCCCACGGCGGTGACGACCGGCCCGGGGTATTGCTGATGGGAACGGAACCGGGAGGTCTGTTCCGAAGTGAAAATAATGGAGACAGCTGGGAGCTGGTCGAATCGCTGTGGAATCATCCCTCGCGTAAGAAGCAGTGGTTCGGTGCGGGGCGCGATCAGCCCTATATTCATTCTATCGTTGTCGATCCTCGCGATTCCTCGCATTATTACATCGCCGTGAGTTGCGCCGGCGTATTTGAGACGATGAACGACGGGCAGTCCTGGGAAGTGCGTAATGAGGGTTTACGGGCGGCCTATCTGCCGAATCCCGAGGCGGAGATAGGACATGATCCGCACCGGATGCTCGCCTGCCGGAGACGGCCCGATGTATTGTGGCAGCAGAATCATTGCGGTATTTACCGCAGTACTAACGGCGGCTTGCAATGGGAGGAGGTGTCGGATAAAGACGGCTTTCCCGCTTACGGTTTCGCGCTGGCCGTCGATAATAGCAATCCCGAGCGAGCCTGGGTGATACCTGCTGTCAGTGACGAGGTGCGCGTGGCCGTCGACCGTGCTCTGTGTGTTTGTCGCACGGAGGACGGGGGGCAATCCTGGCAGGAACAACGCAGTGGGCTGCCGCAGTCATATTGTTATGATATTGTGTTCCGGCATTCTTTGGATAGCGACGGCAACTGCCTGGCCTTCGGGAGTACCACGGGTAACCTTTATGTGTCAGAAGACATGGGGGCGTCCTGGATGCAACTCAGCCATAACCTGCCGCGTATAAATTTCGTTCACTTTATTAATATTGCGTTAGACACCTGAGACAAGCCGCCTACGGGTTGGTTGACGATACCGCTTTCGCCATATCCGCGAATAAACAGAGTAGTCGACTGACCGCCGGCCAGATGGACGGCATTGACGCAATCGAGGGCGAGCAGTAGCTCGCGCATCTCGGCGGCGGTCATGCCGGGTATATCGGGGGCGCCTCCGTCAACGGTGAGGAGCAGCAGGCGGTCCCGGTCAGTGGTGCAGGCGCAAGTGCGCGCCATGCGCTGATCGTTGAAATCGGTAGATTTGAGTTCGGATCCTCGCCCATTGAAGACGAGCACCGGCCCGGCGAAGACGATATCGCGCAGATTATCCGCCAGTTGGTAATAGGTAACGGTACGGGCCGTGTCGATATGAGCGCGGCCCCGGTGGTTGATGGCGAATACGCCCTCCGTAAAATCGGTAGGGGCGTTGATCAGGGAGCGGTCGGAGGAGCTATCGACAATCGACCAGTTCGTTTTGATGAAAGTAGCCGGTTTTCCGGCGGGGCGATCGGTGAAAGTACCGTTGACAGCTGCCAGCGCTTTTTGGCGTAGTGCGAATTCCGGAACGGTACGGAGCACACCTTGCTCATAGGCCAGTCGAACCTGTCGTTTATTGCGCACCTCCAGGTAGTTGACCTGTTGCCGGCGCTGAAAGAGCTGGTCGGTTTCCAATTGGTACCAGAACAAACCGGATTCAATTTTTTCCTTGTTCCAGTTCAGGTCTTTTTCCTGCAGGCCCATACCGGGCGCCTCAGGTTTGATGCCGCCACAGGTGGAAAGTAAGATGCCGGAGAGCAGCAGCAGATATATGTAATAGCGCTTGAACATGATAGTTGAAATTTTACAGAAATTATTTTCCGTTTCCTTGATTCAACTATTTTAAGGAGGAGAAAAGCGCTGGTGTTCAATAGCGGCAGGGGGGGAGATTCCGGGAAGTAGTGGAATTGTCTTACCTTCAATCCGGATTAAGAAAAAAGATCTTTGTAGGCATGATGACAAATAGTGTTTTGCGAATATTATTTTTCCTTTCACCGGTTTGGGGGATGCTGCCGGCAGGCCATTGTTCTGCCTCCCCGTCGGATTCCTTATGGGCCATTGCCGGCGCCACTTTGATAGACCCGGTTGAGCGTCAGGTGAGACCGAATGCCGTTTTGCTCATCGAGGGCGACCGTATTAAGGCGGTAGGAAGGGCCGGAGAGATAGAGATTCCGGACGGCGTGCGGCAGGTTGATGCGACGGGGAAGTACCTGGTTCCCGGTCTGGTAGATGCACATATTCACATTTTTCAATCCGGAGGAATATATACGCGTCCGGATGTATTTGATCTGCGCAAATACCGTCCCTACGAGGAAGAGCGACAGTGGTTGAAAATGCAGGCGGGCGATCTGATGCGGCGTTATTTGGCTGCCGGGATCACGACGGTTGTTGATGTCGGCGGACCGATGTACAATTACGCCTTGCGCGATTCGCTGAACAGGGAAGGGGATGCTCCGGCGATTTATCTGACCGGTCCCTTAGTATCTACCTATCAACCCGATGCCTTTAAAGTGGAAGATGCGCCTATCATAGAGGTGGCAGATGTAGAGGAGGCCCGCACCCTGGTGCAACAGCAGTTACCTTTCAATCCCGATTTTATTAAGATCTGGTACATTGCCCGGAATCAGGAGATGGCCGAAGCGCGTTACGATCTCGTCAAAGCGACGATCGAGGAAGCACACAGCCATAATCTGCCGGTGGCTGTTCACGCTACCCAGCTGGAGACGGCGCGCCTGGCTGTCCGGGCCGGAGCCGATTTTCTGGTTCATTCCGTCGACAATGAAGTGGTGGATCAGGACTTCATCGACTTGCTGAAGACGCGGGGTGCCGTTTACTGTCCCACGCTTGTGGTGTCGAAAAACTACGGGATGACTTTTTTGCAAAAACAAGCATTTAGCCCTGCCGATTTTACCATTGCCAACCCCTTCGTATTGGGGACGCTATTTGATATGCGTCATTTGCCGGAAGGCCGCGAGCGAACGGAAGCGATGCGCAGCCGGGAGGAGCAAATCCTGGACCGGTATGAGCGGCAGGACTCCATTATGGCGGAAAATATCCGTCGCTTGCTGTCGGCGGGAGTTCCTATCGCAACAGGAACGGATGCGGGTAATATCGGCACCCTGCACAGTAGCTCTTACCAGAATGAGCTGCGGGCCATGCAGCGAGCGGGGATGGATTTGTGGCAGTTGCTGGAGGCCTCTACGATCAACGCTGCGAAGGCCATTTGGCAGCAGGCGGAGTTCGGCAGCCTGGAGGCCGGCAAACGCGCCGATTTGTTGTTGCTCGACGAAGATCCCCTGCAGTCCCTCGATCACTGGAACGCGATTCATTCTGTGGTGGCCGGGGGTGTCCTGCAACGATCTGCCGAATTGCTGAGGCCTACTCCCGCCGAATTGGCTCAGCAGCAGCTCAACGCTTATAATGCCCGGGATATTGAAGCTTTTCTGAAGCCTTACGCCGATAATGTTGAGCTGTACAATTTTCCCAAGCAGCCGATCGGGGTAGGAAAAGAGCGGATGCGTCGCAACTACGGCGAATTGTTCGAGGAATCACCCGATTTGCACTGTGAACTGGTCGATCGCATAGTGATGGGGAATACGGTTATTGATCAGGAGCGGGTCATCTTCCGGAAAGGGGAGCCTCCGCTCGATGCGATCGCCATTTATAAGATCAGGGAGGGCAAGATCGCTCAGGTTTACTTTATCACCAAATGAGTTTTCTCTTATGCCGCTTAGCGTCGCTACGGAAAAGCTGTTTTTTCAATTTTCAAAAAAGGCGCCCGTGATCGAGTCGGTAGATCTGCAGGTGCCGGAGGGGTCGGCTTACGGCATTCTGGGACCTAACGGCGCCGGGAAGTCTACCCTGATGAAATTACTGCTGGGTTTACTGCGCCCGGACCAGGGAACAGTGAGTCTGCTCGGGCGGCAGGTACGGGAGCAGCTCGATCTGTTTACCCGCGTTGGAGCGCTCATTGAGGCGCCTCGCCTGTACACCCATTTAAGCGGTCGCGATAATCTTCGCGTTTTTGCGACTTATCGCAATCTCCCTCTGGCTTATATCGACGAGCTGCTGGAGACAGTGGGTATAGCCTACGCAGCGGATCGCCTGGTGCGTACCTATTCTACCGGCATGCGACAGCGCCTGGGGATCGCCCTGGCTTTACTCCCCAACCCGGATCTGCTCGTTCTGGACGAACCCACCAACGGGCTGGACCCACAGGGCATTGCCGAAATTCGGCGACTACTGCAACGCCTGCACCGGGAAGAGGGCAAAACGGTGATTATTTCCAGTCATATCCTCAGCGAAATCGAGCAACTCTGTTCGCACGTCGGCATCTTGTACCGGGGGAAACTGCGCTTTCAGGGAACCTTGCAGGAATTGAGAAAGCAGGGAGCTGGTCCCCGGCAGGTATTGGTCGAAACGTCCGACGGCAGCCGCGCTGCTGTACTGCTGGCCCGTGCCGGCTACGAGGTAGAAAGAATGGAGAGCAACCAACTGTTGCTACCGCTGGAAGGACGCCGGAGTGTTCCTCCGATCATCGATCAGCTTCGCTCGGCCGGGATTGACTTATACCAGGTGATTCTGCAGGAGGATCGCCTGGAGGATTATTTTTTGCGCTTGTTAGAGGAGGGGGGATTGGAGAAGACCGGGAAGTAAATCAAACAGCTCAGATGGCAATTTGGATAAAACAACTTCAGAGAAGTTTACGGGCAGAAACGCACAAATCGCGCAACTCCTTTGCAGTGTGGCTTTCCCTGGCGGGAACGGTGGCGAATACGCTGATTTTCTTTGTCATTCAATATTTCAACAGCGATTGGATTGAGGCGGCAGAGAATCCATGGTGGGGTTTTGTAAACGGCTATTACGACGGGGTAGCCTTCATGATGCTGCCGCTGTTTGTCATCATTCTATGCAGTCTGGTCACTTTCATGGAGCACCGGCAGGAGATGTGGAGTAATTTGTACACCTTACCGCTGGCCCGCTCCAATCTATACTGGAGCAAGAAGTTGTTTACGTTGTTGTTATTCATCGCGGCGCATCTGTTATTTGTGGGCGGAGTATTACTCTCCGGGTTGGTCATGGGCCTCTTGCGTCCTGACACGGCGCTGTTGCAGCATCCTCCCGACGGCGTTCAGCTGCTGACCCTGGCTTTCCAGACCGTCTGGACCATTTTGGGACTGCTCGCCTTTCACTTCTGGATCAGCTGGCGCTTTACCCATTTTATCCTTCCTCTGCTGATCGGCATACTGGGTTTTGTGGTTGTCTCCCTTCTGGGCCCCGGCTGGTTCGGAAATAATTTCATTCTCTACGCTTATCCCATCCAGTATATGCCGGCCTACCAGGGAAGCATTACCTTGGCTACGCTGGCTGGAAAGCCCTGGTATTTCTGGTTGAGCCCCCTATACTTTGTGCTGTTTTCACTGATGGGGCAGTATGATGTAGGGAGGCGGTAGGCAATCATCAGTCGGCCCCCGTCTACCCTTCGGGCGGTCGGGGAAAAGCCGGCAGTCAGCAGTACCGTGCTATGTTTTTCTGCTCATTCCTTGAGAATCAGCATCGGAATATTTCCGTGCAGCACCTGTTCCCGGGTCATACTGGACTGAAAGAGTTTTTCCAGGAAGTTGCGTTTTCGCCGGACCAGGCACAGCAGATCCGCCATTTCACGGCGGGCGAACTGAATGATGCTGTCCCGCGTGCTCATCTCGCTGGCTTCGTAATACAGCGCATGGGATACCTCTTCAAACAAAGATTCGATTTTTTCATCGATTTCGGTAGGATGTTCGGGATCGGTTTTGTGAAATATTTTGACAGGCAAATCGTAAGCAGCGGCGATGCGTAACAGCGGGGCCAGTACTTTTTGGTCCTCGACGGCTTTTTCATCCAGGGCGAGGACAAGGGATTGTAAACCAGAGTAGTTCGCCCCTTTGGGAATGACCAGCACCGGAATATCGCTATTCTCTAAAATACCTACCGCAGTAGATCCCAGCACGACGCCGCGTATACCACTGGCCCCTTCGGTGCCCATGACGATAAGATCGGCAGGTTCGGTTTCCGCGCGGTGGGTAATGGCCGGGATGACATCGCCGCGCATGGCCAGTCCTTCCATTGAGGCGCCTCCTTTGAGTCTGGGTTTATAAGCCCGGATGGTCTCCTGCATTTTTTCTTCCGCTTCTTCCTTAAGCACTGCGTCAATACTGACAAAAGTTCGGGAAGTAATACGAATTTTAAAGACGTGGTACAGCAATATCTTACTCCCGAAACGATTGGCCAGGGCAACGGCGTAATCGAGTGCGTTTTGGGCGCTGTCGGAAAAATCGGTAGGAACCAGGATCTCTTTCATCGTATTTTAGTCCTTAATAACCAGCAGGGGAATTGGACTGTCTTGAGCGCTGTCACGAGACACGTTTTCCTTGAACAATCGTTGAATCCAGCCTTTCTTACGCCGGATGACGCAGAGCATGTCGGCCTCATTTTCGACGACAAAGTTGCGAATGCTGTCGCTGATATCGTCCGTATCCGTTTCTACACAGTGATAAGTATAATCAATGCCTTCCAGTGCTTCCGCAACGGAAGGATGTAATTCCTTACGTTCTTCTCCAGAAATGGCTTTGTGGAAGATCTTAACTTTTGCGTCGCGCAGGTGAACAAGCTCAATGATGGGGTTCAAGAGTTCAGGATCGGAAATACCCCGGCCATCTACCGCCAACACGATTCTTTTTACGGGTTTAGGCACCGCTTTTTCAGGGATGACGACGACCGGTGTTTCGGAGCGCCGGATAATTTCTACCGCGGTACTTCCGTAGAGAATACCTTCCAGGCCGGTTTCGCCTTTTGACCCCATAACGATGAGGTCGAAGTGCTCTTTGTCGGCTTTGTCAACAACTAAATTTCCCACATCACCATTGGCCGCTTTTCCTTCGATCGAGCCCTTTTTCAGTGTGGGTTTGATTTTTTTGATAGCCTTTTGAAGCTCTTTTTCTTTATCATCTTTGATGATATCATTGAGTGTAGTCTTAAACTTTTCGGCAGCAGAGGTGCCGACGCGATAGACGTGATAGAGCAGGATATCAGTTTCAAAGCGATTAGAGATAGCCACGGCGAACTGAAGCGCCTTTTGGGCATTTTCGGAAAAATCCGTAGGAACCAGGATCTTCTTCATAGAATAGGGTCTGTTATTTCGGTTTTGTTTTGTTTTTCCGGAACCGGTATATTGAAGGAAACAACTGAATTCGACAAGGCGGATTCAGGATTTGTATTCCTTTAGGATTTCCAAGTTATGAAAATCCTGTTCTATGTCATAAAAGCGATCAAATTTTTTAGCTGGATTCCTCAGCCCCGTTCGTGTAACAGCAGCATGGGTACCGAACAAGCCGACAATTCTTCCCGGGTAACGCTATGGTGAAACAGCTGCTGAAAGAAGCCGCGCTCACGCCGGATTAAGCAGAGCAGATCGACATTTTGCTGTTCGGTATACTGAAGGATGCCTTCCCATACTTCGGCATTGCTCACCTCCTGATGAAAGCTGTGATCGATACCTTCCAGCGCAGCGTCCAGAATTAAATTGGGCGCCTGGTAGCGTTTATTTTCCCGCTGATGGTAAATAGTTACGCTTGCTCCGAAGGAATCGGCCAACTTACGGAAAAGGCCCAGTGTTTTGGATTCCAGCACGCCTTTTTCATCGATGGCCAGCATGAAGTGCTGCAGTTCTTTAACGGCCACTCTTCTGGGAACCGCTAATAAGGGGGTTTTTGTTCTTCGCAGGACTTCCAGCGTGGTGTTACCCATGAGAAAGCTTTTAATCCCCCCTTCCCCCTGCGTGCTCATGACGATCAGGTCATATCTTTCTTGTCGGACGTGATCACTGATTGCTTCCACCGGGTGGCTGATGACCGTAGAGCCGATCAGGGAAGCCCCTTCTTTCAGTTGGGGACGGTACTGGTATAAGAGCTCTTCCATTTCTGCTTCGGCATTGGATTCGAGATACTCATCCATTCTTTCCGACCGGCCGCGGCGAAAGGCATGAAATACGGTTATTTCCGCCAGAAAACGGTTAGCGAGCAGAACCGCGGCATCAAGTGCCGGGATACTGTTTTCGGAAAAGTCGGTAGGGACTAGTATTTTTTTCATACGAGGTGCCCGCTAATTCGGTTTCTTAAATTTAAGGCGCCCCTCTTCTTTTTCTTTTGACAAAAGTCATTGCCAGGAATGATTTGTGTCAATGCGGCAGCGAAGCCGGAAAACAAAAACCTGAGGTAAAAATGTGTTTTCTCTTCGGGATCTACGGGCATTTAAAACATCCAGGTTGCAGGATGGCGACTTCTGCTTCAGTTGATCAGTTTTCCGTCTGTTCCTGCACCTCCAGGCGGTCTACTACAGCATCAGCTCCACCTTCATAGGCGTTTTCCACGGCAGCATCTTTCTCCTCATAGCTGTTGACCGTACCGGTCAGCGTAGCGACAGCGGATTCAACTTCCACTTTCACCTCGTTTTCATTGACAAAGGGGGACCACCACAGTTCATCCTCAATGTTTTCTTTAATCTGAGCATCCGTGAGCGGATAAGTATAATAATTGTCGGGATAGATGTAGGGCGATGGATAGTAGCTGTTCCATCCGTAGGGGTAGTAGTAGTTGTATTTGCTTTCGGTTTCCACCTCAATATTATTATTCACTTCCACTACGCCTTTTACCTCACTGGCCAGGTCGCCGGCGCGATATTTTTCGTAGTAGTTGTCAACCTCGCCGCGCAGGGTGACGACGCCATTATCGGCCTCGACGTCGATCTCGAAGCGTTCCACAGCTGCGTCGCGGACGAAAGCTTCGTTGACGTTGGTTGCCAGTTTGCCGTCTTCCGGTACGCTTTCGGGCCGTACCTTGAGATTGTTGCGTACGTTGGTGACACCGCTTATGGTGCGTACATCCGCCTCTGCAGCGCGTTTGGCCCGAAGATTGTCAACTACTCCGCTGAGGGTGACCACGCCGTCATTGACGTTCACTTCGGGTTTGAATGACATGACACGGGGATCGTACAGGAGGGCTAATTTCACAGCTTCCCGGATATCCTCATCCGAACGCATCTGCACTACACTTTTCTTTAAATAATCTTCCCTGGCCCATTCCACTATTTCCACTTGTTCCGTTTGCACATCCTGTACACCGGTTGTCCAGGCGTAACTTTCGAGCTGGCGTTTTTCATTGACGCTGCCGACTTTACCGCTGAGGGTAACGGCGCCGTCATTGACCTCTACGGTGATCAGGTGCGGTTCGAGGCGGATATTATTGTCGATAGATGCCTGGATTTCCCGTTTGATCTCTATATCGGGGCGTTGTTCTGCATAAACTACCTTGATATTGTTTTGGATGTCCTGGACACCCCGAACGCCTTTAGCTACATATGCGGCGAGCTGCTTCTCCTGCCAGGATTGCACCTCACCGCTCAGGGTAACCGCGGCGTCCGCTACCGCTACGTCCAATTCATAGGAATCCGTAGCCGGATTGTCGAGAAGGGCATCCTCGACATCGCTTTCAATCGCCTTGTCGGAACGGAAGGGTGGATCGACTGTAATTTGATTGATGACACCTTCCACGCCTTTTACGGCCATGGCTACTTTTTCAGCTTTATCTTTGGCCAAGAGGTTATTGACCGATCCGGTCAGGGTGGCAATGCCGTCAGTTGTTTTTACGTCAACCCAATAGGAGGGTATTTCCGCCTGGAACATTAGTTCGGTTTCTATACGGTTGGTAATATTCTCATCCGAGAGGCGTTCCTCCGTTTCCTGAGCGAACACGAGGCTGCCGAAAAGAATTAAACTGAGGGTGAATAAAGCGCTGCGGATCTGTTCTTTTACTCGCATGGGTGTTATTTATGAATGTTTTTTGAAATTGACTTTCAACTGCTTATATAACGAGCCTCGCAATTGGCGTGTTCAAGGGCATGTCCTGCGGTGTTTTTGTAGATTCCCTTTCGGCAAAAGGGTAAAATAGATATTTATGACTGCCAAAACGGAAAGAAAAAACTGGTCTTTGATCATCAGTGTTTTGGTCATAGCGGGTTTGGTGATCGCTTACTACGCAGCACCGGGATTCCGGGATTTCATACGGGAAGTATGGCGGGTCATGCGCTCCGGGGATCGGCAGGAGATGAGTCAGTGGTTCCGCGAATTGGGCTTCTGGGGTCCGGTCATGATCATTTTAACGATGGTAGCGCAAATGTTTCTGGTGGTGATTCCCTCCTGGGGGCTAATGATCATCTCGGTTATTGTTTACGGGCCGGTATGGGGAGCTTTGATTGCAATAGGCGCGGTAGGCGTGGCTTCCTTTGTGGGGTATTTTATAGGAAAAGCCTTCGGACGAGCGGCGCTTGAGGGGATTGTTGGAAAAAGCGCCGATTCCCGGTTGACGAAATTTATCAATCGATATGGCTTTGGAGCCGTTTTTCTATTCCGTTTGTCGCCGCTGTTGTCGAGTGATGCGATAAGCATTGTCAGTGGCATGCTTCGTATGAATTTCTGGCGCTTTATAACGGCTACCTTGCTGGGGATTACCCCCTTGGCTATTGCCATCGCCTATTTCGGTAGTGAAGCGGAACGACTGAAAACCGGCCTTTACTGGCTGGGGGCAATCGGCATCATTCTGTACCTCGCATACATTGGTATTGACTTATGGCTGCAGCGCCGAGAAGAAGGAGAGGAGTCAGAGTAAGTCTTCAAGCAATTTGTACTGCCAGTGTGCCGTCATTTCACTATCGGGCCGGGCATTGATAATAGTCAGATAATAACCGAAGCGAGAAAGTTTGCAGTCACGCACCAGGCTACCCCGATAGCTGCTGTAAACCGGCTTGAAATGCTCGTTCACCTCGAGCCCGGCCGTTCGGCAAGCTGTGGTCGCGCGCCGGACCGCCTCGACGATATCCCGCGGGCCCAGACCTTCCTCAATAAGGCCGCTTGCCAGATAAGTGAGCTGCCGGCTGCGCAAGCCATCCAGAAAATCGGAGAAAGTGCTGCTCTCTTCTTCGCGGGGGGAATAAATGATGAGTTCCATATAAGGTGGTTTTGTATGGTGGTAATGAACCTGGTAATTATTTAAGTCAGGGGAGCTGCTCAATGTTTATCCCGGCGTTGCTATTCACCATCCTGGCTTTGCCAGGAAAAGTTTTTCAAAAAAGCCACAGATTTCACGGATTTTCCAAATTGACAACCTGTGAAAATCCGTGTAATCCGCGGCAAAAACAAAAAATATCGCTGCGTGGTGGGGAGAAGGAATAATCCGGGTTACATCCCGGCTAAAAAAAATGAGCCATCCCAAATCTATCTTGGAATGGCTCATGGTCTGTTTTCAGCAAGCCTTGCTGCCTGCTATTGATTACTGTTCACTGCCGACTGCAGTTTCTTCTTTAACCGGCTGGCGAAAGACCACGACGCCGTCGAACACATCCAGTATCACTTGCTGCTCGGGATGGATTTCATTCTGCAACATTTGTTTGGACAGGGTGTTGAGCACCTTCTTCTGTATGACGCGCTTGAGCGGCCGGGCGCCGAATTCCGGGTGGTAACCCTCTTCAGCCAGCCAGTCTTTGGCTTCCGGCGTCACGGACAGGAAGATTTCCTGCCCGGCCAGTTTCTCTTCGAGTTCCTGCAGTTGCAGGTCGACGATGCCCCGGATATCCTTCTTGGACAAGGGACGGAACACAATGGTTTCGTCGATACGGTTGAGGAATTCGGGACGCATCGACTGCTTGAGCAGGTCGAGTACGGCTTCGCGGGTGTTTTCGATGATCTCTTCGCGATTGCCCTCATCCATGCGCTTGAAATTGGAGTGGATAATATCCGATCCGATGTTCGAGGTCATGATAATGACTGCGTTGCGGAAGTTGGCGACCCGGCCCTTATTGTCGGTCAGGCGGCCGTCATCGAGTACCTGCAGCAAAATGTTGAACACATCCGGGTGTGCTTTTTCAATCTCATCGAGCAGTACGACGGAGTAGGGTTTACGCCGGACGGCTTCTGTCAGTTGTCCGCCCTCTTCGTAGCCGACGTA
Source organism: uncultured Saprospiraceae bacterium (assembly GCA_964632995.1). Lineage (GTDB taxonomy): Bacteria > Bacteroidota > Bacteroidia > Chitinophagales > Saprospiraceae > CAZWDL01. The sequence continues at coordinate 20,523 of CAZWDL010000102.1, forward strand.
TCCCGGAGGCGCGCCTACGAGTCGTGATACGCTGTGGCGCTCTTGGTACTCGCTCATGTCGATGCGCGTCATCAGGTTTTCGTCGTTGAACAGGTATTCCGCGAGGGCTTTGGCCAGCTCGGTTTTACCTACACCGGTCGTTCCCAGGAACAGGAAGGAACCGATGGGGCGCTGTTCATTCGACAGGCCGGTGCGGCTGCGGCGGATGGCGTCACTGACGGCCTCTACTGCTTCGTCCTGACCCACGACGCGTTTGTGTAGGTCATCTTCCAGGTGCAGCAGCTTCTCGCGCTCGCTCTTCAGCATGCGCGTTACGGGGATGCCGGTCCATTTCGAAACGATTTCGGCAATATCTTCGGCATCGACTTCCTCTTTGACCAATTGTTTTCCTTTGGCCTGCATTTTCTGCAGACGCTGCTGGTACGTTTCCAGGCGTTCGCGAACTTCCGGTACGCGGCCGTAGCGGATCTCGGCGGCGCTGGCAAAGTCACCTTCGCGCTCGGCGCGGGCGCTCTGTAGCTTCAGCTGTTCGAGTTCTTCCTTGGCCTGCTGTATGCCCAGAACGACTTCGCGCTCGCTTTCCCACTTGGCTTTCAGCGACTGGCGCTGTTCTTCCAGGTTGGCGAGGTCTTCGTTGATCCTTTGCAGCTTGGATTCGTCGTTTTCGCGCTTCATCGCCTCCCGCTCGATTTCGAGCTGACGGATTTTGCGTTCTACCTCGTCCAGCTCTTCAGGCATGGAGTTCATCTCCAGGCGAAGGCGGGCGGCCGCTTCATCGATCAAATCGATAGCCTTGTCCGGCAGAAAGCGCTCGGTAATATAGCGATTCGACAGCTGCACGGCGGCGACAATGGCGTCGTCCTTGATATTGATCTTGTGGTGCGTTTCGTAGCGCTCCTTCAGACCGCGGAGGATGGAGACGGCGTCTTCCACATCCGGCTCATCGACCATGACCACCTGGAAACGGCGTTCCAGCGCCTTGTCGTTTTCGAAGTATTTCTGGTACTCGTTGAGCGTGGTGGCGCCGATGGCGCGCAACTCACCGCGGGCCAGCGCCGGCTTGAGGATATTGGCGGCGTCCATGGCGCCCTGGGTCTTCCCGGCGCCGACCAGGGTGTGAATCTCGTCGATGAACAGGAAAATCTGTCCTTCTGCCGAGCTCACCTCGTTGATGACGGATTTGAGGCGCTCCTCAAATTCGCCCTGGTACTTGGCGCCGGCAATCAGGGAACCCATATCCAGTGTAAAAATATCTTTGTCGCGCAGGTCTTCCGGCACGTCGCCCTCTACGATACGGTGGGCCAGCCCCTCTACGATAGCGGTTTTACCGACACCGGGCTCGCCGATCAGCACCGGGTTGTTCTTGGTGCGGCGGGCCAGGATGTGCAGTACCCGGCGAATTTCCTCTTCCCGGCCGATAACCGGGTCGAGTTTGCCGCTGCGGGCCCGTTCGTTGAGGTTGATGGCGTATTTATTCAGGGCGTTGTAGGTCTCCTCAGCGCTTTGAGTCGTTACTTTCTTCCCTTTGCGCAGGTCGGCGATGGCCGCTTTCAGCCCTTTTTCGTTCACACCGCTGTCTTTCAGCATTTGTGAAACCGGGTCACTGGTTTTCAGAATACCCAGCAACAAGTGTTCCAGGGCGATGTATTCGTCCCCAAACTCCTTGAGAAAAGTATTGGCTTTTTGAATGGCCTCGGTAGCGGTGCGCGACAGGTATTGGTCGCCGCCGCTCACTTTGGGGTAGCCTTCAACGATGCGATCCAGCGCCTGCCGGATCACGTCGTAGTTGACGCTGAGTTTTTTGAAGACGAAGGGCGCCACGCTGTCGTCCACCTCCAGGATACCCTTGAGGAGGTGGCCCAGCTCAATGGCTTGTTGCTCCCGCTCCATCGCAATCTGTTGTGCGCGTTGCACTGCTTCCTGCGATTTGATGGTTAGATTTTTGAAATTCATAAGTATGGTGGTTATTCTTTATTCATTAAAACTTTTGACGACTTCTCTTTCAGGCATTGACCTGCACCCCTTCCCCGCGCATGCTGCGCAGCTGTTCAAATAGGCTGCGTTCTTCATCGCTAAGGTCTTTTGGCATCTGCACGTTGATCGTTACCAGCAGATCGCCGTGCTGGCCGGGCTGCTTGTGTTTGGGCATGCCTTTGCCGCGCAGTCGCAGCACCTTACCCGGATCAGTGCCCGGTTTGACGCTTATGTTGACCGGACCGTTCATGGTCGGGATAGTCTCCTTACCGCCGAGTACGGCCGTGAATAAGTCGAGCTGATGCTCGTACATCAGATTATCGCCCTCGCGTTCGAATTCCGGATGTGGTTTAATCCGAAGGATGAGGTACAGGTCACCGGGGCGGCCGCCGGATAGGGCCTGGCCTTTGCCTTTGAGTTTGAGTTTCTGCCCGTCGTAGGCGCCTGGTTTGATCTGTATGCGCAATTTCTGGCCGTTGATCTCGAATACTTTGGCGCGGCCGTGGTAGGCTTCTTCCAGTGTGATGGGAAGCTCGGCCTGAACGTCCTGGCCCTGTGGCCGGCGACGCTGGCGCCGGCCTTGCCGCCCGCTGAAAGACTCTTCAAATCCGCCTCCGAAGAAGGCCTCAAAGAAATCGGAGAATCCGGAACGTCCACTACCCTGACCAAAAAACTCGGAAGGGTCGCCCTCATAGTAGAAGGTCTGTCCGCCACCGGGTCTTTGTCCGCCGGCGTATTGCGACCAGTCGAAGCCCTGTCCGCCAGTTTGCTGATAGGCTTCCCAGTTAGCGCCCAGCTCATCGTATTTCTTACGCTTTTCAGCATCGCTCAGCACCTGGTAGGCTTCATTGATTTCCTTGAACTTTTCTTCAGCCTCCTTATTATCAGGATTTTTATCCGGATGGTACTTCAGCGCCAACTTTTTATAGGCCTTCTTGATCTCTTTCTCCGAGGCCTTCTCGTCGACGCCCAACAATTTATAGTAGTCTTTGTACTGCATACGATGATCTTTTTCTGCTTACTTTTATTAACCGAAGAATTTTGGGCTCAGTTCGACTTTCTCTGGTTCTGTTTTCTGTTCTTTACTATTGCAATTCGTATGCCAGTGGGGTAAAGCTGCCAAAATTGGTGATTAAAAGAAAAAGGATGCCAAAATGGCGGTTGTTTTCCAGGGTAAACGTCAAAATGGCATGACAAAACCTTGTTGTTTACCCGGCAATGAGTTGTTTTTAACATTTTGACATCGTAAAAAAAGTGTAAAGAGTAGGGTGGTAGAGTAGGCGTCTGTTAAATTAGTCGTATTTTGACCATCATAGGCCTATTTTATAAAGCTACCGCGATAGAAGTAATTAAAAGACGGGTTGATAATTTAATCTTTTTTTGTCTGCCGAAACCGGACATTCCTTCTATCCTTATTTCAAGAACGCTACAGCATGCCGGATAAAAAGCTAAGCCCCTCAGTAGAACTGGACGGCCTTAGGTCCAGCTCAGAAATTTTGAAAGACTACCGCGTCTGTTGTTTGAGCCGGGAATTCAGTATTCTGGCGCGTCGGGAAGTACTGACCGGTAAAGCGAAGTTCGCTACCACCGACGATGGAAAGGAACTTCTGCAGGTCGCCATGGCCAAAGCCTTTGAGCCCGGTGACTTTCGGGCGGGCTACTACCGGGGGCACACCCTCCTGCTGGCTCTGGGCCTGACAACTATCGAAGAATTGCTGGCTCAGCTATACGCTGATCCGGAGCTGGATCCCTTCTCCGGCGGCCGGCAGATGCTCAACCATCACGCCACTCCGCTGGTCGATGACAAGGGACGCTGGTTCACTCACACCGATACTTATAATATTTCCTCCGATATATCGACCACCGGCGGGCAGATGGCCCGCGGCCTGGGGCTGGCCTTTGCTTCTAAAAAATACCGGGAGGCGGAACAGCTGGGTGAAAATGGTTTTTCCAGGGGAGGGCGCGAGGTTTGCTTCGTCAACATTGGGGACGGCAGCACTTCGGAGGGAGCCTTCTGGGAAACGCTCAATGCGGCGGGCGTCATACAGGCGCCGATGGCTGTTTCGGTCTGGGACGACGGCTACGCCATTTCCGTTCCAACCGATCAGCAGACGAGCAAAGGCAGTATTTCCGAAGCGGTGGCCGGCATGCAGCAGGAGAACGGCTCGAACGGTATCGATATCTATCAGGTAAAAGGTTGGGACTACGAAGCCCTCTGCGAGGTATATCTCAGAGGCATCCATAAAATGCGGGGCAGCCACACGCCGGCATTATTTCACATTCAGGAGCTTACCCAGCCGCAGGGGCATTCTACCTCCGGCTCGCACGAACGCTATAAATCAAAGGAACGGCTCAACTGGGAACGGGTGCACGACTGCAACCTGCGTTTCCGGCAGTGGATTCTGAATAACGGCCACGCTGAGGAAGCCGAGCTCCTGGAAATTGAAGAAATTGCCGCCCGGGAGGTGAAAGCTGCCCGCGAACGCGCCTGGAACGCCTACGCCCTGCCGGTGCGCGCCGACCACCGCCTGCTGCTGCAGTTACTTCGCGACCTGCTGCCGCATACCAAACAATCGGATAAGGTAGAAGCCGCCCTAGAGGAACTCCGTCGCTTGCGGTCCCCGGTGCGCAGCGATCTGGTGCGGATCGCCCGGCGGATACGCCGTCAGCTACGCCGGGAGACGCACGAGGCCAAAGACAACCTCGAAGCCTGGCTTCGGGGCGTGGTCCGCGATATGGAGCAGTATTACCATGCCGGCCTGTACAGCGAAACCGGAAAATCGGCCCTGTCGGTGCCGGTTGTGCCGCCTGCATACGACGCCAACCCTCCTGCGGTTAACGGCTACGAACTCATCAACGCTTTCTTCGACCGGGTCCTGGAAAAGCACCCCGAGCTCTACGCCTTCGGGGAGGATGTCGGCCGTATCGGTGACGTCAATCAAGGTTTTGCCGGACTGCAGGAGAAGTACGGCGCCCATCGCGTTTTCGACACCGGCATCCGGGAGTGGAGTATTGTCGGACAGGCCATCGGTATGGCCATGCGGGGCCTGCGTCCCATCGCCGAAATTCAGTATCTGGATTACCTTATCTACGCCCTTTCGCCGCTATCCGATGACCTGGCCACCCTGCGCTATCGCAGCAACGGCAGCCAGATCGCACCGGTGATCATTCGCACGCGTGGCCACCGCCTGGAAGGTATCTGGCACTCGGGCTCCCCGATGGGGCTCTTGCTCAACTCCCTGCGTGGCATCTACATCCTCACTCCACGCAATTTTACCCAGGCTGCCGGCCTGTACAACACCATGCTGCAGAGCGATGATCCCGCCCTGCTCATTGAATGCCTCAACGGCTACCGCCTAAAAGAGAACCTGCCCAGCAATCTGGGGGAATATACCGTGCCCCTCGGCGCGCCCGAAGTATTGCAGCGAGGCGAAGACCTTACTCTGGTCACCTACGGCTCCTGCGTCCGCATCGCGGAGACAGCCGTCCGGGAACTGCGGGAAGAGGGCATTTCCGTGGAGCTGATCGATGTGCAAACGCTCCTGCCTTTTGATCTGGAACACCAGATCCTCGACTCGGTGAAGAAAACCAACCGCCTGCTGATCCTCGACGAGGACGTGCCCGGCGGGGCCTCGGCTTATATACTCCGTCACGTTCTGGAGGAACAAAACGCCTACCGTTACCTCGATTCCAAACCAGTCACCCTGACCGCCAAAGCGCATCGCCCGCCCTACGGATCGGACGGAGATTACTTTACCAAGCCGAACGTGGAGGATGTGTACGAGGCGATATTCGAGATGGTTCATGAGGGGGAGCCGGAGAGGTTCGAGGCATGAGAAGTTATGGAAACCCGGGAATACTGGGAAAGCAGTTCTTGTCGCCACCGCCAGGTTCTCCTTTCCCCAAGAAAAATTTTGAATCCTACCTCTTTTTATTACATTTATCTCTCCTCAATTAACCTGTCGGAATTTCCTTATACCAACCATTCAGGTCAGAAAAATATCAGGGCTCAGGTCCTTTCAGCGGGAACGTTGGAGTCACAGGAGGTCTGATTGATATCTGACATCTGATATCTAAATCAAAAGACACCTATGCGGTATCTATCCTTACTTTTGTTCTCTGGGCTGTTCTGTCTACTACTCTGCCCCGCCGATTCTGTTTATGGCCAGGGCGCCGTCGAAAAAGAGCCGGTTTTCGACGCCCGATTTTACAACAAGCTGGAATGGCGCAACATCGGCCCCAAGCGCGGCGGTCGCTCGCTCGGCGCGGCGGGCAGTCCCGGCCGGCCCAACGAATACTACTTCGGCGCCACCGGCGGCGGCCTGTGGAAGACCGTCGACGGCGGCACCAACTGGTTTCCGGTAACCGATGGCCAGGTGACGAGCTCTTCGGTCGGGGCGGTGGCCGTGGCCGAAACCAACCCGGATGTCGTATACATCGGTATGGGCGAAGTG
>CAZWDL010000103.1:0-26884 GCA_964632995.1 uncultured Saprospiraceae bacterium
CACAGGCATGTTCGCGCCATGGGGTCATCGGCACACCGATGCGGGCCGCGCCGACAACCCCACCGGCCGGTCCGCTCAGCAGGCTGTCTTTCGGCCGGTAGCGTTCTGCCGCGACCAACCCGCCGGCGCTGGTCATGACCCGCAGCGAGCTGCTATGCCGGCCTGTACTGACGGCCTCCTTAATCCGGGAAAGGTACTGGTGAATGACGGGATCCAGATAGGCGTTGACCAATGCCGTCTGGGCGCGTGGGAGCAGCTTGATAGAAGGTGTTAAGGCTTGAGACAAGGAAATATAGGCGATCTCTTCCTTTTCCAGCGCTTTTTTCAACAGTCGCTCATGCACCGGATTCCGGTAGGCGTGCATCAGTGCGACAGCGACGGATTGAAAGCCTTCCGCTCGCAGTTGCCGCCCGATGGCAGCCGCCTGATCGCGGTTGAGTGATTGAATTATTTCCCCACGGGCATCGAGCCGTTCTTCTACTTCGATCACCCGCTGGTACAGACGGACAGGTTCCGGAATAGCTAACTGAAAAAGGTGGGGCCGCTGCTGGGTACCGATGGCAATCATGTCAGCAAATCCCTTGGTGGTGAGGAAGGCGACGGGCGCCCCTTTGCGTTCCAGCAAGGCATTCGTACCTTTGGTGGAGCCCAGTCGCATATCCAGGGCCGGCAGCGATTGCCCCAATGGGGTGCCGGTGATCAGCCTGGCGGCCAGCACCGGGGCTTCTTCTCCCGCCGTAATCTCAAAATCGACGGGAAATTCAACATCGAGGGGGCGGTCAAGTTTCAAAATGCCCCGCTCCCGGTCATATTCCTTCACCCTGGCGACAGGATGGTCCCGGCCGAGCAGAAAAAGGTCGTAGCCGGAAAAAAGATCGGGACCGGTCAGCCGCCAGCGCTCGGTGATCCGGAAGGCATTTTCATGGGATGCACCCGTAATCCGGCCACGCAGGCGACTGCTGCTCAGCACCTTGGTCATAGAGGTGTTTCCCTCAGGGTCGACGGCAATGCAATCAGTAAAGGTGCCGCCGGTATCGATCCAGATTTGCCATTTTTTGCCCATGGTATGGCGTGGTGTTTCTATTTTCAATAATTTAGTAACGGAATAATACGCTTTTAACCGAGAAATTTCTTCATGTGATAAGCGTAAAATAGAATGATTGCAGCCCTGGGGAAGAAGGGGGGGGTACCCATGGATTGTACAAAAGTTTATATTTGTCAAATATGGATGTACCTGCAAGGCATATCAGCGAATTATTTGAAGCGGCATTGGACTACGAGAACAGGGGTGATGCCTATAATGCGATCAAGTTATACAAGAAGGTCGCTAAATTGGCGCCCCAGTGGGCGCCGCCTCTTCAACGGCTGGGAATGATTTACAAGTACCGGCTGGAGTGGAAACCGGCCTTATACTACGTTAAGAAGTCATTGGCCGCCGACCCTGGCAATCGATCGGCCTGGTGGGACCTGGGTATTGCGGCTACGGCGCTGCACAAGTGGCGGCTGGCACGCAATGTGTGGAATAAATTTGGACAATCACCCACCGCGGGCTGGAGGCCGGGGCCGCTGTCTATCCGGCTATCCTACGACAAACAATACGAAATTCTCTGGGCCGACTCGGTAGACCCCGCCCGCGCAATCATTCAAAATATTCCTCATCCCGCCTCCGGCCGCCAGTTCCGGGATGTCGTTCTTTATGACCGGGTAGTTTCCGGATATCATGTTGTCCGAAACAAACGCTTCCCGGTTCACGAGGAATTGGGACTTTATAAACGATCGGGATACCAGACCTACTCCTGCCTGCTCGAAACGACCGACCCGGCCGATGTCTACACCCTGGAAAACCTTTGCCGTGAAGCCGACCTCGGTTTTGAAATATGGTCAAATGCAACCCGGCAGTTTAGCCCTCAGCAAGGACAGTCAGTCCCCGAATATTACGACCCCGGAACGCTTTCCGGTGATCTGGACACACAGGTGCACGTAGCCCTCGCCGCCCGCCGTAAAAAACACATTTTGCAGGTGTTGAACTCCTGGACCATCATCAGCCTGGCTCAATATTCTGATTTGCGGCAACATCGATAATCTTACTTGGCTTTCCTTAGCTCAGGAGCTGAATATCGTTCTTGGTAATGTGCAGTGCTCGCTGTGCCTGCGCGCGGGTGTCGACATCCTCCGAACTGTTCTCCAGGCGGAGCACGCCGCGGGGGCATACCGCCGCACAGACGCCGCAACCGACACAGGCAGCGCGGATGACATCCTGCCCGCGCTGTGCATACCAGCGTACGTCGATGCCCATCTCGCAGTAGGTGCTGCAATTGCCGCAGCTGATACACTGCCCGCCATTGGCGGTGATGCGGAAGCGGGATTTAAAGCGTTGCACGATACCAATATAGGCGGCCAGGGGGCAGCCGAAGCGGCACCATACGCGGTTGCCCATGAATGGGTAAAAACCGGTGCCCACCACGCCCGCAAAGCCGGCGCCGATATAGAAGCCGTACCAGGAGCGGATCTGGTAGGTACTCAGGGAAACGGTAGAACTGTCTTTATTGATAAACCCGACCACCAGCGCAATGGTGAGAACCGTTCCAACGGCGCCCACGACCTGCAGGAGCTTTCGCCGGGGAACCGAGGGAAACAAGCGCCGGTGATAGTAGATCAATGCGCCCCCCACCAGCCAGATCAGCACGAGGAAAAACCAGCGATTCATACTGAATGTAGGGTTGTCATTCGTGAAATAGGTGTACAGCACCAGCCCAGTCATACCCACGGCGAAGACGAGGACGAAGTGCACCATCCAACGCTCGATCTGCCATCCGATGAGCGATTTGTCCGACAGTTGCCGGTAGGGGTCACCCAGCGTTTCGGCCAGGCCGCCGCAACCGCATACCCAGGAGCAGTACCAGCGTTTGCCGTAGAAATAAGAAAATAAAGGTACGCCTATCACCACCAGCGCGATACCCCATACGAGCATGAAAACACCCAGCGTTCCTGAACTGATGAGGTTATTGATGTTGTATTCGAAGAAAAAGGAGTAATCCAGGGGCCAGATGTTTTTCAGGTCTCGCGAGGGCTGGTTGAGGGAAGCCAGGATCTGCGGAATCATAAACGCGAAGGCCAACTGAAAAAACATGACGGAGAAGGTGCGGATAACGTGATAGCGGTTGTGGCGGTACTTGATGATCATTCGCACTCCCATGACCAGAATGGCCAGGGTGTAGAGAAAACCATACAGGAACCACTGGTCGGCCGGGCTGCCGCGCAGCGCTTCACTAATGGGATCTACTAAAATCACCCAGTTGGCCAGGTGTTCCGCAAAGAAGTAGAGCACCACGTAAAAACCGATGAGGTATACGCCGGTAGCAATACCCAGCCAGCCCCGATAATGCATTTTGCTGTGATAAATATGGTCGTTCTTGATACCCGGCAAAAAGCGAATTTTCGGCAGGATGTACATAAAGGCGCCGAGCAGACCTACACCGAAAATGAGTAACAGCAACCATCCGTTGTTGGCAGGGAGAAATCCCTGGCTGGAGGCCTTCGTCACCGGGAAAGCGAGATTCTGAACTTTGTAATCCTGCAGAACGAGCTGCCAGTAGTCGCCATCGCTGGTAGTCAGTCCCTTATTCTCTTGCAGGTCCTGTTGTACTTCGTCTTGCAAGGACTTCATAGCGTCTTTCAGGGCATTGTTGAAAGCGAAGGTCGTTCCATAGGTCTGATTCCGCAGAGGAGTCAACTCGTCCTGAGCCAGCTCCCAATAGTAGTCTTGCTCCATCCCGTATTTATCCAGCAGGTCGGAAGAGACGCCAAGGGTCAACTGCTCGCGCAGCACCGGTTCGTTGAGCTGAAACTGACTGAGATTCAGCGCGGCGGTAAAAGTGATCAGCGCCACCACAAAGAGTGCAATGCCTATTTTTTGTAGTATTGTTTTATCGGTACTTTTCTTGGACATGGGTAGGATGTATTTTCTTTTTAGGATTGTTTGACTTTCTTCGCTTTATCAACCGGCGCCCGGGCCGGATAGGTGATATCGCGAAGAAAACGCAACACGCCGCTCAGGCCGCGGCGTTTTTTCAGGCGTAGCTTGCTTCCTGTTTGTTCATTGTAAGTGTTGATGACAGCGGCTTCGTATTCCTTGTAAAACTCGGGGTCGAAGTTGGCCAGGCCGAGGTTTTGGAGCACTTCCTCAATATGCGTTTTTTCGCGGATCCACTTGTGACAGACCTCCTGCCGGTAGCGGACGCCCATGAGGTTGAAGCCCCGGATTTCGGAGCTTTCTTTATCATAGACCAGACGGATGCTTTTGCGTTCTTCGGGATGCTCCCAGTAAATGGAAGCGTAGTGATCCGGCAGCTTAGCCGGCATATCGCCGTAAACCTGGTACTCGATATTGTAGAATTTGGCTGAATTGAACCAGATGCCCGGATCGTATTTGACGGGCACACCGCACATGTTGTAGGCAACCGTTTCACCGGCAATACGGCCTACGTACCAGACCGCCTCGATAGGGCGCCGGCCGGAAAGGGGGTCCTTTACCTGCATGCAGTCGCCGGCGGCATAAACATCGGGGATATTGGTCTCCAGATATTCGTTAACCAAGATGCCCTTTTGCATTTCCAGGGAGCTGTCTTTAAGAAAGCCGGTATGGGGATGCACGCCCGCCGTGAGCCCTACAAAGCCACAGTCGATACGCTCTCCTTTATCGGTGATGACGGCGCAGGCTTTTCCGCTGCCGTCGTCGACAATCTCCTTCAGTTCTGTCGATAGACGTAAATCGATGTGATGCGCGCGGATTTCCCGGTTGACCAGATCCGACTCTTCTTCGGGCAGTACGATATTCCAGAAACTTTCCTCCCGCACCAGGAAGGTTACCGGAATATCGCGCGTATGGAACATTTCCGACAGCTCGATGCCGATAAGCCCACCGCCCACAATGACGGCCCGTTCGAGGCCCTCGCTGTATTTTTCAATTTTTTCCAGATCCTGATAGCTGTACATGCCGCCTACGCCTTCGAGGTCCTGGCCCGGCCACCCGAATTTGTTGTAGTTGGAACCGGAAGCGATCAGCAACTTGTCGTAGGAAACAGGCTCATCGTCTTTTAGCAGCAGTTTTTTATTATCAAAATCCACGCTTTCGACCCAGGCGCGCTTCAGGTTGATGCGGTTCTTCTCCCAGAACCAGGGCTCGTAAGGCATGGTGTCCTTGTAACGCATATGGCCCATATAGATGTACATGAGGGCGGTACGCGAAAAAAAATAGTCAGTTTCCGCGGAAATGACGGTGATTTCGTGATCGCTGAGCTTCCTGATAAAACGGGCCGCCGTAATGCCAGCCACCCCGTTGCCGATAATCGCAATGTGCATGTGGGAAAAAATTGTTGAAAAATATTTTTCAATTTACAAGATTTCGCCAGATCCCGAAAGGTTTGTCCTTTAGAGGAATAACTTTAAAGGTAGGCGCTTTTAAAGATTCCACTGTCTCGCCCTTGACACTATAGGGCGTTATGGATTGTTAATTATTGTTTAATCCGGGAAAGTAAGCTTGACAGTTAGCGGTTTTTCCTTTTAATTGAGAAGGAAATAGATATTTATTTTTTAATCATAAAGGATTATCTTTGCAATCGAAGGGAGCATTTTAGCCGGATTAAGGCCTTCTTGCTCCGCCCAGTTTAAAAATAATCTTCATGAAGCATACTTTACTCACCATAGGACATCTTTTTTTTCTAACCTTGCTCTACGGGCAAAGCCTGCCTTTCTCGGTAACGCCCGCCGCCGTCGAGGAATCTTTTCAGGTGGATCTGAGTAATACCGATCTCGACGTAGAATTGTACGCCGAGGTAAAAAACCTTAGTGAAGATACCATCCGGTTGGTCTGGAATCGAATTGTGATGGACGCGCCCGAGGGCTGGCTGACGCAGGTATGCGATAACAATGCCTGCTATAATCCGGATGTCTCTTCCAATTATATTCCCGACCTTGAATTCGACGAGCCTTTCGAACTGGCGCCGGACAGTACTTTTTCCCTCACCCTCTACGTATTACCCAACGGCGTGGCGGGTACCGGCGAATTCGACCTGGATTTCTCCCTGCGCAGCGAACCCGGCAGTGTCCTCGAGACCGTGATGTTCCGCGCCAATATCAGCGACCTAACCACTAGCATTACGACACCTTCTTTTGAAGAAATCCGCCTCTTTCCCAATCCTACTACCGGCTACATCGAACTGACCGATACCGAAGACATTGACCAATTGATCGTCTACAATGTTTTGGGCGCTCCGGTGCGCCGCTTCAATGTGATGGATGGAAAACGCTACTACCTCTCCGGTCTTTCCGACGGTATGTACCTGGTGAGTCTCGTCAGCCGGCAGTCGGGCATCCTCAAAACGCTGCGGATCAGCAAGCGATCGCTGAGACCCTAAAAATAAAGGAGGATTTCCGCATCCAATGCTCCAATCTCCGGTTCCTTCTCTCAGACCAGGGCGCTTTCATTCCCCGAATCGGAGGAGAACAGGCAGGAAGCACGCAGCCGCTGCGGTATTTCCATCAACTGTTCTATATCCAGCTCTTCTTTTTGCGGTATTTCCAGAATATTGAGATCGGCCAGCGGGGCGCTGGACCACATGTCAGGGTTGCGATCCAGAAGGATGATTTTAACGGATTTGGGGACGCGGGCAATTTCCTTTATGCGTTTGAGTTTCTTTCGCCACTTTTCCCGGTCTTCCTCCTCTTCTGGCCGGAGGGTTTTGATGATATTGAGCTGGGCGTTCCAGTTTTTCCGGATGATAAGAGCAATCAGTAGGGAGAGGTCGTTATTACCCAGGTCGAGCATGTTCTCCCAGTTGCGCGGTATTTGATCGATCCAGAGATTGATGGTTTTTTCGATGCCCAGCCCAACCTGTTCAAAGGGGGCAAAAAGCAGAAGCCCCCACTCCCGGTTGCGGCTTGCTTCAATGATGGGCAGGTACTTCTCCTGCAGGTCTTTATCCCGGTAAATGGTCAGGAAAATAGTGTTGGGTTTGAAAAAAGCCAGATCCAGCGCCTCCATGCTGGTGCCGACCAGCGCGCCGAAGTTTTTTCCGTCGATAAACGTATAGGAGACCGACAGGGAGGCCTTTTTAAAGGTCTGGGCCAGTTCCGGCAGGGCATTGTGCAAGCGCTGGCTATGCTGTTCGGTTTCCATCCCCAGTATTTTGATCGAACCCTTGGGATGGATGATGGCGTATACCAGCCGGTATATGCCCCTTACTTCTTTGGTGGATTCTACGGGCACCAGCAGTTCCGGCTGCCAGGCGCGGGCTTCGCGTTTACTCGACAGCTCATTGGTCCGCTTGGTGGCCCACTGGGCAATTGAGGTGAACAGGCCACTGCGGGCATCGCTCTTTTTGCTGGTCAGTTCCTTGCGCACCAGAACGGCGTAGAAGGCAAAAACAATGGCGAGTGAAATCAGTGAGACGATGGGATTAAGTACAAACATAACCAGCACACAACCGATAGTGCCCAGGATGGGAATGATAAGTGGAATCTTGATAGTCGGTCGAAAGCTGGGTAATCCCAGGCTTTGTTCCAGCAGCACCACCAGGTTGATCATGGCATAGGTGATCAGAAAAAACATGGTGATCAGGGAGGCAATGGCGTTCAGCTCGCGAAACAGCAGCGACAGGATGATGATAATGCCGGAGAAAATCATGGCGTTGAACGGTTCTCCCTTCTTACTCAGCCGCGCGAAAAAATTGCTCTTCGGCAAAATATTCTTTTCTGCCAGCGCCAGCAGAATCCGGGGAGCGCCGACAAAGGATGCCAGGGCGGAGGAAAAGGTGGCGCCCAGCAAACCGGCAATAACGATGGGCTCGAAAAATGCCCGGTCGATAAAGATCGTGTAATTATTGACGAGTTCATCCGTACTGCCCAGAAAGGAAGCCACAAAGGTCATGGCAATATAGATAATGGTGGTCAAAAGGACCGCGGCCAAGGTACCGACCGGTATGGCCCTTCGGGGGTTGCTGAGCTCTCCCGACATATTGGCCCCCACTGTTACCCCGGTGACCGCGGGGAAAAATACCGCAAATACACTCCAGAAATGGGAAGGCAAATAACCAACCACCTCACCTTCGTCAGGGGTGAACGCCTGATAATCTCCAAACCATTGGATATCATTCCAGTTAACCTCAACATTGAAAAGGCCGGCAACAATCGAGAAAATGGCGCCGAGGATGATTACCATGATGACATACTGAATCTGAAAGGCAAAATTCGTACTGATCAGCCCGATAAGCGCAATCACGGTAAAGGTGACAAAGTCCACCAGAATAGCCGGGTGACCGGTAAATATCCACAACCAGCCTTCCCGGAAACCAAAGATATACATGGCGACGATACAAGCCTGCGACAGGTACAGCGGTATGCCGATCGCCCCACCGATCTCCAGACCCAGCGACTGCGAAATGATGGAAAAAGGACCACCCGCCTCGATGCGTATATTCGTCGTCATGGATGACATCGACAGGCCGGTGAAAAGAGTGATGGCGACGGATAGCAATACAACAAGTAAGGCGCCAATAACCCCCGCATTGCCGACTACCCAGGGGTGCCGCAAAAATAAAATAACACCGAGTATGGTCAGGGTAGTAGGGGTGAAGACACCCTGAAAAGTGCCGAAAGTACGCTTTTTTGCTGCCATAGAGTATTAAAGTCGTTTTCCGCCTGTGGGTGGCGAGCATGAAAAACTGGTTACCTTTTATAAGGGATTCCTCACTCAGTTTGTTGATTCCAGACTCAGATCTGTCCGCTATTGCTGGCTGGAGAATTTAGCTTTTCAGCCCTTTAAGCTCCTTTTCCACCACATCCGTCGTCTTCTCCCAGGAAAACTGACTGTGCTGCCGGTTACCGGCGTGGATCAGTTGTCCCCGGAGACCGGGTTGCGCGTATACCCGCTTCATCGCTTCGGCAATGGCGTTTATATCAGTGGGATTCACCAGCAAGGCCGCCTCCCCGGCCACTTCGGGCAAAGAAGATGTATTGGAGGTGATGACCGGCACGCCGGCCTGCATGGCTTCAAGCACCGGCAGCCCGAAGCCTTCGAAGAGTGAAACGTAGGTGAGCGCCAGGGCTGCGCCCAAAATGCGCGGCAGTTCGGCTTCGGGGATATAATCGAGGAAGAGGATATCATCCTGGTGAACAGTGTCTTCGTAGGTGGCTTTAACCGCTCCTGTCAGCCATCCGAAGCGCCCACCGATGAGTAGTTTGACCGGGGCGCCGGTAGCAAGCTTGAAGCGATCGAAGGCCTGCAGCAGGCGGGGTACATTCTTGCGGGGATTAATGGAGCCGAGGTAGAAAAAGTAGGACTGATCGCCGGCGTACTGCTTCCGGACGGCTTGTTTTTCCCTCTCCTCCAGGGGGCGGAACTGCGGACGGGCCCCGTTACCACACACCGCAATGTTTGCCTTATCGATACCGTAATGCTTTTCAATATCCCGCCTGGAGTAGTCCGATACCGTAATCAGGCTTTCGGCACGCGAGAGATACCGGGGGATGTACCGGTTGTAGAAAAAACGCACCGCCGGCGTTACCTGCCCGGGAAAATGTTGGTGTGCAATATCGTGCAGCACCATCGCCGTAGGCACATGGCTTCGCAAGGAACAGTGCCCGTCGGGGGAGAAAAAAACATCAGGCCGCTCACGGGCAAAAATCAGCGGCAGGGAAACATTGAACCACAGATACCACAACACCGGATGTCGCGCCGACGGAGCTATAACCAAAGGTCGCACATTGGAGCCAAATACAAAGGCGGGTTCATAAGGACGGTCGAAAAGAAACAAAAACTCCCAGCCGGGATGCCGCTCCACCAGCCGCCGGCATACTTCATAGGTGAACCAGCCCACTCCCTCGAGTCGGTCCCGTAGTAAAATTCTGGTGTTGACGGCGACGCGCATGGCGCAAATTAACGGAGAATTTTTAAATAGGAACCAGCATCGAATGACTATCCTGTATTAGCGACAAAGATCGAAAAATAACGCCTTCCCGAAGGATAGCCGAACGAGTTCGAACCCTTTTCAAACCTGTACACTGTGTACTAAATTTTTCAACATTTTGAAGGGCTCTTTTTCCCTCACTCTTCGTTCCGTGCTCGCCTTCGTAGCTTAGGCTACGAGGCTCCGCAGCGCCTCGATTGAGGAAAAAATCCCCTCTTCAAAATGCTAACTAACTTAATACACAGTGTACTAGTGCTCTGTCCCAAAAGTAACTGTCGGTAATTCTGGCCTCTTTTGGAGCTGGGCTTCGTTGCTTCTCAGTCACAGAACCCCGGCTATGCTCCTTCGGCGCGCCTTGCCCAACTCCAAAATAGCCGCAGAATTCCTCGAAAGAACTTCTGGGACAGAGCACTAGTCAAACCACCCTTCCCTTTGGCCGGAAGACCAGCTTGGCCACATCCTTTTTCACCTTGAAGACCTTATCCAGGCGTTTGGTCAGGGGCAGCCCCAGGCGTTGTACGGCCAGCGATAGCGGTGTCAGGGGTTCTCCTTCCCGGCGGGAGCCGGGGTTGAGCACCTTTCGTGTAAAACCGGCCAGAAGGTAGCTGCTGTAGATATTGATGTGTTGGATCTCGCGCAGTTCGTAACCGTAAGGTCGAACGAGGTCGGCGTAGTAGCGGGATGGGCGGCTCATGCAGAGCTCATCGCCGCTGATTTCCGGAGCGACCATCTCGAAGAGGATGACCCGGTCGCCGGAAACGCGGCAGATTTCCGCCAGGATTTGCTTCAGCATAGCCTCGTCGGTATTGTGCTGCAGAACGGTGGCGGTGAAGACGATGTCGAAGTAATTATCCGGATAGGGTAGGCGCCGGCCGTCAATTTTGGTCAGCGTCACCCGGTCGTCATCCAGGTGGCGGGAAGCCAGGTCGATCATCTCCTGGGATATGTCGGCCCCGTGTAGTTCCGCCGGGTTCTGACGCAGCACCTCACTGAGGTTACCCCCCGGTCCGGGGCCTATTTCCAGTACCTTTTTAACACCGAAGTCGACCGAATGCAGCAATTCCAGAAAGCGCTCCCGTTTGTAACGATAGTAAGGCTCGTCATCGCCGGCAATGACATTGCGTCCCTCGCGGGAGGCGATTCGGCCGGCAACTTCCGACCAGTAAGTCTCGGGATGATAATTTTTTTTTACGGCCATGCCTTGGTGGTGTTTTGTTGTGAAAGACAAGCGTGGCGCCTTCCGGTTGCACGCCAGTTTTTTTTTAGCGGGCGGAAAGACTTTGCAATATTAGACCAATTTCGCCGGATGCTCAATTAAAAACAGTCTTTTCATTAATTTTGGGCTTCGTTTTGAGGCTAATCCGGATTATCCCTGGGCTTTTGTCGGAACAGATCAACTCGTAAATTACCCGGGCTAAACTAATTGCGGCTTCTGGAGTTTAAAACTTACGAAAAGCATAACTCTATCTCTTTATGTTGAATACCGACATACTTATCATCGGCTCTGGCATCGGTGGCCTGACGACAGCTATCAAAATCGCCGAAGCTCGTTCCGATCTGAAAATTACAGTGTTGACCAAGACCGACGAAGGGGAGAGTAATACCCGCTACGCGCAGGGGGGGGTAGCGGCGGTGTGGAACCAGGCCGTCGATTCCTACGAAAAACACAAGGAGGACACCCTCGACGCCGGCGACGGACTGTGTAAGGAAGAGATCGTAGATATTGTCACCAAGGAAGGTCCCGACCGGGTTCGGGAAATCATCGAGTGGGGAGTGCGTTTTGACAAAGACGCCTTTGAACGCTACGACCTGGGCCGCGAAGGCGGGCATAGCGAAAACCGCATCCTGCATTATAAAGACCTGACGGGCTGGGAAATACAGCGCGCCCTCGGCGCCAAAGCCGCTCAGCTGCCGAATATCAACATCATGGAGCATTTTTTTGCGGTGGACCTGATTACCCAGCATCACCTGGGGTATAACGTCACCCGCATGACCCCCGATATCGAATGTTACGGGGCCTATGCCCTCAATAAAGAAACCGGTTCGATCGATACGATACTGGCCCGGGCAACGGTGATGGCCACCGGCGGCGCCGGGCAGGTGTATCGCAATACGACCAACCCGGTCATTGCCAGCGGTGACGGCATGTCCATGATGTACCGCGCCAAAGGCTGGATAGAAAATATGGAGTTCGTACAGTTTCACCCTACCGCGCTGTTCAATCCCGCCGGCGAAAACCCGGTATTCCTCGTCTCCGAAGCGGTTCGTGGCTTCGGTGGCGAACTGAAGACACCGGAAGGGGAGGCGTTTATGCACAAATACGATGAGCGCGGCTCGCTGGCGCCCCGCGACATCGTCGCCCGTGCTATCGATAATGAAATGAAACAACGTGGCGAGGAACATATGTGCCTTGATTGCCGACACCTCGACAGGGATGCCTTCGTAGATCATTTTCCTACTATCTATGACGAGTGTCGCAGCATCGGTATCGATCCGATGGAGGAAATGATCCCGGTCGTGCCTGCCTGCCACTACATGTGCGGCGGCATCAAAGTGGATGAATACGGACGCAGCTCTATCCGCAACCTCTACGCCTGCGGAGAGTGTACTTGTACAGGCCTGCACGGCGCCAATCGCCTGGCCTCTAATTCTCTGCTCGAAGCCATGGTGTTCGGAGACCGTATCGCGGAAGATATTATTCAAAAAATTGACGGATTGCTTTTCAAAGAAGGCATCCCCGGCTGGAACGCGGAGGGTACTACCGACCCGCAGGAAATGGTGCTCATCACCCAAAGTATTAAAGAACTCAAAGAAATCATGAGCAGCTATGTCGGTATCGTCCGCTCCAATGTGCGCCTCAAACGTGCTATGGACCGCCTGAGCCTGCTCTACGACGAAACGGAGGGAATTTATCATACCACTACAATCTCTCCTCAGCTCTGCGAACTCCGCAACCTGATCACCATCGCTTACCTGATCACGCGATCGGCGGCTATGCGACGGGAAAGCCGTGGGCTGCATTTCACTACGGATTATCCCGGGAAGCTTCCTTTTGTGCAGGTGACGGTGTTGTAATTTCCTGGATGTTCCTCCGCTTCCTTTCTAAAGAAGGGCTGTTCATCGAAAAAAATTGCCAGCCTTGTTCTTCCCGGTTATTTTAGGACAAAAAACAATGAATGATCTCGACCGCTATTTCCAGGGCATCGCCGATCTGGCGCAGCGACTCGAAGAAGGCGCGCATTTTGACACCCACCTAAAAACCTTCCGGCAGCTTATCCGCGATTGTCGCAGCTACCTCTATCAGCACACCGACGATCCGGTTATCCATGATCACCTCGACTACCTGGCGAAATTCGATCTGAGCCCGCCCAAAGGGCGCTTGATCGAAAATTTTATCCCCAAACCAGCCCGCGAAATGTACGGTAATTACCAGCACCGGGAGAAGATCAGAGAACAGGTCCGGAAAATCGCTGCCCGGGTGCAGGTGATAGAGCGAAGATTGGAAAGGTAATGGGAGAGAGAATCAACGGCAGCAAAACTGAAACAGCTCAAGCTTTCCGGTCCTGTTTATTTTTTTGGAATTTTAATCTTATTTTAAGTTAATTGTGTGTTTATATTCAGGTAATTGCAGTCCTTTGAAAAGAGGACAGTAACCAGATTTTACTAAAAACATGGACAAACTGAACATTGCCATCATTACCGGCGGTGACGTAGCGGAGCGGGGGGTATCGCTCAACAGCGCCAAAACAGCCTTTGCTCATCTTAACAGCGAGAAGTACCAGCGGTACATCATAGAACTGAACGGCAGCACCTTCACCGAGCAGGTTTCCGGGGCGACGGTGGATAAGAATGATTTTAGCGTACGCATCAATGACCGGCGGGTGCGCTTCGACCTGGCCTACCTGATGTTGCACGGCCATCCGGCGGAGAACGGACGCCTGCAGGGATACTTCGAGTTACTGGAGATTCCCTATACAGGCTGCGATGTGCTGGCCAGCGCACTCACTTTCGACAAGCAGGCGACCAAAGACTTTCTGCGCACCTACGATATTCCCATGGCGGAATCCCGGCTGCTTTTTAAGGGCCATTCCATCCCATGGAATGTAATGAAGACTCTGGGCTTGCCGCTGTTTGTCAAGCCCAATAAAAACGGTAGCAGCTACGGGGTGACGAAGGTCAAAGCTACAGAAGAACTGGAGGCAGCCATAGAAAAGGCCTTTCAGTACGATGACGAAGTGGTGGTGGAGCAGTTTCTGGATGGAAAAGAATTTTCCAACGGTGTACTGCGTAAAAATGGAGAGATCGTCGTGTTTCCCCTCACAGAGATCGTACCCCACGGTGAATTCTTCGACTACCAGGCCAAATACGAAATGGCCAGCGAGGAGATCACCCCCGCCCGCCTGTCGCCCGAACTGACGCTGCAGGCCCAGGAACAATCGAGAAGGCTGTACGAACTGCTTCAGTGCCGGGGGGCCTGCCGTTTCGATTACATTCTGGTAGGCGATATCTTTTTTTTCCTGGAAGCAAATACCATTCCCGGCATGTCGGAAACGAGCATCCTGCCCCAGCAGGCCATCGCCCACGGCTGGACGATCAGCGACGTGCTGGACGCGGTGGTCGAGGAAGCACTGGAAGGGAGGAGCGCGGTAACCACTTAAAAAGACTTACTTCGAAACAGCCAGGTGCTAAAGGATGAGAGCCGACAGCTTTATGGATGGCCGGCAACTACCGACACACTAAACTTACACCTCAACCCATGTCTACAACCGCCCTGCTTCTTATCGTCGTTGCGGCTATCGCCCTATTGCTATTCCTTGTTATCAAGATGCGACTGCATGCTTTCCTGGCCCTACTGCTGGTAAGCATGTTTACGGGTATGGCTTCCGGCATGGACCTGGAGCCGCTGCTCAAAAGCGTGGAAGAGGGGATGGGCAGTATCCTGGGTTTTGTAGCGATCATCATCGGTCTCGGGGCGATCTTTGGCCAGATACTGGAAGCAACCGGGGGCGCGGAGGCGCTGGCCCGCGAGATGATCCGCCGCTTTGGACTAGAACGCTCGGAGTGGGCGATGACCTTGATCGGCTTCCTGCTCTCCATTCCCATTTTTCTGGATGTAGCTTTTATCATCCTGGTGCCGCTGGTCTATTCCCTGTCGCGAACCGCCGGCAAATCTACGCTGTACTACGGAATTCCCCTGCTGGCGGGACTGGCGGTAACCCATGCGTTTATACCGCCCACTCCCGGACCAGTGGCGGTGGCTGAGATCGTGGGGGCGCCACTGGGCTGGGTGATCATTTTCGGCGCCATAGCCGGTATTCCGGCAGCAATACTGGCGGGACCGGTATTCGGACGGTACATCAGTAAAAAAATTCACCTGGAACCACCGGTTCCAGAGTCCGTTGCACCGCAGGAGGAAGAGGAAGAAGATCACGGCAACCTGCTCCATCTGGTTGTCGCCGTTATCCTGCTTCCCCTCTTGCTGATTATCGTTCGCACGACCCTGGAGCTGCTGATCAGCAACGGTACCCTGGCCGATGCCCAATGGGCGCAGGTCCTGATGTTTATCGGTCATCCCTTCTCCGCGCTGATCATCGCTACCCTGGTGGCGGCCTATTTTCTCGGCACCCGCCGGGGCTTTACGCGTAAGCAATTGCTGGAACTGGCCAATAAAGCACTGGGGCCGGCCGGTTTGATCATTTTGGTCACTGGCGCCGGTGGCGTCTTCAAGCAAATCCTCGTCGACAGCGGTATCGGCGCCTCGATCGCCGAACTGATGGCCGATTCGGCAATTCCCACCCTCCTGCTGGCCTGGCTGCTGGCCGTCATTATCCGCGTGACGCAAGGCTCGGCGACGGTAGCCATGATCACCGCCGCCGGTATGGTGGTGCCCCTGCTCAATATGATGAACCCCAACGATATACAACGCTCCCTGGTCGTCATCGCTATCGCCGCCGGCGCCTCCCTGATGTCCCACGTCAATGATAGCGGCTTCTGGCTGGTCAACAAATACCTGTATATGACGGAAAAGCAGACGCTACAGTCGTGGACGGTAATGGTATCCATCATTTCGGTGGTGGGGTTGGGCATGGTTCTGCTCCTGGGCCTGGTTTTTTGGTAGTAAGATCTCTTATTAACAGCACCGGCTTTCCTGAACATCGGTCCTGTTCTTCCGTTGAAAAATGCAAACTTCAAATTTCCTCTACCAAATCATTTCGACACAAAAATGCTGGAATTCTTTACTATCAATCGCTATGCCCTCATCGTCCGTCCCAGCGAAGCTATGATCGACTGGGTTAACTCCGTCTTTCCCGGCGATCCTATCGACTTCAATCAAATAAAAGGACATGACAATACGGATATATTCCTTATCCCGGAGTTTGACTCCCCGGAAGATGCGGAAGAATGGCTGCAGGAAAATTTCCAGACCTTCCTGCGCCACTCCCTGGAAGCATGGAGTACCGACGAGCGTACCTGGCCCAAGCCGCTGAGCTGGGAGCAGTTCGATCGCCTACACGATTATTCCATCGAATCGGTGGTCATCGATACGGTGGATGATGAGTATGATGAGGAGTATGGTGAGGAGGACTTTTAAACTTACAGCTCTCCTACCGCCGCCACCAGCTTATCCAGATCCTGCAGGCGGGTGTACAGATGAGGCGTAATTCGCACGCCTTTGACTGCTTTGCGGTTGATAGCCACGGTGAAGATCCGGTGTTTGTCATATAAGTAGTCGGCCACTTCGTCAGGCGTCATTCCTTTGATGGTCAGGTTGGCTATTGCGCAGGAACGTTCCTCTTCAAAGGGTGTATTGATCACTACCCGGGGATGGTCCTTGACTTTTTCCACCCAGTAATTTTTCAGGTAGCGTAAGCGAGCCTCTTTGCGTGCCGAGCCGATCAGCTGATGGAAGCGCAGGGCGCTGGCGATGGTCAGGTTGGTGGAGACGGGATGGGTGCCGATGTGCTCAAATTTTCGGATGTCATCTGCCGGGTAGCTGGCGTCGCCGAATAAGGGCCAAACCCGGTCGATTTTGTCTTTGCGAATATACATAATGCCGGCGCCCAGGGGGGAGCACAGCCATTTGTGCAGGCTTGCGCCAAAATAGTCACAATTGAGGTCGGGAATTTTAAAGTCCAGGTGAGCGAAAGCGTGGGCGCCGTCGACGATCACCTCCACCCCGTGAGTGTGGGCCATATCACATATTTTTCGCACCGGCAGCACCTGTCCGCTGATATTGATGAGCTGGGTGACCAGCATGACCTTCGTCCGCTCCGTGATCGCCCGCTCGTAGCGCTCCACAATTTCCGCATCGCTCTTCGGATGCAGCGGCAGGTCGATGATCTTGTTGACCAGCCCCCGGCGGCGCGCCTGCTGATCAAAAGCGGCCAGCATGCTGCCGTAATCCTGATCGCACATGACGGCCTCGTCGCCTTCGGCAAAGTCGATACCGGCGATGATGGTATCCAGCGACTCGGTTGTATTCCGCGTAATCACGATTTCTTCCGCCGAACAGCCGGCGAACTCCGCAAGCTGTTGCTTGACTCCCTCCTTCTCCCCGGCCTGCCGCCGTCGCATGTAGAAAGAGGGAATTTCGTTGATCATCTGGATATTCTCGAGCTGCGCCTCCATAACTTCTTTAGGCTGTGGGCTGAAATAGCCGTTTTCGAGGTTGATAAAGTGTGGTGATTGCCGGTAAGCACGTTGTATTTGATACCAGAAGGTTTCGTCACGGGCGACTTCCGCCGGGTCCCGGTGGGCTACCCGGTTAACAGCAGACCTGATGTCGGCCAGGGTTTCAGTATTGCTCCAGGGAAGGACAAACAAACCGGCGGACAGACCGCCCATGTTTTTCAGAAAACGTCGACGATTGGCAAACATGATCAGTGGGTTTTAGTGTTCCAACCCAATTTAGCAAAATTAATCCGGGTTATCTTCGCTTCTTGTTATACTTCCACCGGTACGGAACCTCTTCATCCAGCAATAGGGCTTCCTGCAGTACTTCCAGTACTGTTTCATCCGGAATCTCTTCTACAACGTCAAATACTACCCCCATGATCTGCTGCCTGCCACGGGCTTCCAGCAAGCCCTGTTCGTTTGACAGCTCATTGCCCCGGGTAAAGGCCAGCTCTACCCGGTCTCCTTTAATGGGATTGAGATAACAGATCCAGCTCCGCCGGTCATAAAACGGAATCTTGTACCGGATCTTCCCGGTCACTTCGGGAAAAGAAGTGATCAATTCGTGAAGGTGCAGCAGGATGTCGCGCTGCACGCCTTCTTCTTTTTCAAGAATATAATCCAGGCATGCATCCATAAGGCTTTGGTTTGTTTTAAAGGATACAGCGAACCTTCATTCTTTTATCGTGTCGCGAAGAGGTACTGCGGTGGAGTAAACTTACGTCGAGTATTATTAAAACGACCGGGAACAGCCCCTTCAATCCTTTTTACCCGCCGAAGCCTTGCGCGCAGGCGGGCAATCCCTCAATCCTTTTCTATCCCCCCGTACCATTCACTCAGCTGCTCCCCAATCAGATGCGGATGATCCTCCTGCAGGTAGTGCAGCCCCTCGCCGATATCCACTGTTGTGATGTTGGAAAGGTTCTGGCGGAGCCAGGCGGCGGCCTCTTCGGGAATAAGGCCCCCAGGTCGGGCATGGAACAGGATTTTAGGGATGGTAGTTTCCTTCAGCCAGGAGAAATAAGCCGATACGACCTCATGCACATCGGCCGGATGCCCGTTGATCGGAATTTCGACGGGCCACCGCCGTATAGGCTTTCGGCTTTGTACTGTAGGGTAGGGCGCTGCGTAGTGTTTCATCTCCTCTTTACGCAGTTCCCTGGCTGTTGCCTGTGGCAAAATTTGTTTAATAAAAATATTCATCACACTTATTAAAAACCAGCCGACATAGGGTGTGCGCATCAGTTTGAAACCGATCTTAAAATTAGCGGGAAAGTCGTTCCACCGCACCGGCCGGTAGATGGCTTCCATAAAGGCGATGCCCTTGATGTCGTCCGGATGCAGGCGTGCGTAGTGAAAGCCGAGCCCTGAACCCCAGTCGTGAATGACCAGGGTGATATTTCTCAGATCCATTTTTTCAATAAAAGCGGAGAGGTAGTTATAATGATCGAAATAGCGGTACGGGAGGTCGGGCTTGTCGGATTTTCCCATGCCGATTAGGTCGGGCGCAATACAGCGACCTTGGTCACTAAGATGCGGAATGATGTTGCGCCACAGGTAGCTGGAAGTCGGATTGCCGTGCAGAAAGAGGATGGGGTCGCCGCTACCCTCTTCGATGTAGTGCATTCGGTGACCCAATACTTCCAGGTATTTTGATTCGAAAGGGAAGTCAGCGGAGATGGATTGTTCTGGCATGGTGGTTTTTTACTATAAATATACCTGATAATTTTCAAGAAATACTGCATGGTGCAAGACAGTGAAGCGGTTAGGGCGAACACTACCCTGTATATTATGAACATGAGAACCTTTGATGACAATCAACTGTTTTGAAAATAGAACGCCCTGCCGCAAAGCCTCTGATTTTCTCCCTGAATTCACCTGCTGCCTTTTTATCAAAAAGCAGGAATTATGAGACCTATCCTATTATTAGTACTGTCCCTCGTGTTGCTCAGCTCCTGTGTCAGCAAGCGAAAATACCTGGAGCTGCAAAGCAGCCGGGATGACCTGGAAAGCAGATTGTCCGATCTGCGCAGTGAATGTGATCAGCAAATCGCGGAGTTGAACAGGGAGTTGTCGGCTACCCGCGATGCCTTACGGGAAACGGAAAGCAACCTGATCGTTCGCGAAACGCAACTGATCAACGCCCGCAATCAGCTGGCCTCCCTCGAACGGCAGATGGAGTATTTCAGAGAAACGAATACCAATCTGCTGCAACGCCTCTCTGACCTGTCGGTGATCAGTCAAACCGGCGCCGAGAGCATCCAGAAATCTCTGGAGGCCCTCAATGAGCAGAACAAGTACATCAAGGACCTGACGAATTCTATCCAGCGGAAGGATTCCCTAACGCTGGCCTTGGTCATGAACCTGAAGCGTTCGTTGCAGGACATCGACGACGAGGATGTAACCATAGAGGTAAAAAAAGGTGTGGTGTACATCTCGCTATCCGACAAGATGCTCTTCCGCTCCGGTAGTACGATCATCAGCAGCCGGGCCCACGAAGTGCTTGGCAAAATCGCCCGCATCGTCAGGGATCATCAGGAGCTCGACATCCTGGTCGAAGGCCATACCGATACGGTGCCGATCCGCACCGAGTGTATCAAAGACAACTGGGACCTGAGTGTACTGCGGGCCACCGCTATCGTACGGGTATTGCAGGACGAATACGGCGTGCGCCCCGAGCGGATGACCGCCGGCGGACGTTCGAAGTACATCCCCAAAACGGATAATGCCACCGCCGCCGGACGCAGCATCAACCGCCGCACCGAGATCGTCCTGCTGCCGAAACTGGATCAGTTTTTCGATCTGCTGCATCAGCCGCTGCCCTGAGGATCCGAGCAAGTACTTTTATACTGACGTCGAAATGGTTTGAGAAACCGCTCAAACCAGTTTACGTCGAGTATAATTTAAATCTGATTTGTTGTCCAAGTCAACTTTTTCTGAGAACGACCGGGGGGCGGGAGAAAGTAGTATTTTCCTAATAAGTCGTTCCCTCTGTCTCCGAGTCTCCCTCTCTTCCCCGTTCATTTACTCCTTTTGCAGCACCTCGGCCGGATTGGTGCGGGCAGCGCGCAGCACCTGGCTGCCTGCGCTCAGAAGCGCCAGGAAAAGCGTAAGTCCGGCAGCTGCGAGAAACAACGCCAAGGGGATGTCGGTGCGGTAAGCGAATTGCTGCAGCCATTGCCCGGTTGCCCACCAGGCAAGGGGAAGAGCAATTAGATTGGCTATGACGACCAGTATGACAAAGCGACCGGATAGCAGCTTTGTGATGTCGAGCAGCGAAGCGCCAAACACTTTTCCTCTGGAACATCAGACTTTCTTCTATTCAGTTATAGAGGATCAAGAAGGTTTTGAAGCGGGGCGTTTTCAGACCGCCGCCGCCATCGCTTTCCGCTCTTTGCTGACGAAGTACATATCGATGGCCCCTTTGTTCTTCGCGTCCACCTTACCCCGGTAAATGCATTCAAACTGATAGCGGACGAGCTGGTAGGTTGTTTGCGAGATATTGACGCGGCCTTCTTCGCAGTTCGACTCCACGCGGGCGGCGGTGTTGACGGTGTCGCCCCAGATGTCGTAAGCGAATTTGTTGACGCCCACCACGCCCGCGACGACGGGGCCGGTGTGCAGTCCGATGCGGGCTTCGAAAAAAGGTTTGCCCAGGCGTAAATTTTCCTGTTTGTGTTCCTCCAGGAATTCCTGCATTTCCAGGGCGGCGCGCACCAGGTTGCTAGGCACCGTTCTTCGTTCGGTGAGGCCCGCGGCGCACATGTAGGCATCGCCGATGGTCTTGATCTTTTCGATATCCTTGTACTGGCTGATGATAAAATCGAAGCCCTTGAAGCACTTATCGAGCTCTTCGACCAGGGCTTCGGGAGAGAGGCGTTCCGAGATGCTGGTGAAGTTCTTGAAGTCGGCGAACAGCACAGTGACCTCTTCGTAACGGCGGGCGCGGGCTTTGCCGTGCTCTTTGAGTTCCTGGGCGATGGGCGCCGGCAGGATGTTGAGCAACAATTCGTCCGAGCGCTCGCGTTCGTGCTCGATGATTTTGTTTTTGTCTTCGAGGGCCTTCTTAGCGCGGCGGCTGGCGCGGTAACGGCCCCAGCTTAAAAAGGCGAGGATAATAAAAAAGGCAGCGGCCAGCCCGGCGATGAGGATGAGATAGCGGTTGCGTTCGGCGATGATCTCCGCTTCGGCGAGATTGGCGCGCGTTTCGGCGAGGTCGCGGTCCGTTTCCTCCAGGGCCAGTTTCTGCGCCAGCGCTTCTCTGGAGAGTTGGCGGTATTCCTTTTCCTTTTCTTTGGCCACCTGTTCGGCTTTCGCTTTCTGGCGGTTCAGCGAATCCAGGGCTTCATCTTTCAGGGTGACCTTTTGCTCCACCTCCTGTTTTTCTTCCATGAGGTCTTCCTGGCGAGCCATCAGCTCCGTCTGCCGGGAGGTGAGCCGGTCGCGTTCCGTGAGCAGAGAGAGCACTTCCTGCTGCAGCTGCTCGCGCTCCAGTTCCAGCTCCTGTTGTTCCTTGGTGATTTTCCGCTTCTGCTGGGCAGACTTCCGTTCCAGGTCGCTGATGCTGGTTCCCTTATTGCTAAAATACTCAAAGGCGTCGCGGTAAACGCGGATGGCGCGTTGTTCTTTACGTTCTTTAAGCGCCAGCCGCCCGCGCTTATCGACGCTGTTAATGATCAGGTCGACATCGCCGGCCTTTTTGGCGTGCTCGGTGGCGCTGCGGAACCAGACCTCCTGGTTGCGATCGTCGCGCTGCCGCTCGTAGACCAGCGCAATCTCGAAGGCGGTCAGAGACAGGAGCCCCTCATCGCCGGTGTCACCCGCCAACTGGTAGGCACGCTTGGCATAATCCATCGCCTTGTCGGGATCAGGACCCCGTAGTTTGCGCGACAACTCGTAGTTGATATTTACTTTCTCTTCGGTAGATCCGGCTTCCTTCAATTGCTGCTCCAGCTCCTGCACAGTTTGAGCGGGAGCTGCCAGGTTCCATCCGAGAAGACAGATCAGTATTAAGAAACGTTTCATAACGGTCTTCCTGTATTTAAGGACATAATGCAATGAGTGTACAAAAGTAACAAGTAGGAGTGGAAATAAATCATTTTTTTGCTGATATGATTAGGGGCGTTCCTTTCCGGGGTCGTTGCGAAAAATGTTACAGGGACTATAACGCAGGTAGCCATAAGGAATTTTATGTCTCATAAATGTTGGGTGGGACTAAGAGGGATACCCCTTAAATCGCCTGTTGATTGTTACGATGGAATTGCTTATTTTGTAGCACAAGCAAAAGACAAATCATGAATTTCGAAGACATTGATTTGCAGGGCCGTTATACCTACCGGGATTATTTATCCTGGACCTTCGACCAGCTGGTAGAGCTCATTCGTGGCAAGGTGTTTAAGATGTCGCCGGCGCCCAGTCGTTACCATCAGGAAGTTTCCACGCGGTTGCTAACCAAAATTCAGTACGGATTAGGCTCCCCCGGCTGCAAGGTCTATCACGCACCTTTCGATGTGCGCCTGCCTCTTTCCCCCGGCCGCAAGGAGGCTGAAGAGATAGAAACGGTTGTTCAACCTGATATCTCCGTTATCTGTGACCGAAGCAAACTAGACGACAGAGGCTGCCTCGGCGCTCCGGACTGGATCATCGAAATCCTCTCGCCCAGCACCTCGGATAAGGATAGAAAAATCAAATTCGGCCTCTACGAAGAAGCCGGCGTCCGCGAGTATTGGATCATCGACCCGGTTGAAAAAAATCTGCTGATCTACTCGCGAAATGAAGCCGGCCGCTTTGTTGGGGAACGCCCCTTCGTAGAGGGAGATACGGTCTCGCCCTCGATTTTTCCTCATCTGCAAATCGAACTGGCCCCCATTTTTCCAGACGTGGATATGTCGGAAGAGGAGCTGCTGGAGTATCAACGGCAGTTTTAACCGGTACGTCTCACCAGGAGGTCCTTTCCCAGCCCCTCCTAGTGAGGGGCGCCTCCCCTCTGTGCGTGAGTATCGAAAAAAACAAAGTCAAAAACCCTGCTTTTCCCGACTGTAAAAAAAGAGGAAGCCCACCGCTTACGATGGCTGTCTGGCTGTTTATTTCTACCGTTTACCGTGAAAATTCAATGATAGGGAGGTCAGCATATGGGCAGGAATGCGTATCGTTGGGCTTTCCGGAATACGCCGGAGCGCAAAGTCGGGGGGGGGGGGCGCCCTGGAAGCCGCCTCCCCTCTGTGCGTCAGTATCGCACCCAAAAATCTTTCCCCCACCTATTTTGTTCTTATGCTGTATGCTGTCAGCTTTGCGCGAATGGCGAA
This sequence comes from uncultured Saprospiraceae bacterium, assembly GCA_964632995.1. GTDB lineage: Bacteria > Bacteroidota > Bacteroidia > Chitinophagales > Saprospiraceae > CAZWDL01. The sequence continues at coordinate 23,945 of CAZWDL010000103.1, forward strand.
CAGCGAACAGCCTTTTATCGCTTAGGAAATCATTATCATATGACCAACCCTCTCCATACCGAAGACTACTGGGCCGACCGCTACCGTGCCGGCAGCACCGGCTGGGACATGGGCCGGGTATCCCCGCCGCTGAAAGCCTATTTCGATCAGCTGGCGCATAAGGACCAGCACATCCTGATTCCCGGCGCGGGCAACGGCCACGAGGCGGAGTATCTTTTTCATAATGGTTTTCCCCATACCCACCTGCTGGATATCGCCAAACCGCCGCTGGAAGACTTTCAGCGCCGCGTGCCGGATTTTCCCGCCGACCAAATTATTCACCAGGACTTTTTTGAGCATACCGGTACGTACGACATCATCGTCGAGCAAACCTTCTTCTGCGCCTTCGAACCCACGCCGGAACGGCGGCAGGCCTACGCCGATAAGGTGTACGAACTGCTGCGGCCCGGCGGCAAACTGGTGGGGCTGTGGTGGAGCTTTCCGTTGCGGGAAGGGCAGGAAAGCCCGCCCTTCGGTGGTTCCAAAGAAGAGTACCTGAGCTATTTCGGTGACCGCTTCCGCGTGAAGTATTTTGAGGAATGCTACAATTCTATTCCGCCACGGCAGGGGAATGAGTACTTTGGTTTGTTGGTAAAGGGTTAAAAGGTGAGGCTGATCGACTAAACTCCTAAACCAGCCACTCCGAAGGAGTGGTGACTAAACTTCTAAACTTCGGGCTAAGTACTTGCCAAAAATCTGGCAATTCCATACAGACGTTAATTATTCCCTTGCCTTTCGTGACTTCACTCCATACAACTCCCCATTCCCATACCGGGAGGGCCGCTGATAAATTTCCTCCAATTCCTCCAATCCAACTTTTTTTGCCAATTTTCTAAACTTCTGCCGGGAAATGGGATAGGGTACCCAGGGGTTGCCCTGGTCGCGGTCGTATTCGATCAGGAGGAAGGATCCGCCGGGGCGTAGATTGGAGATCAGACGCCTGAGCAGCGATGCGGGATCGGCGACGAAGTGCAGGGCGTTGGCCATAAGGATGCCGTCGAGAACAGGAAGATCCAGCTTTCCGGTAAAATCCGCTTGTCGGCTGATAATTCGGGCCTGCTGATCGTTGGGATTCAGATCCTTTACCACGGCGCGCTTATCCACTGCATAAACGACGCCCTCGGGCCCGAGCAGTTCGCTGAGTGCGTAGGTAAAAGTACCCTTCCCGGCTCCCAGGTCGGCCCAGGTATAAGGCCCTCGGGAAACACCTTTTTCAAGAAATGCTTTTGCTTCTTCATGTTTCATATTAAGCCATAAAGTACCTCAATTTTGGGTTTCCTGCCCTCATCCGCTCCGGTTCTGTAATAGATTAATTAATTTTTTCCTAATTTCCACGCCAGTCGGCGATCGCGCTGAATACACCTAAACTCTAAAAAATGAAGCGACAAGTCATTTTCTGGGCCATCACCGTTGCGCTGGGCGGTTTTCTCTTCGGTTTCGACACCGCCGTCATTTCGGGCGCCGAGCAGGCCATCCAGGAACACTGGAAGCTTAGCGCGGTGCAACATGGAGTCACGGTATCCATCGCCTTGTTCGGCACCGTTTTCGGCGCTATGCTCGGCGGTATCCCCTCCGACCGGCTGGGCCGGAAGCAGACCTTGTTCTGGATTGCGGTACTTTACTTCCTCTCTGCGCTGGGATCGGCGATCGCGCCCAGCTGGCCCATCTTTCTGGTCTCCCGTTTTATCGGCGGACTGGGTGTCGGCGCCTCCTCGGTGACTGCGCCGATGTACATCGCAGAAATTGCGCCCAAGGATCAGCGCGGCCGCCTGGTGGCCTTGTTTCAGTTCAATATCGTGCTGGGCATTCTGATTGCCTACTTGTCGAACTACCTGATTCAAGGGTTAGGCCCCGATGCATGGCGCTGGATGCTAGGCGTAGAAGTCTTCCCGGCATTGGCCTTCGTGATCATGATCCGCTTCGTGCCCCGCAGCCCGCGCTGGCTCATCGTCAAGCGGGATGAGGAGGCCGAAGCGCGCGCGGTGCTTTCCATCGTCAATCCGGAAACGGTAGACCAGGAAGTGGCGGCCATCAGGAAGTCCGTTCATCATTCCAAAGGCAAGGACGAAGCCTTGTTTCAGTCGCGCTACCGCTTTCCCATTATGCTTGCAATCGTATTCGCTATATTCAACCAGGTGTCGGGCATCAACGCGATTATTTACTACGCGCCGCGAATCTTTGAGATGACCGGCGCCGAAGCGAGTTCTGCCCTTCTGTCTACTGCCGGCATAGGCCTGGTAAATTTCCTGTTTACGCTCCTCGCCATGTCGATTATCGATAGCTTCGGCCGGCGAAAACTGATGCTGGTGGGATCGGTGGGGCTCATTGTGACCCTCGCACTGGTGGCCCGGGCCTTTTTCGCGGAGGAGTTCTTCGGGGTGCCCATCTTCCTCTTCGCCTACATCGCCTTTTTTGCCTTTTCGCAGGGAGCGGTCATCTGGGTCTTTATCTCGGAGATTTTCCCGAATGAGGTTCGCGGGAAGGGACAGTCGCTGGGCAGCTTTACCCACTGGCTGATGGCGGCGATCATCGCTTTTGCTTTTCCACCTATTGCCGAGGCTTTCGGAGGTGGCCCCATCTTTACTTTCTTTTCCATCATGATGGTGCTGCAGCTGGTCTTTGTCTGGCGCATCATGCCGGAGACGAAGGGACGGTCGCTGGAGGAGCTGGAAGAGCGGGTGGCGATCTAGTACACTGTGTATTAAGTTAGTTAGCATTTTGAAGAGGGGATTTTTTCCTCAATCGAGGCGCTGCGGAGCCTCGTAGCCTAAGCTACGAAGGCGAGCACGGAACGAAGAGTGAGGGAAAAAGAGCCCTTCAAAATGTTGAAAAATTTAGTACACAGTGTACTAGTACACTGTGTATTAAGTTAGTTAGCATTTTGAAGAGGGGATTTTTTCC